>NZ_CP084472.1:2054575-2739433 GCF_020405225.1 Natrinema sp. DC36
TACGTCCACGCATGCACACGAAGAGAACTCCGATGAGGCCGACACGGAACCCGATCGTGAACCTGCCACGGTCGCGCGCTCTCCGGACGGCGAACCGCGCGGTGTCGCGGTCTATCTGACTGCTGCCGACCTCCGTAAACTCGGGATTCTCCCAGACGGCGTGGAAGCGGTCGTACCGCAAATCAAGAACGGTGCTGTGCTGATCAAGCCGGTTCGGTAGTCAACTGTTATTACACCGGAGTTTGATGGCGTTGTATAGAGACAACACATGGGAAAGAAGCACGTTGCCGCGCACATCCCGGAAACGGAGTACGAGGATTGGCGCGACGAAGCCGATGCGATGGGAGCATCGATCAGCAAGTACGTTGCAATGATGGTGCGTGCGGGAAGGAAAAAGTTCGATAGAACGGCTGTTGAACCGGACAAAGACCGCGCAGAACTGCGCCAGCAATGCAACGACCTCCGAGACGCATTACGCGACAGCCGAGAACGTAACAATAAACTCGAGCGTCAACTGTCTGTGACAGAGCGTTCCGGCATCATCGAGCACGTCGAAGACAACCCTGGAGCTGAGCGAGACGAAATCATCCAGAAGATGGTGAACTCGACGAACGGTCGTGTGACGCGTCTGCTGACGCAAATGGAAGGTGCTGAGTTACGAATTGACGCTGAAGGCCGGTACTACGCTGGCGACAACACCGGAGGCAATTCGGAGTGATCAACCCGCATTACGACATCGATTCTGGTTATCACGACGGAGACCTCGTCGAACAGGATGCCCGTGCATGGCTGGGCGTGTGGAAATCAATCGACGACGTCCCTCACCGTCGCCGCCTGCAACAGTGCGCGCACGATCTGGATGCTGACAAAGCCTGGAGTGAGTTCTGTGAGGAGTACGGTGAGGACTGGACGGAGTCGACCAGGAAGTACCAGTACGGCAAGGCGTGGCGAGAATGGACTACGTATTGTGAGCAACACGGTGTTCAACGTCTCTGCCCCGACCCTTCGGATATCGAGGATCATCTTGTTGAACAGCGCTCGGAAGCGGCTAGCGATTCGACGCTACACCAGACCCGGTTCCGTCCGTTGTGCCGACTGTTCGAATACCTGCGGTACAGTACTGCGTATCCACACCAGTACAATCCGACAATCATGGCCGTTCTGTTTGGTGGAGCGGCACACGCTGCCTGGCGTGATCGAATCAGCACCAGGCTCCCCGAGAGTTATTAATGACCGACAAAGACCCTGCGCAGATACGACAAGAGAAGTTTGGCATCGAAAACGACCCGCTGGCTGAAGAGGAGTCGATGTTCTTGGAAATCGAGGAAGACGGGATGATCGACCCGTTGGAAGAGTATGTTCAGAAAATTCAGGAGAAGGCAACTAACAACGTCGATGAAACGGTTGGACATTACAGGCGGACGTTCCGCCAATGGAGAGAGCACATGGAGGGAGAAGGTCGTCACCCCGCTTGCCCGCACAAGTTCCATGTCCTCCGCTTCATCGACTATTGGCTTGAACAGGGGAACAAACCGAGTACCGTGCGCAAGAAAGTGGAGCGGCTTGAGAACGCTTACAAATGGTGGCAAGTTGCGAATTTCCCGCACGAATCCGAGTACAATCCGATTGCAGCTGCAACGGAAGAGCGGTATTTGAAAGATGATGCTAAACCGGAATATCAAAAGAAGAAACCCCCACGAGTGTCACTCGATAAGGTTCGAGAAATTGTGCAAGGTATCGAAGATGTTGCTGACCGGGCAATCGTCGGGCTTCAGCTGAAACTCGGATGCCGTTCGAGCGAATTAGCGAATATCAAGCTGTCTGAAATCCATATTGATCACCCGGACGTGCTCGAGTACTACCCGATGATGGGGTCTCACGAAATGCTTGAGGGACGCCCGAATGCAGTAGTCATCCCGCACAATCGGGAGTTGAATAAGCGGGCACGTCCGACGGTGTTGCCGCTGGATGTGGAGTCTCGGAAGTTGTTGATTGATTGGCTATTGGTGCGTCCGGATACTGGTGATGAGTGGGTGTTCATGACGCATAAGGGCGAGCAGTTGAATCGGACGGATATCCGGTATATTTGGACGAAGTACTGGTGGCCTGAATACGAGTTTGATGAGGATGATCAGTTCCGGTCGGTGACACCGCACTTCGCTCGACATCGGTTCGGTACGTACTGGAAGACAGATTTGAATGGCGTGAATCGTGAGCTTGTCAAGTATATGCGCGGGGACAAGACAGACAAGAGCGTTGGCAAGGATCATGACGCCCTCGATCACTATGTGCACACGTACTACGAGGATATTGAAGAGTTGTACGAAAAGATGTACCAGCTGTACGTCTAAGGCGCTGTATTACCGGTCTGGTTTTTGCTGACTTAAACCCTACTTAAAGGAAGATTTTATTTCACTTGTTGTAGTCTCGGATTTGGTCGCTGTCTTGCGATTTCTCCCTGTTACGTCGTTGAGACACCTTGTTCAGTTCGATCAGCAGCCGGAAGATAGCCTTCACCAGATTCGCATCGACGTCGAACTGCTCGGCGTTGTCGCCGGCCCGCTCCATGACCTGTTGTTCCTGTTTCTCGTCGGTCGTCGGCAGCCCCTGTTCGTCCTTGACCGCAGCGATCGTGTCCGCGACGTAAGTTCGTTGAGCGATCAGTTCGACGATTTCCTGATCGATCGTCCGGATCTCCTCGCGCAGTTCGTCGAGGTCCATCTCTTCGGGCGTGCGATCCTCCTCGTCGATTCCGCCATCCGTCACCGTGTCAGTGTGCTCTCGAGTCATATCGTTCGTGTTCCGTCCGTTCGCGTCCGCAGTAATCGTGTCGTTCCGTCGTGCTCGTCCCACCTGTCCCGGAGCGCCTCGAGCGTCGCCCGCTCGCCGATGGCGACGTAACTCGGTCCGGTTCCGGACAGCGAGACGCCGGTTACCTCGGGCAAGGCGTCGATTATCGGCTCGGTCGAGAACTCGAGTGCGCCACAGAACGCGAAGCCGTTGACGGTCATCGCCTCACCGTAGCGGCCGTCGAGCGCGAGTTCTTCGACGAGTCGGGCCATCGGGGCAACGTGCTCGCAGGCCGAGACGTCGGCGTCGGCGCTGTAGGACTGTTCGGGCGGCGTGTAGACCAGTGCGTGCCAGTCGACCTCCTCGCGAGCAAGCAGCGCGTCGGCCGTGTTGTCAGTCACCGTCACGCCGCCGAGCATGCTCGCGCTGGCGTCATCGAACGCGCCCGTGACCGTCACGCCGGCGTCGCGGGCGGCCCGAACGCCGAGGCGGCAGGCCTCGATCCGTTCGACCGAATCCGCGACCTCGAGGGCGTCCAACGTCGCGAGCACCGTCGCGTTGGCCGCGGCGCTGGAACTCTTTAGCCCGGAGGCCATCGGCACCTCGCTCTCGGTGTGGACTCGAGCACCGACCGTCGAGTCGTCCAGCCCGGCCCGCTCGGCGTACTCGACGATCGTCATCGCGGCACAGCGCTCGACGAGCGTCGTGTCGGCCTCGGGCTGGCCGGCGACCTCGCCGACGACATCGTCGTCTTCGGTGAGTTCGACGGTTGCGGTCGTCTCGAGGTCGATCGCGAACGCCGACCCGGTGCCGGTCGCGAGCGCGTTGAGTACCGTTCCGGCTGCGGGGGCGACAGCGCGGCCATCCATACTCGGACACTCTCAGCAGGCGTACTTACGGCTAACGATCCTCGAGACCGATCGATGGCGGAACCGTTCCTGGGGGAAGCGATGAGACCGGAGAACGCACCGTTTTTCCCCGATCCGACCGAAGTGGAGACCATGAGCGCACGGAACAACGTCGCCCCCGCCACGATCAGCGTCGATCTCGTCGACGGTGGCGTCGTCGTCGAATACCACGACGGTCGAGAGGTGTTCTACCACGGGCCGCCGGAACCCGTCGACGGACCGCTGACGACGCCGCCGGGGAAGGAAGTTCACGTCCTCGTCACCGACCCCGACGGCGTCGAGGGCGTCATGACCTACGTCAATGACCGCAACACTCACGACGACATCCTCGAGACGACCGGCGTCGGCCGCGTGATGCTCGAGCGCGACGACGAGGAGGAACTGTTCCCCGGTGTGACAGTCGCGACGGAGGCGTACTCGGTTCGCGTCGAAGCCGACCTCTCGGTCGTCGACGGCCGCGTCTTCGTCTTCGCCGAGGACGAGATGAGCGAACACGCCTACGAACTCGTCGAGGAAACCGACTGATGCCGCTGCAGAAACCCTGGCGCGACCTCGAGCGAAAGACGGTCGCCGCCGCGCCGGATCGACCTGGCGTCTACGAACTCGGCGACGCCTCGGGAACGGTGCTGGCGGTCGACCACGGCGTCCTCCGGGACGAACTCAAGAGCGTACTGGCGTACGGCGACGCCGACCGCGTCCGCTGGACCGAAGCCCATACGCTCGAGCAGGCCAGCGAACTCGCCGACGAGCACCGCGATCGCCTCGAGTGACCGAGCGGGGTCGCGGCCGGATTACTGAATGTAGGACGGATCGCTGCCGTCACACCGCGACTCGTGTTCCGTCGCGTCCGACTTCTCGTCGAAGAGGAGCCCGCAGGTCTCGCACTCGTACCAGGTAGTGTCGTCGCGTTCGGTCTGGACTACCATGGGAGATGATGGAACACGAACGACAAAAGGCGTTTCTCCGGTGACTGCAGCGAGACCGAGCGACGACAGTTAGGGAGTATCGTCACCAACAGAGGGTTTCGTGATTCTCGACTCGATCGTGTCTCTCGGTCCCGTATTCCGACGCGATGAACGTCTACGATACTCCCTCAGTGCCCTTGCGAACCGCCGTCGTCAGGCGTCGAGTTCGGTCAGTTCCTCGACGTCCGGAATCTGCTCGCTCGCGGTGGTGATCTGGCGCATTCGCTGTTCGTGTTTCGTGTACGCGTAGTCGGCGAGGTCGGAGGGACTCGGACCGGGGCCCCCCTCGGAGCTAGCCCCGTCGTCGCTCGTCAGGCTCTCCTGGACGAGCGGTACCAGTTCGTCGACCGTCTCGCGGAGGAGGTCGGGATCGACGTCGCCCTCGCTCACGAGTTCCTTGAGTTTCGCCATCCCGAAGCCGACGTGGCGTCCCTCGTCGCTGCGAATCAGTTTGAGTCCCTCAACCAGTCCCGGCAGATCGGGGAGTTCGGGTTCGTTCTCACCGTACGCGAGGGTGAGTCCGTAGTAGCCGGTCTGGGCCAGAATCCCCTCGATCGTCAGGTGATAGTGACAGTGGGCCTTCGCGCGATTCTCCGGGGTGTCTTCCTCGAGGAGGAGCGCCATCGCCCGCTCGTTGCGCTCGAACAGTTCGTCGTAGGGCTCGTTGAACCACTTCTCGTCGGTCGGCGACGAGAGCTCCTGCCCGCGGCGTTCCTCTTCGGTGTGGATCACGTCGCGCCAGTAGCGATCGAAGAAGTCGGTGTGTTTGGACTCCTCGTAGAGCTGCGTCGTGATGAACATCTGGTCGCCGATGTCCTCCAGGACGACCGCCAGCGGCGAGAGGTCCTCCGTCACCGACTCCTCGCCCGCACCGAACAGCGCGAGCGACTGCTTGAGCCCCTCGAACGCGGGGTCAGGAAGCTCGGCGGCCCCCTCGCGGTCCGCCTCAAGGTCGATCTCGTGGGGGTCCCAGTGCTTCTCGACCGCGTTTCGGTAGTAGTTGTGCGACCGGGTTCCGGTCTCGAGTTGCATCGCCGGCTCGTTAGTGGCCATTCTCACCCGAACAGATGCGTCGCTGTCCGATCAACCTATATCTCACGTATTAGGGTGTTTAAGTAGGGGCGGGTCGAAGAAGGAGATATGGGCCTCATCGCCGAGTTTCAGGTGAACTCCCCAGACCTGCCGCTGACGAACGCGGTGGCGGCCGTCCCGGAGATTACGGTCTACATCGACCGAATTCTTGTCGACGATCCCGATCGACCGGTCGTCCTCTGCCGAGCGGTCGACGACGCCGACGACGAGTTCGGGGCCGCGCTCGAGGACGATCTCACCGTCGAGACGCATACGACAGTAGACGGGACGGGCGGCGGATCGACGTACCGGATCAGGCTCCGAGATCCGCCGCTCCCCATCTACCGCAAATACGTCGAACTCGGAACCACGCCGTTGGGCGGGATCGTGACCGTCGACGGCTGGTGGGCCCGAGCGCGGTTTCCGGACAGGGAAGCGCTCGCGGAGTACCGAACGTTCTGTACGGATCGGGGCGGAACGTTCAAACTCGAGCGGCTCACTCGGGAATCGTCGAGCGACGATCCGCCGTTCGGACTCACCACCGAACAGTACGAGGCGCTCGTCGCAGCCCGCGATGCGGGCTATTTCGACGTCCCGCGAGAGGCATCGACGGAGGAGATCGGCGATCGACTGGGGATTTCGGCACCGTCGGCCTCCGAGCGGCTTCGTCGCGGGATCGATCAGCTACTGGAAAACGCGCTGTAGCGAACGACGCCAAAGTCTCGATTCCGCCGGCCGGCGATGGGACAATTCTCAAGGCGACCGGCCCGAAAGGAACGGGTATGAGTTCGTCGGAATCGGACGGCGTCACGTTGTCGGTTCGCGCTGCCGAAAAGGGAGACGCCGGCCGGGGCGTCGCGCGAATTCCCGAACCGGTGCGGCGACAGCTCGGCATTCTCAGCGGCGACGCCGTCGTGATCGAGGGCGAGGAATCGACGGTCGCCAAGATGTGGCCCGCCGACCCGTCGGTCCCCGACAACGCCATTCAGGTCGACGGCGATACCCGAGCGAACGCCGGCGTTCACGTCGGTGACACGGTTACCGTCCGGGCGAAAGACAAGTCGACCATCGCCGACGCCGATCGGGTGACGCTCGTCGCACCGTCGGGACTCGCCGAGAGTCAGCGACGGGCCGCCGAAAACAGCGCGACGGAGAAACTCCGCAATCGACCGGTCCGTGCGGGGGAGCAGGTCCGGATCGAAGGGATCGATCAGCAGCCGTTCCGGGTCACCGACACGGATCCCGACGGTGACGTTCGAATCACGAGCGGGACGACGGTTCGGCTCGCCGACCTCGAATCGAGACCGGACGCCACTCCGAGTTCGAGCACGACGGGATCCACCGGCCGCGGCCGACAGTCGGACGGATCCGCCGGAGCATCGGCCGGTTCCGACTCCCAACTCGAGGCCGAAACGGCCGAACTCGATCCGGGATCCGGCGTCACCTACGAGGACATCGGCGGCCTCGACGAGGAACTCGAGCTGGTCCGCGAGATGATCGAGCTCCCGCTGTCGGAGCCGGAGCTGTTCAGACGCCTCGGCGTCGAACCGCCGTCCGGCGTCCTGCTGTACGGCCCGCCGGGCACCGGGAAAACGCTGATCGCACGCGCCGTCGCCAACGAGGTCGACGCCGAATTCGAGACGATCTCCGGGCCGGAGATCATGTCGAAGTACAAGGGTGAGTCGGAAGAACAGCTCCGAGAGACGTTCGAGAAGGCGCGCGAGGAGGCCCCGACGATCATCTTCTTCGACGAGATCGATTCGATCGCCGGCACGCGCGACGACGACGGAGACGCCGAAAATCGGATCGTCGGCCAGCTACTGACGCTGATGGACGGCCTCGACGGCCGCGGCGAGGTGATCGTCATCGGCGCGACCAACCGGGTCGACGCGATCGACCCCGCGCTCCGGCGCGGCGGCCGCTTCGATCGCGAGATTCAGATCGGCGTCCCCGACGAGACCGGGCGCCGGGAGATCCTCGAGGTCCACACCCGTGGGATGCCGCTGGCCGACGACGTGGATATCGACGCGATCGCGCGCCGGACCCACGGCTTCGTCGGCGCGGATCTCGACGCCGTCGCGAGCGAAGCGGCGATGGCAGCCATCCGCGATCGCCCAACTGAGACCGACGACCGCCGCGAGTGGAACCGAGATCCGACCGTCCGAAAGCGCCACTTCGACGCCGCGCTCGCGTCCGTCGAACCATCGGCGATGCGCGAGTACGTCGCCGAGTCGCCGACGACCGACTTCTCGGACGTCGGCGGCCTCGACGAGGCGAAGCAAACGCTCCGGGAGTCGGTCGAGTGGCCGCTGACCTACGACCGACTGTTCGAGGAGACGAACACCGATCCCCCCTCTGGGGTCCTGCTCTACGGCCCGCCCGGAACCGGGAAAACGCTGCTCGCGCGCGCACTGGCGGGCGAGACCGACGTCAACTTCGTCCGCGTCGACGGCCCCGAAATCATCGATCGATACGTCGGCGAGTCGGAGAAGGCGATCCGCGAGGTGTTCGAACGCGCCCGCCAGTCCGCCCCGTCAATCGTCTTCTTCGACGAACTCGACGCCATCGCGGCCGCTCGAGGCGACGGCCACGAGGTCACCGAGCGCGTCGTCTCGCAGCTCCTGACCGAACTCGACGGAATGCGGGAAAACCCCAATCTCGTCGTCCTGGCCGCGACTAACCGCAAAGATCAGATCGACCCGGCGCTGCTCCGGCCCGGTCGCCTCGACACCCACGTCTTCGTCGGCGAGCCCGATCTGGACGCCCGCGAGAAGATTCTCGCGGTTCACACGCAGGGCAAACCGCTCGCCGACGACGTCGATGTCAACGAACTCGCGGCCGAACTCGAGGGATACACCGGCGCGGATCTCGAGGCGCTGGTCAGAGACGCCTCGATGCGGGCGATTCGAGAGGTCGCCGCAGAGTCAGACCCCGAAACGGCCAACGAGCGGGCCGACGAGGTCCGAATCGAGCGACGACACTTCGAGGCCGCGGGGGAGTCGACCGACCGAACGTGAACCGAATCGAACTCCATCGGACCGCTACTCACAGCCGGACTGTTACTGCATGCTACGCGCCTCGTTCGGCGGAAGGGAGGCCAGTTCACAGGCCGTCCCGAGCACGGAGAGGTCGTCGCCATCCCGTAGCGTCTCGTTATCGTCCGGAAACGGGATCACCTCGCCGTCACGAACGACGACGAGAACGATCCCCGATAGCCAGCCGACGAACACGTTGTCGAGAGTGCCGCCGTCTTCGACGGTGATGGACCGCACCGTCTCGTCGGCGGATCGGAGCGCGGAACACAGCGCGTCGCCGTCGTTCGGCGGTTCCGATCGCGTCGTCAGTCGATAGCTCGAGCCCGGATCGAACGCGATCCGATCGGCAGCGTCGGCGTCAACTGTAATCGTCGCCAGATCCCCAGCAGTGGCACGTATCGTTCCGGTCGCCGCGAGTCGGCTCGAGTAGCCCTCGGACGTCCAGACCTCGATCGGATCGCCGACGCTTGCGGTCGGTGCCGGATCGGCGCGGATCGCCATCGCGACGGTCCCCGCCGGTAGCATCGACCCGATTCGAGAGCGAGTGTCGCCGACCGCGAGTCGCTCAACCGTCCCGTCGGCTCCGATCGTGATCGACACGTGGCCGAGATCGTAATCGCGCTCGAGGCGGGCCGCGAGCCGAGAGCGAAGTGCCGGTTCGTCGCTGATCCGGGGGAACAACACCGTCCTGCCGGCAAGATCTCGTTTGACCGACGGATCGACCGGCGGGTACCCCGCCGCATCGTCGATCCGTTCGGGTAACTGGATCGCTATCGAGAGCCGCGCCGATCGGACGAGCGACGCGATCTCGCCGGTGGCCGCCAGCCGGTCGATGTCAAAGACATCGCGCGCGATCCCGTCACCGATTCGCCGGCCGATCTCGGCGGCGACCGCACTGACGACGACCGCGCCGAGGACGTACGTCGCGGTCGCGTGGTGGACGAGCGGCGTTTCGTCGATGATCGTCGCCTGCTCGAGACTGACGGCGTTCAGCCACCCCGCGACGACGGCGAGTCCGGCGAACGCGCCGACGCCGACCGGAGCCCCTTGCGTACTCACGGCCCGATACCCGAACGCAACTGTGGTCGCGACGATGCCGGCGATCAGTGCGAACCCGAGTATATTGATCAGTGCCGTTTCGGTCCACTCGGTGACTGCCGTCTGCAAGACGACGACTCCAGTCACGATTTACCCTCCAGTGCTGGGATCGCGGTCGAACGCGGCGTCGGTTCGCGATCATCGTCGATCCGCCGCTGTAACGCAGTTCGTTCCCCGACGACGAACACCTCGTCCCGGTCGTCGAGCGTCGCGACGTCGGGATCGAAACACCACGTCTCCTGTTCGGTAACCGGATCGACGCTCGTCGGCCCCGTGCCGTCGGCGTCGGAATCGCGGCGGTTTGAAGCGAGGACGCGAATCGTATCGTCGGTCGCTCCGTCGCCCGTATCGACGGTTTCCCTCACCGCACCGAACGACACGCGTCAAACCGAGTAGCCCGCTCGCTCGAGTCGGAACAGCGCCTGGCGGTCGGCGTCCGGTCCGCTGGCGGGGACGACGATTCGAGCGCGATCAGCAGTAAGTAGCGAGTCGGCATCGGCGGACGGAACGGCGACGGTGACGTGGCCGTCGCCACCGACCGTTTCGGCGGTCGGGCGCGGGACCACGTTGGTCGCCCCGACGGTTGAATAGCTCCCGTTCTCGATCGTATCTCCCTCGCTGAACCCGGCTCCGGAATCGGTCGCTGGCCCCGATACTGAGGGTGCGTCCGATAGCGAAGCGCCGGCTTGTCCGTACCCGGACTGATCACGTCGACTGGCGCTCAGAACGGTTCCCGTCACCGACGCACCTCGAGTGTGGACGGCGACATCGTCACCCGGTCGCAGTCCAGTCGGAAGGAGCGCCGAAATCGAAACGGCTCGCCAGCCGTCGGGTACTGCCGTCGCGATATCGCCGGAGTCCGGTGCGGCGGCGACGGTTGCCCGGCCGCGCCCGTCGATCGACACGGCGACGGCAGCAAGTTCGTACTCGGTTCGGAGTCGGGCCTCGAGCCGCGTCTCGAGCGCGGACAACGGAAGATCGGCGGGGAATCGCCACGCGTCCGCCTCGAGTGCCCTCCGAATGTCGGGCGACAGCGGCGGATAGCCGTCGATATCACGAATTCGCCCGGTCGTTCGGATCGTTACCTGTCCCATCGCATCGACCGAGTCGATAGCCGCGGCAGCAAGCGATCGGTTCCGGTGGGTCGGCCGCCCGGCTCCGAACGGAAGTTCCGACGCGACGCGCTCGCCCTGACTGGTTGCGTACACCGCCAGGATGGCAACGATGAGCGTCCCAGTTGCGAGGCGGGGAAGCTGTGTTCGAACGAGACTGGGCTCGAGCACGCCGACGAAGTAGCCGTTGAGGGCGGCAAGCGCCACGCCGACCGCGATGCTCGCGGGCAACGGCAGTCTCGAGCCGCGGGCGCTGCGGACGGCACCGACGGATCCGACGGCGATCGCGGGGCCGATCCCGACGACCAGCCCGAACGCGATACCGATGATGAGCTCGGTCGTCGTTTCGATCATCGGTCGTCTCGGTCGTCGTTCGTCTCGATCATCGCTATCGAGAGACGACCCGGATGCTCGGGTTCGGCTGTTCGTCGATGTAGTTGCTGTCGGACGGCGGGATCACCTCGAGCTGGATCGTTCCCATGTCCTGATCCGCTCGAAGGCTCTGCGAGCCGTCGAAATCGAGCTCTGCGTGGTTGTCGTCGCCGGTTGGTTTGTCGAGAACGCCGTCTAGCTGGGCGGAGTCGGCGGTCGCGACGATGGTCGCGTCCGAGACGTTGTTCCCGTTTTCGTCCATCGCGTAGACGTCCACTTTCGCATCGCTACCGGTCGAATCCGCATCGATCACCTGATCGTCGTCGGCGATTTTCACGGTCACCTCCGTATCGCCCACGCTGCCGATTCCGCCGAGCATGTTCAGCATGATCGCCAGCGCCGCAACGCCGACGACCAGCGCGATCACCAGCCGAATCGGGAGCCCCTCGATCGCGCGATCGTCTCGAGCGAACGACGACCGCGACCGGTTCGTCCCATCCGTCGAATCCGAGTCGGTCCGTTTCGAAGTCACGCCCCGCTTGGCCGCGGCTTCGCACTTAAACGGTGGCTCGAGGATTCAAATACGATGCCGCGGCAGTTCCTCCCGTGAGTTTCGTACTCGGTCGTGGCGGCGATCGCGAGGATGGCCCCGTCGGTCACCTCGGTTCCTACCGGGCGCTCGACGGCAGCGACGGCGCGCCCCTCTACCTCGATCTCGACGGGCCACACGCGATACTGCTCGTCGGCAAACGCGGCTACGGGAAGTCGTACACGATGGGTGTCATCGCGGAAAACCTGGCTCGATCACGCGGTGTCGCGCCCGTTCTCGTCGATCCGATGGGTGCGTTCGGCACGCTGGCGGAACCGGCCGACGGCGAGGCAGTCCCAGCCAGCGTCGTCGACGAACCGACCGTCACGGCCGCGTCCCTCGACCCCAGATCGTGGTGTGAACTGCTCGGCCTCTCGCCGGAACGCGGTGCTGGCAGCCTGCTCTGGCGAGCCGCACAGGACGAGTCGACGATCGGAGACATGCAGGCCCACGTCGCGTCCGCAGACGCTTCGAACGTTGCAGTGCGCGCCGCGACTAACCACTTGCGCCTCGCCGACTCGTGGGGCGTCTTCGACCCCGACGGACTCGATGCGACGGCCCTCGGCGGTCCGGAGATATCGGTCATCGACGTCTCGGAGCTTGCGGCCGCACCGATGAACGCCGTCTGTCGCGGCGTCGCGGAGGCGCTGTACCGAGCGCGGGTCTGCGAATCGATCGATCGGCTCCCCTGGCTCTTGCTCGACGAGGCCCACGCGTTCTTCGACGGCGTGGCCGAACCCGCCCTCGAGACGATCCTCACGCGCGGCCGTGCGCCCGGTGTCAGTCTGGTCGCCGCGACGCAACGACCGAGCGCCGTCCCCGAGGTCGGCATCTCGCAGTCCGACATCCTCTGTGCGCACCGACTGACCGCCCGGGACGACCTGGCGGCGCTCGAACACGCACAACCGACGTACGTGAACGGCTCGCTGGCCGATACAGAGCGGTTGCCGGACGCGCCCGGGGAGGTCGTCGTCATCGACGATGCGACGGAGACGATCCACGCTGCCCGGATTCGCTCTCGAGACACCCCGCACGGGGGAACGAGTCCGACCGCGAGCGGCAGTATGGCCTGCAGTAAGAATGAACGGGCCGAGTGACGATTCGGTCCGATCGAGCGGACGGATATCGTCAGCTACCAGATCGAACCGTCAATAGTGCTCACGCGATCTACCAGCCAAACCGAAAAATCGAAAACCGAAAATCGATCGGCGACTGCATCGGTGAACCTGGACGACGACCGCGACTACTGGAAGCCGATGCGGCTGCCGCGGCGACCCGTCGGATCGGGGCCGCTCGTGCCGCCCTGGAACTCCTCTTCGATCTGCTCGTAGTAGTCGAGGATGTCGTCGGTGATCGTCGGCCGGACGTTCTCCATGGCCTGTCGGAAGTGACGCATCTCGACGATGTCGGCCTCCTCGTCCTCGCGGAGGGCCTCGATGGCCGCCTCGCGAGCGATCGACTCGAGGTCGCTACCGACGTAGCCGTCCGTGATCTCGGCGATCTCGCGCAGCGTGACGTCGGCGGCCAGCGGCGTGTCCTCGGTGTGGATCTCGAGGATGCGTTCGCGACCGTCGACATCGGGTTGGCCGATCATGACCAGTCGGTCGAACCGGCCCGAGCGCAGGAGTGCGGGGTCGATCATGTCCGGTCGGTTGGTCGCGCCGATGACCATCACGTTCTCCATGTCCTCGAGTCCGTCGAGCTCGGTCAGCAGCTGGTTGACGACCCGCTCGGAGACGTTCGAGCCGACCTCACCGCCTCGGCCCGGTGCGAGCGCGTCGAGCTCGTCGAAGAAGATGACCGTGGGAGAGACCTGTCGCGCCTTGCGGAAGGTCTGTCGGATGGCCTTCTCCGATTCGCCGACCCACTTCGAGAGCAGTTGCGGGCCGCGCACGGAGATGAAGTTCGCGTTGGTCTCGTTGGCGACGGCCTTCGCCATCAGCGTCTTCCCGGTCCCCGGCGGGCCGTAGAGCAGGACGCCGGCGGGCGGGTCGACGCCCAGCCGATCGAACCGCTCGGGATTGGAGAGCGGCCACTCGACGGACTCCTGGACCTGATCTTTGGCGTCCTGCAGGCCGCCGACGTCGTCCCAGGAGATCTTCGGGAGTTCGACGAGGACCTCCCGCATCGCCGAGGGTTCGACCTCGTTGAGCGCCCCGCGGAAGTCCGTCCGCTTGACGATCATCCGATCGATCAGGCTCGGCGGGATATCCTCCTCGTCGAGATCGATCTCGGGAAGGTAGCGTCGGAGCGCCTTCATCGCCGCCTCCTTGGTCAGGCTCTCGATGTCAGCACCGACGAAGCCGTGGGTCTCGTCGGCGAGGTGGCCGAGGCTGACGTCGTCCGAGAGGGGCATGCCGCGGGTGTGGATCTGCAGGATCTCCTCGCGGCCCGTCTCGTCGGGGACGCCGATCTCGATCTCGCGGTCGAACCGGCCGGGCCGGCGCAGCGCGGGATCGACCGAGTCGACGCGGTTGGTTGCGGCGATGACGATGACCTGGCCTCGCGACTCGAGGCCGTCCATCATCGTGAGGAGCTGGGCGACGACCCGGCGCTCGACCTCGCCGGTGACGTCCTCGCGCTTGGGTGCGATGGAGTCGAGTTCGTCGATGAAGATGATCGACGGCGACTCCTCGGTGGCGTCCTCGAAAATCTCCCTGAGTTGCTGTTCGGACTCGCCGTAGTACTTCGAGATGATCTCCGGGCCAGCGATAGAGAAGAAGCTGGCGGAGGTCTCGTTGGCGACGGCCTTGGCGAGCAGGGTCTTCCCGGTTCCCGGCGGCCCGTGCAGGAGCACGCCCTGTGGCGGCTCGATGCCGAGTTTCTTGAAGATCTGCGGATGCTTCATCGGGAGTTCCACCATTTCCCTGACCCGCTGGATCTCGTTTTGGAGGCCGCCGATGTCCTCGTAGGTGATCCCGCCTCCGGTCTTCTCGAAGCCCGAGATCGGCTCCTCGCGGAGTTCGACGTCGGTGTCTTCGGTGATGAGGACCACGCCCTCCGGTTCGGTCTCGACGGCTATGAGTGGGATCGCCTGGCCCGGCGATCGCATGAACGGATGGTTCGTCGAGCTCATTACGGGGACGATGTCACGTCCGACGACCGGACGCTTGAGGATCTGCCGTTTCACCATGCCCGCGGCATCGGAGCCGAACTGGACCGACGCCTCCTCGGGCGGTGCGAGCACGAGCTTGTCGGCTTTCGTCGCTTCGGCCTTCCGAATCGTCACCCGTTCGCCGATACCGACGTCGGCGTTTTGACGGGTGAATCCGTCGATACGGACGGTGTCCGTGTTCCAGTCCTGCCGGTCCGCACGCCAGACCTTCGCGGCAGTCGTATCTGCACCCTCGATTTCGATGATGTCGCCCGGACTCAGCTTCAGATGCAACAGCGTGTCCGGGTCGAGTCGGGCGATACCACGACCCGAGTCGTTCGGGTACGCTTTCGCGACCTCCAGTTGGACTTCGTTCATGGTTTAGGGATGGACGGCGATGTCTTTCACTCCGGTTCGTGAGCGGATAGGTTTTGTGTTAGCCCACATCTCTGTGCTAGTCACTATCATAGTGAGATGCGACCGGACGCTACAAAGATGTACCGGACCCGGTCGGCTTTGGCCGTATCGACAGCCCGTCGACGACCGGGACAGGTGGCTTTTTGCGTCTCCCCCTCCGGAACGTAGGCATGCGAATTCTCGCCTTCGACGGTCGCATGGGCGCGAGCGGCGACATGATCCTCGCCGCGCTCCTCGACGCCGGTGCCGACCCCGACGTCCTCGAGCCCGTGACCGACGCCCTCGAGGTGGAGTATCGGATCGACGAGACGACGAAGCGCGGCATCGCCGCGACGACGGTCGACGTGTTTCTGAGGAGCGACGGGGAGAGCGACGGAGACGGTCACGACCACGACACCGATCATCACCACGACCGGGACGATTCGGGTCACGAGCACGACCACGACGGCACTCGCGCCGAGGGTCACGGCCCTCACCGGAGCTATCTCGAGGTCCGCGAGATCGTCGCCGAGATGGACCTCGAGCCGGCGGTCGAACGCGACGCGCTCGCGATTTTCGAACTGCTCGGCGAGGCGGAGGCGAGCGTCCACGGCGAGGCACTCGAGGAGATCCACTTCCACGAGGTGGGAGCCGACGACGCGATCGCTGACGTGGTCGGTGCCGCGGCCTTGCTCCGCGACCTCGAGCCCGAGCGGGTCGTCACCACCCCGCTCGCGACCGGCGGCGGGACGGTGTCGATGAGCCACGGCGAGTACCCCGTGCCGACGCCGGCGGTGGTCGAGATCGCCGAACGGGCCGACTGGTCGCTGCGCGGCGGTCCGGTCGACGCCGAGTTGCTCACGCCCACCGGCGCGGCGATCCTGGGCCACGTCGCCGACGGGATCGACGCGCTGCCCGCGCTCGAACTCGAGGCGTCGGGCTACGGCACGGGCGGCTACGATCTCGATCCGCATCCGAACGTCCTTCGGGTGCTGGTCGGCTCCGGCGAAGGGCGTGGCGAACTCGCGAAAGACGATATCGCGGTCCTCGAGACGAATCTCGACGACGCGACGCCCGAAGTGCTGGGCGGGCTCCAGGAGACCCTCGCGGACGCGGGCGCTCGAGACGTGTCGATCCTCCCCGCGACGATGAAGAAGTCCCGTCCTGGCCACCTCGTGAAGGTCATCTGCAAGCCCGCGGATCGGGAGCGCGTCGCTCGAGCGCTGGCCGAAGAGACGGGAACGCTCGGCGTCCGTGACGCGGGTGTGACGCATCGGTGGATCGCGAACCGAGAGTTCGAGACCGTGACGCTCGAGATCGACGGCGACGAGTACGAGGTCACCGTGAAGATCGCGAGTGATTCCGATGGTGAGGTGTACGACGTGAGTGCGGAGTACGATGATGCGATGGCGGTTGCTCGAGAGGCGGGGATAGCGATCCGAAGCGTGCTTCACAGAGCCGAACGAGCAGCCGATTCGTCAATCGATGGATCCTGATCCCGAATCGCGGTCGATCTCAATTGACTCGGCCAAGAGTGGTCTGATTCCATTTACGGACAGATCGGCTACTTTGCCCGACGGCTCGGGGTATCTAACTTTTCAACTCTCTCGGCAGTGGTCAACTGGACGCGACGCAAAAAATGAAAAGCGTCGTAATTAAACGGATTACGTACTGTTACCGAAGAGGCCTCCGAAGAGGCTGTCGATGATATTACTGATATCATCGCCGAGAAGACCTTCGTCGTCGTCACTGGCCTCGGCTTCGGACTCGGCTTCGGACTCGGCGTCGATTTCGTTCGAGGAGACCGTGGTGGTGTCCTCGACGTTGGCGTTGTTACTCTGGTCGACGTCTTGCTGCTGAGCCGCGTTCGTCTCAGCGTAGCTCTTGTCTGAGCTGCTGTAAGACGTAGCGACCTGCGTCTGCTCGTTTTCGTTCTCCTGATCGACGTCGATGTTAGTCTCCGCGGACGAAGTCTGGTTCACGTCTTCGACTTCGACCTCGGATTCAGCTTCGGAGTCGGCCTCCTGTGCGGCTGCTGTTCCTGCGGCGGCTGTGAACATGAGCCCGCCGATTAGTGCTACCGTCAGTGCGAGTGTGATTGCGCGTTTCATTGATTTCGGTCACCGTATTCGTCATCGGGCAGCACGCGTGTGGACCACAACGGAAGTCAGCTATCACGTGTGACGGCGCTGTCGCTCGCCGCGCGTAGCGCCGACACCTCCCGGTTCTCCCGCTGTGGCGCGTTGCCCAGTCGCTACTGTTTACAGAGACCCATTTGAACCCGGCAAACGGTTTCGTCCCGAATCCGCGCGTTGGGACCTGTGTTGTCTTCCCCTATCACAGTGTGATGGTTTTTATCCGAATTTGGGAGGAATTTGACCTCGTTACAGCGACACTACATCTCCAATTTCCGGTCGTTTCGAGGACGATATTCGGAACCGCCGTCCCCGAAATGTCGGTCGAGTCAGATAATCGACTGGAAATGTCAGTCGGTAATAGCAGCCTGTCATCGGAAAAACGGTTCACAGCGGCGGGACGAGGTGCCCGTGCTGACCGCACGAATCACCGTCCAGTCCCCCGATCGACCGTGCGAACCGAACCGTGCTTGCCTCGAGACCGCTTCGGCACACCGTTCTCCGGTCGAAGCCACTGATTACCGGCTATAAGGTATCAGCTTCCCAATTATATCCCGATGCAACCGAGCTCCAACCTATCGATAACAAAGGTGGTCATCACGGAATGGTGGTTTGCGTCGTAGAGACTCAGAAACGAAAGACACTCACGAAGCAAATCAAACGATCAATGACAAACGACACGACGAGACGATCACAAGCTACGACACTCCTTCTGTCCTGTATGGTCGCCCTGTCCATGATGGCAGCCGGCGTCCCGGCGGCCACGGCGGGCGGTGACGGCGACCTCGAGAACGGGACCGTACACGCGCTCGAGGACGGGGAGGAGCTCTACCTGGTCTTCGGTGCCGACCTCGGCGATCAATCGCTCGAGGAGTACGTCGACCAGCACGCGAGCGGCTCGGCCGACACCGCGGCCGAGGTCATCCAGTATCAGGACGTCGATCAGGTCAACATCAACGAGCAAGGCTCCGCGGTGTCGATCTCGATCGACGGCGGCGAAGCGACCGCCGTCCAGGAAGCGAACCAGTACAACGACAACGAACAGCGCGGGTCCGCGACCGCCGAGGACCGCCTCCAGAGCGCGGAAACGCAGTTCGAAAACGTCGGTGACGTCAACATCATCATCGGCGACGGTGGCGACCAGCAGTTCGACGGCTGGGGAGTCAAAGACAAGAAGGGTGACGACGAGACGGTCACTCAGGAGGCTCTCGCCGCCGTGACGCAGTCACAGGAGGTCGCACAGGTCAACTACAACAACCAGAGCACCGCGTTCGCGCTGGCGGTTGACGACAGCGACGCGACCGCGCTCCAGCAATCCTACCAGCGCAACGAGAACCTGCAGGAAGGCGTCGCAAACGCGTCGAACGTCTACCTCGGTAACGGTGACTTCGGTCACAAGAAGGACAAGAGCGGCGATCACGGTCCGAGCGCCGACCAGAGCGCCGACGCGTTGCTCACGCAGCAACAGGACGTCGAACAGGCGAACCTGAACGAACAGCGCGGTGCCGTCGCCATCGCCGTCGGCGAGGGCAGCACCGCGACCGCGATCCAGTTCACCGATCAGAGCAACCTCAACACCCAACTCGGCAGCGCCGACGCCTCGAACCTGCTGGCGTCGTCAGTCGGGATGAACGTCGCGACCGCGGGCGACGTCGGCAGCGACGTCCTCTCGACCGAAACCGAGACGAAAAAGCCCGACAAGAAGGGCAGCGACGACGGTGCCGAGCAGACGGCGACCGCCGGCGTGGCCCAGGAGCAGGGCGTCGAACAGCGCAACATCAACCTGCAAAACAGCGCCATGGCCATCGCACAGAACGGCAGCGAGGCCGTCGCCATCCAGATGGCGTACCAGCAGAACTACAACGCGCAGATCGGCTACGCCGACGCGCTCAACGTCTACGCGAGTCCGGGCTACGTCTCCGACGAGGTCGCCCGCACCTCGAGTACGACGGTCACCGTGGACGGTAACTCCGGCTCCGCCAACCCCGGCATGTCGTACGATTACGCCGCCAACGCGACGCAGACGAACGACGTCGATCAAACGGCGAGCGCAGCGATCGAACAGCACCAGTTCGTCACGCAGGAGAACCTGAACGAGCAGCACACCTCCGTCGCACTCGCTGAAGACGGTGGCAGTGCCGGTAGCTCGCAGATCTCCATGCAGGAGAACGAAAACATCCAGCTCACGTCCGTCGCGGCGACGAACACGTGGGTCGAAGCGTAACTGGACTCCGTCACACGGTCGATTTTCGACCGGCGTGACTGCAGTTCCCGTTTCTTTTGCCTTCCCGACAATCGGCCGTAACCACTCTCGCCGACGAACGACTTGACGACCTTGACTGTCGCGTCGGAGAGCCGGCTTCGTGATCGAAGATCGATCGAATAGCCTAGCGAATTCGGGAGTAATATCGTATTACGTCCCGATGTTATCGGGTAATCAGCTGCCGTGGACGCCAAAACCGCATCTTGGCTAGAAATATTACATATATGAATTTATGACTATTTTGCTTAGAAGTGTTTCAGTTAAAAGAAGATTTATGACCACGTGCTTGAATCGGTTCGGGTGTGGTATTCGGAAATACAGTATTACTCACGACACTGTGTCGAGATTGTATTATGAGAAATAATAATATATCATATATATTCGGCCGAGGAGGTCGGAATTACAGATGGAACTGAACCGTTCTGCTACTATCGGCATCACCGCGTTACTGATAACGTCGCTGTTTGGCGGTGCAGCAGTCTCAGCAGCGACGGAAAGTGGCCTAACAGCCGACTTCTCCGTGCGCGATGATACGATTGAAACCGGCGAACGAGTCGGCTTTATGGCCGAACCCGAAACGACGAACACGTGGGTGACCGATCTCGAGTGGTCGTTCGACGATGGGGCGACGAAGCGCGGTTGGTGGCAAACCCACCGATTTAGCGAACCCGGGAACCATACTATCTCGTTAACCGTAACTGACAACACTGGCGCTACGGACACTACTACGGTGACGGTTGTTGTCTCAGGTCCGGGAGACGAGACGAACACAGATAGCGGGACCAACAGCGACACCGATTCGACAGCCGAGACGGACAACGAAACCGCGCTCGAGTCGGAGTACGAGACGTGGGACGAAACCGAAGTCTACCGTCACGGTGACCGGGTCGTCTGGAACGAGCAGATCTGGGAAGCTCAGTGGTGGAGCCAAGGCGACACCCCTGACAACGCCCGCGTCTGGGAACGCGTCTCGGATCCTGGCGCCAACGATACTGAGACCGTCGACGAAACGAGCGATACCGACCGGTCACAGGACGGTACCGAAACCGACGGAACTGACGAATCATCCGACACCAACGACACCGATCAGACCGACGAGACGGATACTCAAACGGACACCAGTGGCGAGCAACCCAATCGTACGGAGACAGGAGAGTCATCCGAAGACATGCGTATCGTCGGATATTACACGAGCTGGTCGGTTTACGACCGCAACTACACGCCGAGTGACGTTCCGCTCGACAAGGTGACCCACATGAACTACGCGTTCATGGATGTCGAAGCCGACGGGACGGTGAGCTACGGCGACGCGAGCGCAGACCCACAGAACCTGGCCGAGTTCCGCGATCTGAAAGCGCAGCATCCGAACACGACGATGCAGTTGTCGATCGGCGGCTGGTCGTTATCGACTCACTTCTCCGACGCCGCAGCGACTCAGGAGAACCGTGAACGGTTTGCCGAAACGTCGGTCGACCTGATGCAGAAGTATGATTTCGACGGCGTCGATATCGACTGGGAGTACCCCGACGGCGGTGGCGCCGCGGACAACAGTGAACGTCCCGACGATCCCGAGAACTACGTACTGCTTCTGGAAGCGGTCCGTCAGGAACTCGATGCGGCAGAGCAAGCAGACGGTCGGGAGTACGAACTGAGTATCGCCGGCGCGACGGACCCGCACAAAACCGCCGCGCTCGACGTGCCGGGAATCGCTGCCCAAGTCGACTACGTGAGTGTCATGAACTACGACTACACTGGAACGTGGGACTCGCAGACGAACCACAACAGTAAGCTCTTCTCCGCATCCGACGATCCGTCGCCGGATCGATTCAACGCCGCTGCCGGTATGCAGGGCTGGGTAGACGAGGGGATGCCGAAAGACAAGCTGGTCTTCGGCGCAGCCTTCTTCGGGTGGGGCTTCGACGGCGTCCCGGACCAGAATAACGGCCTCTATCAGTCGTTCGACGGCGCTGCCGACGTCGGCTGGAGCGAATCCGGGGCTACCGACTATCAGTACGTCTCGGAGCTACTCGAGTCGGACTCTTCGTACGAACAATACTGGGACGACGAGGCGAAAGTTCCGTACGTCTATTCCGCTCGCGACAACGTCTTCATCACCTACGAAAACCCCAAATCGATCGCCAACAAAGTCGAGTACGTCGTAGAAAACGGGTACGGTGGCATGATGTTCTGGGAATTCTACGGTGACCGCGAAGAGGTGCTTATCGACGAGATCAGTAATACCCTCAACGACCGGTAAGTGTAACGAAACACCGAGCGATTACGACGTCGCGCTCGCGGCGACGTCTCCCGTTCGGTACGGCGTCCTCGAAGGCGGGGTACCGATGTGAGTCAGGCGAGGACTGCACCTGGTTGTTCAGTATCGTAGAGGATATCGAGCGCACAGACGTTTCCGTCCTTCCAGGTCGGTGTCCAGTCCTGAACGCAGACGGTCTGTCCGCGTTTCTCGAACGGAGTTTCGTCGAGATAATTCTCGTATCCGACCCCTCCCGTGAGATAGTTGTCACCACCGAGATAGTCGGTCAGACGAGCCAGGTACGCCGACGGATCGCCGGGATGGGTGACCGGAAGCTGGCTGGAACGGACGACCGTCGACTCGATATCCAATCGGGAGAGCAATTCGTTCAGCAGCGGAACGGTGAGATCGACGAGTCTCACGTCGGCCATGAGTTCACCGGGGTCGACGCCGTCGAGGTTCCAGAGGCGAGCCATAGAGACATCGGCGATATCTCTCTCAGCAGGGAGCGACGCGGCGAGTGTAACGAGTGTCCTGTTGCACCGTTCCCGGAGCGATCGACAGGCGGCTTCCGCCTCGACTAATTTCGTCTGGACCGCTTTACTCTCTGCGACCAGGTCGTCGATATCGGCGGTCGGGTCCGCGTGCCTTCTCTTGGTGATGCGGTCCGCGAGACGCGTCTTCCGTTCCCGAAGTTCGGGTAACTGATACTCGCGTCGACGGGCTCGCAACTCGTCGTTCAGCCGCAGGCATTCGTTTACGAGGTCCCGCTCTGCGTATCGAGCGATCTCGTCACGACACCGTCTGAGTGTTTCAATTTCGACGAAGTCAGCACAGAGGCGTTCGTAGAAGGGCCGAAACTCGTCCACTGCCGCTCCGTACTCTCGGCGAAGCGTCTTGACGTGGTCAACGGGCCACGGCTCCGACATATCGATGCGGGCCTCGTCGATTCGAACGTCGCTACTAGTATGGCGAACGGGTATCGTGAGCCAACCCTTGTCGGAAAGATCGATCGGCGTTCTGTGTTGGCGAGACCGCCGGGAGAATTCTACGTCGTCGTAGATAACAAAAATATCCGCCTGTTTTATCCGTGCGAAGTAATGGAGCCGGGGGTAATAGTGCGGCTGATACGCTGTAACCGTTCTACTCATGGGGAGGTTCTTTCGAGACTAACCAGATATATTCTCACACTCGTTTACCCGATAAACGCCGTCCAGATACATCTAATACGGTTTTAGCGGGGAATAAGCGGCTATTTCGAACTACCGTCTCCGCTCCAGCAGTAACTCGAAGGGCTCGGCGGCGTATAATCCAGCTTTCTCCCCCCAGAGGTAGCTGTTGTTCCGAATGCTTCGGGTGCTTCGCGGATGCGGGGAATCCTCGATCTCGTCCTC
Source organism: Natrinema sp. DC36 (assembly GCF_020405225.1). Classification (NCBI taxonomy): domain Archaea; kingdom Methanobacteriati; phylum Methanobacteriota; class Halobacteria; order Halobacteriales; family Natrialbaceae; genus Natrinema; species Natrinema sp. DC36. Next base: position 2,078,052 of record NZ_CP084472.1, read on the forward strand.
GTAAACCGAAAGTGCGTCCATCTTTCGGTCCAAATATTCGTCGATATCGACGAACACCGTCGGTTGGAATGCAGTGTCCGCCGTGGGGATCGCCCATTCCGTGGACGACAGCGACTCGAACGAGAGAATGCGGTTAACGTTCGACCCGGCGAGCGGGCGCGCCGCGGTACGCACGGCGCGAGCAGCAATCTGGTGATCGACGTTGAGATCTCCGTAGTGATGTGTGTAGATTACGTCGGGCCGGAACGATTCGAGTTTCGACTCGATGTCCCGAATCACGTCGATGAGCGCCTCGTCATCGAGTTGGTTTCCCCAGTAATCGAGGAGAGTAACACCTTGAAAACCGAGCAAATCTCCGATCGTCCGCGCGCGGCTTCTCCGTTCTTCTTGCCGCTCCCTGGCGGCGCCCGTCTCCATTTCGTACCGGGCCATGACGCCGTCACTGAGTATCAGCACCTCAACCTCGTCGCCGTCGTCGACGTGCTTGATAAGAGTCCCACCGACACCGATCAGTTCGTCGTCCGGATGTGCGGCCACACAGAGCACACGCATCTTTCATGGAGAGAGACCGATCGCAATGAACCATGTGATGGTTTCGACCCATAGCGACGGAATTACTCGCACCTCTGGTGGAAACGATCGCAGTCGTGCTCGGAAACATGGTATTCCTTGACATCCGATAACGGATAGGAGTCCGTTCCCTCAGCTCAATTCCTCAGGTCGAACTCGCGTAGAACGGGGGAACATGAATGGCTCGTCACGCGTGCGACTCGAGAAGCGACGTTCGACCGTCTCCCGCAGTCGGAACAGCACGGCGTAACGGAGAACGCCTCGCTCTTTAAGGCGAGGATGATTCCGACTCGAATTGGATCCTGACAGTTTCGCTCGCTGTCGGATCATCGAGCGTCACGGACGTCGTTTTTCTGTCGCCGTTGGCAGTCGCCGTTATCTCGTAGTCACCCAGGAATCCGCTGGTACTGAACCGCCCATCGGACCCCGTTCGTCCCGATTCCTGCGTCCACCACTGATCGAATACCAACCCAGTATACACGTCGTAGGCCGGCTTTCGCGACCAATCCTCTCGAAACAGTGGGGCATTATTCTGCCAGTGGATCGCGTCCCAGAACCCCCACATCGTAAAGCCGTCAACGACTGGATGACTGAACACCGTCTTCAGGAACTCGTAGAGGTATTCCGCCTCGCGATCTTCCGTCCACTCCGTCCCCCACGCGTCGTATTCGGTTATTTGAATCGACGGAACGAGCTCGGCGAATCGGTCGAGGGTCGAGAGCAATTCCGAGGGCGATCGTCGCTGCTCTTCCCTCCAGTGATGACCCTGCATACCGATCCCCTCGAGCGGCGCATTGTTTTCCCGTGCGTAGGTGACGATCGCTTCGAGAGCGTCCCGTTGTTCGTCGTTGTCTCCGACGAGAATTTCGTATTCGTTGACGTAGAGACGGGCATCGGGATCGGCATCCGCCGCGATTCGATACCAGTCGACGATCTTCGGAGCGCGGGTGGACGGCGCGTCCGGATCGATGAGGTCGGTCATCTCGTGGAATTCCACGGGCTCGTTCAACACGTCCCACTCGGTGACGTTCTCGGCTCCGCTATGGGTACCGACGATGTCCGAGACGTGCTCGTCGCTACGCGATTCGATGTATGCGCCGTCGCCCGAGTTCATCGCCTGAAGGACGTCGTCCGGGATCGCACCCTGGTTTCGCCGTTGCCAGATACAGGTGTGCCCCCGTAATTCGAGTCCCCGATCGAGAAGCCACCAGGTCGCGGTTTCCGCGGACTTCCGATGGGACGGTATTTCCCAGAAATTCCACTTGTGACGGTTCTCCAGAACGGCCTTATTGAACAGGTCCGTGATCGCCGTTCGATACTCGTCACCGGGATCGGTTTCCTCGACCAGATGCGCTGCGTTGACTGCGGTTCCGAACCCGAAAGCGTGGCGTTGCATCTCGACCGCCACGCGTGCGTCCGCGATCGGATCCCCCCGTTCGTCGGCGACGACGACCTCGAGCGGCGCGGTTCGATGTCGTCGGATCCGCTTGTCTGCCGCTGTTTCCCAGGACGAGTCGGCACTCGCGTCACCCGCTTCCCCATTGGGACCTCCTGCTACCGTTCCGTTATCGCCGCGGTGTTCGTTTCCCCGCTGGCGAATCGCACAGCCGGCGGTGACCGTCAGTCCGCCGAGACCCAGTCCCTCGAGAATAGCGCGTCTGGAAACCCGGTCGGGGGCGCCGTCGGTTTCACCGCTGGTCCCGAGCACGTCTCGATCGGTATCGTCACCGTCCGTCACTACCCATCGCCTCCGGTCACGGGAATTCACCCGCTTTGAGCGCTGATAGCCACTCGCCCGTCGTTACCACGGTGACGTTCTCGGCATCGTGTACGTACCGTACCGTCTCCTCGAAGTCGGACTGAGAGATCCCCTCCGACGAACCGACGGTATGATACATGATCGGTATCACGCAACTGTACCGCTGTGCACGATCGATCATCGTCCGCACGAAGTCGACGGCCTCGCCGTTGACCCGACCGCAGAGTAACGGTGACGTGATCCCCGCGCCGTACCCCGCCGTCGGCACTTTGAATCCGAGATCGTGGTACTTCGAGACGACTCCGACGTTCTCGTCGTTAATCTCGCCAAACGGGTATATAATGTACTCGCTCCCTTCGTATCCGCGCTCGGACAGCCACGTTTTGTACCTCCGAAGCGTCGACTCGAGCTTCGAGGGACTCATCTCGGCGAACGTCTGCGAACCGTGTGGGTGACTACACAGTTCCCAGCCGTTGTCCGCGAGAATATCGATCTGTGACTGGTTCATGTGTCCGTCCGCCCCGATCTCGGGGAGAATAACGCCGCCCGTGGCACGGTAGCCGTACTCCGTGAGAATCGGAAACGCGTTCGTGTACGCCCCTTCGTAGATATCGTCGAAATGAAAGAGGACGTAGCTCTCGGGTGCGGCCTCGGTCGTACGGAAATCGTCGATGTAAACCGTCGCCTCGGTGTTTCCCGTCCACACCATGACGTCGATGGTTTCGATCGCCGAGAGGTCGGGATCGCCGCTGATCGCGTTGATGCCGAGATCGTACCGGTGCCAGTCCCGCAACGTTTTATTTTCGACGTCCTGTGTGACTCGAAACCAGTCCCCCGTTCCGTCCCACAACGTCAGAGACACGGGCAGATTTTCGCTAATTCCGGCCCAGGTGTCCCACTTCACCGCGAGGGAAAACGTTCGGCCTTCGAAATCCACCGGCCGATCGAGCGTCCGTCGTGCGATTCCCTCCCGTTGTTCGTGTCGGGTCTCGAGGACGAGAGAACGCGTGCCTCGCACACTCTCGGCGTCGGTCGTTCGAACGGTCCCACCCCACTCCGCCCACGTCTCGGGATCGTTGAGTCCGTCGATCGGGGTTCCCGCGTGCAATCGCTCCGCGACGAACGGCGACGAGATATCATAGGACTCCGGATCAAACGTGAAACCGCTCTCGGAACCGTTGTTCGACTCGTTCGGATAATCCGTCGAATTGTCCGACTGCCAATTGAGACAACCGGCCACCGCTGAAACCGATGCGCTAGCAGCCAGTCGAAGGTATCGTCGTCGTGACTCGTTCATGGTTTACTTGTTCCAATTGCGTTTACCGACGAACAGATCCGTCACGACCTGAGCGTAAACGTACACGCCGATCGGTAACTGACAGAGGCGGACCGGTATCGACACGAGAAGCGACGAAATGGTGATCTGCCGATGGGCGAACAGCCCTGCGACGAGACAGTACAGACCGAACTCGACGGCGATGACTGCCATTACCAACTCGATCGGCACGAGACCGACGATCGCGAGCAGCCCCACCAGGAGAAGCGCGGTCGGATACAGTCCGTCGATGAGTTGCGACGTGACGACGGCACTGAGCGTTCGGCGTCGGCCGATCCGCCGCGAGCCGTCGGACGGGTCATCAGTGCTCCGATCGTCGGTCGCTACACCGTCCGACGCGGTCACCTCGTTGGAGTCGTCGGACGAGGAGATGTCCATAGGTGAGGGCTGGTCATCCGAATCGCCCCGGCGCTTGGATTCCAAGACCGCCTCGTCCGACTCCTCTTCCGTGGGCGTTCGTTCAGCGGATCCAAGGCTGTCCGGTTCCGTAGTTCCGCCGTCCGTTCCGACAGTGGTGGTCTCGGCCGAGACCGAGTCGATCACCTCGTTCCGGACGATCGTATCGGTCACGTCACCGGTCCAGGATCGGAGATGCTCCGAGAATGACCGGAAGTAAAACGAACTCTGGAGAAACGACGAACTCCACAGGTACGTCTGATTCGAGATCGTTCCGAGAGACGGTTCGACCGTTCGCATCGTCACGTCCGAAACCTGCACGTTCGCGAATCCGCGGTCGACGAGGCTGAATCCAATGAAGATGTCCTCGCTGTTCGTCAGTTGATCGCCGAGCGACGCCTCGTAATCGTCGAACACTGTTCGGAGCGCCGACCGATCGTACAGTACTCCACAGCCGGCCGGAAATAACGACGTCTTGATCAGTCGCATCTGCGACTCCTTGAAAAACTGTTGTTCGATCGCGTACAGGACGGATCGATACTGCTCGACCGGCCACCATGCGAGAAGATAGGAGGCGCGATCGGTCCAGGGTCGGTCGCCGTCGATCCATTCCGGAGCGGCTTCGGTAACGATGCGCTCGTCCGGCAGTATCGGCTCTAACTCGCGTCGGTGGAACGATCTCTTCGCGGAACGCGAATCGGGACGAACGACGCCGAACGAACAGGCGACGTCTTCGGCGTCGTGAGCGGCGACCACTCGTTCGAGGTAGGTCTCGCTCACGAGGTAGGTGTCCGCATCGAGGACGAATATCTTGTCCGCAGTGCTGTTTCGAGTCACCTGTTTGAGCCGCTTCGTCTTACTGCCCGAATCGGCGTGTCGGACGAAATCCATCTCGAGGTCGAGGTCCGCTCGATCTCGCATCGCTTCGACGATCTCCGCGGTCGCATCGGTGGAGCCGTCGTCGACGATCGTCACTTTCTCGGGACGGTACGACTGCCGCGCTAACGAAGCGATCGCGTAAGCGATCGTCTCCGCTTCGTTTAACGCCGGAATGAAGGCTTCGACCGTCGGCTCCGACTCGCCGTCCTCGGGAAGCGGCAGCGGTGACTTGGCCAGATAGCCGTATATCCCGAGGACGATCGAAAGACCGGGGACGAACAGTATCGCTACGTGCATCTTACACCTCGCGTGCGTAGGGCTGAGTCGATCGTTCCATCGAGTCGGCCACCTTCCGAATTCCGGCGGGGAGCGGTGTTCGCGGCGTGTAATCGAGTAACTCTCCGGCCTTCGTGATGTCCGCACACCGTCGCTCAACTCGATACGGACGCGGATCGTCGGTATGGACGATTCGACCTTGCCCGATGACGTCGACGACTACCTCCGCGAGCGTTCGGATGCGACACTCGATACCGGTACCAACGTTGAACGTTTCGTTTCGGCCGGCAGGACCGAGGGCGCGGACCGTCGCATCGAGTGCATCGTCGATGTAGGTGAAGTCCCTCGTTTGCTCGCCGCTTCCGTAGACGGGGATGGAACCGTTCGCGAGCGCGCGGCGGACGAACTTCGGAACGACGTAGCCGTCGGTCGATCCGTCCTGATCGGGCCCGTAGACGTTGAAATATCGAACGATCGTGTACGGGATATCGGCCTGTTCGCAGTAGCCTTCGACGTACCGTTCGTTGACGGCTTTCGCGACGGCGTAATTCGTCTTCGGTGCGATCGGACCGTCTTCCCTGTAGGGCGGATCGACGAGATCACCGTACATCTCCGATGTCGACGTGAACAGAACACGGTCGACCCCCGCTTCGACAGCTGCCTCGAGAACCGCCCGGGTTCCCTCGACGTTGACCTCGAGCGTGCCGATCGGATCGTCCAGCGTTCGTTGGACGCCGGCCATCGCGGCCATGTGCACGATGACGTCCTGATTGCGGAGGACGTCCGAGACGAGTTCACCGTTGCGAACGTCTGCGTCTACGACGGTGATGTCTCCGATATCGTCGATGTTTCGCCGCGATCCGCTGGTAAAGTCGTCGAGAACCGTTACGTCCGCGTGGGGTGCGAGCCACCGCGCGAAGTTCGATCCGATGAACCCCGCACCGCCGGTGACGAGGATGCGCCGCCCCGCGAGGTGGTCGATCGATCCGACCCCTCGATCCTCGCGGCGGCCGTGACGCCCGTCCCGCGGTTCCGACCTCGGTCGGGCCGAGTGTCTCATCGACGTGTCGTGTGTCGTCATCGTCTCAGAACCTCCGATAGACGACATCCGTTTCCGTCGGTTCGTCGAACACTCGCGGCGTATCCACGACGATCGGCCGTTCCTGACACGCGTCGACGACCTCGTCGAGCGTGAGCGTCGTGAGCTCGTCGTGAGCGGTGAGCACGAGAACGCCGTCGGCTTCACCCGTATCGATCGACGGCCACATCTCGAGGTCGAACACCGCCGCCGCCTCCGACTGATCGACGTGCGGATCGTATCCGATCGGCTCGACTCCGATAGTGCGAAGCGCGTCGAATAACTCCGGTTTCACTCTCGAGCGGAGATCGGCCGTGTTCGGTTTGTACGAGAGTCCACAGACGACGATACGAGTGCCGGTATCGTCACCCTCGGCGCGTTCCTCGCGTTCGGACACTGCTTCTTCGGTCAGCCGAACGATGAAATCGGTAACGAATTCGTTGACGTTTCGCGCCTCGCGCATGAGAGACACGGACGCGCCGTATTCCTCGAGCCGGTTGATCAGAAAGTACGGATCGATCGGAATGCAGTGTCCTTCCACTAACCCGGGACTGTACCGCTGGAAGTTCCACTTCGTATCGGCAACGGAAAGGACAGCTTCGTAGTCGAGGGAATCGGTTTCGTGACAGGCCATTGCGAACTCGTTGATCAGGGCGATGTTGAGATCTCGCTGGGTGTTCTCGAGGCATTTCGCCGCCTCGGCGGACTCGATCGACGGTGCCGGATACAGTTCGTCGACGATGTCACCGTACAGATCCATGAGAAACGAGCGGACGGTATCGGTGTGCCCGCTGACCGGTTTGACGCTGTTGCGGAGACTGTGTTCGTCGCCGGGATTGATCCGTTCCGGCGAGTATCCCACGTCGAAATCCTCGCCGAGCACGAGTCCCGACGCCCGCTCTAGTTCGGGAACGAACTCCTCCCGAGTCGCACCCGGGTAGACGGTCGACTCGAGAACGACCGTCGTCCCGGCCGTGAGGTGTTCGCCGATCGTCCGTCCCGCCGAACGGACGTTCGAGAGGTCTGGTTCGGCGGCTTCCGTTAGCGGAGTGGGGACTGCCGTGATGAGGACGTCACACTCCTGTAACCGGGCCGCATTCGTCGTGTACGTGGGTTCGCGTTCGTCGTGCTCGGACGCGGGCCCACCGATCGTCATGGGGGATTCTACCGCGGTCCCCGCTCGGAGCGTTTCAATTTTCTGACGGTCGATGTCATAGCCGACGACAGAGTGGCCGGCTGTAGCAAACGCCGATGCGAGCGGCAATCCGACGTACCCCAGTCCGATGATTCCTATCCGTTCCATGTCTCTCCAGCTATTGCGGGCCGTATGAGCACTTATCAACCGCCAACCGTTGTCCGAGTAATCCGCTTGGTACCAGCGGCCGGGGAAGGTAATAATTCTTATACTACTTGCCCGCTGCCACCCGGTCCGGAGCGATCGATCGTTCACCGATCGATCGAACGGCCATCGGTTTCGACGGCGGTACCGGTTTCAAGTCATCACAGTTATACTGGTGGAACAGATCGTGTGAGTACAGCCATATTCGCGACAGACGGCTTCTCCGTCGATATTAGGACGCGCTTCGAGATCAGTTGAACGTCGATCAATTCGCACTGGTAGCGGGCGTTCGTGACGAGCGTGTCAGCAAATCCATCCGATCAAGTACCGATTTCCCACCTTCTATTTGTTTTGGGAATTTCTGACGGAATTTGCCGTTGAGAAGCCCTAAGCGACCTGTAGAGCGATATCGGAGAGAAAGTGTGTGTGAATCACCATATGTGTTGTATTACTATCAATCCATCCCGATGAATTAAATACTAGATGGTCGGACGGGCGACTATGCGTCGCCGCAAGTTACTCACCACGAGCGGGTTCGCTCTCGGAATGGCGCTGAAACCGTACGGCCGGGCTTCGGCCGTGACACCGGCTGCGACACCTACCGACCGAAACGATCCGGATCCGATCGAGTTCGAGGGCGAGGGGGTAGCGATAACCGACGAGTTCGAAGTCGAGAGCGGACCGGCGATCGTCGACAGTACGCACGACGGCGATTCGACGTTCGACGTTCAAGCCGTTCCGAGCGAGAACGGACAGGACTATCACCTCGTGACTCAGACCGGGATATTCGACGGAACGACGGGTTCCTTCATCGAAGAGGGGACGTACGTACTCTACGTCGATGCCGACGGAGAGTGGACAGTGACTGTACGGCAACCCCGGGTGTCTGAAACCGAAGCCGATGATCCGCCCGTTTCGATCGACAGCTCCGGATCGGACTGGATCGGCCCGATTCTCTTCGATCGAACGACGCGCCTCGCGGCGAGATATCGCGGCGAGTCGAGTTTCCGCATCGATCTGATTCCGCAAACGGCGGACGACAGCGAGTACCTCTGGGAAGGTAGCGAACTCATTTTCAACGCGATCGGACCGTTCGAAGGAATAACCGGGGTGCACACGGACGGCGTCGGCTATCTCAGCGTAGAGGGTGACGGCGAATGGAGACTCCGGATAGAGTAGGAAGGGGCAGTAGCGCCTCGATTCAGGTAAACGCAGGACCGTTCTCTCCAGTTGGGCTGTCTAACCGATTCGCATAACCGCCGTCAGACGATATCTCGATAGCGAGTAGCTGTTAGAAATATCTATAAACAACCCAGATCCAGTATTATATTATTACTGTTAGCTGTGGAAACCACCGGTGGAAATTGAAGAACGAAATGTCCGGTATGAGTTCTAGAACCAATATCGAATGAGACGGGAAATGTTCTGAAAATATGTTCAGTTGGATTACTTCACCGGCGGAAGAGATGAGATGATTGGTCCACAGCGTATTGTACGATTAGTGGAAATGCAAAAAAATCTTTCCAGATCGCTATACTATCAGAAAAATGTCTAGTTAGAGAAATTATAATTGAATTGGCCGATACGATCATGGATTCAAAAGAGGGCTCGTCTCGACAGGCATCCGTATGGATATCCCCGCTACGACCATCTCAGTCACTGAATCGAGCGTCCGACGATATACTAACGCCGGCCTCGAGGAGGTCGCCACCCTCGTCAGCGATCTGCGCGATCGCGTCCGACTGCTCTCCCAATGGAAATTGCAGTCCTTTTCGCTCACGCCTCTCGATCCGCGTGTTCATGCTCGCCCCCTCCGAAGCGGAGTCGCTATCCCAGAGACGGTCACAGCTCCATCCGAGTCCACCGTTCGCGTCGGTGCACACGCGGGTATCGATTCCGTGGTGCGGACGAAGAACGCAGCGGCGGCGGGGGTGCGTCTGTAATGTGCGGAATAATCGGATACGTCGGTTCACCGACGAGCGATAACACCCTCGAGATCCTCACGGACGGTCTCTCGAGACTCGAGTACCGGGGGTACGACTCGACCGGCGTCGCGATCTCGAACTCGTCGCTCGACGTCTACAAGCGACGGGGCGAACTGACCGAACTCGAGGACGTGCTGCCCGACCAGTCGACCAACGGCTCCGCCGGAATCGGGCACACGCGGTGGAGTACGCACGGGCCGCCGACCGACGAGAACGCTCATCCCCACACCGATTGCAACGAGACGGTCGCCGTCGTCCACAACGGAATCATCGAGAACTACCAGCAACTCCGGGAAACGCTCGAGGCGGACGGACACGAGTTCGACAGCGAAACAGATACCGAAATCATCCCTCATTTGATCGAAGCAGCCCTCGAGCGGGACGGCGACATCGAGCGGGCATTCCGGTATGCGATCACGATGCTGGAGGGAAGTTACGCCGTGGCAGCGGTCTTTTCCGGACGAGACGAGGTGTACGCTGCGCGTAACCAGTCGCCGCTCGTCGTCGGCATCGGCGACGACGGGTATTTCCTGGCGAGCGATATCCCGGCATTTCTCGACTACACTGAAGACGTCGTCTACCTCGAGAACGGCCAGTTCGCGGCCATTCGTTCCGATAGCATTCAGATTTCCGACGAGCGAGGCGCTCCCGTCGAAACACCGGTCGAGACGGTCGACTGGAGTACGGAAGATACGGGAAAAAGCGGACACGAGCGCTACATGCTCAAAGAGATCTATGAACAGCCCCGCGCGTTGCGCAAGTGTCTCCAGGGACGGTTACGGGAGTCGGATGGCTCCGTCTCGATCGAGGCGGTCGAGGACATGGAGAAACCGAAGCAGATCCACGTCGTCGCCTGCGGGACATCGTATCACGCGTCCCTCTACGCGGCTCGGCTATTTCGCGATCGGGGCGTTCCGTCGACCGCGTTCATGGCGAGCGAGTACGACGTCGATACGATCCCGATCGACACGGAGACCCTGGTCGTTGGCGTCACGCAGAGCGGTGAAACGGCCGACACGCTGGAAGCGCTCCGGGAGGCAAATCGCGTCGGTGCGGAGACGCTGTCGGTGACGAACGTCACCGGGAGCTCGGCCTCTCGCGAAACCGATCGCGTGGTGTACATCCGCGCCGGGCCCGAAATCGGCGTCGCCGCGACGAAAACCTTCGCCGCACAGCTGGTGGCACTGGCGATGATTTCAATAACACTCACGAACGACTCCGCTGCGACGTTCGTCGAGGCGCTTCGGACGCTGCCAGAGCTGGTACAGTCCGTCCTGGACCGCTCTCGAGCGAAGGAAATCGCAACGGAGTACGCGGATTCGGACGCGTACTTCTTCATCGGCCGCGGATACAACGCGCCGGCGGCCCTCGAGGGGGCGTTGAAGACGAAGGAGATAACGTACAAACACGCGGAGGGGTTCTCGGCCGGCGAACTGAAGCACGGGCCCCTGGCGCTGGTGACGGACAAGACGCCGGTCTTTGCAGTGATTCCCAGAGACGGGAACTTCGAGAAAATGGTTGGAAACGTCAAAGAAGTCGAGGCTCGCGAGGCACCGGTGATTGCTGTCACCGACGCGGCGGAGGCGGTCGAACCCCTCGCAGACCACGTGTTACGCATTCCCCAGACCGACCGGCGATTGGCGCCGATTTTGGCGAACGTACAGCTGCAACTCGTCTCCTACTGGATCGCAAACGAGTTGGGCCGATCGATCGATAAACCCCGGAACCTCGCGAAGAGCGTCACGGTGAAGTAGCGCCTCCGATACCGTCTCACGTCGAACCCGCATCGTTGCGGTCCGCTCGGTGCTCGTCGAGCGCTTCGTCGATAGTCAACTCGCCCGCAGCGACCCGGCGTGCGAGCACCTCGTCGATCGCCCGATTGTGTTCACTCTGCTCTCTCGATCGGTCTTTGATGACCTGAATCTCCCCCTCGGTCGGATCGATCTCCCGCGAGTCGACGACCTCTCCCTCGAGCCGAGCGATGTTCACCGCGGCCAGCACGTCACCCATCCCTCGCGTCCCGGTGCCGAGATAGGGGGTCGTCCCCGTCTCGTCGACGAGTTCGACGCGGACGTCGTCGAGATCCGTGACCAGTTTCGCGCTCTCGAGTCGGGAGCCGTCGCCGATGCGGACGACCGGGGAGGGTGCCTCGGCGGCCTCGCGTTGAATCAGATCGACGGCGTCGCCCAGCGGCACCTGGAAGGCGGCGACGACCGTCTCACCGGCGAGGACGGCGATACCGGGCTTGCGGCCCGGATCGACGCCGATGATCGTCCGGCCGCCGCCGCCGCGAACCGCGGCCAGCGCCTGGTCGACCGCCCGTCTCGAATCGTCGGAATCGGCGACGATCGTCGTCACGTCGGCGAAGTCGTCGGCGTGATCGGCCCCGGTAACGACCACGTCGGCGTGGTCCGGCAGCTCGGCGTCGGGTTCGACGGTGGTAAACGTCGTCCCGCGCTCGCGGAGCTCGTTGACGACGCCGTGGTACACCTCGAAGTCCGTCGTGGCGACGACGATCACGACTCGGCCTTCGGCCCCGTGACGAATAAACGTACGCGAACGACCCGTCCCGACCGTGGCGTCGACGAGCGTACCGACCGTGGCATCAACGAGAGGTGGAAAGCGACGAGGGGAACGCCGACGGGATCCGACGAACGTCCGGGGCAACGAGACGATCGGGACCTTCCTAACCCTCTCACGAGCCGAACGCTGAACACCGCAACGCTATTCGGCGGCGCCGTGATTCCGGTCGCGGTTCGACGGGTGATTCACCGACGAGGGTTCCGATTGCGCCTCGGTCGGAATCGTGAAATAAAACGTCGCCCCATCGCCGGGGACGGACTCGACCCAGATCTCGCCGCAGTGGCGTTCGACGATCCGTTCGCAAAGCGCGAGCCCGATTCCCGTTCCCTCGTGTTCGTCGGGCGGGTGAAGGCGTTCGAACACCTCGAAGATGCGGTCGAGTTCGTCCGCGTCGATACCGATCCCGTCGTCGCGGACGGCGATCCGCCACTCGTCTCCGTCTCGCTCGGCCGAGACGTCCACTCGAGGCGCCCCCTCACCGCTGTATTCGATCGCGTTGTCCAGCAAGTTCTGGAACACGTGACGAAGTTGCTCCTCGTCACCGATGACTCGTGGGAGTGAATCGGCCGTGATCTCCGCACCGCTCTCTTCGATTCGAAACGCGAGATCCGCGCGGACGTCGGCGAGAACGGAGTCCAGATCGACGGGTTCGAAGGAGCCCTCGTCCTTGTCGACCCGCGAGTACTCGAGGAGGGCCTGGATCATCTGGCGCATCCGGTCAGCGCCGTCCACCGCGAACTCGACGAATTCGCGGCCCTCCGCGTCGAGGTCGTCGGCGTACCGGCTCTCCAGCAACTGGAGGTAACTCGAGATCATCCGCAGGGGCTCCTGGAGGTCGTGCGAGGCGGCGTAGGCGAACTGCTCGAGGCGGTCGTTCGATCGTCGAAGGTCCCGTTCGGACTCGATCTGTTCGGTAATGTCCGTGTAGGTGAGCACGGCGTTTCGCCGCTCGTCGCCTCGTAACGGGTTCCCGCTGATCAGGAGCCAGACGCGCTGACCGTCGGCGTTTTTGAGGCCGATCGGACCATCGTGAACCGTCTCCTCCCGTTCCATGATTCGATACGCCGGGGTCTCCTCCGGGGCGAGCGGTGTCCCGTCCAACCTGATCAGGTCGAACTCGTCGATGCGGTTCTCGTAGTCACCGACGGCCTCCGGTGCGTCCCCGAATATCTCTTCGACCTGCTCGTTGTGGTAGTCGAACGTCCCGTCGTGGTCGAGCGTCGCGATTCCGATCGGAGCCGTCCGGACGAGTTGCTCGACGAAGTTCCGTTCCTTCCGCAGCGCGCGTTCGCTCCGTTCGGCTTCGGCCGCTCGAGTGAGCGCTCGCGCCTCCATCACACCGACCCCCAGACCGCCGATAGTACCGACTGCGGTCAGGATACCGATCTCCCGCACCGGGTTCCTGAGGATCACGTCGGGATTGAGAACGAGGAGGGTGGTGACGCCGAGCATCACCGCCAGACCGCCGAGACACCAGCCTGCAACGCGCGGAGCCCGAGCGGCCGGAAGATCGCTCTTACCGAGCCAGTACCCCCCGTAGAGTAGCGTGACGGCCGGCCAGGCGAACAGAAGGAAATCGACCGAAATCTCCCCGGTGGGACCGTCCGTCACTAGATTTCGGTGTATCTGGACTGCCCCGAGCACGACGAACAGCCCGCCGAGCGCCGAGATAAAGCGCGGCCCACCGACTGTCGAGATGGATCGACTCCACGGAGGCATTATCTCACGTAACTCGTCCATCGAGTTGTGAAAGTTTGGATGAATTCACCGCTATTTCGCACCTAGTACTTCTCCGATTCCGATCACCGGCCCGTTCCGGGGCCTTTTTGCGCATCCCCTGTCAACTGAAACCGTGACCGACGAGGCGATTTCAACCGGCTGTGGCCCGGTCGACGAGTTGCTCGGTGAGGGGTTCGAACGCGGAGCCGTCACGCAGTTGTACGGCCCGCCGGCCGCCGGGAAGACGAATCTCGCGCTGTCGGCGGCCGTCGAAACGGCGGTCGACGGCGGCACCGTCGTCTACATCGACACCGAAGGCGTCTCCGTCGACCGCTTTCAGCAACTGCTCGAGGCCACCGTCGACACCGAGCCGCCTCGAGACGGGGACGAGGGCGACGCGGACGACGTCGAGGCCGTCGCCTCGCGGATCGTCATCGAGGACGCGCTGGACTTCGAGGAACAGGCCGAGGCCGTCCGCGACGCCGAGGAGTTCGCCGAGCGCGCGGACCTGATCGTCCTCGACAGCGCGACCGGCTTCTACCGCCTCGAGCGCACCGCCGACGGCGACGAGGGCGAGGCGTTACGCAGCGTCACCCGACAGGTGACTCATCTGCTCTCGCTGGCCCGGAAACACGATCTCGCCGTCGTCCTGACGAATCAGGTCTTCGCGGACCCCGACTCGGATCGTACCCGGGGGCTCGGCGGGAACACCCTCGAGCACTGGACCGGAACGGTCGTCCGCCTCGAGCGCTTCCGCGGCGGAAAGCGGCGCGCGACCCTCGAAAAACACCGCTCGAAACCCGTCGGGGACTCGGTTCAGTTCCGGATCACTGACACCGGACTCGAGGGCGGCGACGACGCCGCCTGGTCCTGATCGCACCGCGTCCGGGTCCCGGAGACGCGGCCGTCACTCGTTCTGCAATCTCTCGCTCTCGACGGACACTCCCGTCGATTCGCTACGGTCCGGACGACGGGTCGTCGACGGTGGGGCGTCACGGCCGGGCTATCCACGAACCTACTGAAAGGACCATCGACGAAACAACCGAAAAGGCCATCGACGAGACGGCCTACAGAAAAAACGAGCGCGGAGACACCGAACTCGGACACCCCCGGCTACAGTTGATTGAGCTTTCGCAGCAACTGGCCGCGGTACTCCTCGTCGCTGGTGACGCCCTTGAGTTCCAGGACGTTGCGCTCGAGTTTGTCCTCCGCGACGCGGAAGGCGTTCTCCGAGCCGTAGCCTTCGCCGGTGCCGGCGACCTGTCCCTTGTTGGTTCGCAGGCGGATCTGACACTGCACGAGCGGGGTGCCCCGGAGCTTCTCGTTGTGCTCGTGGAAGCGGACGTGGGCGTGCATCACCTGCATGTCGGCGTACTTGTCCGCGACGGACTCGATGCTCTCGACGATCGACTCCCGGGTGATGGTGTCGAGCATCGAAATGTTGGTGATCTGAACGTCCATATGCTCCTCCTCGGTGAACGTCAGCGCGCGCAGGACGTCCGTCTTGGTGATGACGCCGATGACGACCCGGTCGTCGTCGGCCGGCGTGACCATCAGCCCCGCGTAGTCGTCCTCGAGCATCGCTTCGACGGCCTCCTTGGCCGTCGCGTCCAGCGTCGTCGTCTCCACGGGACTGTTCATGATGTCGTAGACGGGCACGTCGAGCAGGCGATCGCTGTCGCCGACCCGGTCGCCGGTCGTCGTCGTGTGATTCTCTCGAATGACGAAGTCGGCGATGTCGTGGGTGGTCACGACGCCGGAGAGGTAGCCGTTCTCGTTCATCACCGGCAGCCGCGAGATCCCGTTTTCGCGCAGGAGGTTGATCGCTTTACCGACCCCGTCGTCCTCGGTGAGTGTGATCGGCTCGTCAGTGTAGATGTCCTCGACGGTGAGCGCGTCGAGGTTCTCCAGTACCGCCTCGAGGATCGCGTCGTCGGTGATGACGCCCCAGAGGTCGCCGTTTTCGAAGACCGGCGCGACCGTGGCGTTGCTCTCGACGAGGACGCGTGCGGTCTCTCGAATATCCTCCTGACGGTCGACCTTGGGAGACGGCGTGTTCCGGCTCGGTTTCGTCAGCGCCGCAACCTTGGCGTCGTCCTCGACGTGCGACTGGAGGATCTCCCGCTCGCTGATGACGCCCTCGTATTCGCCATCGTTCATCACGATAATTCCCTTGGGGTTTCCGTTCTCGAACATCGAACGGACTTTCCCCATTCGCGTCCCGACATCGACTTCGATAAACTCCGTAGTGGCGATATCAGCGATATTCATCTGTCCGTATGAACGTAATGCCGCAGGGGTATTTAAGGTACTGCCCGTTTTGGCCGGGTGGCCCTGGGCACCGGGATTTTTGTCCGGGCCGTTGAAGCGGCTCACGATGCGTGACATCACCGTCTTCGGCCGGTACACCTACCTCGTCACCGAAATCGTCTGGGGACTCGTCGCCGCACTCCTCTTGCACCGGGCGAACGCGCTCCGGAAGGCGGCGGTTACCATCGTTGCACTGTATCCGATCGCCTACGTCTGGGACCGCTACACCCTCGCCGTCGGCGTCTTCGACATCAAACTGCGGACCGGCGTCGATGTCGCCGGCATCCCGCTCGAGGAACACCTGTTCATGGCGGTGGTTCCCGGACTCGTCATCGGGATCCACGAGACGATTTTCGGCGACGAATCCGACGAGGCGACGGCACCCTCGAAGCAGTCGGCAAACCGATAGCTCCCTTTCACTGACTGTAAGCAACCGCGACTATCTTGTACGCACGGACCGTCAGTCGACTCGATGGATAGCCGTCGGTTCGCGACGACCGAGACGGACGAAACGGACGCGGACGAGAGCGACGACCGCGCGCTGATGCGGGGACTGGTAAACTTCCTCGTCGCCGTCGCACTCGTCTGTTCGCTCGCGCTCGGAACAGCCCTTTTCGCACCTCAACTCATCGACGGGCTCGGCCTGGATGAACGACCGCGACCCAGTTCCGACGTGAACCCGGCCGGCGAACGCAACCCCGACGTGACCGATCCCGACGATCCGGGGAACTCGAGCTACGAAACCGACGTCGAAGTGGTTCGCTCCGCGACCGTCGAGGACTTCGTCCACGCGGAGGTCAACGAGCGTCGGGCCGAGCACGGTCTCGAGCCACTCGTTTGGGATGGAACGATCGCGTCCGTCTCTCGCGCCCACAGCGAAGACATGGCCGATCGCGACTACTTTCGCCACAGGAACCCCGACGGAGAGGGACCGTACGACCGGTTTCAGGACGTCGGCAACTACTGTCCGGGATACGGCGAGAACATCGCCAAGACGTGGCTCGATCGACGCGTCGGACAACCCGGCGGCGACGGAACCGTTCGCCATCGGACCGCCGAGGGACTCGCAACCGGGCTGGTCAACCAGTGGATGAACTCCACGTCCCATCGGCAGGCCATCCTCGAGGAAGGCGACACGCCCAGCTGGGATCGAGCCGGTGTCGGCGTCTACATCGCCGACGACGGCGAGGTCTACGCGGGGCAGAACTTCTGTCGCGAGTGGTGAGGGCAAGAACACACCCTCTCGCGTAGTGACCGGATCACCGACGGTTCCGTACGAAGCGGTGACTGATCCACGAGCGGATCCGTCTCGAACGAGAACTGGCCCACCAGAAAACCATCATAACTATGAAATTAATCACGAAAACCGCGATACTGGTTGGGGCACAGGAATTGCGAACGATTTACAGGTCCATAGACTGCAATAATTGACGTTCCATATGAAGGTTCCAGAGACGTTCACCAGTATCTACCGGACGGCGAGCGACCGCGATCTGACCTTTCTCGCGGCCGGGTTCGCCTACTACGCGTTCGTCTCGCTGATCCCGCTGATCCTGCTCGCGCTCGTCGTCGGCTCGCTGGTCGGCGGCGAGGAGGCAGCCCAGCGGCTGATCACCGTCGCCGGCGACTTCCTCCCGGCGGCCGGCGAGGAACTGGTCACCGCGGCGCTCACGACGGAATCCGGGCGCGCGGAGGCGACTGTGGTCGCGTTCGTCGTCGCCACGTGGGGTGCACTCAAGGTCTTTCGCGGACTGAGCCTGGCGTTCGACAAGGTCTACGACGAGGTGGCCGAGGACTCGATCGTCGACCAGATCAGGGATGGCCTCACCGTGATCGTCGCCGGCGCGGGTGCGCTTGCGCTCATGATCGGAATCGGCGCGATGCTCCGGATCGTCGCCGACTCTGTTCCCTTCGCCGGCCTGCTCGGCTGGATCGTCCTGCTCGGTGGGCTCGTCCTCGTCTTCCTGCCGATCTACTACGTGCTGCCGCCGATACCCGTCGAACTGAGTGAGATCGTCCCCGGCGCGGTCTTCGCCGCCGTCGGCTGGACGGTCCTCCAGATCGGGTTTCAGCTCTACGCGTCGAACGCCGGCCAGTACGAGGCGTACGGCGCCGTCGGTGCGGTCCTCCTGTTCGTCACCTGGCTCTACTTCGCCGGCATCATCATCCTCGTCGGTGCCGTTCTCAACATCGTCCGATCGCGCCCCGCGGTCGCGGAATAGCGGCCGGAAATAGCGTCACCGAGCCCGTTTTCTGTATCGCCCGCACAGGGGAAAGATTATGTCCCCGGCAGCGACAGACCACGACCATGAGCGACGAGCGATCACCCTCCACCGCCGCGACCGACGACCCCGGCGCGGCCGACGACGTCGAGGCCGATGATGGCTCGAGCGAGGCCCTCGAGCCGAGCGGCGGCCCCCGGCGCGTCGTCTCCGAGCAAAGCGTCGATGACATCCTCGACTCGCTCGACGCGACGACGGCCGAGTCGACGGACTCGAGCGACGAGCCGACCACGACGAACGAACCGAGTGACACCGTCACGACCCCGGTCGACGAGGCCGACGGAACGACGGCCGATCAACCGACGACCGACGACACTGCATCCCGATCCGGTGAAGGGGCGAACGCGAGCGACACGGCATCGGTCGATGCGGCAGCCTCGTCGCTTCCCGACGACGCGTCGCTCGAGGACCTCGCGACCCGCGTCGACGACGGCACCGTCACCGGCGCGGACGTCCGGGCAGCCGAGGCCGGCGACGGCCGCGGGTCGACCCCGGAGATCGACGATATCGACCTCTCGATGGACGACCTCGAGACGGCACAGTCGGGTGCCAGCGGCTCCGGCGTCGATACCGACGTGCCCGCCGACGCCGGACCCCTCGCCGGGTCGGTCGACCCCGACGCGGCTGCCGAAACGAGCGACGACTCCGCCGATTCCGACGACGGAGCCGGCTTGCTCGGCCGACTCAAGCAATTCTTTTCGCGGTAGTGGACGGCTTCATCGGTCCGGATCGGTCTCATCGCCACTCGAGAGTCGATGAGTGAATTCGAAACCGACCCCAGCCCGTTAGCTGACCAGTGTGATCAGCACGAACAGCGTCGCGACGGAGGCCAGCGTCGTGACGAAGACGTTCAGCGACGCGAACTCCCGGTCGCCGCCGAGTTCGCTCGCAAAGACGAACGTCGAGACGGCGGTCGGCGTGCCGAGCATCACGACGCTGGCGGTAAACGTCGCGGGATCGACGGCGAGCGCGGAGAAGACGGCCCACGCGAGGGCGGGCATCAGGCAGATCTTGAGCGCGACGACGGCGGCGGTCGCCCCGACGTCGATCGAGGGCACGTCGACCTGCAGGGACGCTCCGACGCAGAGCAACGCGACGGGCAGGGCGAGCGAGCCGACCGCATCGAGACCGGTCGCGGCGGACGACGGGATCGAGATCTCGAGAGAGCCGACCGCGAGGCCGGCGATCAGCGTCGCCAGGATGGGGTTCGTCGCGAGTCCGCGGAGTTCGCGCGCGATCGAGGCGTCGGCTCCGTTGAGCGTCGAGAGGACGAGAATCGTCAGCGGCAACTGCGCCAGCGTCACGACGCCCAGCACGACGCTCGCGATCGCCGTCACCGACGCGTCGAACGTCGCGGCGACCAGCGGCAGTCCGAGATAGCCCAGATTCGAGTGGTAGGACTGGACGATCGCAACGCTCCGCCGGGCGCTCGAGTCGCGATTTCGGTGGACGAGCGCGGCGAGTCCAGCGGTCGCGAACAGCACGAAGAGCAGTCCCCCGAGCAGCGCCGGCGAAAGGAGCTCCCCGATCGACCGGTTGTAGGTGGAGACGAAGATGAGCGCCGGCAGCGCGACGTAGTAGGCCAAGGCGTTCAGCAGTTCAGTCCGCCGCCGGTCGAGGATCCTGGTCGTCCGCAGTCCAGCCCCGATCAGCAACACGACGAGCAACGCCAGCAGCCGACCGACGACTTCCATATCCCGCTCGAGCCGACTCGCGGGTTTGTACCGTTCGATTTCGAGCGACGGGATGATGGGGAGTCCGCTGGCCCAACTGACTCGAGACCGAAAGCGATGACCGCGTCGCGATACGATCAAACGTTCATGGCGCTGGACGATGTCGAACGTCTCGAGGGGATCGAATCACAGTGACCGAGAACACTCTTTCGGACATTCCGACCCGAATCAGAGCGGGGCTCCGAAACCGACTGCAGCGCCTTCGCTGGTGGTTCGCGCTGCGAGTCGGCGGCGCTCCGAACTGTGCGGTTTGCGGCGACGAGGCGGCGTGGATCGCCGAGACGGAGGGCGAACCGCGCTGCTTTCGTCACATTCCGAGCGAGGGCTCGGATGCGATACGAGATGTCGAGCCCGCCGACTGTTTCACCGACTGGGAGGACGACGCGTGAGCTCGAGACTGACAGAGGGAAGTGTCGGCGAGCTCGAATTATGGAGGTCACGAGGCTAAAACCTCGCCCTTCAGGGCGGGGAGGCGGTGATCGTTCAGTACAAGGAGACGATGTAGCACGGCGGGTAGTTCTTTGTCCGTCATCTGGGACCGTTCAGAGGACACGTACTACCGAACAGTCGTTACCGGGATAGGTGACCGTTCGAATACCGTCTTTGCGATGTTTCCTACTAGAAAACTTCGTATGATACCCTCACTGTGCTCTCCATGAGCCCCCATTACAATCGCGTCGTAGTTTTCAGCACGATTTACGATTGCTCGCGTTGGGTGACCTAAACCGATGTCCGTCTCTATCTCAGTGGTATACTCAGCAGCAATATCGCGGGCCCGATCGAAGATCGGTTCGGCCCGTTCCTCAGCGGTTGCTTCGAGGTCCTCTTCTAATGCAAGACCCACTGCGCTGCCCATCATCATCGATGGAGTGCCAACGACATGGTAGACAGTTATCTCCGCGTCTGAATGGACTTCAAGTGCATACCTGAGTGCCTGCCCCGCTATCTCTGAGCCGTCCATCGGAACGAGAACGCGTGAAACCATGACGAACGCTACAACGAAGACCTGAATAAAGCCTTGTAGGGGGAACGACCTGACGAATGGAAAGACACTAGAGCAATCGTGAGTGTGGGAGAGATCAGTAGCTCAATAATCCATAGCTGATAGAATTCAGATCCCGAAGACGGGGACGAACCGGAAGGTCAGGTACGCCCCGAGTGTTGCGATTGCCGGGACGACGTTCTGCATCAGAACGACACGGCCGGTCGTCGCAGGATCGAACAAATCCGACGCAGACGGAACGTCCGCGGGATTTTCTTGGCCGATCGACGGTAATTTCTCGCCCTCCTCGTCGGCGGCCAGTGCCCCGACGGAGAGCTTCGCCGCTTGTTCCCTGCGGACGGATTCGAGGACTGTGACTGGACGGGTTGCCCGTCCCCAGCCGAGGCCGATGATCGACATCGTCGCGATCACGACGAAGCTCGCCGGGATCCCGATCCAGGACAGGAAGGTCACCAGCGTGGCGCTGACGGTCGCGACCACGATAGCCGCCGTCAGCGGGAGTTCGGTGAGGTCGTTACCCATCGTCTCCAGGGTCCGCCGGGCGATAGTGAACGTGCCGATGCCGACGGCTAGACAGCCGATGACGATAGCGGGATTCATTTCGAGTGCACCGCTGCCGACCAGCGGGGCGATCGCGTTCGCGATGTTGGAGGTGCCGGAGCTGAACGCCATCACACAGCCGATCACGATGACGGTAAACACGCCGCTCAACTCGCGCCGGCTCGTGGTTTCGCTCGCGGCGGGAACCGGGACGGCGCGAGAGCGATCGACCGTGAGGAGTGGTCCCTCGCTTCGCTCCATGGCGACCATCCGATTGAGATACGCGTAGAAGTACCGGCCGATGATCAGCGATATCCAGAAGCCGATGAAAGGAGCGACGAGCCACCAGACGGCGATTTCGCCCATCACCGCCCAATTCAGTTCCCCGCCCGCGAGGCCGAGTCCCGCGATCGCCCCGACAGCCGTCATCGAGGTCGAGGCGGGGACACCGAAGAAGTTCCCGATGAACAGCGCCAGTCCAATGAAAAAGAGGACGCCGATACTCGCTTCCAGCGTGAAGACGCCGGGGTCGTGGACCAGTTCAGTCCCGAGCGTGTCGACGACTCGACGGCCGATCGTCCAGGCACCGACGAAGAAGAAAATCGTCATCAGTGCGGCTGCCCACGTCTTCGAGATCGCGTCGGCACCGACCGCCGGGCCGAATGCCGGACCCGTCGTCGCACCGCCGACGTTGTACCCGACGAAAACCGCGACGAAGACGCCGACGAGAACCAATACAGCGACCATGGTATCCTCTCGCTAGGATATTACGGAGATAGACTCATAGTTATTGTGCCGTCTCTTAGCGTCGAAAAACTGTCTGTACCGTGAGATACGGACTGACAACGGATGTCGTTCAGTCGCAACTCGTGATGCGAGCCGGTATCCGGAGAGTGTGATCAGCTATCCGATCGGCCTTGCGCGTCATCCTCGACGGTCTCCTCGATCAACTCCTCAACCTCGTCTTCCCGCGGGAGACGCTCGACGCGTCGCTCGACGGACTCGATCTGTTCCTGGACGATGCCGACCTGCTCCTCGACGCTCTGTCCGACCGCCTCTTCGACCGTCTCCCCCACGGTCTGGTCGACGGCCTCCTCGACGGCCGTGGTCATCCAGTCGGGATCGAAGCGCGCCATCTTCCAGACGACGTGAACCGCGTAGGAAACCAAGACGCCGAACCCGAAGGCGAGACCGATTTCGGATCCTACCGTGACGATCAACAGGATAGAGACAAAGATCAACACCCCGTACAAGAGGTCGATGACAGCGTCGACCTGCCGCGAATTCATGGCTGGAAGATCCCCCCGGAAGCGATTTCTCTGGGCCCAGATTGGGAGACAGGGCCCTGCTCGTGTTTCCCGAACCGATACGGGTGGAACATCATGTCCTTGTCCGTCCTTAGAGGGGCTTGAGGAAATCCTTTGGGTCCCAACGCAATATCCAATTTTGAGTAAAGGAACGGGATTACCAGCTACTATTAAGTTAATTCTCTTCTCTATTGAACTGTCTGTCCTTGTCAAAGGGATAATTTTGGAACTCAGTCTGTTGTGTTGTATTAGTCGTTACACGGTAGGTGACTGAGTACATGAACTCCTCCGATTCAGCCAGTTGAGATGAGTCTGTAACACCGCCTCGACACTCTAACTGGACGTGAAATCCATCCGTACTATCGTTTGAGGTTGAGATAGAGGTACAGTTAGTTATCACTCCTTCATCGTCATAGAGACTGTTATTATTATGCTCAAGTATGTCGTTATAGAAAAGGCGCTCTTCGTAAGTAACAGTATAGTCTACGACATTTGAGGAGTTCAATGGGATTGGTTTCTCGGGACCAACGGGGTAACTATCAAAATCCGAATTACCGCCCGGCGTATCAGGCTGAATCTGGAACACGAGGAATAGACCCGCCCCAACAAGGAGTACACAGGCAAGAAACCCAAGTGGAATGAGCACCCAGTCTGAATCCATTAGTTCGAATTACACTTCTGACCCGAAAAGTGTTACCAACCTTAAGAATCGGTGTATTGAGTGTTATGTTTACCGCCTATACTTATTGCGGGTTTCACGCAACACTCTGAATAAAGAAACCGTGTTCCTTTCTACCGATAACAAACAAATACGCTGCTCGGAAAATCGTCCGCAGGAAGCGTAGTGGGTTGGGGCAGAGTTGAACTGCCGATCTCCTCCATGTCAAGGAGGTGTCATAACCAGACTAGACTACCAACCCGCCTGGTTTCGCGTTCACACAGCCCGACACGCGTCGTCACGCTGTCTGCACTCAATCGTTGCCCGCCACTACAATTGAAGGTTTCGAATCGACCGCCGTACGCGAGTCGCCCCCATGCGCCGGGACGATACGCTTAAGTCTATGTACTCATTTGGTCATTGTAAGACAACTACGTACATTGGTGTTCACTATGCAGGAATACGTCGAACGAGTGACGGACGGGACGGACCTCGCGCAATCGGACGCTCGAGCGGCGTCGACGGCCGTTTTCGAGGGTGCGACGGAAGCACAGATCGGCGCGCTGCTGGCGGCGCTGCGCGCGAAAGGAGAAACGGAGGCCGAAATCGCCGGGTTCGCCGAGGGAATGCGCGACGCGGCCAGAACGATCGATCCCGACCGGGAGCCGCTGGTCGACACCTGCGGAACGGGTGGCGACGACTACGACACGATCAACGTCTCGACGACGAGCGCCATCGTCGCAGCCGGAGCCGGCGTTCCGATCGCCAAGCACGGCAACTACTCGGTTTCGTCGTCATCGGGCAGCGCCGACGTGCTCGAGGAAGTCGGCGTGAACGTCGAGGCCGAACCGCCGGCCGTCGAGGAGGCCATCGAGGACGACGGCATCGGCTTCATGCTCGCGCCGGTGTTCCACCCGGCGATGAAGGCCGTCATCGGGCCGCGCAAGGAGCTCGGGATGCGGACGATCTTCAACGTGCTCGGCCCACTGACGAATCCGGCCGGGGCCGACGCGCAGATCGTCGGCGTCTACGATCCGGAGCTCGTCCCCGTCCTCGCGGACGCGCTGTCCCGAATGGACGTCGACCGTGCGCTGGTCGTCCACGGTGCGGGCACCGACGAAATCGCCATTCACGGCGAGACGCGCGTTGCAGAAGTCGACGGCGATTCCGTCGCGGAGTACACGCTCGAGCCGAGCGACCTCGGACTTGCGACGCACGACATTGACGATATCGCCGGCGGCTCGCCCGAGGAAAACGCAACCGACATGCGCGGGATCGTCGAGGGCGATGTCACGGGTGCGAAGCGGGACGTCATCCTCGCGAACGCCGGCGCGGCGATCTACGTTGCCGGCGAAGCGGACTCGCTCGAGGCGGGTGCCGACGCGGCCCGCGAGGCGATCGACTCCGGCTCCGCGGCGCGGAAACTCGACCGGCTCCGCGGCGCGACGGCGGCGCCGGCAGGGGAGGAGCGATGACCCGCGTCAAGGTCTGCGGGCTGACCACCGAATCCGACCTCGAGGCGGCGGTCGAGGCGGGCGCGGACGCGGTCGGCATCATCTGTGACGTCCCGGTCGACACCCCGCGGGAGGTCTCGATCGAGCGAGCGACGGCGCTTGCGGCGGCGACGCCGCCGTTCGTGACGAGCGTTCTCGTGACGATGCCATCGGGGCCCGAGGAGGCGATCGAACTGGTCGAGACGATCGAACCCGACGCGATTCAGATTCACAGCGACATTCGGGTCGGTGACCTCGCGTACCTGCGCGCGAAACTCGAGGCCGAAATCCTGCTCGCGGTCGACGCCGACGACGCGACGACCGCCGAGACCTACGACGACATCGTCGATGGACTCGTCGTGGACACGGCGGCCGAGGACGGCGGCGGCGGAACCGGTCGAACCCACGACTGGGAGCAGACGCGGCTGGCCGCTGCGGACCTCGAGTCGCCGCTGATCCTCGCGGGCGGACTCACGCCCGAGAACGTCGGCGACGCGGTCCGGACCGTCGACCCGTTCGCCGTCGACGTGGCCAGCGGCGTCGAGGAACGCGGCGGCGTCAAGGACATCGACGCCGTGCGATCGTTCGTCGACCGAGCGAAGAACGCCCGCCGACCGGCACAGCCGTAACTGACTCACATGGACGACTCTACCGCCACCGTATCCGAGCCGACGGTCGACATGGACCGGGAGACGTTCCGCGAGCACGCGGGGTCGAGCGCCGATCGCTCGGATCGACCCACCGTCGTTCGCACCGTCGCCACGCTCGACGTCGAGACGACCCCGCTCGCTGCCTACGCGGCGCTTACCGGCCGAACGGCCGCGAGCGACCGCGAGCGCGCGCCGTACGCCTTCCTGCTCGAGAGCGCCGAGAAGACCGCCTCGAGCGACCCGGATGGAGCCTTCCGACCGAGTGCTGCGGACGCCGAACGCCACGCCCGATACTCCTACGTCGGATACGATCCCGAGGCCGTCGTGACGGTCGACTCCGGCGAGGCGACCGTCGAGGCCCTCTCAGAGGACGCGCCGATCGCGGCGATGCAATCCGAAGCCGACGGAGATACCGTCGACGCGCTTCGAGCCGCGATGCCGGACGTCCGTCTCGCGAACATGCCCGACCACGACCGCCAGCACCTCGAGGGCGGGCTGGTCGGCTTCCTGGCCTACGACGCGGTCTACGACCTCTGGCTCGAGGAGGTCGGCTGCGAGCGGCCCGACTCCCGGTTCCCGGACGCACAGTTCCTCCTGACGACGAAGACGCTGGCGTTCGACGAACGCGACGGCACGCTCTCGCTGGTCTTCACGCCCGTCCTCGAGGCCGACGACGATCCGGACGAGGTATACGACGCGCTCCGGGACGAAGCCGCTACGGTGGCGGCGACGCTGCGCGACGCCGAGCGGCCCGAGACGGGCGGGTTCGTCCGCGAAGACGAGATCGCGGGCTCGAAGGCGAACTACGAGGAGAGCGTCCGTCGAGCCAAAGAGCACGTCCTCGACGGCGACATCTATCAGGGCGTCATCTCCCGGACGCGGGAACTGTACGGAGACGTCGACCCGCTCGGCTTCTACGAGGCCATGCGGGACGTGAACCCGTCGCCGTATATGTACCTGCTCGATCACGATGAGCTCACCGTCGTCGGCGCCAGCCCCGAAACGCTGATCTCCGTCCGCGGGCGCGAGGTCATGTCCAACCCAATCGCCGGCACCTGCGACCGCGGCTCGAGCCCCGTCGAGGACCGCCGGCTCGCGGGCGAGATGCTGGCCGACGGGAAGGAACGAGCCGAGCACACGATGCTGGTCGACCTCGCACGAAACGACGTTCGCCGGGTTTCGGAGCCGGGATCGGTCCGCGTCGACGAGTTCATGAACGTCCTCAAGTACAGCCACGTCCAGCACATCGAGTCGACGGTGACCGGGAAACTGGCTGCTGACTCGGATGCGTTCGACGCGACTCGAGCGTCCTTCCCCGCCGGCACCCTCTCGGGCGCGCCGAAGATCCGAGCGATGGAGATCATCGACGACCTCGAGTCCGACCCCCGCGGCCTCTACGGCGGCGGCGTCGGCTACTACTCGTGGACCGGCGACGCGGACTTCGCGATTGTGATCCGAACGGCGACCGTCGAGGACGAGGGCGACCGCGATCGAATCACGGTCCAGGCCGGCGCGGGGCTGGTCGCCGACAGCGATCCCACCGCCGAGTACGAGGAAACCGAGCAGAAGATGGGCGGCGTTCTCGCGGCGCTCGAGGCGATCGAACTGCCGGCCGGTGACGACGCCCCGAGTTCGGACGACGAACCCGATGCGACGGCAGAGGTGAGTCGATGAGTGCGACCACGACCGACGAGCTGGACGCCGACACGGACGGGGACGGAGATGAAAACGGGAAGAAGGATGCGGATCCGCTGACGGTCCTGTTCGTCGATAACTACGACTCCTTTACGTACAACCTCGTCGAGTACGTCAGCCAACTGCCCGGCACCGAAACCGAGGTCCTGAAGAATACGGCGTCGCTCGAGGCCGTGCGCGCCGTCGATCCCGACGCGATCGTCATCAGTCCGGGCCCGGGCCATCCGAAACACGACCGCGACGTCGGCGTCACGATGGACGTGCTCCGGGAGGTTTCTCCCGACGTGCCGACGCTCGGCGTCTGTCTCGGCCTCGAGGCCGCCGTCTACGAGTACGGCGGGACCATCGGCCGTGCACCCGAACCGATCCACGGGAAGGCCTCAGCGGTCGACCACGACGGCGACGGCGTCTTCGAGGGCTTAGCGCAGGGCTTTCGCGCCGGTCGCTATCACTCACTGATCGCGACCGAGGTCCCCGACTGTTTCGAGGTGTCGGCGACCGCGGAACACGGCGAACGGACGCTCGTGATGGGCGTGCGCCACCGCGAGCATCCCCTCGAGTGCGTCCAGTTCCATCCGGAGAGCGTGCTCACGGCCGTCGGACACGATATCATCGAAAACTTCCTCGAGTCGGTCTGAACGGCGGACCGACCGCGTGGGGCGGCAAGGGTATGCCGAGAGCGGACAGCGCAGTACGCCGGCGGTCTAGAACGGCAGAAACGACAGGTCGGTGAACCCGGCGGCATAGAGCCCGGCGAGGACGACGGCGGCCACGATGCCGATGCGGACGGCCAGTTTGATCGCGATTTTGATTGCGACGACGGCGACGGCGAAGGCAGCCAGTCCGGCCAGTACGAGGAGGATCGTCGGCCCCGATGTCAGTGCTTCGATCATATGCGACCCAGTGTACTGCAGGGACGTAATCTTTCTGGATATCGTGAATGAATTTCGACAGTGACAGACTCGTGCGATGATCGATAATTGCCTCGAGCGGCGCTCAGGGAGAGACGTGAGCGACGGTGTCAACCCGTCCCACGGAAATAGCCGTGAAAGAGAAAATCGCGTGAAGACGACGGATTCTCGTCGCTCACAGTCACTTTCAGTCCGGTCTGAAAATCGTTAAGGCGGTCGGCGACGTAGGACGTAGTGACCACACAGGCGGCCGTCTCGGCGGCCGCGGGAGGAAGAGAAACGATAGGTTACAGAGACATCATTACAACTGTATTTGTATTACTACAAGAAAAGTGGGACAACAACACCACGTTTTATGATGGATGCATGAATACCGAACCTTCGTTACGAATGATGAGAGCAACGACCCGGATTGACGCCAGAATCGGTGTGCGCCAGCGGTGTACCGACGAGGTGACGCGCGCATGAGCGATGTCGAACTCTCCGCGGCGGATCTGACGCTCCCGATCAAGCGCTCCGACGGGGACACCTTGGCGGAGCGATTGACGGAGAACGCCTACGAGAACATTCTACCGGCCCGCTATCTGCGGAAGGACGCCAACGGCGATCTGATCGAGACGCAAGAGGACCTCTTCGATCGCGTCGGCACGAACATCGCGCTGGCCGAAGCCGTCTACGAGGCCGAGAAGCGCGACCGCGAGATCACCGTCACGCCCGACCAGCTAAAGCCCGACCACCCGCGACGGGACGAACTCGCCGCGGAGGTCTTCGGTGAAGGCGTCACCGCGGACGACGACGTCGAGACGACGCTCACCGAGCGCAACGTCAACAAGTTCGCCTACGACACGATCGTTCCAGAACTTCCAGACGAGGTCCGAACCCACGTCGAGGACGTCGCCGAGACCTTTACCGACGGGATGGAGTCGCTCTCCTTTATGCCGAACTCGCCGACCCTGATGAACGCCGGGAACGAGCTCCAGCAGCTCTCGGCTTGTTTCGTTATGTCGCCCGACGACGATCTCTCGGACATCCACGAGACCGCCAAGAAGGCGGCCGAAGTCTTCCAGTCCGGCGGCGGCGTCGGCTACGGTTTCTGGCAGCTGCGACCCTACGGCGACTCGGTCGGCTCGACCGGCGGCATCGCGTCGGGTCCGATCACCTTCATGCGAACCTACGACCAGCTCTGTGAGACCATCGCGCAGGGCGGGACCCGCCGCGGTGCCCAGATGGGTATCATGCGCGTCTCGCACCCCGACGTCATCGAGTTCATCCACGCCAAGAACAAGGACGTCTCGCTCGCTCACACGCTGCGACTAAACGACCCCGACGACTACACGTACACCACGTTCTCGGAAGCCCTCGAGGAAGCCCGCGACCTCATCGACGAGGACGGACGCGTCCCCAAGCACCTGCGCAACGCCGTCGAGGGTCACCTCTCGAACTTCAATATCTCCGTCGGCGTCACCGACGGCTTCATGGAAGCGGTCCAGAACGACGAGGAGTACACCTTCACTAACCCGCGGACCGAAGAGCCCCACATCGCCACCGAGGAGACCAAGGAGATGTACAGCCGGTACGACCTCGGCGAGCACGTCGAGGTCGGCGAACCCCTCTCCATCCCGGCGGAACTCGTCTGGGAGCGCATCGTACAGGGCGCACACGAGAACGGCGAACCGGGCGTCATCTACCTCGAGCGAGTGAACAAGGAACACTCCTTCGACGTCGAGAAGCAAGACGATCACCGGATGCTCGCCACCAACCCGTGTGGCGAACAGCCCCTCGAGGAGTACGAGGCCTGTAACCTCGGCCACATCAACCTCTCGACGCTGGCAGACCTCGACGCCCCCGACTGGCGCGTCTGGTCCGACGAGCACGGCGACGAGTACGACAGCCAAGAAGCGGCCGTCGCGGCCTTCCTCGAGGAGGCCATCGACTTCGAGGAGTTCGACGAGCGCATCGAGTACGGCACCCGCTTTTTGGAGAACGTGGTCACGATGTCGGACTTCCCGGTCGAGGAGATCGAGGAGAAGGTCCGCGACATGCGCAAGATCGGTCTGGGCGTCATGGGCCTGGCCCAGCTGTACGTTCAGCTCGGGATCAAGTACGGTAGCGACGAAGGGAACGAAGTCGCCAGCCAGCTGATGACCCACATCAACCACGGCGCGAAGGCGACGAGCCACGAGCTCGCTCGAGAGCGCGGCTCCTTCAACGACTGGAACGAGTCCAAGTACGCCAACCCGACGGAGTACCGCGAGTGGTTCGAGCGCCAGACCGGCGAGGACGCCGACGACTGGGAAGACGGTTTCCCCATCCGCAACCACAACGTCACGACCATCGCGCCGACCGGGACGACCTCGATGGTCGGCAACACCACCGGCGGCTGTGAACCCATCTACAACGTCGCCTACTACAAGAACGTCACCGACGACGTGCAGGGCGACGAGATGCTCGTCGAGTTCGACGACTACTTCCTCCGCGTCCTGGAGGACAACGACATCGATATCAACGCGGTCAAGGAAGAGGCCCAGGAGCAGATGGCGACGAACCAGTTCGACGGCGTCGAAGGCCTCTCGACGGTGCCTGACGCGATCGGCGAACTGTTCGTCATCACGTCGGACGTCTCGGCGAAACAGCACGCAGCGGTGCAGTGTGCCTGCCAGAACGGCGTCGACTCGGCCATCTCGAAGACGGTTAACGCGCCCAACGATTCCACGCTCGAGGACGCCAAGGAGGTCTTCGAGTGGGTCTACGAGAACGGCGGCAAGGGCGTCACCTACTACCGCGACGGCACCCGATCGAAGCAGGTGCTGACGACGCGCGCCGACAACGCCGACTTCGCCGACGAGACCGAAGCCGCACAGGCCCTGGTCGAACAGATCGACGAGATCTTCGGCGGCCTCGAGGCCTTCCTCGAGAGCGAGGAGGTTGCGGACGTCCTCGAGGAGGACGTCGACTCGCTGCTCGGCGACGGCCGCCAGCCGATTCAGGTCGACTTCACCGAGAAGCGCGAGCGACCCGACGCGCTGCAGGGCGTCAGTCAGCGCATCGACACCGGCTACGGAAAGATCTACGTGACGATCAACGAGGATCCCGAAACTGGCCAGCCGTTCGAACTGTTCGCGAACATCGGCCACTCCGGTGGGTTCACGAACTCCTTCACCGAGGCGCTGGCGAAGGTCATCTCGACCTCGCTACGTTCGGGCGTCGACCCCGAGGAGATCGTCGACGAACTCTGTGGCACTCGCTCGCCGAAGGTGGCCTGGGACAAGGGCGAACAGATTCAGTCCATCCCCGACGCCATCGGCACCGCGATGCGCCGATACCTCGAGAACGAGATCGACAAGCCGTACCCGAAACAGCAGACGCTCGAGGAGTCGGCCGACGCCGATGCGGACATCGACGTTGACGCCGCCGAGTACGACGGACCCAAGACAGACGGCGGTGCGGCCGCCGCGGAAGGCGGTCCGTCCGCGGACGCCGACGCTGACGACGCGACGCAGGACCTCATCGATGCCGGCGAGTCGCCGGAGTGTCCCGACTGTGGCTCGCTCGCGCTCGAGTTCAGCGAAGGCTGCAAAACCTGCAATAGCTGCGGCTGGTCGGAATGCTGAGCGCTGATAAGGCCGTTTCTGCGCCGTAGTTTCTGCCGTTTTTTCTCGTCTTCGTGTTCTCTGCT
Source organism: Natrinema sp. DC36 (assembly GCF_020405225.1). Lineage (NCBI taxonomy): Archaea > Methanobacteriati > Methanobacteriota > Halobacteria > Halobacteriales > Natrialbaceae > Natrinema > Natrinema sp. DC36. Next base: position 2,110,230 of record NZ_CP084472.1, read on the forward strand.
CTCTTTTCCGTCGCTGACCCACGGGAACACCACACTTAGCATCGCCCGGTGTGAACGCTGGTGTATGACTGCCGACGGCGGAACGGGATCGGATGGTGGTGCCGACGCGGACGGTTCCGCTGGAGGTGCCGACGTGGGCGACGCCAGTAGTGCCGGCGCGGCCGGCTCGAACGATCGAGCGACCGGTGCGCCGCGCTGTCCGCACTGCGAGGCCCCGATGTACAAACGCCACTGCAAGTACGTCTGTCCCCAGCACGGGGTCATCATCGATTGCAGCGACCCCTTCCGTTGAAATCGCGGTTTTCTCGAGGTGAATCGACTCTTTCAGCAGCCGACTCGAGCCGTGAGTCGCCCGGAACCCCTACAAGACGGCGGTCTGTGGTCTCGGACAACGAATACATGTCCGCGCAACCGACGATCCTCGTCGTCGACGACGAACGGGAACTCGCCGACCTCTACGCGATGTGGGTCGGCGAGGATTACGAGGTCGTGACCGCCTACGACGGCTCCACCGCCCTCGAGCAAATGAGCGACGCGATCGATATCGTCCTGCTCGACAGGCACATGCCCGACATCACCGGCGACCGGGTGCTCGAGGAGATCCGAGCGACGGGCTACGACTGCTGGGTGCTCATGGTGACCGCGGTCGATCCCGGGCTCGATATCGTCGAACTGGACATCGACGACTACCTCACGAAACCCGTCACGCGAACCCAGCTCACGCGGATCGTCGAGAACCTGCGGGTCCAGGCGCGCTACGGCGACGACGACCGGCGGGAACTCGAGTCCATCTCGAACAAGATGGAGACGTTAGAGGACGAAGCGTCCATCGAGGAGCTGACCGACACCGAGGCCTACCGACAGCTCGAGTCGGATCTAAAGGAGATGAGCGATTCGCTCGTCGAAGGCCTCGACGAGGAGTAACCGCCCGGTCGATAGCTCCCGGTTGCAGAACGGATTCTCTCGACGCAGTTCCCCTCCCCTGTCGGATACCGGATTCGAAGCGCCAATGATCGACGATTCCGAAATCGGAGCCTCGGGTATCGCGACGACGAGGTCGGAGACCGCGGAAACGGAGCGTTAGCTGTCCGTCGATCGTCCCGAATTCTCCGTCTCGTCCGGTTCCGGTCGACGTTCTGTTCGGACGGTACCGTATGCGGGGCCGGTGAGGAGGACGAGGGCAGCGGCGGCACAAACGAGCGAGAACGCCACGCCGAGTTCACCGACCCCGCTCGCGGTGATCGTCGCCGCCGAGGCACCGACGACGACCGCGGCGGTCGTCCACGGAAGTTCGCCGATCACCGTTCCGACCACGAACTGACGGAGCGAAACGCCACTGACCGCGGCGGCACAGGTCGCGATATCCGACGGAATCGGTGCGAGTCGCGAGGCGATAACGCCCCGAAGCGGTCCCGCCGTCTCGTAATAGCGTGCGACGGTATCGCCGGCTCGCTCGAGGAGCCGGCTGCTATCGCCTTCGCTCTCGGAGGGAGTGCCTCGAGTGTGGGGGGCCGTCGACGCGTCGTCCGAACTGAGCCAGCGAGCGGCGACGAAGACGGGGAGCACGGTCACGACGACGCCGAGAAGTGCGATCGGGAGTCCGACGGCCACGCCGAAGCCGTAGCCGACAACGGCTGCGAGTGGCGTCGTCGGCCACGCGAGTAGCGGCCGCACGAGGTAGAGGCCGGCGACGACGAGCCCGAAGAGGAGCGGATCCGCGGTGAGCGAGTCGACGGCGCCGAGCGTCGTCGACGGCGAGACGAGGAGGCCCGCAGCGACCATCGCGGTGGCCATAATGGCACCGACGAGCGCGCGCGTCCGAGCCGACGACAGCGACATCGGTCGATGATTTCGCTCGAGTACTGAAACTTTTGTGTCTCTCGCGGTTCGATTGACGACCGCACAGCAAGCGAATCTGGTGGGACCGTGATCGGTGACGCCCGCGAAACGAGCGGGTCGAGTATCCGTCACTCGCCGGCCGCAATTCCGTGGGACACGGCCGCAGTCGCCGACCCAAAGGAAAGGGCTTTTATAATCACGCTGGATACGATTGAGTGCAGACAGAGACCGCGAGCGTGGGTAGCCAAGCCAGGCCAACGGCGCAGCGTTGAGGGCGCTGTCCCGTAGGGGTCCGCCGGTTCAAATCCGGTCCCACGCATCGCACACGGCGGGAATCCCGCCAACTACGATGCAGGTGATCTCCCTCCGAGGACATCACCCACGCATAATTCCTTCCGACACTACATTGACGAGCAACTGGTTTCTCGAAGCCGAGCGCTGTCCCGTAGGGGTCCGCCGATGAGCGATTGGCGAAGCCGATCGCGAATGCCGTCGTGGAGCGAAGCGGAACGACGGAAGTTCAAATCCGGTCCCACGCATCGCACCGGTGGACGATGTCCACCACACCCGATGCAGGTGATCTCCCTTCGAGGACATCACCCACGCATAATCCTTACCGACGCTACTCCCGACGAGCGATGGCTTCGGCTATCGCGACGGGTACGACTCGAGGCCGAGAGAACAGCGCCCCCCAGCCGACAGTGCGGTGACCATCGACTGAGTGTGTCTGAACCGTGGGTCGACGAGCGGTGGTTCGATCGCCTGAAGGGTTCCATTTGCCGACATGTATATGCTGTCCCTCTCTGAATTGCCGTTGAATGCCCGCGATATCCCTGTTCGGTCTCGTCGCGTTCGTCCTCCAGCTCGGTGTCGGATACCACGTGTACCGGTCCGTTGCTGCCACCGGAAACGGTTCCGCAGCAATCGCTGGGGTGATCACCGCGGTCGCGGGTATCGTTTTCCTGATTCGGTACGGGATGGTGGCGGCGCTCGTATTCGATTTCGTCCTCCTGCTCGTGTCCGTCCTGATGCGGGGCCGATCCGAGCGGCGGTCCGCTGCGAGGTAGGCAAGTCCGTCGCGGTCCGTCGGTCCCCGCGCTGTCGTCCTCCGTCGCGGGGTCGCCAAGCAGAGAGAGCAACCACTTTCCCGTTCCGCTCGAACAATCACACATGGAATACGTCCCTCGAGAGCGCGTGCGCCTCCTCACCGGCGTGTTGAGCGTCGTGTCGCTGGCGGTCGTCTTCGCGGCCGCGGGCGGCCGAATTCCGTCCTCGAGCGTGCCGGCGGCACCGGAGCGGGTCGTCGACGCGATCCCGCTCGTCAACGCCGTGCTCAGCGCGATCGCCATCGGGACGATCACGGTCGGCTGGCGAGCGATCCGACGCGGCGAGATCGATCGCCATCGGGTCGCGATGCTGTCCTCCTTCGGCCTGTTCGCGAGCTTTCTCGCGCTCTATCTCTACCGGCTGACCGTGACCGGTGGGCCGCAGGATTTTCCGGGACCGGCGGCCATCGAACAGTTCGTCTACCTGCCGATCCTGGCGATCCACATTCTGCTCGCGATCGTCTGTATTCCGCTGCTGTACTACGCGCTGTTGCTCGCGCTCTCCCGTCCGGTCGCGGAGCTGCCGGAAACGAATCACGCCCGTGTCGGTCGGATCGCGGCGACGCTGTGGCTGATCTCCTTCTCGCTCGGGATCGTCGTGTTCGTACTGCTTCACGTCATCTACTGAGGAGAGCCGTTCGAAGACGCGGGTCGACCGACTCAGTCCAGAATATCGCCGATACGGCGCGGTTCGCCCTGCAGGTTCGGCTGTTCGGCGACGATCTGTAACACCTCGTGGTCGGTCACGTCGTAGTAGGACTTCTCTGTTGCTTCCTCGATGAGTTCCTGCTCGAGGCGGAACTCGGTGCCTTCGTAGACGACGTCGACGCCCTCGTCGTCGAATGCGAGCGTAGTCATGGCTGGTCGTATGCAGCGTGAGTGTAAAAGCGAGGCGACTGTGTTCGGCGGCTGCAGGAGGCGAGCGATCGGCGCGGCAGACGGGCGTCAGACGAACGACCGACGACGCGCGAGGTTTATTAGGTGGTACTCCCTTTGGATGCGAATGTGGCCTTCAGCAGGGATCCGCTCGACGAACTCGTCGTTCCCGACGGGACGGAAGCCCAGGAACGCGACCTCGTAACGGATGGGGACGTCCTCGTGGGCGGCCGTTCGACCATCGAGTTCGGCGTCCGCGGCCGAAACGTGCTGGCCGGCGAGAGCGCCGAGTTTCGCGGTGCGATCGAGGCCGACGGCGACTGCCGACTCGACATGTGGTGTGACGTCGCGGAAAACGTGCTCGTCGGACAGGACGCCTACATCGGCGAGCGCGTCCACATCGGCGGGAAGCTGAAAGTCGCGGGCGACCTCGATATCGGCGACGACGTCGAGATCGAGGAGGGGTTCGAGGCCAACGGCTGGATCGTCATTCGGAACCCGATGCCGACGATCGTGTTGCTCTTCGTCTACCTCAAACACCTCCTCCTGATCGGCGAGGAAGACGCCGCCCAACGGCTCATCTCCGAACTCGTCGACGAGGAAGACGGCGAGCCGGATACAGAGCCACTCGTCATTCCTCGGAACGCGACCGTCGGCGACGACGCCTGGCGGGTCTCGACGCCCGCGACGATCGGCGACGACTGCCGACTTCACGGCAACGTCCGCGCGGAGACGATCGACGTCGGTGCCGATTGCAACGTCTTCGGGAGCCTCCGAGCCCGCGGTGACGTCACCGTCGGCGACGGAACCCGCATCCACGGCGACGTGACCACTCGAGACGGCGACGTCACCATCGACCGTGACGCTCGCATTCTCGGCGACGTCTCCTGTGACGACCTCGAGCTCGGCCCCGATGCCGAGATCGACGGCACGATCCGTGCCGACGGCGAGATCACGATGCGAACGACCGAACGCGAACGCGAGTAACCGGCATTTCTCCGGTCCGTTTGCTGCTCGGGGGAGCGACCCGACCCTCTCGATGTGAGTTATTGCAACCGTCCGGGAAGCGTTCGACGCGGAGAGTACGTTTTGACGGCGGTATTCACCCCTATTCTTAATACTGATACTATGATAGGGTGACACAGGCATGCTAAATAAAGGCACACACAGGCGGAGGTATCCATGCGGTCGATCGTACTGACGAAAGGCGTTCCGGACTTCTCGGAGGGTGCCGTCTCGTTCGACGAGGACGGCCATCTCGAGCGCGGGAAGACGCCGACGGTGATGAACCCGAACGACGAGCTCGCGCTCGAAGCTGCACTGCAGACGAAGGTACGCCACGGCGGCCACGTCACCGGCATGAGTATGGGACCGCCGGGCTATGCCGACGTCCTGAAAGGGGCGATGGAGACGGTCTACACCGACGACAGCTACCTGCTCTCGGACCGCGAGCTGGCCGCCTCCGACACGTGGGCGACGGCGATCACGCTCAGCGCCGGCCTCGAGACCTATCAGGAGAACGTCGCCGACGTCGACATCGTGTTCGCGGGCTTCAAGACGGCGGACGGGGAAACCGGACAGACCGGTCCCCAGACCTGCTGGGCGATGGACTGGCCGATCGTCACCCACGTGGTCGCGCTCGACATCGACCCCGAGGAACGGACGCTACGCGCGAAACGACTCGTCGAGGGCGATGTCGACGAGATCGAGACGGTCGAAGCGCCCTTACCCTGTTTCGTCATCACTGATCCCGAGTTCGAGCCGACGTATCGAAAGGCCTCACACAGGCTGACGCACAAAGCGCTGCGAGCCGAAACCGAGGAGCGAGCCGCCGAGCACGAGGAGTACCTGACGACGTGGGATCACGAGGACCTGAAGCTCGATCCCGACTACATCGGACTCGACGGCTCGCCGACGATCGTCTCGTCGGTCGATCCGATCCCCAAAGCGCCCTCGGAACGGGAGGCGACGATGATCGATCCCGACGGCGGCATGAGCGAAGTACTCGAGGAGATGCAGCCCTACGCCGCGGAGGCGGGTGATTGAAATGACGGCGATCGATCCGGACGACCACACGGTCGACGAACTGACCGAGCGGCTCCAGACGATCGACGACGAGGACGAACTGCAGGCGATCCTCGAGGCCGAGCGCGCCGGACGGGACAGGCAAACTGCCCGCGAAGCGGTCCACCGGCGGCTCGAGGGAATCGGTGCCGCCGACGACGACAGCGACGGTGTCGAGGAGGGCACGGAGACGGAGGGCGAGTACGAGGAGACGAAAGAGGACGTCGGCGACGAAGCCGAGGCCGATGCGGAGGAAGCGGAAGCTGTGGACGACGAGGATGAAGCGGCGGAAACGGTGGACGAAGCCGAGGCCGACGAGGATGAAGCGAAAGAGGCAGACGACGAACCGGCAGAAGACGACGACCTCTCGCATCCCACCCGTGACAAGAAACACATCCGGGGACTCGCGGACGGCGACTACGCGGACCTGTGGGTGTTCTGTGAGACCCAGGGCGGCGAGTTACTCGAGGTCTCGAAAGAGATGCTCGGCAAGGGCCGCGAACTGATGGACCAGTTCGAAGCGGACTACGGGGACGAGGAGCGCGTCGTCGCATTCTTGATGGGCGACGACTGCCAGGGCCTCGCCGAGGAGTGCATCGCCTACGGGGCCGATATAGCCGTCTATCACGAGGACGAGCGCCTCGAGCGCTTCCTCCACAAACCCTACACCGAAATTTCGGCGCACATGGCCCGCGGAGAGGGGACCGTCGAGAGCACCGACTGGCGCGACTACGACAAGCCGCGCTACGTCCTGTTCCCGGCGACGAACAACGGGCGGGACCTCTCGGCAAAGGTTCAGGCCGAACTCGACTCCGGGCTGGCCTCGGACTGTTCGGACCTGTTCATCGAAGCGAACGAGATCTCGAACCCGGTCAAGACCGGCGAACCCGGCGTCAAGAAGACCGTCGAGAAGGTCCTGCACATGAAGCGACCGGACTTCTCGGGCTTCGAGTACTCGACGATCCTCTGTCTCGACAATCCGGATCGGGACTTCCACCCGCAGGGGTGTTCGGTGATTCCGGGCAGCTTCGACCCGATCGAGCGCGACCCCGACCGCGAGGGACTCGTCGTCGAACACGACATGGACCTCGAGGACGACTGGTTCCGCGTCGAGATCACCGAATACGACCGGCTCGAGGCCGGAATCGATCTCACCGGCCACGACGTGATCGTCTGTCTCGGCCGCGGAATCGCCGACGATCCGACCGGGGGGATGGAACTCGGCCTCGACCTGGTCGACGCGTTCGACGACGCCGAACTCGGCATCACGCGCGGAATCGTCACCTCCTCCTATCAGTTCGAGGGTCACGTCGAGCAGTACTCGAAAGAGGAACGCCAGATCGGCGAGACCGGTCAGGTCGTCGCCCCCGACGTGTACATCGCGGCGGGCGTCTCCGGCGCGGTCCAGCACAAGGTCGGGATGGACGAGTCCGACACCATCGTCGCGATCAACACCGACACCGACGCCCGGATCCGGGACTTCTCGGATTACTTCGTCGAGGGCGACCTCTTCGAGGTGTTACCCCGACTCACCGAGGCCGTAGAGGCGGGCGAGACGGCCCTCGAGCCCGAGGCTGTCGCCGACGGGGGTGACGACTGATGGCGGCCGCAACCGACGACTACGAACAGTACGAGGCCGTCGTCGTGGGCTGTGGTCCCGGCGGGGCCGCGGCGGCCGCGCGGCTGGCCGACCACGATATCGAGACGCTCGTCCTCGAGCGTGGGACCGAAGCGGGCTCGAAGAACGTCTCCGGCGGGCTGCTCTACGCCGAGGACTCGGCCCCCTACACGCTCGACGACCTCTTCGACGGCTTCCGCGAGGAAGCCGCCGAGCGCCCGGTCACGGACTACTACATCCACAACGTGGCCGGAAACTCGGTCAAGACCTACGATCTGGCCGATCTCCACGAACACGACACCGACTGGTGTGACGCCGTCCTCCGCCGCGAGATGGACTCCTGGCTCGAGCAGCGGGTCCACGAGAAGACGAGCGAGACCGGCGGCGGCGTCCTGACGAACGTGCGGGTGAACGGCCTGCTCGAGGAGAACGGAGAGATCGTCGGCGTCACCTGCGACGAACTCGACCCGATCAGAGCCGATCTGATCGTCGCGGCCGACGGCGTCAACTCCGAACTCGCCCGCGAGGCGGGACTGATGGACTGGGAGGAACCCGACGAGTGGTTCCAGGGCGTCAAGGCCGTCGTCGATATGGACCCCAACGCGATCGACGACCGGTTCGATATCGGGCCGGACGAGGGTGCGGCCCACCTGTTCTCGGGCGACCTCTTCGAAGACGTCCGGGGCGGCGGATTTCTCTACACGAACGAGGATTCGCTCTCGATCGGGACCGTCTTCCACCTCGACAGTCTCGTCGAGCAGGAGGCCGAGCCCCACGAACTGCTCGACGCCCTGCTGTCGCATCCGCTGTTGGCGGGCTGGTTCAAAAACGAGTATCACGAGCGGGAGTACGCGGCGAAGCTCGTCCCCGACTCGAAGAAGGTCGCCCACCGCGAACCGTATCGCGATCGACTCGTGCTCGTCGGCGACGCCGCCGGCCAGATGCAGGCCCAGGGGCCGATCATCAAGGGAATGAACCACGCCGTCACCGCCGGGGCGCTCGCGGCCGACGCCTTCGCCGTCACTCGCGGCAACAGCGACCCGGACGCTGCGGGCCGCCGATACACGAAGATGCTCGAGGACTCGGGGACGATGGACAAGCTCCGCCCCAGGCAGTACGAGTTGAGCCGGACCGTCGGCGAAAACGACGCCGTTACCGCGGCGGTCGAGCGGGTGCTGGACTCGCCGATCGGCTCGCTCGCGGTCGGCAATCCGGTCGCGGATCGCCTGCTACAGCGGGCGTACAACTCGCCGTTCCTCGTGTCGATGCTCCCCGATACGAAGACCGGCTACGTCTCCCTGCCGACGCTGATCGCCGAAGAACACGGCAAGACGATCCACTGGGAGAGCGAGATCGAACCGCCGACCCTCGAGGAGCGCATCGGCGACCTGACCTACGATACCGACGTGGGGAATCCCCACATCGAACTCCGAGACGAGTCCTACGCGGCAAGCGGCGCAGCCGTCAGCGCCTGTCCGGTCAGCGCCGAGGACTTCGGCGGCGGCTGTTACCGCTCGGAGACGGTCAAAACGAACGGCAGCGAGGAGACGCTGGTCAGCCTCGACACGCAGCCCTGCGTCGAGTGTGGCACCTGTGCGATCGTCGCCGACACCGAGTGGGAGCACCCCCGCGGCGGCAAGGGTGTGGAGTACCGCGAGGGGTAGCGTGAGCCGGTACGGACCTCAAATCGCCGCGCTCGCCCGCCGGGCCGAGCGCGAGCGGGCGGCGCTCGAGGCCGACGGTTCGGACGGCGAGGCGGCCGTCGATCCGAGTCCGGACGCCGCCGATGCGTACCTGCGCGAGGGGGCGGGTCAGGCTATCTGGCTCTACGTCCAAGCCCGAACCGGCGGCCGACTGGTGCCGTTTACCGAACCCGAGCTCGAGGCGCTCGAGGACGCGATGAACCGCTGGCTCGAGTGTTACGCCTCCTGTCACGGCGTTTCTCTCGAGGCCGAGTTCACGGTTCGGGAGGCGGCGGAACTACTGCTCGAGACGCGGAACGTAATCGATACGGCGCAGCTGTTGACGTGCGTACCCGAGTGTCGCAGTTGGTAACAGCCGTGTCCGAGCGTCGCTGTGGCTGACGTGCAAGCTTGCTTGAAACTATATCTAAATTGCTGTTAATTGGTTACTATCATTCTATCGATGGTAATATTCCAGTATGGAAACCGGCAAGATAACGCCTCAGACCGACCCGTACTTGACTTCCACGCAGTAGACGGGTATTCGACTATTCGCGTCGAGAGCAAAGTCACGGTGATGTCACGAGACGATCGGTTATCCCGACGACGGATGCTCAAGCTGACAGGTGTCGCAGGTTCGACCGCGTTTGTCGCCGGTTGCGGTGGCGGCGGTGGTGGTAACGGCGGCAACGGCGGCAATGGTGGTAACGGCGGCAGTACTGACGGCTTCGAGATCAGTCCCGACCAGGATATTAGATTTGATGGCCAGACAAGCGCCTGGGTGGGTCTCCAGCCGGAATCGATCGCAGAGGAAGAGAATCCGACGCTGATACTCGAGGCCGGCGAGAACTACTCGATCGGCTGGACGGAAGGTGACGGTGCCGCACATAATCTGGAACTCCGGAACGACGACGGCGAAGTCGTCGAGGACTACACGACGGGCGACCCCGTCTCTGACCCGGGCACCGAAGAGGTCTTCGAGTTTCAGGCACAGGACGTGATAACCCTCTACCGCTGTGAGCCCCATCCGGCGATGGAAGGCGAAATCCAGGTTCAGGGCCCAGCGAACGGTGGCGGCGGCAACGAAACCGCTGGCAACGAAACTGGCAATGAGACCGGTAACATGACTGGCAACGAAACTGGTAACGAGACTAGCGGGAACAACACGACCGAGTAGAGACCCGCCTCAGTCGATCGGTTGTGCCGTCGTGGACGGGACGATCAGTAGATCAGTTCGTCGTCGTTTTCGACCATGTAAAGCGTCCGCGCGGCGATGTTGACCGCGTGGTCGCCGACGCGCTCGAGGTCGCGAATCGTCAACAGGAGCCGCGAAACGTCCTGGAGCAACCGTTCGACCTCGTCCGGCGTATCGAGTTCGCGCTCGATGAGGTCGCGGACGACGATCTCGCTTGCGCGTTCGGCGAACTGATCGAGTTCGTCGTCACGGGCTGCGAGTTCTCGACAGGTTTCGATATCCTCGGTATCGTAGGCGAGCATCGCGTCCTCGAGCATGTCGAGGGTCAGGTCGCCCATCTCCTGGACGTCGACGTCGGGGAACAGGTCCTGTTCGGCGTCGAACGTGTACTCCCCGAGGTTCGTCGCGAGGTCGGCGATCCGCTCGAGATCGGTGATGATCTTGAACGAAGCGGCGATGAATCGCAGGTCGCTCGCCACCGGCTGCTGCAGCGCGAGCAGGTCGATACAGTCCTGCTCGAGATCGAGATACATTCGGTTGATCTCGCCGTCGCCCTCGATCACTTCGCGGGCGAGAGCTTCGTCTTTCTGCTCGAGGGCGTCGAGTCCCATACGAAGGCGTTCCATGACGACTTCGCTCATGTAGAGCACGTCCTCACGGAGCTCCGTGAGCTTGTCCTGGTAGGATTGTCTGGCCATGTCTTTGAAAGCTCGCTCGTCCCTGATAAAGACTGCGTGCGAACGACTCGCTTCGCCGGCGACGGTGTGAGGAGAGACCCGTCGTAGACGCCTTCCTCGCGCTGGTAGATTTCGAGGGTGTCCTCGACTCGAGACGCACGCTCGTGGGGAAGCCACGACGCGCAGGTTCGGCGGCCGAGCCAGAGCGATTTCGGCCGGCGTTGAGGGATACTACCGGGATCGCTCGGGTGTCGTTTCAGGAGCGCGCGAGACGACTTGCTGGCCGAGATCGTATTTCATGCCGAGCAAGCCGCCGAGGATCACGGTGACGGCGATGATCGAGATCAGCATATTCAGTAGCAGCCAATCGACGGAAACCCCATACAGCGTGGGGTCGAACGGGGCGAACGGACGGACGCCGCCGCTCAGGAAATCGAGGAGGACGTGCGAGCCGAACCCGACGGCGGCGGCCCGCCAGGGGCCGAACGCAGCGAGGAGGACGGTGAGAGCGATCCCGGCCAGCAGCGAGTGTGTCAATCCCCGATGCATCCACAGCACCCCCTCGACGTAGCCGAGTTCGACCAGCGGCCGAAAGACGAACGTATCGATATCGGGGCCGGCCGCCGCGAGCGCCGCGATGAGGTACGGTTCCGGCCGTTCGGATCGGAAGAGCAACACGACCAGCGCCAGACTGATCAAGATGTGGACCCCGTTCGCGACCATGTGTGGAGTTAACACGGCACGCAAACGGATAAACGGCACTGTCAGTACCGGACAGTGATCAGCGGGACGGACTATCCGAATTTGCCGGTGATGTAGTCCTCGACGCGATCGTGTTCGGGATTCTCGAAGATCTTGTCGGTGTCATCGAACTCGACGAGTTCGCCGCCGGTCAGGAAGACCGCCGTCTTATCCGAAATGCGAGCCGCCTGCTGCATGTTGTGCGTGACGATGATGACCGTGTACTCCTCGGCGAGATCCTCGATCAGGTCCTCGATCTTCGAGGTCGCGACCGGGTCCAGCGCCGAGGCCGGCTCGTCCATCAGTATCACGTCCGGATCGGGGGCGATCGCTCGAGCGATACACAGCCGCTGTTGCTGGCCGCCAGAGAGTTCCAGCCCGCTCGAGTCGAGTTGGTCCTCGACTTCCTCGAGTAACGCCGCTCGCTCGAGGGCCTTGTGGACCTGTTCGTCGACGTCGTCGTCTTTCCCCTGGACTTTCAGTCCGTACGCGACGTTGTCGCGAATGCTCTTCGGGAAGGGGTTCGGCGTCTGGAAGACCATCCCGATCTTCCGGCGCAGCGCGACCGGATCGACGTCCTCGTCGTAGACGTTCTTGCCGTCGAACAGCAGTTCGCCGTCGACGCGAGCGCTGTCGACGAGGTCGTTCATTCGGTTGATACACCGGAGGAACGTCGATTTCCCACAGCCGGACGGGCCGATGATGGCCGTGACTTGCTTTTCGGGGATCTCGATGTCGACGTCGTTGAGCGCCCGTTCCTCGCCGTAGTGGACGCTTAGATTTCGCGCCTCGAGGAGCGTTCGATCCGTCGTCGTCTCCCCCTCGGCGTCGCCGCGGTCGGCGAGGCTGTCGGTTCCCGGCGTCGGCGCTGGTTGATCGGTGGTCGGTTCCGTTTCCGAGGAAGTCATCTGTTCGTTAGTCATTGTCAGGTTCGCTGTTGATAGCGGTTCCGGATGATGATCGCGATCGAGTTGATCGTGAGCAAGACGACGAGCAGCGTGACGACGCCGGCGGCGACGACGCCGTACTGGAACTCGGTCTGCGGGTAGGACGCCCAGTTGTAGATCTGCAGGGGCATGGCGCTGACCTTGCTAAAGAGGCTGTTGGGCATCCCGAAGACGGTGGTCGGCGCGGCGATCATGATCAGCGGCGCCGTCTCGCCGATGGCACGCCCGAGCGCGAGGATGGTTCCGGTCATGATGCCGGGCATCGCTCGCGGCAGGACGACGTTCCGAATCGTCTGCCACTTCGTCGCGCCCATCCCGTAGGAGGCCTGCCGTTGGGAGTCCGGAACCGCCCGGATCGCCTCCTGGGCCGCGATGATGATGATCGGGAGGATCAGCAGGCCGACGGTGAACGCCGCGGCCAGCACCGTTCCGTACCCGAATCCGAGGAGGCCGACGAACAGTCCCAGACCCAACAGCCCGTAGACGACCGAGGGAACGCCCGCGAGGTTCGCGATGTTGAGCTGAATGAATCGTGTGAGGTAGCCGTCACTGGCGTACTCCTCGAGGTAAACCGCCGCTCCGACGCCGACCGGGAATGTAATCAGCGCGATTACGAGCATGATCGCGATCGAACCGATCAATGCAGGAAGGAAACCGGCCTCGTACGGATCCGGATGCGGCGGGCTCGTGAGGAATCCCCAGTCGAGCCAGCCGACGGCGTCGACGGCGACGTTCGCCAGCAGGGCCGCGAGCGAGACGATGCCGACGAGTGTCGCCGCCAGCGCGAGCAGGCGGAAGGCGATATCTTTCGTCCGGCTGACCTGCCCGAAGCCGGAGTCGGCGGGTGCGTCTCGTGTGTCGGCCGCCATTAGCGATACACCTCTCGATAGCGCGAGGCGACGAGTTCACTGATGAGGTTCATGACGAAGGTAATGACGAACAGGGTCAGTCCGACCGCGAAGAGGCTCTTGTACGCAGGGCCTTGCCCGACGAGATCTCCCGTCCCGATCTGGACCATCGCGGCGGTCATCGTCTGGATCGAGTTGAGGAACAGCCCTGCGGGGTCGGTCACGTCGACCAGTCGCGGGGTCTGGCCCGCCGCGATGGCGACGATCATCGTCTCGCCGATCGCTCGCGAGAGCGCGAGGATGAACGACGAGAAGATCCCCGAGAGCGCGGCCGGCACGACCACCGAGGTGGAGACGGTGAATTTCGTCGCGCCGAGGCCGTAACTGGCCTGACGAAGTGAATCGGGGACCGCGCTCATCGCGTCCTCGCTGATCGAGGAGACCATCGGGATGATCATGATCCCGACCATGATCGACGCCGACAGCGTGTTGAACGTCGAGAGCGGCAAGAAGGTATCGAGCGCCGGCGTGACGTAGACGAGCGCGAAGTAGCCGTAGACGACCGTCGGGACGCCCGCCAGTACCTCGAGCGCGGGCTTGAGGTAGGCCCGTCGGCGCTCGGAGGCGTACTCGCTGAGATAGATCGCGGTCAGCAGACCGATGGGGAGGGCGACCGCCGCCGCGCCGACGGTGACCGCCAGCGTGCCCGAAATCAGCGGCAGGACGCCGAACGAAGTCGGCTCGTTCGTCGGGCTCCACCGCGTTCCCGTGAGGAACTCGACGAGCGAGACCTGCGCGAAGAAATCGACCGCGTCGACGAGCAGCGTCAGGATGATCGCGACGGTCGTCAGGATCGACAGGAGCGCACAGAGCATGAAGAGGTACCGAAACGCCGTGCCACGCGCCGTGCGGATCCCGTCGTGGGAGAAGTCCGGCTGGCTCATTCGGTCACCTCTGCGATCGCATCCTCGAGTTTCTCGAGGTTCTCGTCGCGTTGTTCCTCGGTGTTCGGCACGTAGCCGACATCGGAGACCAGGTCCGTCGCGGAACGTTTCATGTAGAAGCGAGCGAAGTCACGCACCGCGGGTTTGGCGAGCGATTCCTTCGCGACGTAGATGAACAGCGGTCGCGAGAGAGGCGTGTACTCGCCGGACTTGGCAGTTTCGATCGACGGCTCGACGCAGCCATTCCCACTGTCGATCGATATCGCCTTGATTGAGTCCGGGTTCTCGCTGTAGTAGGCGAACCCGAAGTAGCCGAGCGCGGCCTCCGTGCCCTGAACTCCCTGTACGATCGTTCGGTCGCGCTCGGTCGCGTAGTAGTCGCTTCGGTGGTTCAATTCTTCGCCGAGGACCGCCTCGTTGAAGTAGTCGAACGTGCCCGACGTCGTCGCCGCGCCGTACAGCTCGAACTCCTCGTCCGGCCACTCGTCGTTAATATCGCTCCAGCGCTGGGCACCGTCGGCCTGCCAGATCTCCTGTAGCTGTTCGACGGTGAGACAGTCAACCCAGTCGGCCTCCGGATTGGCGACGACCGTCAGCGCGTCCGTCGCAATCGGAAACTCGAGCGGCGTAATGTCGTTTCCGCCACACTGTTCGACTTCGGCGTCGGCGATCTCCCGACTCGCGTTGTTAATGTCGGTCCGTCCCGCACAGAAGAAGTTCCCGAACCCACCGCCCGTCCCGGTCTTGCTGAGCGAGAGGTTGACCGTCGGGTTTTCTTCGGAGAAGGCGGACGCGATCGCCTCGGTCACGGGGAACACCGTACTGCTTCCCGCGATGTTTACGTTGTTGCCCTCCGCGGCGAAGACGCCGGTACAGCCGGCTAATCCGCCGGATAGGGCAACGCTTGCCGCGGCGAGAAAATCACGTCGACCGGATCCGGCCGACAAAGACGCCGTGGTATCTCTCGACATCACCGAATCGAAGTCACAGAGCAGGTAAGTATACTACTATGTGATCTATATAGCTCTATGTACTCGATTCGCCGGATCGCGGGACGAGGGGTAATAGCGCTCACGATGCGCTGGACGTATATATGTGCCACTAGTTGTCACCCACCACGTTCAACCACACTACTAGTCCGTGAGAAGAGCGAACGATAGGCCAGACATATATAGACGAAGGGGGATCGGAACCGATCCAACGGTCGCATCAGCCGAGCAGGTCCTCGTTGCTCTCGAGCGCGTACAGCGTCCGGGCGGCCACGTTCACCGCGTGATCGCCGACTCGCTCGAGGTCGCGAACGATCACGAACGTCCGCGAGACGTCGGCAAGTACGTCCGCGACTGGCGGACCGCCACCCTCATTCCCGACTCGCCGCTCCTCGTTTGTCCCGCTCCCGGCGCGGAGATCGATGAGGGTCCGCACGACGCGCTCGGCGACGCTGGCACAGCGGGCGTCCAGTTCGTCGTCGCGCGCTGCGACCGCAACACAGCCGTCCGCGTCGTCCGTGACGAACGCTTCGATCGCTCGCTCGAGTTGCTCGAGCGCGAGCGCGGCGATCCGTTCGAAGTCGACGTCCGGAAGCGTCGGGGCGGAGCCGGTCGAATCCCGCGTGTACTCGGCCAGATTGGTCGCGAGATCGCCGACCCGCTCGAGGTCGGTGACGATCTTGAACGCGGCGACGACGAATCGGAGGTCGCCGGCGACCGGCTGCTGGAGCGCGAGCAGGTCGAGACAGTCGCCTTCGATCTCGAGAGTGCGACGGTTGACGGCCGAGTCACCCGCGATAACGTCACGCGCGAGTTCTCGATCGCCGGTAAACAGTGCGTTGAGTCCGTCCGCGAGCTGCTCGCGGACGAGGTCGCCCAGTGCGACGACCGCCTCGCGGAGGCGCTCGAGGCGTTTCTGGTAGTCCTCTCGGGCCATCACCCGAACTTGCCGGTGATGTAATCTTCGACGCGCTGGCTCCGCGGGTTCTCGAACACCTGATCGGTGTCGCCGTACTCCACGAGTTCCCCGCCGGTGAGGAAGACGGCGGTCTGGTCGGAGATACGGGCGGCCTGTTGCATGTTGTGCGTGACGATGACGACCGTGTACTCCTCGGCGAGGTCCTCGATGAGGTCCTCGATCTTGGCGGTGGCGATCGGGTCGAGCGCCGAGGCCGGTTCGTCCATCAGAATGATTTCGGGATCGACGGCGAGACATCTGGCGATGCACAGCCGCTGTTGCTGGCCGCCGGAGAGTCCCAGCGCGTTGTCGTCGAGACGGTCTTCGACCTCGTCCCAGATGGCAGCGTCGCGAAGGCACCGCTCGACCAACTCGTCTTCTCTGTCCTTGTCGTCGCGTCCGAGTAACCGAGGGACCAGCCCCCGCTCGAGGTCGCCGTGTTTTCGCGGGCCGTAGGCGACGTTCTCTCGAATCGACTTTGGGAACGGGTTCGGGTGCTGGAACACCATGCCGATGCGCTTCCGCAGTTCGACGAGGTTGGCCCCATCGGCGTAGATGTTCTGCTCGCTGAGGGTGACATCGCCCTCGATACGAGCGGCTTTGATCCGATCGTTCATTCGGTTGAGACACCGAAGGAACGTGGATTTCCCACAGCCCGAGGGGCCGATGAGCGCCGTAACGCTCTTTTCTGGAATGTCGATCGAGATATCTTTGAGCGCGTGATCGTCGCCGTACCAGACGTTCAGGTCCTCGACCGACAGAACCGGGTCGCCGGCGAACGAGTACTCGCGCCACTCCGCTCTCGTGCGCTCGTCGCTCTCGCCGGTCGTCGTTTCGTTGCTCGACGGGTATCCGTCGGCGTCCGTTCGGTCCGCTGTCGTGGTAACGCTGGATTCTGTCATTGGTGTAGCTTCCTCCTGAAGTACCGTCGGCTCGCGACTCCCATCGCGAAGAACGAGAGGACGACGCAGAGCAAGACGAGCGCCGTTCCCCAGCCGAACGTCTCTTCGGCACCGACGCCGGCGGTGATGACCGCGTACAGCTGGTAGGGGAGTGCGCTCGCCCGCTCGAGCAGTGCGGGGTTCGAAACGTGGACGAACGGCGGCTGGAGGCTGACCCGGACCATGAAACTGGAGAGGATACCGGGCGACTTGGTCGGGAAGTTCGGTCCGTTCAGGACGAGCAACAGGGGTGCGGTTTCGCCGGCGATTCGACCGACACCGAGTATAACCCCGGTGATGATCCCCGGCATCGATGCGGGGACGACGACGCTTCTGATCGTTTCCCACTTCGAAACGCCGAGTGCGGCGCTCGCGTCACGGTACTCGTCGGGCACGCTCTTCATGGCTTCCCGACTCGTGATGAGCACGAGCGGGAGCAGCATGAATCCGAGCACCAACTGGCTCGCGAAGATGGAGGGGGTACCGCCGAACCGCGGGACGAGGAACGCGAGGCCGAACAGGCCGAAGACGATGCTGGGGGTGCTCCAGAGTCCGTTCGTGGCGATGTCGACCGCGCGGGTAAAGATGCTATCCTCGGCGTACTCGGTGAGGAAGACGGCGGCACCGACCGCCAGCGGGACGGCGAAGACGACGGCGCCGAGGACGATCCAGATCGTCCCCACCATCGCCGGCATTACGCCTTTCTGGATGCCGAGCCCCTTCGACGGGTTCATCACGAACGGCCAGTCGACGGCACCGCTGGCGGCGATACCGACAGTGCCGCCGACCGAGTCGCCCGTGGCGATGGCGTGGAGACAGCAGACGACGAACGTCACCGCTGCGATGCTCGCGGTCCACGTCAGCGGCGGGATCCACGACGGGAGAGCGCGCCCTGTAAATCGCGCTCCCAAAGTCGCGACGAGAGTTGTCACCGAAACGCCGCCCACGACGATCGCGACTATCGGGACGATCCCGATTCCGCCGAGCCCGAGGGTCGTTCCGACGAGGAACTCGACCAGTACGATGGCACCCATGACACCCAGCACGATGTGAAGAGCTCGGATGACGGGGTGACCTGCCTTCATATCGGGAAGCGACGAGCCACCCGACCGGCGAAGCGCGTCAAGAAAGACGAGGCCGGCAACGAGTCCCGGCAGCGCACCGACGACGGCCGTCGGTTCGATCGTGACCGCGTATCCCGAGATGGTGTAATTCATTGCGATCGCAGCCGCGAGAACGACGCCGACGAGTCCGATGACGCTCGCCGCGGCGAGAGAAACGAACGAGACGAGGGTCTCGGTGCCGTCCGCGGTCGCCGGGTTGACGTGTCCGTACCGAACCAGTAAGACGAGTACCGCCGCAAGGAGGAACAGCACCGTCCCGGCACTGACCGCGAGGTTCTCGAGTACGACCAGTATCCCCCGCTCGAAAACGAACGCGAGGAGGAACAGGAGCACCGAGATCGTGAGCAGCACGACCAGCGAGATCAGCAGGAACGCGCCGTTCTGTCTGCCGCGCGTTCCGAACCCCGCGTAGGCGGTCGCGCTCGACTGACCAGTGAGAATGCTCCCGACCAACGTCAGCAGGGGGATCGCGAGCTGGCCGGGAACGATGGCATCGAACGCCGCTGGTTGCCACGTCCACGTCGGCGATATCACGCCGGTCAGAACGAGGACGCCGACGAAACTGACGAAGGTCGCGGCGGGGACCGTCGCGCCGAGGTCCTCGCGGGCGGTGATCGTGAGGTAAGCGACGAGCAGCCCCACGAACGCGGCGACGAGCCATCCGAGTGCGCCGAGTCCCAGCGTGTTGCCGGCGACGAAGGCAGCGGTGATCGTCCAGAGGGTCGCCTGGCTGCCGACCGTGCTGAGACCGGGTGAACGGTCGGGAGTCGTTCTAACTCCGTTCCACCGCGAAAACGCACCGAGCGCTCCGGTCGCCACTCCCAGGAGGAGCAGCGCACCACCGAAGTAGATCGCCGTCGACACGCCGCTTACCGTCCCGTCGACCGCGACCCACTCGAACAGCGCACCGATGCTGAGCGCGAAGAGCACGAACGAGCCGATGACGACACCGATCGCCATCCGTTCGTAGGCCGTTCCGCCGGTCTCGACGAGTCGGGCCTCGTACGCGTCGCTCATTGGCCGCCCTCCAGTTTGCGATGCATTCGTTGCTCGATGAGTGCAGAGGCGATACCAAGCCCCGTCACGATAATCATCAGGACGACGCCTGCTGCGAACAGTGCACTCCAGAACAGCTGTCCGGGAGTCACGTGCCCGTAGCTGGAGGCGATAAACGTCGTCAACGTTTCCGTGCTATCGAAGACGTTGTACAGTTCGGGCTGGGGCAACCGACGGCTGTGTGAGATCATGACCGTCGCAGCCATGGTCTCGCCGATCGCCCGCCCGATCCCTAGCAGGACGGCCGCAGAAACTCCCGAAAAGGCGGTCGGGATCGAGACGCTCTTCATCGTCTGCCATTCCGTCGCACCCATCGCTATCGAGCCGTCTTTCATCGACTCGGGGACTGCCGACAACGCATCTTCGGCAACGGAGATGACCGTCGGAAGCGCCATGAAGCCGATCACGAGACCGATGGCGAACAGCGCACCGGGATTGATCGAGAGCAAATTACCGACGTACGGGTTGATGATCGTAAACCCGATGAATCCGTAGACGATCGACGGAATACCAGCCAACAGCTCGATAGCCGGCTTGACAATTTCACGCAACCAATCGGGTGCGATATCGCTGATAAACAGCGCGCCCGCGACGCCGAACGGGGCCGCGACCAGAATCGCGGTGGCCGTCGTGAGAAGCGTCCCCCAGAGCATCGGGACGAGCGAGAACTGCCCCTGCGAGGTACTCCACTCGTTTGAGCCGAACGGCCATATGAGATCGAGGCCGGCGTGGCGGAACGCCGGAACCGCCTCGAGGACCAGAAACACCGCGATGAGGCCGAGCGTCGAGAGCGTTGCGGCGGTCATCAGAAACGTCACGATCTTCGCGGTCAGCGCCTGTCGGACGACCCAGCCGGCGCCGACGGCCAGCAGGAAGCCGTACAGGAACGTGGTCGTCCACACCGATTGGACGATGAAACCGACGAACGCCCCGATGATCAGCAGTATCTGTGCCGTCGCAAGGAGCAGACTCGGCCGGTCCAGTTCCATCGCCGTTCGAACCAGCGACTGCGTTCGGCGCGACGTCTGCGACGCCGCTTGCGACATCGTCGTGCGTATATTCAATATACCTAACATGATAGTGTATGGTTCTCGACTTGGAGACGATCAGGCCGGACGAGGGCCGGGTGACGCGAGTCGGAAGCGCGGCTCAGTCCTGGTCCGCCAGCTTTCCTCGTTCCTCCTCGCGGCGCTCCGGCGGGAGTTTGAAGTAGTTGTTCGGTTCGACGAAGTTCTGCTGCCCGAAGTCCGAGAGGATCATGTTGAGGAAGGCGCTCTCGCGCTTGTCGGTATCCTCGTAGGTGTAGCAGTGAAGGTCGCGGCTGAGCGGGTACTCCTTCGCACCGAGGTTCTTGCCGTACTCGTAGAGGGTGCCGTCCAGCTCGAGGCCGATCGGCGGGGTCCCGCCGTCCGGTTCGACGAACGCGAGCGCGATGTAGGCGATCGCGTTGTCGTTCTGCTTGACGAGCTTCGCCACCTGCTGGTTCTGTCCTTTCCGGGTATCGGGCGAGATCGGTGCCTCGGGGTCGCCGTAGAGGTTCTTCCGGAACGCGGTGTCGGTCCCGGAGTCCTCCGCACGACCGATCGCGTAGATATCCTTATCCGGGCCGCCGAGTTCGCTCCAGTTCGTAATCTCCCCCTTGTAGATCGCGCGGAGTTCGTCGCCGGTGACCTGCGTGACGCCCGCGTCGTAGATTTCCCGGCTTACGACGATCGGCTGGCCGTCGACGGCGACGACGTGGTCGACGATGTTGTCCAGTTCTTCGTGGTCCGATCCGAGGATGGATTCGGCCGTCGAACTCGCGTCACCGATATCGACGCGCTCGTTGATGACGCCCTCGACACCCGTCCCGGAGTGGCTCAACGCGATCTGTGTCGAAAACGGCGGGACGCTGCGCTCTTCGGTCGGTTCGAAGCCGTAGAGACCCGCCCAGTAGTCAGCGAGGTTTTCGTCCGTATCGATGTCGTACTGTCCCGGACCCCAGTACTCCTCGTCGTCGGCCGGCGGGTTCCCGTTCCATAGCGAATCGGCGTCGTTGGTGATCGGGTAAACGGTCGACGAGCCGTCGGCCGTTAGCGGTTTGATGCTATCGTCTTCACCTGCACTTCCGAGGCACCCAGCGGCCGCCATCGTTCCGATAGCGCCGGTCGCCGCAATGAACTTCCGTCGCGATACCCCGTCAGCAGAGCGTCCGAACTGGTTGTCTGCCATCACGTGTGAGATTCGAGAGGCTATAAAAATAGGATGCTATGAGCCATATATATGGATCAGTGCCCACATAGTTCTATATAGGTTTACTGAAGTGAAATATCGTCGAGCCGACGCTCACGCGAGTCTGATCCTCGACAACTCTACCGATCGTGTGATTCACCGCGAACGCCCCGACGAATCGCTACACTGACTTGCGGCCGGCGGTAACGGTCGAGGTATGGTTTCGCTGCAGGGGATCGCAGTCGCGGTGGTCGGGTTCGCGATCGTCCTCGGCTGTGCCGGCGTCGTCTACCGGGATGCGACTCGGCTCGAGGTCTCGAGGCCCGCGCTCTGGGCGGGAATCGTGTTCGCCACCTGTGGCGGTGGGCTTGCCCTCTATCTCGCTCCGCCGAACGTACCGATCCCCGGTCTGCTCGTGATCGTCGTCGGGGGCCCGGCGCTCTACCTGTTCGAACGCGACGACACCCGACACGGCGACGAGCCGCCAGATCCCCACTCGCTGCCGGAGCGGCCCGGCGGCGAGTCCTCGAGCGAGCGGCAGCGCGACGAGTAGGCGGCCGTCGGGACGAATCGCCCGGAACACCACACGTCTTTTGACTGCGCCCGTCCAACGGCCGACAACATGAGCGACTCCGCGAACCCCGGGGCCGACGGCGCGAGCGCCGACGCCACGACCGACGCCGACAGCGGCGACGGCGACGACGGCGGGCCGGCACAGGTCTCGAGTCCGGATTACCACAGCGAGAATCACACGGCCGCCCAGACCTGCGGCTGGACGGCCAACGCCCTGCGCGGCGAGGGGAAGTGTTACAAGAACATCTTCTACGGCATCGAGTCCCACCGCTGCATCCAGATGACGCCGGTCGTCCGATGTAACGAGCGCTGCGTCTTCTGCTGGCGCGACCACAAGGGCCACTCCTACGAGATGGACGACGTCCAGTGGGACGACCCCGAGGAAGTCGTCGACGCCTCGATCAAACTGCAGAAGAAACTGCTCTCGGGCTTCGGCGGCAACGAAGAGGTCCCTCGAGAAGTGTTCGACCAGGCGATGGAACCCCGTCACGTCGCCATCTCGCTGGACGGCGAACCGACGCTCTACCCCTACCTCCCCGAACTCATCGAGGCCTTCCACGACCGCGACATCACCACCTTCCTCGTCTCGAACGGCACCCGCCCCGAGATGCTTCGGGACTGCGATCCCACGCAACTGTACGTCAGCGTCGACGCTCCCGAACGTCACACCTTCGATCAGGTCGTCGGCGCGATGGAGGACGACGCCTGGGAGAAGCTCCTCGAGACGATGGACGTTCTCGCGGACAAAGACGAGACCCGGACGGTGCTCCGGACGACGCTCGTCAAGGGCGAGAACATGCGGAATCCGGACTGGTACGCCGGCTTCTACCAGCAGGCCGACCCCGACTTCATCGAGCTGAAGGCGTACATGCACGTCGGCCACTCGCGGGGCCGACTCGACCGGTCGGCGATGCCCGAGCACGAGGAAGTCGTCGAGTTCGCCGAGGACGTACGGGAGTACATGCCCGGATTCGACGAGGTCATGGGAGTCCCGGCCTCCCGCGTCGCACTGCTCTCACAGACCTCGGATACGTGGGTCCCGAAGCTGCAGAAGGACAGCGAGTTCTGGGAGCGAGATCCGGTCACCGGCGACTGACGGCCCCGGTCCGCGGTCGGTTCATACGTGCTCCGACCACGATCCCGGAAGCCACCGCTCGAGTCGCGATCCCCGGAGGATGCCGACGATCGTGACGCGGAGTTTTTCGCTGATCGCCAGGAGCACCGTCCCGTAGACGACCGCACCCAGTGCGACGATCGCGAGGAGCTGATACCAGTGATCGATCGGGACGGCGCGCTCGGCGGCGACGACGACGACGAACATCACCGCGCCGGCCGCGAACTGCTCGCCGAGCGTTCGGGGAAACAGGACGACCGTCGAGAGTTCCCGTTTGACGACGACAGCCGAAAGGGCGTATCGAAGCGTCTCGGCGACGGCCGTTGCGACCACGACGCCGATCGCACCGTAGGCGAGCGTCAGCGCGACGCCGAGAGCCACGTTGATCGCCAGCGTCAGGGCCGATATCCGCGTGTTGACGTCCGGACGATCGATCCCGTAGAGCACGCTCGTGAGCACGCCGGCCTGGGTCTTCGCGATCTGGTACGCCGCGAGTCCGACGAGGAGCCCCGCGGCCGCGGCGTAGTCGGGACCGAAGAACGTCACCACGAGCTGTTCGGACATCGCGACGGCACCGAAGAACATCGGGATCGCGAAAATGCTCGTAAAGGAGAGCGTGTTCGAGACGTCCGTCCCGAGCTCCTCGCCCTCGCTGTGGCGGTGGCTCACGCGAGCCATCAGCCCGCTCGAGGCGGCCATCGTCACGAACGTCGCCGGCACCGTAAGTTTGAGCGCGACCTCGTACCGCCCGGCGGCGGCGGGGGCTAGCAGGTAGCCCAGCAGGATGATGTCGAAGCGGTCGTAGGCCTGTCCGAGAAACGAGTTGGGAATGCTGTATCTGGCGTACGACCAGAGGTTCGAAACGGTCGCCCGGCTCGGCGCGACCGGCCGCGTCCGGACGTAGTACCAGAGGACCGGAACCGTCAGGAACGTCGCCGCGGCCAGGCCGTAGGCCATGCCCGCAGCGCCGAATCCGAGCACGATCAGGCTGAGCTGGATCGGGAAGGTGAGCACCGATCGAAGCGTATCGGTCCACATCGAGGCCCCGACTCGGCCGCGCGCCTGCACGATCAGATCGAGCGGTTCGAAGAGCGTGACCGCGAACAGCAAGACGACGAACAACACCGGCGCGTCGGGGAGGCCCGTGTAGGAGGCGAGCCAGCTCGAGGCGACGGCGGCGGCTGCGATGGCCAGCGCCATCCACACCAGCGTGAACAGCCCCTGACTGCCGATCAGCTCCCCCGACGGGGCGTCGGCCTCCGAATACCGCTTTTTGACCGCCGTTCCCCAGCCGTTGACCGCTCGATCGGCGATCTTCACCAGCGAAAAGAGGAGGTAGTAGCCGCCGAACCCGGTCGGCCCGAGCGCTCGAGCGAAGACGATCGTTCCGAGGAACCCGATCGCGGCCATCGTGAACTTCGCGGCCGTCGCCTTGATCGTCTCGCCCCCGAGGCTGACCGACGTCGCGTCGCTCATGGCTGTACTGAGGCGGCAGTCACAGATACCCCAGATCCTCGAGCTGTGATTCGAGCCCGGAGAGGTCCGCCTCGCCGAGGCCGTCCCGCGTCTCGAGGTCGGTGATCAGTTCCTCGAGGTCCGACTCGAGGGCCGCCGGGTCGCAGTCGCCGAGCAGTTCGGTCCCGAACGGGCCCTCGAAGTAGTAGCAGTCGGCCGTCGCGATGCCGTGGCGCTCGCGGTCGACGGGGGCGGTGTCGTAGCCGTCCTCCTCGAGCGCGAGCGCTCGTCGCTTCGAGATGCCGTGGTACTCGAGCAGCGCGTTCGCCCGGGGGTCCGTCGCGATCGGGGCGCTCGAGAGCAGCGGCCGGAACGACTCACCGCGGCGGTGGTCGGACTCGATTCCAGCGAGGTCGAGTACCGTCGCGTAGACGTCCAGCAGGTTCACGAGGGCGTCCCGCGTCGCTCGCCCCGCGCCGTCCGCGTTCGGGGTTCGATCGTCGGGGTTCGGTCCGGGCGCGGAGACGACAAGCGGAATCTTCGTCACGGGCGGGTGGAGCCCGCCGCCGTGTTGCCACGCGCCGTACTCTCCGAGCGCTTCGCCGTGGTCGGCGAGCGTCACGACGTAGTCGAACTCCGCCGCGAGTTCGGCGTAGATGTCGCGGTAGATGTCCGAGAGATATCGCACGGCGTCGTCGTACGCGGTCCTGATCCGGTCCGGATCGGCCGACGGCTCCCGGAGCGTGGCCTTCACGCTGTCGAAGTGGGGCGACTCCTCGTCCGGATAGGTGCGGTACTCGTCGGGCGGATCGTACGGCAGGTGTGCCTCCATGAGGTTCGCGAAGAGGAACTCGGAGTCGCGGTTCCACGAGCTATCGCGGACGTACTCGAGGAACTCGGCCGCACCGTCGTCGGGGTGACGGCCCTTGAGTCCCATATCCCGGAGCTTCATCAGCGCCCCCTGTTTCAGCGACTGAGTCGTGTCGCAGTCGTCGTCGACGCAGCGCCAGAGCGCGCGGAGGTAGCGTTCGGGGCCGTCGGACTGGTGTTCGGCGATGAACTCGTCCCAGTCGAAGACGTCCTCGCCGAGGCCGCGGAGTCGCCAGCCGCCGTCGAACTCGTCGAACCCGTGGTGCCAGCCCAGTTGCGCCGAGATGTTGACGTTACAGCTGAACGCCCGCGTTCGATACCCCTCGTCCTGTAGCAGTTCGGGAAGACGAACGGTTTCTCGATCGAAGTCCTGTGACTTGATCGTCACGCCGGCCTCGACCGCGTAGCGACCGGTAAACAGCGAGGCGTGGGCCGGGGCCGTCCAGTGGGTCGTGCTCCACGCGTTCGTGAACTGCACGCCCGGCAGCCACTCGAAGTGCTCGTCGAACGAGTCGGCTCGAAGCGTATCGAGCACGACGAGGGCGATGGATGGCTCGTCTCCCATGGTCGCGTGTCCGCTCATCCTACCAGACCCCCCACAAAGAACCTGTCCCCGGAATTCGAACCGAATGCGGCACCGAGCGTCGCCGTCGAACGCGGGGTCGCCAGTCGCTGGCTCCGGACCCGTTTCCCACCAGCGGGCAGCCCTCAATTCCGGTCGCAGGGACGGTCACGCTCACAGGACCGTCGCGATCCCCTCCTCGAGCGCGTCGACCTGCGCGTCCTTCTCGCGCTCGAGTTCGTCCATATCGAACCGAACCGGCTCGGCCGTGACGTCGCCGTCGATCGGAACCCGATCGAACAGGTTCGCTCGCGGGGTGTCGAAGTAGAACTGGGCCCTGTTACCGTACGTTAGCGCAGGAAGGCAGGCGTGGATCCGGTCCGACCGCACCACGTCCGCGTTGGCGTAGAGGAAGAGGTAGTCGGTCACCAGATCGGAGACGAAGACGTTCTCCACCTCGAACAGCGGCGTCTCGAGGCCGACCAGTTTCCTCGCCCGCTCGCCGACGGGGAAGTGATACGGTTCGTCGAAGGGAGCGTGATCGGGCCGAATGATCGTCGACGGCGACGCCTCGTCGATATCAGGTTCCTCGAGTTTATCGAACGTGTGGACGTCGAACGCCCGGTTCGCCTCGGGCGGCCGGTGACTGTCGCCCAGGAACAGCGAACAGTCGATACCGTCGTACAGGTACTCGACGAGGTCGCCGTACTCCTCGTAGGCGGTTCGATCCCGCGTAAGCAGGACATCGATATCGAGCGCGTCAAAGACGGCTTCGACGTATTTCCGCTCGTCCTCGTCGTACTCCTCGCCGCCCCCGCCGATGACGACGATCGGAATATCTCGCTCCCTGAGTTGCCGGAGCGTGTCGTAGTACTTCCGAAAGGTCGGTCTCGAGAGCACGCAGCCCGGCAAGACGGCCAGGTCGGCGTCGATCAGTTCGCTGACGTTCACCGTATTCTGCCGAATCGGGTGGGTCGGCGACTCGTAGCTGCCTCGATCGTACCCCGTCATCCGCGCGAGCTTCCGGGTGCCGCCCCACAGCGCCGCGGTGTCCGCCGCGTGATTGGGATAGCCGCCCGTTTCGACGATCTCCGCGTCGGGAAACGCCCGCTCGAGCATCGCTCTCGCCCCGTAGTCGATGAAGCCGTTCCCGATGTTCGTCGTCCACGTCCGAAGAAGCAGGATTCGCATTGGGGTTCCCTCCACCGGAACCGGTGATAATTATGCAGCTACTACGTCGCGTGAACGGTCCATTTCGATGCTGACTGCTCGTTCCGACCGCCGCATCACCGCATCGCCGAACCGTCAGTCGAGGTAGCCGAGTTCGCGCAGGCGATCGGTCGGCATGTCGATCCCCTCGTCGCCGCCGGACGCGCTCGCTCCGGACTCCGCCGCGCGTTCCTCTACCCATCGCCGCACGTCGTAGACCGACTCCGGACAGGTGTCCGCCGTGGAACTCGCGTACGCGCGCCAGGAGTGACTGGCCGGCTTCTCCCCCGCGTCGGGCGGATAGAAATCGGCGCGCATCCCGTGATCGCTGACGACGAGGAGGTCGTCGTCCTCGCCGAGGGCGGCGACGATCTCCTCGACGTACTCGCCGACGCGATCGTAGGCGCGACCCAGCGCGGCTTCGTCGTCGGCGTAGGCGTGGCCCGCCGCATCGAGCGTGTGGACGTGGACCCCGGCGATCGAGACGGGGTGTGCGAGCATCTCGCGGGCCCAGCCGAACTGCTGGGCGCAGAGCCCGAACAGTTCGCGCTCGAACTCGTGTCGGGGCATCCCCTCCGCGACGGCGTTCATCAGGTCCCAGGCCCGCTGGAGCGGCCGTCCGTCGTGGACGCCCGGCCAGTTGTGGACGACCGCGTCGTCGGCGTCGAACATCGACTCGCGGTCCGTCTCGCCGATGCGCTCGCGCGTCCCGGTCCGCGACCGAACGAGTTTGCCGAGCGTTCCCCTCGTGGACTCGTCGAGGCGACCGGTGAACGACGACGCGAGGTCGAGCGCGGGGTTCTCCCACTGGCTCGTGCCGCCGCCGGTGATCCCGTGTTCGGCCGGCTCGAGCCCGGTCGCGACGGTCGCCCAGACCTCCGGCGTGTACGGAACCGACTGCGTGTTCGCGAACGTCTCGATCTCGCCGCCCGACTCGAGGCGGACGGCGTCGAGGTCGAAGTGCTCGACCAGTCCGGCGTCGAGCGCGTCGAGCGCGAGGACGACGACAGTCATGCGTATCCCAGATCCTCCAGATCTTCCTGCAGCGCGTCCTCCTTGACGACGTAGGCGGGATCGAACCGCTCGAGTTCTGCCTCGAGCGCGGGATCCTCCACCGGTTCGCCGTCCGCGAGTCGATACGTTCCCGCCTCCGTCGCGATGCGGTCGACGGTCATCGCGGCCTTTCGGTCTCCATAGGCGGCGAAGGCAATTTCGCGCTCGAGCGTGCCGACGCCGTGTTCTGTCCCCCGAAGGATAGTCGGAACGTCGACCAGCGAGACGACCTCGCCGAGGTCGGGCGCGTTCCGCGTGCCGAACGGGACGTTCAGGAGCTCGGGGCGCATCTCGCCGGGGTGGCCCCACAGGCCGTCCTCGCCGAGCAGTTCGCCGTGATCGCCGCAGAAGACGACGCGAGCGTCGTCCGGAACTGTGGTCCAGAGGGACTCGAGGGCCGCGTCGAGTTCGGCGACCTCCTGCCGGTAGAGTTCCCGGACGAGGGCCTCGTCCTCATCGGAGCCGCGATCCGAGAGCACGCGGCGAGTGATCCGCTGCGCCTCCGCTCGGTCGATATCCGCGCCGTCGGGATCGTAGGGATGGTGGGGCTCCATGAAGTGCAGCCAGCCGAACCACTCCTCGCGGCCGTCGATTTCGGATCGAAACTGGTCGACGACGTCGTCCGCCGGCCGGAACGACTTCTCGGTCTCGTCGACGTAACTCCGGAGCTGCTGATACCGGTTGTATCCCCAGCTGGCGACCTTGTAGGGGAGCGAGCCGCGCTCGAGCAGGATCGCACCCTTGTCCTTCAGCGACTCGCCGCCGCCTTTCGGCGACGTGAACGAGTCGAATCCGGTCGCGTAGTCGTACTCCGCGGACAGCAGGTGATTCGTCGTGATCCCGACGCGGTAAGCATCGAACTCGTGGGCGACGCTCGCGCTCGGTTCGAGCCCGCTGCCGGCCGGATACTCCCCGCCGATAATCGCCGGGAAGCTGCCGGGCGTCGCGGTGCTCGTTGCGAAGGTGGCGTCGTGGGTGTCGTCCAGAAACTCCTGCGTACGGGGCATGTACTGCAGGTGATCGGTTCGAAGCGAGTCAACCGTGACTAGCAGGGTTGTATCCGTGGTTTGTTCGGTCATAGGTATCCCAGGTCCTCGAGTCGCGCGCGGCTCGCCGCGTCCACCTCCTCGGCAAACGCCTCTGCATCGTTCTCGTCGCCGGTCACCCACTCGCCGAAGGCGGACTCGAAGAGCCCGTCCGGCACCGTCTCGTCGGGCAGTTCGACCTGTTTCGACGGCGGACCGGAGACGTCGTACACCGCCTCGGTGCCGAGCTGATCGCGGTAGTACTTCCGGTCGCCCCGATAGATCACCCGCTGTCCCCGGTCCCAGTACGATTCGTCCCCGCCCTCCGGGATGCCGGAGCCGGAGCCGACGATCTCGGCTCGAGCGCGCTCGCGTTCGAACGCGAACGGATCGAACGGCTCCTCGCTCGCGAGCGCTCGAATCACGCCGTCGAGATCGGCGTGGGAACTGAGCCCGTTCACGTCGACGGGAGTCTCTTCCGCGACCTCGAGGGCGCGGTCGCTCGTGGGAACGATGTCGAACGGAACGTGCAACAGCCCCTCCGAGAGGCTGCTCATGTGGTTCATGAGGAAGCCGTCGGACTCGTAGCCGAGGTTCTCGCCGTGGTCGGCCGTCACGATCAGGATCGATTCGCGGTCGTCGCCGGTCTCCAGTGCGGCAACGAGGTCGGCGACGAGCCGGTCGAGGTAGTCGACGGTCGCGGCGTAGAGTCGGCGGACGCGCTCGACATCCGATTCGCACTCGCCGAGACCGTCTGCGGCGTTCACGTCCGAATCCCGAAACGAACTCGAGTGGAAGTCCGCGGAAACGCCGTGAATCGAGTCGTCCAACCCGCGAAACGGGGTGTGGGGGCCGTGGGCGTCCATGAGGTTGGCGAAGGCGAGCACCGGCCCGTCGGGTTCGGTGACCTCGCGCTCGAGGGCTCGAGCGATCGACCGACCGCCGAAGTCGGTCGGCTTCTCGATCGGAAGCTTCCGACTCACGTCGTCCAATTTGAGGAGGACGCCGTTGGCCAGCGATCGAAGCGGATGGTCGTGGTCGATGGCCTGGCGGACGAAATCGGCGTAGGCAGCCACACCCTCGGTCGATCGATCGGAAATGTGTTGCTGGACGTCCATCCCCGCGGGAAGCCGGCGACTCGGAGAAACGGGGACCGTCCGGTCGAAGAATCGGTCGAACCCGAAGACTGGACTCGCGTAGATGTTCGACGTAACGCAAACCGACTCGTATCCCTGCCGCTCGAGGGGCGCGATCCAGGTGTCCTCGCGGTCGATCGGGTCGAACCGGCGCTGGTGAGCGTGGACGCCCGTTTCCGAGGGGACCGAGCCGGTCAGCATCCCGGCGTGGCTCGGGACGCTCCAGCCGCCGAGCGCCCGCATCCCCTCGAATCGGACGGACGCCAGTTCCCGTAACCGGGTCGCGTATCGGTCGTAGACGTCCTTTCTGACGGTGTCGAGACAGACGACGACGATGTTCGGTCGGTCCGGTCGGTCCGGTCGGTCGGCCTCGGTCATGTGAATTGCGCGAGTGCGGTGCTGAATCGGTCGCCCTGATTCGATTCGGTCAGGTCGGTCACGAGGCTTCGCTGCTCGCGACCGACGGATCGGCGCTCCGCCGGAGCCCGCTCGAAGACGTCCGACAGCCCCTCGAGCAGGCCCGCCTCGGTCGGCGGAACGACCTGTCGAGACGGCAGTAGCTCCCGAACGCCGGTCGCCTCGGTGACCATCGTCGGCGTCCCCGAGAGAATTCCCTCGAGCGCCGCGACGGGAAACGCGTCGCCCCGCGACGACTGGACGTAGACGCTGGCCCGATCGAACCAGTCGGCGAAGGTGTCCAGATCGACGAATCCGGGCGTGATCACGTGCGATCTGTCCGCGTACGCTTCCGCCTCGTGGCCCTCGCCGAGGACGACCAGTCGAACGTCGGCGTCGACGGTCCCGGCGAATCGTCTGACCGCTCGACTCAATCGATCGTAGCCGTTCGCGGGTTTGGCTTCGCCCGCCGAGAGGATCGTAAACGGATCCGGAGGCGAGCGCGGGGAGAGCGACGCGAGTCGCTCGTACTTCTCGTCGGCGATCGGCGGCCGGACGTACGCGACCGGGACGTCGCCGATGTACGGTCGCGCCCAGCGGTAGACGTCGCGACCGACCGCGATCACGCCGTCCAGCAGCCGATTCGACAAGGGTTCGAGCGCGCGCCAGAGGTATCGCGTCGGCCGCTCGGAGAGGGTGTAAAACGTCTCGTCGGCGGCGAGATAGACGAGGGTCGTTCCCGGCCGCCGCAGTTTGTACGCGAGCCCGGTCTGGAGCGGGGCACTCCCTTCGGCGATGACGGTATCGTACGCCGGCAGCGTCCCTCCAGTACGGAGCCGATCAAGGGTCCGGTCGGTGTTGCCGTCCGGTTCCGGCGCTCGAGCGCCGGTCTCGAAGTGACGACGCTCGGCGCGCACGGCGTCGGCGAACACCCGGTGTGCGGGGTGTGCGTCGCTGTTCTGATAGAGCAGACACCGGTCGCTCGTCGTCGAGCGTTGCGCACGCGACGTCTCGGTCCCCGTCCGTCCCACCGAATCACCGTCTCGACTATCACCGCTCGAGTCGCCGCCTCGACCGCCAGCAGTCGTGCTCGCCGTCATCGATCCGTCGCCTCCTCGAGATCGCGGGGGTCGTCGGCGTCGTCGACCGGCTGTGACGTCTCCTCGGCGCGCTGCTGGCCTGCGGTTCGTCTCGTTTCGGTCGGGCGCTCCGGTTGCCGATCCGCTTCGCGTTTCGGCGTTTCGATGCCGGCGGCAGCCGTTTGCTCGACGACGTCGCGAAGCCCCTCGGCGAACCGGTCGTACTCGTATCGCCTCGCCGCCGCCCGAATCTCCGTCGAATCGAAGTCGTCGGGATCGAACCGCCGAACCGTCTCGCGGATCGACTCGACGGTCGGCTCGAAGAGCAGTCCCGTCCGACCGCCCTGCACCTGATACTGCGTGAATCCCTCGTTTACGCCGAGCAGCGGTTTGCCGGCCATCATGGCCTCCGCCCCGACGAGGCCGAAGTCCTCCTGTTTGGGCGCGTAGACGACCGCGGTCGCCCGCGCGACCAGCGACTCGATGTCCTCGACGTAGCCCCGCACCTCGATGTTGTCGTAGTCGGCCGCGAACGCCTCGAGCGCCTCGCGCTGCTCCCCGTCGCCGGCGATCACGAGCCGCTCGTCGAGTCCGGCGAAGGCCCTCGCGATCAGGTTAATCCGCTTCTCGGGGGCGAGTCGGGACCAGGTGACGAAGTAGCCCTCGTCGCCGTCGTTTCGCCACTCGCCGGTCACCGGCGGGTAGACGACGGTCGCGTCGCGGTCGTAGAACCGCCGAATCCGATCGCGGACGAGTTCGCTGTTCGCGACGAAGCGGTCGACGTAGTCGTTGGCCTCCTTGTCCAGCGCTCGCCACCCCTTCGCGTAGGCCTTGAGCCCGGTCTCGATGAACGGGTACTCGAACGACGAGAGCCGATCGCGATAGAGGTCGTACAGCCACCGCGGCGGGCTGTGTGGGTAGTGGACGATCCGCTGACCGACATCGGGGACGTAGTACTTCGACAGCGGCGCGCTCTCGAGGATCACGTCGTACGCCGCGAGATCCGGGTGGGCGTCGGTCATATCGAGCGCGACGTTGAGCGTCTCGAGGGGGTTCATCCCCTCGTTCTTCCACTCGAGGAAGGGCCGCCACGGTAGCGAGGAGTACTTGGCCTGCCGGAACGGGATCACGTCGACGTCGTCCGGGATGTCGGTCCCCTCGGCGACGTAGGCGGTGTAGATCGGCGCGTCGAGCACCCGGGCGGCCTCGATGGCGAACTCCTCGCCGCCGCCGATGCCGGGGAAGCGATCGTGGAGGATCGCGACGTCCGTCACTGCAACACCTCCCGGAGTTCCTCGTCGGGCGACCAGGTGCCGTCGTGGCTCGCTTCGTCCCCGTCGACTCGAGCACGGATGAGCGAGACGTTCGCCCGAAGGAGCGAGATCTGGGTGTCGAACAGGGAGTACAACGGCTGGAGCGGGCCGAGCGCGTCGCGCGAGCCCAGTGCCGTAAAGACGAGAACGCCGGCCGGGGTCGCCAGCCCGAACGGCCCGGCGATCGCCAGCGACCCGATCGTGGCCACGGCGATCCCCGTCGCGACGAGCCACGGGGAGACGACCATGAACCACCAGTTGAAGGGCAGGACGACGCGGCCGTAGGCCCCGTGGCGGCCGAGCGCGTCGCGCTGTCGCCACAGTAATCGGAGGAGCCCCATCGCGCGCCGGTCCTTCTGCTCCCGTCGCTTACTGAATTCGGAGTGAGCGGCCTCCCTGTAGTGGATGTCGGGATCGAAGACGACCCGGTCCCCGTTGCGCCGGATCTTGAGCGCGAGTTCGGTGTCGTCGGCGATCGAGTCGTCGTCGATCGGGACGATCGCATCGCGCTCGAACGCCGAGAACGGCCCGTGGAAGATCAGCGTCGAGTCGATGTGGGACTCGAGGACCTGGATCATCGTCTGGATGTCGCGATACCCCTGTTCGACCTCGCTGTCGCCGAGAACCTCGGCGTTGCGGCCGGTCACCGCTCCCACGTCGGGATCGGCGAGGTTCGCGACCGCCGTTCGAACCGCGTCGGGTGCGATCCGCGAGTCGCAGTCGGTCTTGACGACGACCTCGTTCGCCGCGGCGGCGTAGGCCTCGTTCAGCGCGGTCGCCAGTCCCCGCCGCTCGTCCTCCCGGATGAGCGTCAGCTTCGGCTCCTGACGGCCGGCGAAGAACGTCTCCACCAGCTCCGCCGTCCCGTCGTCGCTCGAGTCGACGACGACGAGTTCGACCTTCTCCATGGGGTAGTCGAGTTCGACCAGTTCCTCGAGTTTCGACTCGACGATCGCGGCCTCGTTGTACGTCGGGAGGACGATACTCACCGACGGCTCCCGGGGCCACGCGTCGGCCGGTGTCCCCGTCGGCCGTCGGACGTAGTACACGCCGAGGTAGATCAGATACGGGAGGCCCGTCAGTGCGATCAGTCCGAACAGGGCCTCGAGGAGACGTTTCATGCGAATGCACCTATACGCTCTATATTCTACGGTAAAACCGGTATCCTTGCATTATACAAGAAAGGTTTTATTAATTTATTCTATTTGTGTATGTCACGGTAGAGAGAAGGTCATCTCGAGCTGTAATTCACTAGACCGTACAAGCGATTGCTGCGGAGAAATCGGCCGTACGGCGGAGACGAGACGTACCGATCGATCGAATGCGCTCGAGCGGCGTTCAGCGGACCGGTGGCTTTTTCCACCCGGTCGGTCATTTCCGAGTACGCGATAAACGGTCGTGAACACCATCACAGTTCCGTTACGCATGCCACATTCGATATACTTTTACGGGGCTACGGTATAGATGCGTGTATGTCAGTGCTAGCTGAGTCCGCCGTCGGGCACGACGAACTCGCCGTGCTCAAACTCCTCGCGCTCGAGGGCGGGCTCGAGGGCGACGTCAAGATATCCTGTTCTCACCTCGCGGAACGCCTCGACGCGTCGAACCAGACCGCCTCGCGGCGACTCCAGCGCCTCGAGAGCGCCGACCTGCTCGAGCGCGACACCGTCAGCGACGGCCAGTGGGTCGCGATCACGGAGACCGGTGAGCGAGCGCTCCACGCCGAATACGAGGATTACCGTCGCATCTTCGAGACGGACTCCCAGATCGGCCTCGAGGGGACCGTCACCAGCGGCATGGGCGAGGGTCGCCACTACATCTCGCTGTCGGGCTACCAACGCCAGTTCGAGGAGCGACTCGGCTACGAGCCGTTCCCCGGCACGCTGAACGTCGACCTCCGCGAGGATAGCGTCCGGCGGCGCAGCGCCATGGCCTCGCTCGAGCCCGTCCCCATCGACGGCTGGGAGTCCGACGAGCGGACCTACGGACCCGCCGTCTGCTACCCCGCGACGATCGAGACCGCCGACGGCGAGACCTACGAGAACGCCTACACCATCGCCCCCGAACGCACCCACCACGACGACGACCAGCTCGAGGTCATCGCGCCCGAGAAACTCCGGGAGGAACTCTCCCTCGAGGACGGCGATCACGTCACCGTCTCCGTGGGGGATCGCGAATGACGGGCCACCACGCCGGACCGCAGTCGAACGCCGATGCCGGGGCGAACGCCGACGGCGGGACGAACGCCGATACCGGGGCGAACTCGAGCGTCGACCCGTCCGCGAACTCGTTCGAGCACGCCCTCGAGTCGCTCCGGGCGGGCGAGCCGATTCTCGTCCACGACGCGGCCGACCGCGAGGGCGAGACGGACCTGATCTACCACGCCGATAGCGTGACGCCCGAGGCCGTCGCCCGACTGCGAAACGACGCCGGCGGGCTGGTCTGCGTCGCGCTCGGCCACGATATCGCGGAGGCGTTCGACCTGCCCTTCTACTCGGACGTGGTCGACCATCCCGCGACGGCCGACCACGAACTCGGCTACGACGATCGATCGTCGTTCTCGCTGACTGTCAACCATCGGGACACCTACACCGGAATCACCGACGACGATCGCTCGACGACCATCCGAGCGCTCGGCGACGCCGCCGCCGCACCCGACGAAACCGACTTCGCCGCGGAGTTCCGGGTCCCCGGTCACGTTCACCTGCTCAAGGCCGCGCCGGACCTGCTCGCCCAGCGCGAGGGCCACACGGAACTCGGGGTCGCCCTGGCCGAGGCCGCCGATCTCTCGCCCGCCGTCGTCGTCTGCGAGATGCTCGACGACGAAACTGGCGAGGCCCTCTCGCCCGCCGACGCCCGCGCTTACGCGGACCGACACGGCTTCGCCTACCTCGAGGGTCGCGAGGTCCTCGAGCGAATGGAGTAGCGACCGGAGTCGTAGAACGCGTACTAGTACCGAAGCAGACGCGATGCAGACGTGCGAACTCCCGGCTCCCGGCTAAAAACCGGTATCTATCGCATTAACGTTCGTATCTTGCAACCGATTCGGTCCGATTTG
This sequence comes from Natrinema sp. DC36, assembly GCF_020405225.1. Classification (NCBI taxonomy): domain Archaea; kingdom Methanobacteriati; phylum Methanobacteriota; class Halobacteria; order Halobacteriales; family Natrialbaceae; genus Natrinema; species Natrinema sp. DC36. The sequence goes on from NZ_CP084472.1 coordinate 2,146,889, forward strand.
AAAACAGTAGGACACGTTTATTGAGCCCTATGTGGTCCTTGCTAGCATGGCTGAACCCCGGTTGACACCAGCGATCGATCTGGACGGTATTTCCCCGGACGAGGCCTTCACCATCCTTGGCAACGAGATTCGGTTAGACATCATCCGCGTGCTCTGGCACACCGATGCCGCCCACAAATACGACGACGTCTCCGATACCGCCGAGACGATATCGTTCTCGGAGCTGCGTCGTCGGGTCGACGTCGACGACAACGGGAAATTCAACTATCACCTCTCGCAACTGGCTCCCCACTTCGTTCGGCAAACCGATGACGGGTACCGATTGAGCAGTGCCGGCAAGCAGATTGCCAGAACCGTGATCGCCGTCTCGGGAGCGGAAGAACTCGACTTCTCCGCCGATCTCGAGCAGGACTGTCCGCTGTGTGACGCGCCCATGACGGCGACCTACGAGGACCAGTGGCTTCGGATCAGTTGTACCGAGTGTGACGGGATGTTCGGCGACAAAGCGCCACGGGACTCGGTCTTCTTTTCGAACTACCCGGCTGCAGGGCTGACGGATCGGACCCCCGACGAGGCACTCGCAACCGGATTCTACCGGTGTATGTTGGATATCGCCTCCATGATGCGCGACGTCTGTCGGGAGTGTGCGGGCTCCATCTCGGCGTCGGTTTCGGTCTGTGAGACACACCGGGTTCGGGAGGGGAAACCGTGTTCGCACTGTGGGACACGATTCCCCGTTTGGGCGGAACAGCGGTGTGATACCTGCGGGTTCGCCAAGAACTTGCCCGTCGAACCGTTCGTCATGAGTCTCACCCCCGTGATCGCATTCCTCGACGACCAGGGATTCGACGTGCTCGCTCCCTCCTTCGACGAAGTCATCGACTTGCTTCGGACCCGCTTCGAGACGGCCGTCACGGAGGATCCGTTCCGCATAACCGTGACGATCGAAGGCGAGGCGACGACGCTCACCGTTTCGGTGGACGACAGCATGAACGTCGTCGGTCTCGACGAACAGCCGTCGGTCTGATATCGGGACCCCGCCGGTTTCCGACCCGGTTGGAGGGAATACGAGCCCACCGGTCGGGTCCGTGAACGGAATTTCACTAGAATCGGCTAGAGAAATGTAATTCTCCTTATGTATAAGTGCGATCCCGTCGTAGCCCTAGCCGGTCATGTCAGAACAAGACCTGATCGACTTCGGTATCTGGCGCGAGATGGACGAAGACCTCACCACCGAGGAAGCAAAACAGGAGGCGCTCGCGGCGTCTCAGCGGGCGATCGCGGAACTCAGCGAGGAAGACGTCGAGGTGGAGTGGGTCCGTACCGACGTGCTGGCGGACACGGACGACGACACCGACTGCGCGTACTGTCATTACCGCGCCCCGAGCGAGGAAGCCATCGCGGAGCACTCCGAGCGCGCGGGTCTCCCGGTGACTGAACTCACGCGCCTCGACGACCAGTTCGATCGAAACGACCTCGAATAGCCACCAATAATGTCAGAACTAAAAACAATAAGCCTCGACGAGCTCGAGCTCGTCGGAGTGACGCAATCGGAATCGGAGATGGACGTGAGCGTGAACTTCCCGTTCTCACCGGCGTTCCCGGCGACAACCGGGATAGAACTCGAGGGCGGCCACAACGTCGTCTACTTCGAGATCGAACCCGGGAAGGAACTCGGGACCCACACGGACAGCCCCGAGGAACTCATCATCTGTCTCGACGGCGACGAAGTCGAGGCTTGGGCCGGGGGCACAACGGGAGTGATCAGTGCCGGCGACCTGGCGGTGATTCCGCCGATGGCTCCCCACGGGTTCCGTAATACCGGTTCCGTGACGGCCCGGTTCCTCGGCGTCTTCTCGGATAGTACCACCGTCTCCGAGTTCGAAGCGGACCTCGAACCGTTCGAGGAACGGACCGTCAAGGCGTAGCGTCGTTTCGACCGATCCCAACCGAACCGAGAACTGAAACAATGACATCGAGACAAAAAACGAGAGGGCACATCGACGGTATCGATCGACGACTGTTCCTGAAGACGACGGCTGTACTGGCGGGTGGAACGCTCGTGACCGGAGCGGCCAGCGGATCGCAGCGCGACTCAGCCCCGCCGGAACTCCCGAAGCCGGCGAACCACGACGTCCACTGGGGTGAATCGGATGCGGATGGAGGCGTCCGGACGTACGCGACCACCGACCGGGACGGGCGACTCTCGTCGCTGGGCGTCCACGTCGGCGGCGACGCCCTGATGGCTTTCGACGAGGAGGAGCGCGCAGCACACCTCCACTTCCCGGACGAAACGGACGACGGGGCCGAGATCGACCGCCATCAGTTTACCCACATGGGGTTCCACTACAACCCCCAAGGTCATCCACCGCCGGACATCTACGACGTTCCCCACTTCGACTTCCATTTCTACATGATGGGCGAAGACGGCGTCGAGGGGATCAGTGGGGGACCGCTCGAGTCCACGCCGCTGCCCTTCGTCGGTCTGGCCGACTACGACGTTCCCGCGAACCAGTTCCCGCAGGGGTACATGTTCGAGCAGCATCGGCTCATCGTCGAGGGGATGGGGGAACACCTGCTCGACGAGACGGCTCCGGAGTTCCACGGTGAAGCGTTCACTCATACGAACGTCTACGGCGCGTACGATCCGAGTATCGATCCGGAGCAGCCCGTCGACACCGAGGTGATAGAGCTAGAGAGAGAACGCGTCGAGCTCCCGGTCTACGAAGGGGACGGTAAAGGGAGGGTTCACTTCGTCGAGCCGATGGTTACGACCGACTTCCTTCGCAACGACCTCGAGGAAGAGACGGCAGTGGACATCGCGACGCCGGGTGTGTACTTCGAGACGGACGACTACCCGACGGCGTACGCGTTGATGCCGGACGGCGACGGCGGCGCGTACGTCTCTCTCCGCGAGTTCGAGGAGTTCTCCGGACCGGACCAGTAGCCCGGACGGCCGCCGGGCTACGCAGTGTCGCCGACCATATTTTGCGCAAATTTCGAACTCATCGACTCGAGGGTCCCGGTTCGTCTCTCGGAGATTTCGCCGACGGTCCCGGACCGGCTGTTCGAACGCTTTCCACGACTGGTCGACGGCGTGCACGAGAACGCGTCCGGATCGCGATGATCGCCGGCACAGTCGCTGGTGAGGAGCTGTGATCGCCGGCACTCGACTGAGCGGCGTTCGGCGGGCCTCTCCCTCGATCCCCGACGGTTCGCTTCCGAAAACCGCGAACACTTAGTACGGTGGCTTGCAACACTCCCGATCATGGGATTCGACGAGATGGACGTCGACACGATCTGGCTGGATGGCGAGTTTGTCGACTGGGACGACGCGCAGATCCACGTGCTTACACACGGGCTCCACTACGGTAGCGGCGTCTTCGAGGGCGCGCGCTGTTACGACACCGACAACGGACCGGCGCTCTTTCGCTGGGAGGAACACCTCGAGCGCCTGTTCCAGTCCGCAAAGCCCTACGAGATGGAGATCGACTTCACGAAGGACGAGCTCACCGAGGCGACGAAAGAGCTCATCAAGCGCCAGGAACTCCCCTCCTGTTATCTCCGGCCGATCGCCTTCTACGGCTACAATTCCCTGGGCGTCAGTCCCAAGGACTGCCCGACCCGCACGGCCGTCGCCGCGTGGCCGTGGGGCGCCTACCTCGGCGAGGAGGCCCTCGAGAACGGCATCGACGTGATGATCTCCTCGTGGCGGAAACACGCCTCGAGCCAGATTCCGACGAACGCCAAGACGACCGGTCTCTACGTCAACAGCATGCTCGCCGGCGAGGAAGCGCGCCGGAACGGTTACGCGGAAGCCATCGTCCTCAACAAGGAGGGCAACGTCGCGGAAGGCCCCGGCGAGAATATCTTCCTCGTGCGCGACGGCGAACTCTACACGCCCGGCCTCTCGGAGTCGATCCTCGACGGCATCACTCGAGACTCCGTCATTCGGATCGCGGAGGATCTGGGCTACACCGTCCACGACAACGTCTCCATCTCGCGCGGCGAGCTCAACACGGCCGACGAGCTGTTTTTCACCGGATCCGCGGCCGAAGTGACGCCTATCCGGAAAGTCGACAACGTCGTCATCGGAAACGGCTCTCGCGGCCCCGTTACCGAGGAGATCCAGCAGAAGTTCTTCGATATCGTCGAAGAAGGCTCCGAAGAGTACGACGAGTGGTTCGAGTACGTCGACGTGTGAGAAGCGCCATTTTTGCGGCATAGAACGCGTCGAACCGTCTCGAGACCGGGGCCGAACGCTCGAGTCTGTGATGGTGTGTTCGACTCTTCGAGAGTGACCGCTGTGGCCGGGAGCGCGCCTCGAGCACTGCGAGAGGTGCGCGACTCGGGGAAGGGCAGGCGGTCGACCGACAGTCACCGCGAGCGAACGAATGCGCGGCGCGCAGCGCCGCGGGAAGGCGAACGGCGTAGCCGTGGGCCAGTGAGCGAGCGGGCCGACGACCGACCCGGAGAGCGCGGCGCGAAGCGCCGCGGCAAGGCGAGCGGCCAAAGGCCACGAGCCAGGGGAGGGAGGAGTGTCTTCGTGAGCGGAGCGAACGAAGGCTCGGAAGTCGCAGCCTGCGAACGAAGTGAGCAGGAACGTCTTCCGTTGCTTTTGATCGAAATTTTGCCGAGGGACGTCGCGCTGGCGGCTTCGCCGCTCAGCGCGACAGACCGCAGAGCAAAATTTCGGTGTTAGTCGTCACCGTCGGCGCGGTCGGTTCCGGCGCGGTCGGATTCGTTCGCTTTCGCGTCGTCGATGACGTCGATGGAGATGCCAGCGTCCATGCCCCGGTGGTTGGCGTCGCCGAAGCCGGCGCTCAGGACGCGAGTGAGCGCATCCTCGACGTCCTCGTCGAGTTCGGTGATCTCGTCGGATTCGACTTCGACGACGTACCCCGTCGTGATGTTCGGCGAGGTAGGTAAGAAGAGCACCTCGCGGCCGTCGTCAGTCACCTTGCCGGTCTTGAACGCCGTCATCCGCAGCCCCTCCCAGGTCTCGATCTTGACCGGTTTCTGGAGCGAATCCTGCTCGCCGAAGGCCGTCTCGGCGGCCATCTTCGAGGCGTTGTAGACAAGGCGGATCACGGGCACGCGGTTCGCGATGTTGTCGACCAGCCGTTCGACCAGCCCGCCGACGGTCGTCCGCATGAGATAACCGACAGAAAACGTGAGAATGACGAAGACGGTCAGCGCGACGATTACGCGGAGGAGCTGCGCGAGTTGCTCGCGCGTCTGCTCGGCCTGCGGGCTCGAACCCGCGATGAGCGGTCTGAGCGCCTCGGCGTCGAGAATGAGGCCGGGTGTCAGCCCGGCAACGAGTCCGTAGAGCCAGTAGATCGCGTAGAGCGTGACGAGGATGGGGCCAAGGACGACGAGCCCGCTCGCGAAATCCCGCTTCCACGAAGCCATGTGCTGGATCTCACACTACTGGCTAATGAGCCCTTCCCTTTGTCGTATCCACGCGCTATCAGCGTCGGTGGCAGCAGCGTCGGTGGCAGCAGCGGCGGCAGCGTCAGCCGACGGATCAAATTTCAAGCTGTCGGCCTGCGAAGCGACGCGCATGAGCCTCGAGCAGGAGTCCACGGACCAGGAGGCCGATCCGCTGGATCCGTTTCGGCAGTTCTTCGCGCTCGAGCGGGACGTACTCGTCCTCTCGGTGGCGATGTTCGCGTTCAGTCTCGGCTTCCAGATGACGAGCCGATACATGGCCGAGTACATGTCGGCGCTGGGCGCGTCCGTGTTCGTCGTCGGGCTGTTCGGGACGTTCGGGAACGTTATCAGCGCCGTCTATCCCTATCCGGGCGGGGCGATCTCCGATCGAATCGGCTCGCGATACGCCCTGACCGCCTTCGGTCTGTGCTCGACGCTCGGCTTCGGTATCTGGCTCGGTGCGCCCGCACTCGCCGGCGTCTCGATCGGCTCCACCTCTCTGGCCATCGTCGCGATCTTCGTCGGATTAGGGCTCTCGCAGGCCTGGAAGTCGTTCGGGCTCGGGGCGACGTTCGCCATCGTCAAGCAATCGGTTTCGCCCTCGAAACTGGCTGCCGGCTTCGCGAGCACCGAGACGTTCCGCCGCACCGCCTTCCTCGTCGGCCCGCTGTTTGCCGCCGCACTCTTCTCTCCGTTCGGCTCGAGCGACGGCGAGATCGTCACCGCGTTCCAATTCATCCTGCTCGTCGCCGTCGTCTTCGGCGTCTTCGGGACCGTCGTCCAGCACGTTCTCTATCGGTCCGCGGACGACGATTTTGGCAAAGAGTTCGAGGGAGCGTCACAGCTCATTGCCGACCTCCGGGCGATGCCCGAAGAACTCCGACCCCTGCTCGTGGGCGATACCCTCGTCCGGTTCGCGAACGGGATGGTCTACGTCTTCTTCGTGCTCGTCGTCACGCGGTTTCTCGAGGTCGGTCTCTCCGTTTCCCTGCCGGCCGTCGGCGCGGTCGACCTCTCGCCGCAGTCGTACTTCGGGATCCTGCTCGGAATCGAGATGGTGGTCGCCCTGGTGACGATGATTCCGGTCGCGAAGGCCGCCGAACGCGTCGGCCTCAAACCGGTCGTCGCGCTCGGATTCGCGGTCTACGCGATCTTCCCGATTTTGCTGATCAACGCGCCCGAAGACGCGGCCGTCCTCGCGGCCCTCTTCGCGTTCTCCGGGCTTCGGTTCGCGGGGCTGCCCGCCCACAAGGCGCTGATCGTCGGCCCCGCCGAACGGGGTGCCGGCGGCCGAGTGACCGGCGCGTACTACCTCCTTCGGAACCTGATCGTCATCCCGAGCGCGGCGCTGGGCGGACTGCTGTGGGGCGGGTTCTCGAACCCGCTGACGGGGACGCAGGTGTTCGGCGGCGATCCCATCGTCGCGTTCACTATTGCAACGGGAATCGGACTGGTCGGCACCGCCTACTTCCTGGTGTTCGGGAAGGAATTCGAAGCCTACCAGTAGCGACGCAGCGTCGAAGAGTCGCTTCCATTTCGCTACCGGGGCCATTCGTCATCCCATCCGTTGCCGGGCTCTGCTCGAGGGGCCGACTCGTTCGATAGAGGCAATCTATGTATCAGTTCGGACTGGTCAACCGGCATGCTGTGGCGCGCGCTGTCGACCGGCCGAACGAGAGTGAGGCCGGTCGATGACACTGCGCGAGGGATGAGTGAGCGAGCCTGCGAGCGAGCGAATCGGTTGGGGAGAGCGTGGCGATTCCCTGTTGCCACGAAAGCAGGACGCTTCGTTTCCCGCAACCCAATCAAAGCCGACTGCTACATTCACACGAAAGACGTATCGAACGGTCTTCGTGAACCGCCTCGAGGTCAAGTGGTTCGAGACGCCTCCGGCGTCTCGTCATCCCGAGAATCTTCGATTCTCGGACGACCCTAAGGCACTCACCTTTCTTATCTGAAGAGAACGGCAGTTCGCTAGAGAAAGAGCCGATAGTAGAACGGACTGACGAACCCCTCGATAACCGCGGCGATCGCCAGCAGGATCCCGATCCCGATCAGCACCCAGAACGCGCGCTCGAGCGCGTCCGCGAGAGCCGTTCGACTCGCGCGACCCCGCCACGTCCGCCACGCGGTCGCGCCGACGGACACCCCCAGCGCGCCCGCGATCAGGATGGCCGGGATCTCGAGAACGCCGTGGGGAACGACGAATGCGGCGAGTTCCAGCGGATCGACCTCGAGGCGGGCCATGATCCCGAGGAAGACGCCGTTGAACAGCAGCGATACGATCGCGGGGACCGCGAGCGCGACCCCGGCGTAGGCCGTCGTGAGCGCGACGAACCAGTTGTTGCCGAACAGATTGGCCGCCATCGTCGGCGGGAAGATCCCCTCGAGTCGAGCCGTGATTGACGCATCGAACGTCCCGACGTAGGGGCCGGCAGCGGCCCAGCCCATCCAGAATCCGAGGAGACCGAGGCCGAGGACGAACGCGTGCGTCCCGGGCCGCGCCCGGACGAACGACACCATCTCGCGCCAGCCGCGGCGGAGTCCGGCCCGGACCCCGTCCCGAAGCGATCGCGTCGGTGGCTCCGGCGGAGTCAATCGGTCCCGATAGCCGCAGTAGACGGCGGACTTCAGCAGATCGAGGGTCGGCATCGCGACCAGCACAGAGACCAGCGAGCCGACGGTGACGACGTCGACGAGCGAGAACAGTCCGGTGAGCGTCGACAGTCCGATCAGCATCCCGATCGCGATCACGTAGTAAAAGCCCGCGTCCACCGGCCGTGCGCGAATGAACCCCGCGGCGCTCCGCAGCGATCCGAATACGCCCGCATCGTCGACGACGATCGCGACCGGCGCAAAGGCGAACAGCGCACGAACGACGAGGAGGACGACGAACGCGACGAGCGCACCGAGCAAGATGACGGGGAGAGCGAGGGCTGCGGACCCCGTCGCGAGCGAGACGATGCCGCCGAACAGCGCCGCTCCGATGCCGATGGCACCGAGTACCGCCACCCAGCACAGCAACTCGAGGACGAACAGGCCGAGAAACCGAAGCCAGTAGCGGCGGACGCCGTCGATCCCGGCGACGAGGCCGCGCTCGTCCCGAAGCCGACCGTAACAGGCCGCGAGCTGGCCGGCGGCGACAATGGCGGACAGCACCGCGAACAGGACGACGCTCACGGCGATCGCCACGAGGGCGAGGACGACCAGCGATGGCGTCACCAGTTGCTCGAAGATCGGCTCGAGGCCGGTGGCCCACGCGTCGAACGCCTCGGGATCGGCCTCGGGACTCGGCGGCGAGTCGAGTTCGACGAGGTGTGTTCGAATCGACTCGAGGCGTCCGGACCTCGAGAGGTGGAGATACGCGATGCCGATCGCGAGAAACGGAACGACGCGGACGATCGCGGGGATCGCGACGCCGAGCAGGTACAGGGGCAGGAGATCCCCCGGGCGACGACGGAGGACGGCGACGACGGCGGCGACGAAATCGGAGAGGGACATACTCGACCGTTAGACGGCGTATCAGTTAAATGAACCCTCTCAGCGGCCGGGGAATGCGACCGGTCGAGACAGCGGATGATGCGATGGCGCGATATCGAGAGCGACCCCGGAGACTGACGCCTCACTATTTACGTCCCTCGCGTCGTACGGTCGTGTATGGTCACCACAATCTCGCCCGAACGGCTCGCCGAGTTGCAAGACGAGCACGCCGATTTCGCGCTCGTCGATACCCGTCCCGAAGACAGCTACGAGTCCTGGCACATCGCGGGCGCGCTCCACTTCCCGTTCGGTCCCGAGGAGGAACTTGACGGCCGACTCGAGGAACTCAGAGACGTCGTCGGTGACGCCGACCGCGTCATCACCGTCTGCGCGAAGGGGCGCTCCTCGGGCAATCTCGCGACGCGCCTCGAGTCGGCGACCGACGAGTACGAGGTGGCGGCCGTCGACGGCGGCATGAAGGGCTGGAGTAGGGTCTACGACCGAGTCGAGATGGACGTGGACGACGGGCTGACGATCGTCCAGATCCAGCGGCGCGCGACGGGCTGTCTGGGCTACGTCGTCGGCTGTACGGAGACGGGCGAGGCCCTCGTCGTCGATCCGACCGCGGACACCGACGAGTACGCGGCCGCGGCCGAGGAAGCCGGCCTGACCGTTACCGGCGTGATCGACACGCACGTGCACGCCGACCACATTTCCGGCGGTCGAGATCTGGCGGACGACCTCGCGGTACCGTACTATCTCGGCGAGCGCGCGAGCGAGCGCGACGTCGAACGGGAGTACACGCCGCTCGAGCGCAACGAGGTCCGTCCCATCGGCGAGCGCGAGATCAAAGCGGTGTCCGCGCCGGGCCACACGAGCGAGATGATCAACCTGCTGGTGGACGACGCAGCGCTGGTGACCGCCGACACGCTGCACGTCGACTCGACGGGGCGGACGGAACTCGAGTTTGGCGAGGGCGAGGGGGAACGAGGCGCTCGAATGCTCTACGAGACGCTTCATCGCACGATTCTGGCCGAACCCGAAAGCGTCGTCGTCCTGCCGGGGCACGTGACGGTCACCGCCGACGGCGAGTTCGAACGCGGCGCGCCGGGCGAGCCGATTCGGACGACGATCCGCGCTGCGCGGACGGGGATCGACCTGCTCGGACTCGAGGAAGAGGAGTTCGTCGAGCGGATGGCCGACGCCGGCGAGAAGCCGTCGAACTACGAGGAGATCATCGAGTACAACCGCGGCGTAGCGGAGATTCCGCCCGAGGAACGGGTCGAACTCGAGTTGGGGCCGAACAACTGTTCCGCCTGAGTTAGCCGAGTCAGCGCGAGTACGTCTCGAGTCGGGCCAGCCGTCCGCCGTCGGTTTCGAAGAAGTCGGCGAATTCGAAGAGCGTCGTCCCCTCTTCGATGACGCGGCCGCGCACCGCGATCCGACCGTCCCCGGCGATCACCGACTCGAGATCGTGACTGGTGTCCGGGTTCGGCCGCTTCTCGCGCATGAATTCGATGAACTCGTCACGACTCTCGAACGTCCGATCCGGCCGGTGCTGGACGAACGCCGGTGAGAGGGTCTCCTCGAGCGCGTCGTAGTCGTGGTCGTCGAGTGCGTCGTAGTATCGCCGGACGAGGGCGCGCGCGTCACCGCTCGAGTCGTCTCTCGCATCCGACTCCGTATCCATACCACCACATTCGTCGCCACCGGCAAAAACGTACGACTCCGGTCCTCGAACCGTATGCTTTTCTCTCGGCTCCTCCTCCCTCCGTCCGTGGAGTGTCACGTCTACTACGAGGGCGACGACGACCCCGAGAAGTGTACCGCGCGTCGCCTCGAGAAGTTCGATAAAGCGACCCTCTACCGGTCGATGGGGCAGGTGCCCTACGGGGTCGTCCTCAACCCCCACGCCGAGCGGGCGCTCTCGCCGGACGACCTCGAGGAGGGGCTGGGGACGCTGGTCGCCCTCGATTGCTCGTGGGAGTCCGCCGAAGCGGCGTCGTTCGAAATGCGCGGCGTCCACCGGGCGCTCCCCTTCCTCGTCGCCGCGAACCCGATCAACTACGGGCGGCCGTTCCGGCTGACCACCGTCGAAGCGCTCGCCGGCGCGTGCTGCATCTTCGACGAGTGGGAGCGCGCCGAGGACCTGCTCGAGCCGTTCCGCTGGGGCGAGACCTTTCTGACGCTCAACGAGGAGCCCCTCCGCCGCTACAGCGAGTGTACGGACTCGAGCGAGGTCGTCGCGGTACAGGAGGACTATCTGGCCGACGAGGAGTGACGACACGGCGGCGACCGGCTCCTATCGGCTCCCCTCGGACGGCACACCGTCGTCACCCGTCCGCCGACTGCCACCGCGGCGTGCGAGCCACGATTCGTAGCCGGCGTAGCCGAGCGAAATGGCGCCGAACAGCACGAGGAGGACGACGGGGTAGAACGCGCGTCCGCCGCCCGTCTCCCCCGATCGGAGGACGAGCGCGGTGAAGCCGAGCGCGGTCACGACGAACCCGAGCCCGATCGCCGCCAAGACGATTCGCATCGGACGAGTCGTTCCGGCCGTCTTCGGCTCCGCGGTCGGGGGCGATCTTCGTCCGCTCTCGAGCGCGTGATCGAACGGCTCGACGTGGCGGTCCGGAACCGGGACGAACAGCGGCGGGCCCTGAACCCGACGGAGTACGACGACCCGCCAGGGCGAGAGCGGACCCAGCGGGAGCCGCCAGGCGCTGCGGACGTTCTCGAACTCGACGACGACCGCACCGCCGAACCGGTCGTCGTCACCGAGCGTCAACCGCCGTTCGGCGATCTCGAGTTCGACGTCCGTTGCGAGCGGACTAACGACGACGAGCGACGCCAGCAGGCCGGCGAACAGGATGGCCAGTAGTTCGGCCGCGACGGCGACCGAGACCACGATGAGGGTCGCACCGACGACCGTCGAGATGGCGATGCCGCGGTTCGTGAGTCGAGCCGGTCCCGTGTACTGGTCGAACCACTTCGATCCGTTCGGTCCGTATCGTACGAGGATCAGGAGGTATAGCAGCGACATCGGTCCGCCAATGAGGGCGAGTATTAGCGCCACTGCAAGCGCCGACGCATCGAACGCGCCGACCACGACGAGCGTGACGCCGCTGATCGCGAGCAGGAGGCCGAAGCCGCCGAAGAGGCCGTAGGGGGCGTAGGTCGCAACCTGCAACAGCCAACTCTCACGCGGCCCGAACGTCCACCGCACCGATTCCGTCTCCATCGTCGGCCCCTACGGCCGGTCCGCCCCTAAGTGTTTACTCTGTAACCAGTTTTTCGAGTTGCGACCTGGCCCGTCGGATCACAGCGATTAAATGCACCACGGGCGAAGGCCGAGTATGGCCAGTTTCGACGCCGCTGAGAAACGGACGCTCGAGAAGATGATCTGCATGCGCTGTAACGCTCGCAACTCCAAGCGAGCCAACCGATGCCGGAAGTGCGGATACAAGAAGCTTCGCCCCAAGGCGAAGGAAGCCCGCGCCGCATAATCGACCGCGGCGGATCGCGACCACGGCGGATCGGTCGTTTCGATCCGCTTTCTTCCGGTCTACCGTCTCACTCGCAGTTACAACATCGTCCGAGCAGCGGACGCTCGGAACGGCCGCTACTCGTCCGGATACTTCGGCTCCCGCTTTTCGGCTCGCTCGAGCGCCGTCGTCACCACGTCGCGCACGTCGCCGTGGAAGACGCCACCGTGGCCCGCGTACATGTGCTCGACGCCGGCAGACTGACTGCCGTCGGGCATGCGCTCGAGTAAGTCCTGAATGCTCTCGATGAGTCGCTCGCGGGACTGACCGGCCATGTCGGTGCGGCCGAAGCTCCCGTACTCGAACGCGCCGTCGTCGTGGACGACCACGTCGCCGGAGAACAGCGACGAGTCGGAGACGAACGAGACGTGGTCGTCGGCGTGCCCCGGCGTGTAGACGACGTCGAACTCCTCGTCGCCGATCCGGACCGTATCGCCGTCGTCGATTTCGTGCGTCCGCGTCGGGTGATCGTCGTAGGCGTACACCTCGGGATCGAACGCATCACAGACCGCCTCGAGCTGGGCGACGTGATCGCCGTGCTGGTGGGTCATGACGACGGCCTCGAGGTCGTCGGTGTGCTCGCGGATCTCGTCGACGACGCCGTCCATCGCACCGGCGTCGACCAGCGTCGTCCGATCGCCGACGACCAGATAGGCGTTGCACGTGAACGTCTCCGCGTCCTCGGTGACGTGGTGAACCTCCATACGGGGACAGTTGCGGGCCGACGGCAAAAACGGTGCCCTCGATACCCGCTCTGCAATCAGCCAGCAGTAGCAGTACTCTCTCACTCACCCTCCCGCATATTTGATACTATTCTTATATGCAACGTTCCTTACAGTGGTATTGGCCGGTCTCCGGGGCGTCTCATCTACTTGGAAACACCTACTAAACTGGAACCATTGACTTTTTCAATCGGACTCTCATAGGTAACACCGTATGGGATTCGGGAGCTACGACGAATCCGAACAACAGGACGTCGACGCTGATTTTGACGACGAGGACGCAGTGACATCGGAAGAGAACAGCCACGACGGAACGATCGAATTCGAGAACGGCGCGTCCAGCGACGAGTTGCTCGACCGACTCAAAGCGATCAAAGACGACGACGACGGCGACGACGGCGACGACGGTACCGACGGCTGATGAAGTCCGGGGTGCGGGCGCTGGGTATCGCCGAATCGTACCGCGCCGATCGGACCCGTGGTCGAACCCGAAGTACGCTCGCCGGCGCCGTCGTTCGCGCCGATCGAGCGTTCGATGGGCTCGCGTACGGCTCCTGTCGCGTCGGCGGTACCGACGGAACCGCCGCCGTGATCGACCTGATCGACGAACTCGATCGGCCGGACGCGAGGTACATCCTGCTCGGCGCCGTCGCCCCCGCCTGGTACAACGTTCTCGATCTTTCGACGATACACCGCGCAGTCGACCAACCGGTACTCGCCGTGACGTTCGAAGCGAGCGGCGGCCTCGAGGCCGGTCTCCGGGACGCGTTTTCGGGACCCGAACTCGAGGAGCGACTCGAGACCTACCGGGCGCTGCCGGAACGACGCGAACTGTCGGTCAACGAAGAGACCGTCTACGTGAGGTGCGTGGGGCTCGAGCCCGCCGATGCCGACGAGGTTGTCCGAGCATTCACACCCGCGGGCGGCCGTCCGGAGCCGATTCGGGTCGCGAGGCAGGCGGCTCGAGCGGGAGCGTCCTACGTTCGATCGCTCGAGTAAGCGCGTCGTGGACGTCTCAGCGAACGGGTCCTGGGACACCACTATCGGACGAATGCGTCGCGATTCGGCTACCCAGCCGGTCGGTCCGAACGTTTGCTGAACAGGGTGTTCAGGAGTGAGTTCGATGAACGAAGTGCTCTGCTACCGTGGCAACACGGAATGGCCACGCCCTCCCCAGCCGATTCGCTCGCTCGCAGGCTCGTTCGCTCATCCCTCGCGCAATATCGTCTGCCACCCTCGCTAGCGCTCGGATGGCCGACAGCGCGCGCCACCGCACGCCGGTTGGCTGGTCTGGAGCGATACGTCGTTCGCCTGTGCCGATCGATCCGGTGGATCGTTCGCACTGGATTCGTCGCCCGTTGTCACACTCGTTACCCGCGTCCGAAAGACGTAGGAGGCGGCCAGCCGAGAGCCCACTATGGGAGAGATGGAGGATCTCTGCGTCACGGAGTGCATGCGCTGTCCGGCGCTCGTCGACTCTCGAAGCCGGATCGTCAACGGTGCCGGACCCGAGGATGCCGACCTGCTGTTCGTGGGTGAGGGCCCCGGCGCGAAGGAGGACGAGCAGGGCGAACCGTTCGTCGGCCGTAGCGGCACCGTCCTGGACGACGGGCTCCGAGACGTCGGCCTCGAGCGAGGCGATATCCGGATCACCAACTGCGTGCGCTGTCGCCCGCCGGAGAACCGCGATCCGAAGAAAGACGAACTCGCGAACTGTCGGGGCTACCTCGAGCGGGAGATCGATCGCCTCGATCCCGAGGTGATCGTCACGCTCGGGAAGGTACCGAGCGAACACCTGCTCGAGCGGTCGGTCGCAGTGACCAAGGAGGCGGGCGATCTCGAGGAGATACGGATCGACGGCACGCCGCGGCGACTCCTGATCTGCGTGCACCCGGCGGCGACGCTGTACGACCGCAGCCAGGAGGAAACGTTCGAGAACGCCCTCGAGCGGGCGGCCGAACTCGCGGGCGTTGCCGACAGCGAGGGCGGACAGTCGCGACTCGACGGTTTCTGAGCGCAGGTGTCGCTCACCGGAGACGGCGAACGCGTCCGGTGAAAATTGACTGGAAGGGGAATACACTTTACCACGCCGCACCGATTACCGGTATGAGCACCGTCTCGTCTCCACAGGAGCAGTCCCTCGCCTCCGTCGTCATCGTCGACTACGGACTGGGGAACCTCCGCAGCGTCACTCGCGGCCTCGAGCGCGCGGGTGCCGATGTCGAGATCACCGACGATCCGGCGGCGTTCGCGGCGGCCGATGGCGTCGTTCTGCCGGGCGTCGGCGCATTCCGCGAAGGCGTCGAGAACGCCGACCCGCTCCGCGAGGACCTCCTCGAGGTGGCTGACAGCGGCACCCCTCTCTTCGGCATCTGTCTCGGCATGCAGATGCTGCTCACGACGAGCGAGGAGGGCGAAACCGACGGCGAGTCGGCCGTCCAGGGGCTGGATCTGATCCCCGGAACCAACGTCCGATTCGCGGAGGGCCAGAAGGTTCCGCACATGGGCTGGAACGAACTCGACGTCCAGCGGGATCACCCCCTCGTGGAGGGCGTGGACGGAAACTACGCGTACTTCGTTCACTCCTACTACGCGGCCCCGGACGACGAGCACGCGACGGTGGCGACGACGGACTACGAACTCGAGTTCCCCTCGATCGTCGCAAACGAGGCGGGGAACGTCTTCGGCACGCAGTTCCACCCCGAGAAGAGCGGCGAGACGGGGCTGCAGATCTTGCGAAACTTCGTTGAAATCTGCGCCGAAAAGTGATTTGACCGCGAACGACCACCGGGAGTGAGCGGCCTTTTTGGTCCAGGTTTTTGCCGTGGGTGGTCGGCGAAACCGAGCCGGACGGGAAAAGGTGAGTGAGTGAGTGGGAGAGTGCGACGGGAGTACGGATCTGCGGAACTTCGTCGGGAGCTGCGCAGCAGAGTACGGTTACTGGAGTTGATCGGGAGACGTGACTGCTCCCACCAGATGGGGAGGGTTGGATCGAGCCAAGTGACGAAGGGACACACCCCAGAGTGCCGCTGTAAGTCCTCCGTATAATGGCCGAACTGCGATATTTCGCTCGATCTGGACAAGTCTCGAGTTCAACTATCACGGCATCTGAAACGGGAGACGGTACTGTTAAATAGTACTGGTGTGTCACAGTTCACTGAGTGTTTTGAACGCAAGTACGTTCAATCGGTTTCGAACGCAAGTACGTTCAATCGGTTTCGAACGCAAGTACGTTCAATCGGTTTCGAACGCAGAATCGTCACTCGAGTCGATTCAGCCCACTACCGCCGTCCACCTAATTACTCTCCTGTACCCGTCTTTCGCTCGATTTGCGCGCTCGAACCCTCGTTTCTGGTACTCCCCCACCGCCGCATCGTTACAGCGGCACCGTAGGGTGTGTGACTCCGAATACAGCGGCACCGAGGGGTGAGGAACAGTGGTATCAGCCCATCTATAAACTGCTCCGACGATATACAGCAGAAATCCGGTACGCAACTGCAGGTGAACCCGGCGAATCGGCTCTCGAGAGGAGGGATCCGAGTACGATACATCGAGATCGTACGGTCACGGACGGACAATACAGCGGAAATGCGGAGTTGTATTCCGACTATACAGCGGCAGTGAGGGGTCGAAACTCCTATCTCTACATCCTCTAAAGCATATTTAGACAATATACAGCGGCACCACGGTTCGAATGGATTAAGTGGTCCCCAACGAACCGTTCGACCAACTGAATGTCCGACTCGATGGATTACTTCGGCAGCGAAAATGAGATCTTCCGGAACAAGGAACTCCTGCAGGTCTCACACCTCCCGGACGGTGACCGGATTATCGGCCGCGAGGACGAACTGACGAACCTCGCGAACGCGATTAAACCGGCTACGCGCGGGAACACGCCGAACAACGTTCTCGTCTACGGAAAGACGGGTACCGGGAAGTCCCTCTGTTCGAAGTTCATCACGAATCACGCCGTCGAGCGTGCGAAGGACAACGACGTGTCGATCGGCGTCGCCTACGTCGATTGTCTCCAGGAATCGACGGAGACACAGGCCGTGCAATCGGCCGGTCATCAACTCAACGAGCAGACGGAAACGGAGATCTCGATCCCCCATTCGGGGTTGAGTACGGCCGAGTATTACCGTCGCCTCTGGCGCATCGTCGACACTCGGTACGACGTTGCGCTGATCATCCTGGACGAAGTGGACAAGATCGAAGACGACGAAATCCTGATGCAGCTCTCGCGAGCGGTCGAATCGGGAAAACTCACCGAGAGCACGATCGGCGTCATCGGAATCTCGAACAAAGTCCGGTACAAGGACTCGCTGGACGAACGGATCAAATCGAGCCTCTGCGAACGGGAGTACGTCTTCTCTCCGTACGACGCGACACAGATCCGAGAGATTCTCCGGTCGCGCTCCGACGCGTTCCACGAGAGCGTGCTCGAGGACGGCGTCGTCCCTCGCGTCGCCGCGCTCGCAGCCCGCGAACACGGTGACGCGCGGAAGGCGATCGATATCCTCCGATTCGCCGGCGAGATCGCCGAGGAGAACGACCGCGACGCCGTCACGGAGGACTGCGTCGATCACGCTCACGAGCGCGAAGAAACCAGTCGCCTCGCCGAACTGATTTCCAAGAGCCCGAGTCACGCGAAACTGGTTCTCGAGGCGATGGCGCTGCTCACCCAGCAAAAAGAGGGGGACAACGCACCGATAACGACGAACGAAGCGTACGACCTCTACAGGCGATTGTGTGATCGCGATCGGTCTGAGCATCTGAAGCTCCGGCGCGTCCGAGACATCCTTTCGGAACTCGAGTTCCTCTCGATCATCGATCAGGAGCGCAAGTGGGCCGGCAGAGGGAAAGGGAACTACATGGAGAATCGGCTGATTGACGATCCGAAAGTCATCATCGCCGCCTGCAACGAATCTGACTGACAAAAATCGATCGACCAACCGGTAATTCGAACCCGAAACGACGGCAATAACAGTTACGCACAGCGGCAACCGGCTACAGCAGTTCGCGGACCTCCGAGTACCACATATCGTGGTAGTCGACGTGGCCGACTCGACGAGCGATCGCGACGGCCAGCGAGTGCCAGCACTTCTCGGTCGGGTCGTCCGCGTCGAGGTTGTACTCGCTGTCCTTGCAGGTACAGCCGCCGTCCTCGACGATGTACTCGTCGTCGTAGCCGACGACGATCGTGAAATCGCGGTAGGCCTTCACCCGGTTTTCGCCGACCGCCTCGATGGCGCGAACCCCACGGTCGCCGTGGACCTGCGAGATGTCGCCGACGATCGCGGGCGTGAGTTCGCCGGCTTCCTCGAGGGCGGCCTGCCATCGTTCGACGGGGTTGGCCTCCGACACGACCGGAACTGTGTCCCCAACTGTAAAATCGGTTTGGTTGTTGTGCCGCGACGACGGACCGATCGGATCCGCCTCGACGTCCGGGTGCTCGAGCCGCACGAGACCACACCGCTTTTCGCCCGCTACCGACGAGACGTGGTATGCGCGTCACCGAGGGCGGGGTCGAACTCGAGGTCCCCGGCGAGCAGACCGAGGGCATCGAGGAGGCGGTCTTCTACAATCCGCGACAGGAACTGAACCGGGATCTGACCATCGCGACGCTGCGAGCCTACCGCGAGCGCGAGGAGCGCGCCACCTCGTATCTGGACGCGATGACCGCGAGCGGCGTCCGCGGCGTTCGGGCCGCCGCCGACGGCTGGGAGGTCACCTGCTGTGACGTCGACGAGGAGGCGGTCGCCCTCGCGAGGGAGAACCTCGAGCGAAACGACTTCGACGAACACGCGCGGGTCGAACACCGCAACGTCTCCGCCCTCATGCACGAGGAGCCGTTCGACGTGATCGATCTCGACCCCTACGGGACGCCGATGCCGTTCGCCGACGCCGCGTTCGCGAACTGTCGGGATCTCGTCTGCGTCACCGCGACGGACACCGCGCCGCTGTGTGGGGCCCACTTCAACAGCGGCGTGCGCTCCTATTCCGCGATCCCCCGGAACACGGACTACCACGCCGAGATGGGCGTTCGCATCCTCATCTCGGCGCTCGCACGCAGCGCCGCGCGCGTCGACGTCGGCGTCGAGCCGCTCCTGACCCATGCGACCAGTCACTACGTCCGGACGTATCTCGAGCTCGAGCACAAGCCCACCGCGGCCGACGCCGCGATCGACGAGTTAGGCCACGTCTACCACTGCGAAGACTGTCTCTACCGGGAGGCCGATTCCGGGCTGATCGCCGATCCGCTCGAGACGTGCCCCCACTGCGGCGGGAATCGAATGCTCACCGCCGGCCCCGTCTGGCTCGGCCCCATCCGGAATCCCGCGTTCGTCGCCGCGGTCCGCGACGAAATCCCGTACACGTTCGATACCGCACCCGAGGCTCGAGAGCTCTGCGACGCACTCTCGGCCGAACTGGACGAGCCGACACACTACGATCAACACAAGCTCTGTCGGAACTGGGGACTGCCCGCGAACGCGATGGACGAGTTCCTGGCGGACCTAAACGAAGCGGGGTATGCGGCCTCGAGGGCCCACTACGGCGGGACGACGTTCAAGACGGACGCCAGCGTGGGCGAGATCCGCGCGGCGACCGAAGGGAACCTCGACTGACCGCGCTACGCTACGTCGGCGTACAGGCGGACGAGCCCGCACTCCGGACAGCAGACGCCCTGAAGTTTCGTCGTGTTTTGCAGGCCGATCTTCCCAAGCAGTCCGTCGCGTTTCCCGGTCGCGATGGACGGCTTCATGCCCTCGCCATCGCGGACGCTCACCGCTTCCATCGTCACGCCGCAGTCTGGACAGCGTCGTTGCTCCATACGATCGGGTTCACCCACTGACAGAAAAACGAGGCGGGTTCGATTCGCTCGACGGCACGACCACGAGCCGATACCGCCGACGGACCCCGCCGGCCGTCAGGCGCGAACCGGGTCCCGACGGCCGAACTCGGTCCGAATAGCGACGGCTAATCGGCTTCGTACAGCCGCTAGCGGGACCGTACGAGGGCAGCCCGATAGAACCGGGCGTCAACATCGCTCCTGACTCGCAGAGCGGACGCCATCGCACCATCGTAACAGACCGTTGCAACGCCGTGCCGGGCGATTACATATTGGGGCCCGCGTCGAAGGATCGCGTGTGCTCGATCACAGACGGGGACTCGAGGTGACGGGCGAAGCCGTTCGGCTCGCCAGGGACGAACAGTTGACGCTGCTCGCAGCGGGCGTCGCGTTCTACGGCTTCATCTCGCTCGTCCCGCTCATGCTGCTCGCGCTGGGGATCGCGGCGTCGATCGGCGGCGAGGCGCTCGCGGCGCGGCTCACGGCGGCGGCGAGCGACGTACTCACGCCGGACGCTCAGGAGTTGCTCGCCGAGACGATCGTGGACGACACCGGCCGCCAGGGAGCGACCGTCGTCGGCATCCTCGGCCTGCTCTGGGGCTCGAGCCGGGTCCTCCGCGGTCTCGATCGGGCCTTCTCGCAGGTGTACGGCACTGCGGGGGAGAAATCGCTGCTCGACACCGTCTGGGATGCGACGGTCGTCTCCGTCGGCATCACTCTGGGCCTCGTCGTCGTCGGCGCGCTCGAGCTGGTGATCCTGTTCGTCGCCGAATTCGGCGTCTCGGTCGTCGGACAGCTGTTCATCGTCCTCGGGCTGGTCGCGACGTTCCTGCCGCTGTACGTCATCTTTCCGGACGCGAACGTCGGCCTTCGCGAGGCCGCACCGGGAACGATCGTCGCCGCGGTCGGCTGGTTCGCGCTGAGTCGCACGTTCTCGCTGTACACCGGTCTGGCCACCGGATACGCGGTCTACGGCGCGCTCGGTGCCGTGTTCCTCGTCCTCGTCTGGCTCTACGTCGGCTCGATCATCCTCGTCTTCGGTGCGGTCCTCAACGCAGTCCTCGCCGACCGTGAAGTGGATCGGCAGCTACAAAGTCCCGGACATCGACAGATTTCGACAGAAGCGATGACCGACGACGCCACGGGTGCCGACGAGGGGGCCACGGAGGATCGCGCCAGTGACCGCACCAGCGCGAGGGCGAGTCGAACGAGCGCTCGGACGCGCGACCGCGCGGACGACCCCGAGGTACTGCGCGAAGAGATCGAACGGCTGCGCGATCGCGTCGACTCCTTCGAGGACGACGTCGAGAGCCGAACCGTCAGGAAAGAGTCCCTCGAGGGAGAGCTCAAACGCTACGTTCGACGGCGAATGCGACGCGGCCACGCCCACGACTGGGGGCCGTACCTCGTCTTGCTGTACGGGACCGCGATGTCGATCGCGGCGTTTTACTTCCTGGCGGGCGGCTGGTCAATCCTCGCGATGTTCGTCGTCTGGACCTCGACGCTCGGACTCTACGTGCTAATGGTGCTGTTCGGGTTCGGAATCTCCCTGCTCGGACTCCCCGGCCGGCTACGCGATGCGATCGGCGATCGACGTTCCTGAACTGCCGGCCGCTTCCGGGCCGCCCGTTGGCCACCTGATCGAAGCCGCTGTGAGTCTGCGATTCTTCCGGACGTTCGCGCCACTACTGACACAGCCGCGTACGCCCTTGAGCAAACGTCTTTCCGGTGTTTGAACGGACGCATCCGGCGACGAACGCCTGCCCTACTGCTTCGTCGGGACGGTTTGCTGGACGAACCGTCGAACCCGATCCGTGTACGTCGCCGGTCGGTGGAGGTTGCAGATGTGGCCGGCGTCCGCAAGGACTTCCACGCGGCCGTCCCGCGCAGCCCCGGCGTGGGCCCGCTCGCCGCGGCGCATCAGCTTGTCGTTCTCGCCGTTGAGGATGAGCGTCGAACCGGGGTACGTGGAGAGTTTCGACCGGAAGTCCTCGCCCGCGATGTCCGGCCCCGCGTCGCCGAACTGCTTCGGATAGAAGCCGGACTCGATGATCTCCCGCTTGATATCCGGCGGGAGGTCCCGGTTTTGCACCCAGCGCGTCGCGAGTTTCTCAACGGCGCGCTTTCCGACATCGGGTTTCGTCAGGAGCCGCGATAGCCCCCCGGTTAGCCGCGTGCCGAGTTCCATCGTTTTCACCGGGTTCACGCTGCTTCCCGACAGCACCAGCGCGTCGACATCGTCGGGATGTCGATACGCGTACTCCGTGACCGCGTAGCCGCCCAACGAAAGCCCAACGAGGACGGCCGATCCGTCGACGTGCGTCTCGAGGGTGTCCTCGAGGACATCGATCGCCGGCTCCATCCGAAACGGTTTGCCGGCTCGAGTGCCGTGGCCCGGTAAATCGGGGGCGACGGTGTGAAACTCTTCGGAGAGTTCACGCGTTTGGGGAAGCCACATTTTCCGCGTGAACATCGCGCCGTGTACGAACACGATCGACTGTGCGTCCGACGGGCCGGTGACGTCGACACCTTCGGAGCCGCCGCTTTCGCCTGTCCAAGCCATAGCCCACGTAGCAGTAGGAGGGGCTTAGTAGGCAACCCGGCGAAATACGGCACCGAGTTCTCCAGTCGCAGGTGCGCGCGATTCCGCCGTCGCAACCGGACGATGTCACTCGTCCCCGCGGTCGTCGGCGTCGTCGCCGATATCGACCGCGGCGTCCGTCCGCCGGTCGTCGTCATCAGGTTGGACCGAGAGCCCGGAACCGCGGCCCGCCAGTTCGGTCGGGTCGACCTCCGCACCGCGGGCCCGATCCTCGACCGTATCCGTTTCGTCGGGCGCGCTCAGATCGTCGTCGACCACGTCGTCGGCGATTTCCGTCTCATCGGTCCCGCTCAGTCCACCGGCCGGCTCCGTCTCCGGAGTTCGGTCCGACGACTCGCTACGTTCTGTCTCCACATCGGTCGTCGAATCGTCCCGTATCGGAAGCGACCCCTCGAGCCGAACGGCGTCCGCGGTGATCTCGCGAACCGATTTTCGGTCGAGCGTGACCGTCGTCTCGGCCCCCTTCTCCCAGCCGAGCGACGATTTGATCGAGCCGACGACCGCCGGATCCGGCCTGACGTAGGCAACGTCGCCTTCGACGGCGGTGACGACTCCGACCGTCTCGTCGGCGTCGTTCTCGATGGGCTTGCCGACATCGTCGTCCGAAAACGTAGCACACATACCATCTGTTATCGCGACTCGAGGCAAGCCGGTGGTGCCTGCAACGGCCAGTCGACGCCGAGGGAAGATACCGGTCTCCGACCGCACTCGAGCCGCCAATCGATCGAAAACCGCACCTCGAGGCTGTCAGTCGAGCGGAAAACACAACGGCGCGCCCATGCCGCCGAACGCGTCACGCGATCGATTCCCGTCAGGGAAGTCGTCCGGAACGACGACGGTCTCTCCGCCCTGCTCGGCCGGTCGGTCGCCGAACTCCCGCAGGTCGCGGCCCTCGAGCCCCGTCGAGAGCAACAGCGTCTCGACCGCGTCGTTCACGAGGGCGTCGTCGTTCGCGAGAGACATCGGTAGCGTGGGTATCCCGGCTACGAGTGACTCGGAAGTGAATCCCGTGTCGGCGCGTTCAGCCGTCGACGTTCGGCTGGCTCTCGCGACCGGGTTCAGTCCTCGCGCTCGAGTTGATCGCCGCCGAACTCGTCGTCGCTCTGAATCCGGGAGGCCTGCGGCCCGTCCTGATCCTGGTACTTCGAGCCGCGCTCGCTGCCGTAGGGCCGCTCCGCGGGCGTCTTGAGTTCGGTAAAGGTGAGCTGCGAGATGCGCATTCCCGGTGTGAGCGCGACCGGTGCGGAGCCGAGATTCGATAGCTCGAGGGTGATTTGACCGCGATAACCGGGATCGCAGAGGCCGGCAGTTGCGTGAACGACGACAGCGAGCCGTCCCAACGACGATCGGCCTTCGACGTGGGCGATCAGATCGTCCGGAATCTCGACGCGCTCGTGGGTCGTCCCCAGCACGAAATCTCCGGGGTGCAGGATGAAATCGTCGCCGTCCTCGACGAGCGTTTCGGTGACGTAGTCGTCGACCTCGTCCTCGGAGTTGGGGTGGATGCAGGGGATGTTCGTCCGCTGGAACTCGAGGAACTCCCGACCGAGTCGGAGGTCGACGCTCGCGGGCTGGATCTGCAGTTTCGGATCGTCGAGGGGGTCGACGACGAGGTCGCCGGCCTCGAGGCGCTCGAGGATGTCCGCATCGGAGAGGATCATACCGTGTCAGAGCGAGTACGGGGCCCTAAATTTCCCGGTCCGAGTTCGGCTCTGAGCGATCGGTGTGACTGTCACCCCTTCGTTCTATACCCCCATCAGAATTCACCGCGTTTGCGCAGCCAATCAATTTAATAGCCTCTCCGAACGTAGGAACGCACATGAGGGGGCAGAAGGGGGTATTCAATGGGAACGCGGCGGTTCTCCATCAGCGAGGAGTCAGAACACCGCTTCCGGACGCGGAGGCAGAGCGGGTCTTTCACGAGAACATGATGCTCATCGCGGACGCCCAGGAGCGAAAGGCGGACCTGCTCGCCGATCCGGATGTCCCACTGTTGAACGCCCACGAAGCGGAAATCGATCTAATCGCTGAGAGCTTCGAACGGCGACTCCGTCGGATCGCCGGTGACGACTACCGCGAGGCCGCGATGGCGTACAACCGTGGTGAGCGCGATGACCTGATCGGAGCGCTCGCCGCATACTACTTCGAGGGGCTGTGGCGAATCCAGCAGCGGACCACTGTGACGGACATGCTGTTTGCACCCATCATACTCCGTTATCCCGAGTGCTTCACGGTGAACATCCGATTTGCCAGCGGGTACACCACGACGAAATCGATTCGCTACGAGTCGCCGGAACACTCGACGGAAGAGCTAGATGACGAGTACGCCGAGACGTACTACGAGGAGAGTCTGTACTCCCAGCGGCAGGCAGCGGAGTATATCAGAGAAATGGCACGGATCATCCGCGAGGCGTTCCCCCATCCCGACGAAACCTCGTTCGAGGAGCGCAAGTACGGCGGGATCGTCTATGCCGGCGGTCGGCGCGGCTCGGTCTTTTCTACGATGCTCGAGCGCGTCGAGCCGGATCCGGATCGGTTTTCGGATCCCGTCACCGAGTCGACACTCATCGAAGCGGGGCCGGAAGCGAGACGAACGGAACGAGAGCTCTGTCTCGACGGCGAAATCGTTTGCTAACTCGTCGCAATTCCCAGCGAACGGCGACTCAGTACGCCCGTTGTGCAAGGCGGGATCGCTACGTATCCCGGAGCGACGCCGCGATGGACTCGAGCTCCGCTTTCCGGAAGGGGCGCTCGGCGGCGTCCGGATCGTCCCCCACCTCGAGATCGCTCCGTCGGCGAACGGCCGCTCGCATCTCCGATTTCGGGGGCAGACGGTTCGTCTCGATATCAGCGCCCACGGCGTCACAGATCGCGGCGAGCGCTTCCTTGGTGAACGCGGTCGATTCGACGCGTTCGTACCGCCCCACGGCTCGTCGGATCTCGTTCCGGAGGTCGTCGACAGTCGGTGACATACGGACGGAGAGGTACCGAGCCGTGCTGTACATTTCGGTCGACCGCCAACTGTCCTTCTTCGTCTCCCGCCGTGGTCTTCGTCTCACGCCATGTCGGCGAGCACAGCCCCGCCGTCGGGCGGGGCCGCAGATAGTCAATGCTAACACCGCCCCCGTCCTCGTCTCGGCCATGAAACAGGCAATCGTCGCTCGCACCGACATCGGCATGGGAAAGGGCAAACTCGCCGCACAGGTCGCTCACGCATCGCTGTCGGCCTACGAGAAGGCGGACAGCCAGCTACAGGATCAGTGGAAACAGGGCGGCCAGAAGAAGGTCGTCTTGAAGGGCCAGAGCGAGCGCCAACTGCACGAACTCTCCGAGATCGCCAAAAGCGAGGGGATTCCGACCGCCATCATCCGGGACGCCGGACACACCCAACTCGAGCCCGGGACCGTCACCGCGCTGGCCGTCGGCCCGGCGGCGGACGGCCGCGTCGATAGCGTGACCGGCGAACTCTCGCTGTTCTAGTCCGATCGGTAGCCGCGGGGTTCCTCCCTGACCGCCGACTCGTCGTCGGGAAGCGACGCGTCGGTGATGGCGTCCGGAAGCATCCCGTCAATGAGGGCGCTCGGGAGCAGCGAGCGGACGTCGATCGAGGCGCTTCCCAGGACCGCGAAGCCGGCGAAGATCGTCAGGAAGCCGGCGATCGCGAGCGCGTCGATGGTCTCGCCGAGCAGCGCCCAGCCGCCGAGCGTCGAGACGACGGGGACGACGTAGAAGATCAGGTTCGCGCGGATCGCGCCGGCCGTGTCGATGAGGCCGAAGTAGGCGATGTACGCGATGACGCCGGCGAAGATGCTGACGTAGGCCAGCGCCAGAACCGCTTCGGTGGACCACGTAATCGCGGCCGCCGACTCGCCGCTCGCCCAGGCCAGCAGGTGGCTCAGCGCCGCGGCGAAGGGCAGTCCCCAGGCGACGCGGACCGTGCTCGAGAGATCGCTGTCGGCCCGGCGGATGAGGACGGCCCCCAGCGCGGCGGCGATCGCACCGGCGAAGAGGATCCCCTTTCCGACGGCACCCCCCAGCAGGTTCGCGGGGTCCGGGCTCACGACGAGGCCGACGCCGAGCAGGCCGAGTCCCATACCGGCCGCGCCGCGCGGAGAGAGGCGCTCGTCGGAGAGCAAGAACGCGGCGAACACCGGCGTCATGATCGGGTTGAGGCTGTACACGATCGAGGCGACGGCGCTGGTGACGTACTGCTGGCCGACGAACAACAGCGCGTTCGTCAGGCCGATCG
Source organism: Natrinema sp. DC36 (assembly GCF_020405225.1). NCBI lineage: Archaea > Methanobacteriati > Methanobacteriota > Halobacteria > Halobacteriales > Natrialbaceae > Natrinema > Natrinema sp. DC36. The sequence goes on from NZ_CP084472.1 coordinate 2,173,773, forward strand.
CGAGCACGCCGGTCGCGAGGATGGCCCCGACGTCACCGCGCGTCCGCGGAAGCAGTTCCGACCGAGACGACGTCAGACCGACGTACGCCAGCATGACGACGGCGGCGATGTCGAACCGAAGGGCGACGAACAACAGCGGCGGGAAGTAGGCGAGTCCGGCCTTCGCGGCGACGAACGTCCCGCCGAAGAACAGACTCGAGAGGGCGAAGAAGACCGCGGTGCGACGAGAGACCATCTACGCCGTCACCTCCGAACGGACCGTGTGCGCCGAGCCGATATCGGCCGACGCGTGAATAACGAGAATCATCGTACTACACCGTAAGAGAGCCGGGTATATAGTTTCGTTCAGAAATCATTTCGAGGGAAGAAAGAGTGGCGGGCGGGGAAATAGCTGGGACCCGCGACAGACCGCCAGACCGTGAAAACCTTTCACGCTGCGAAAACGATTTCCCGCGGCGGCCCGGAGTGTCCGTATGGAATCGGCGCTCGAGGAGATCGAGTTCCTCGCGCTCTCGGCGAACCGCGTCGAGGTGCTCGGACTGCTGGCGGAGGGACGACACACGCGCAACGAACTGGCGGCTTCGACCGGCGCCTCGCAGGCGACGCTGGGACGGATCCTCGGCGACTTCGAGGATCGATCGTGGATCAGACACGACGGCAGCGAGTACGTCGCGACCGCCACGGGTCGGCTCGTCGCGGAGGGGTTTACCGACTTGCAGGAGATCCTCGAGACGGAGGGCAAGCTCCGCGATATCGTGGACTACCTGCCGACGCACGCGATGGACTTCGATCTGCGGCGGCTCTCGGACGCCACGATCACGGTCCCCAGCGCGACGCGGCCGAACGCGCCGCTGAGTCGGTTACTCGATTTCATCCGCGACGGTGACGACGTCCGAACGTTTTCTCACACGTTCAACGGACAAACGCTGCACGTCGTCCGGGAACGCGTGACCGCCGGCGACCAGCGGTTCAGAGGGGTCTTCGGCCGCAACGCGATCGACGCGCTGGCCGACGAGTCGGAGCTTCGAGACCAGCTCGAGGCCCTGCTCGCGGCCGAGGACGCCGAAATCAGGGTCCGAGAGGAGGGCGTCCCGATCGCGATAATGATCGTCGACGAACTCGTCTATCTGCTCTTGCGCGACGAGAACGGCATCCTCCGGGCCTCCGTCGACACCGACGACGCTGCTGTCCGGTCGTGGGCCGAGGACTCGCTGGATCACTACTGGCGAACGGCGACGCCGCTCGAGGGCGAGACGCTGTCCGACTGAGGATCAGTTGGAGGGACGGGTGGTCGGGTCCGAACGCTACGCTGGAACCGGCTTGGTCTGTGCTGGGTCGGCTGTCACCGACTCGAGCACCGGTGCTGGCCGTGCGAGCGCGAGCGGGTCCGATCCCGTCACGATCGATGCGGGTTCCGGCCGCGTCTCCTCCTCTTCCTCGGTCTGTTCGACGACGTACTTCTGGCCGACCGTCGACGCCTGCAGACTATCGACGGGCGCGTGGTTCTCGGTCAACACCGGCACGTCGTCGGTCCTGGGTTCGTCCATGTAGGCGTCGATCTCGCCGCTCAGGTCGAGTCCCACGTCGCGGCGCTCGTTTCGCTCGGCGAGGTCGGCTTCGGTGAAGTCGGTGTCAGCTTTCGTCGCGACCACTTCGATGTTCTGGACCGAACCCGTGTTCGAGGTACGGAAGCTGTAGGTCGACGCGAACGCCTCGTCGATCGTCTTGTACTGCGCCCGGTAGAACTCGGAGCCGGCCCCGCTGGGCGAGGCGATGACGTTCGCGAGGAAGACGCCGTCATCGGTGAGTCGGTCCTCGGCCAGTTCCATGAACCCCAGCTGCGTCAGGTGGATCGGGACCTGATCCTTCTGATAGGCGTCGAGGATGATCAAGTCGTAGGTCTCGTCGGTATCCCGGAGGAACCGGCGTCCGTCCGCCGTGTGGGCGGTCATGTTCTCACCCTCCTCGAGGCGGAAGTAGTCCTTCGCGGCCTGCGTCACCGCGGGATCGAGTTCGGCCACGTCGACGTCGACGTCGTATTTCCGTTCGAAGTCCTTCGGTCCGGTATAGCCGCCCCCGCCGATGAACAACACGTTCTCGACCTCGTCGGGATCGTCGACCATCAACATCGGCAGGTGGAAATATCGCGTGTACTCGAAGACGTGTCGGTCGGGATCGTCGAGATCCATCGCGCTGTGGCGCGCGTCGTCCAGATACAGCTTTCGGACGTCGCCGTCGTCGATGACCTCGAGTTCTTGATAGGCCGTCTGAGTCTGGTAGACGACGTCGCCGCGGTGGTCGAACGTTACCGGCCCGAGACCGGCCGCGACGACGAGCAAGAGCGCGATCGCGACGCTCGCCGCCGCCGGCCGCGGGGAGAGGGCGGGGAGCGTGAGCGCAAACGCGGTTCCGACGAGGACGAGCCCGAACAGGAGCCCGATCATGTCGATGCCGAGCGTCGGAATGAGGAAATACGTCGTCGCACCCGCGCCGACGATGCTGCCGATGGTGCCGAGCGCGTAGACGTGCCCCGACGCTTCGCCGATCCCCTTCTTCTCGGAGAGTTGGGCCGCGTACGGGCTGATAAAGCCCAGCAGATAGGTCGGCGGTCCGAAGAGGATGAGCACGGCCGGGAGCGAGGCGTACCGGGCCGGGAGCGGCATCGCAGACGCCGAGAGCAACAGTTGCCCGCTCCCGTAGACCACGATGGCGACGTAGGCCGCCGTCCCGAGCAAAATCCAGGTCATTCGACGGTTCGAGGCCGTTTCCGCTCGCTTCCCGCCCTGCCAGTAACCCAAGCTCAGCGCGGCGAGGAAGACGGTGATGATGCTCCCCCAGGTGTAGATACTGCTGCCGAACTGGGGGGCGATGATCCGGCCCGCGAGAATCTCCAGCCCCATACTGGTGACGCCGGAGACGAACACCGCAACGTCGGGTTTCGTCGGTCGGTAGCCGGACAGCTGCCGCGTACTCATTATCGGACAGTAGCGGTCCCGTAATGAGAACTTGTCGCCTCACCCCGACAGTCGCCGGAACTCGAGTGACGAGGTCGCTACGGCGCTTCTACGCCGCGATCCGAGCATCGAACTTGCCGCTCGATGCGAATCGTGTTCGCCGGGTCGAGTACCCCGTCCCGGCTAGTTCGTCGTGATGACTTCGATCACGTCCCGCGACTCGACCTCGTACTCTTTGCCCAACTGTCGGTTCGATCGGCAGTCGATCGCGTGCAGGAAGCCGTCGCCGATGTCGGAGTGGAGGCTGTAGGCGAAGTCCTCCGCGGTCGAGTTCGGGGGGATCAGATAGCAGTCGGGTAGCACCTCGCCGCGTTCGTTCCCCAGCCCGTTCGCGCCGCCGGGGAACACCGGCGTCACGCCGAGGACGTCGAACAGCGCCGTCTCGAGGGCCGCCTGAACGCCCGTCGCGCCGAACTCCTCGAGGAAGTCGCGGATCTGCTCGAGGCCCTGTTTCTGGTCGTCGGAGACGTCACCCAGAATGTCGAAGTCCGCGTCGCCGGGTCGGTAGTCGATGACGCCGGCCTGTTCGGCCGACTTCAGCGCCTTTTCGGCGTGGGCGCTGCAGGGGACGATCGTCAGGTGATCGTAGTCAGGATCGCCGGTGATCTCCTCGTAGTTCGCCTGCGCCTCGGGGGTGTCCATCTTGTTCGCCGCGATGACCATCGGCTTGGTCTCTTTCCGGATCTCGCGGGCCAACTCGAGTTGGTCGTCCGCGTCCCACTCCGCGGGGTCGAAGCCGACACCGACGCGCCGGATGAGCCGCTTGATCTCGTCTTCGCTGGTCTTGAACGCGCTCATCTGCTCGGCGAGTTCCTCCTCGATAGCGTCGTCCTCGGTGGTGTAGCCCGTCTCGTAGCGGTTGATCCCCTTCTCGAGGACGCCCAGATACCACTGGTCGAGTTCCTCTTCGAGGAAGGCGATATCCTCACGCGGATCGTGGCCCTCGGTGGCTTCGCCCTCGGCGTCCGTCTTGCCGGAGAAGTCGACGACGTGGACGAGCACGTCGGTCTCGTTGAGGTCGGAGAGGAACTGGTTGCCCAGGCCGTTGCCCTCGTGTGCGCCGGGGATCAGTCCGGCCACGTCGACGAGTTTCGTCGGGACGAACCGAGTCCCGTCGGTACAGTAGCCGACGCTTGGGGTGCACTCCTCGTCGAACTCCGGCGCTGCGCAGTCGACGCGGACGTAGGCCTCGCCCACGCTGGGATCGATGGTCGTGAACGGGTAGGCCCCCTCGGGCACGTCGTTCATCGTCGCCGCGTTGAAGAAAGAGGACTTGCCGACGGACGGTTTGCCGACCAGTCCGATCCGGTAACTCGTACTCATTATCCGTTCCTCGAGCGGCCCGGCTAAACGGGTTTTGTTCCGCTCTCAGAGAGATATGCGAAAACATGCCACGGTGAGGGCAGACCGTCCATCCCCGGCTCCGTCGTTCATCGTCGCCGTCGCAGAATCGCTCTGCGATTCTACGGCCCGTCAAAGCGACGCTCTGACAATGGCGTTGAAGAAAGCGGACTTGTCGACGGAGGGGTTGCCGACCAGTCCGATCGGTGACTCGTACTCAGTATCCGGAGTGGGCGAGCAGCGCCGACACGGGTTTCCGTCCGACGACGGAATGGTATGGGTATCCCTGGCACGGAAGCATCCAAATCGGCTCGGCTCTCGTGAGACATCAGTACGGACGAGTTAGTACGGACCGCCGGATCGGACTCGATCTAGACGTGCGTCGTCGGCTCGGCGGCCGTCTCGATGTCGAGTTCGCCGGCGACGTCCGCCAGGAGGTCGCCCTTGACCTCCGAACTCCGCCAGCCGATTTCGGCGACCAGCGGCGGCTCGAACTCCGAGCGGATCGTCTCGAGGCGTTCCGTTTCCGTCTCGACGCGCTCGCGGAGGTAGCGAGCGCCGCGGCCGTTCTCGTCGGGGTCTGGCGACGGCGTGAGTTTGTTGGCGACGAGACCGCGGACCGCGAGGTCCTTCTCCCGGAGATCACTGATCGCTCGCTCGGTTTCGTTTAGCGACAGTTCGTCCGGGTTCACAACGAGGAAAAAGGCGGCGTCGTCGTGCAGTGCCGAGCCGGCGAAGTCGAAGAACTCCTTGCGTTGCTGGAGCCGCGCGAGGACAGGGTCGCCCTCCATCACGCGGCGCGGCTCGTTGTTGCCGATCGCGGCCTTCTCGAAGAGGTCGATACTCGTCCGTCGCTTGTGCATCAGCCGGTCGATCCAGCCCTCCAGCAGGTCGGGAAGTCCGAGGAGTCGGAGCGTGCTCCCCGTCGGCGAGGTATCGAAGACGACGCGATCGTACGGCTCCGAGTTCCGCATCACGTCGACAAACCGGTCGAACAGCGCCGATTCGTAGGCCCCCGGCGTCCCGTGGGACATCTCGAGTTGGCGGTTGATTTCGTTGACCATCGACGCTGATACCTGCTCCGAGAGGTCCTGCCGGATCTCGTCGAGGTGGCGCGTCACCTCGTCTTCGGGATCGATCTCCATTGCGTCGAGCCCGTCGATTCCCGCGACCGATTGCGAGGAGTCGTCAAACGGTTGATCGAACACGTCGGTGACGGAGTGGGCCGGGTCGGTCGAGACGACGAGGGTTCGCTGGCCGTCGCGCGCACAGCGAAGCGCATACGCACAGGAGACGGTCGTTTTTCCGACGCCGCCCTTTCCACCGAAGAAGACGAACGGCTCCATCAGAAGTGGTACTGCTGTCCCTTGCGTTCGAGGTACGTTCCGCGGTCCCACAGCCGCCGCTCCCACGATTCGAACTCGTCCTCGAGGTAGGGGAGTAGTTCCGCGGTGTAGTACGAGACCGGTGATGGGATGCCGAACGCGTCCGGGAAACACGCCAGAATGAACGCGTCCTCGGCGTCTTCAGCTTCCTTCTCGATCTTCTCGTAGGCCGGGTGCGAGATCATCCCGTGGTAGAGCCCCCGCAGCCACTCGTCGAGCGTCTCGCGAAAGGCTTCGATCCGATCGGCCAGATCCATGTCCGTACGTCTGTACCGCACGCTAAAAACCCTCGTGGCTCGGTTTCAAGGCGCTGCGATCCCAGTGACAGGATATGAAAACGGACACGGGCGAGGAAATCCCGGTGACGATCCTCTCCGGCAGTCTGGGTGCCGGCAAGACGACGCTGCTCAATCACCTGCTGTCGGACGCCGGCGACCGGACGCTGGCGGTTCTCGTCAACGACATGGGCGAGGTCAACGTCGACGCCGAACTCGTCGCCGAGGGGTCGGAACTCGAGCTCGATGACGGCGTCGCGGAACTCTCGAACGGGTGCATCTGCTGTGAACTTCAGGACGACCTTGAGACCGCCGTGGTCAGGCTGGCTCGCGACCGATCCTTCGACCACCTCGTCGTCGAGTCGTCGGGCATCTCCGAACCCGCGCCCGTCGCGCGGCTGTTCACGACCGAGTCCCGCGTCGCCGCACTCTACGACGTCGACACGCTCGTGACGGTCCTCGACACGCCCGCCTTCCTCGAGGCCTTCGCGGGCGAAGAACGGCCGGAGCGTCGGGGGAACGAGGACGACCGTCCGCTTTCGGATCTGCTCGTCGAGCAGGTCGAGGTCTCGAATCTCGTCCTCCTGAACAAGGCGGACCTGTGTTCCGACGCGGAACTCGCGGAGGCCGAGGACCTCGTCCGCGCACTCCAGCCCGAGGCCGAGACGATCCCGACGGAGTTCTCGGTGGTCGATCCCGACCGGCTGCTCGGTGCCGGCCTGTTCGATCCCGGGCGCGTGAACGACCTTCCGGGCTGGAAGCGAGCGCTCGAGTCGGCCGACGGCGATCAGGACCACGGCGAGAGCGAGCACGCTGATCACGACGACGGCCAACGGGACGAGGAGGATCACCGCGGTCATCACCACCCCGACGAGGTGTACGGCGTCTCGTCGTTCGTCTACCGGTCTCGCCGGCCGTTCCATCCCGAACGGTTCGCTGACTTCCTCCGGGACCTTCCGCGATCGATCGTCCGCTCCAAGGGGACCGTCTGGCTCGCAAACAACGAGATGCGGGTGTCGATCGCTCAGGCCGGTCCGTCCGTCAGGGCCACCGCGCAGGGCCCCTGGATCGCGAGCCTCCCCGAGGTCGAACGCAACATGTACCGGTCGAATCGACCGAACCTCGAGTGGCACGACGAGCACGGCGACCGCCGGACCGAACTCGTGTTCATCGGCACCGACTACGACGAGTCGACGCTCCGGGCGGCGCTCGAGGACGCGCTCGTCACCGACGGAGAGCGGGAGACGGATCTCGACGGCCCCTTCCCCACCGAACAGGGCGACGAGACCGTTATCCGAGAGCCGTAGTCAGCACGCACAGTCGCGGCCGGTCGAGCGCTCGAAGCGCATCTCCGCGCCGCAGTCCGGACAAACCGGCTCCCCCTCGAGATCGGCGTCCCTGATCCGAACGGCGCAGTCGTCACACCAGTAGGCCCCCTCGGAGTCGTTGGCGGGGCGGTCCTTCGGTGCGGTTGATGCGAGTGCCGCTTTCACCGATTCGATGAGTTCCATAGTCGATCGTTCGTCTGTAACGCCGATACTATTGTGCGATAAATTAGCACGCTTTCGCGATCGCGCGGTTCGCGCCGGACGTACCGACCGGTCGCGTCTGCTAACCGACGACTAACGGGACCGCGAGCGCGACGATTAGCGCCGTGAGGATCGGAATGAGGTAAAACAGTCGTTCGGCGCGGACGGCCGACGGGACGGCGCCGATCGTCTCCGGCCGAGCGGTCCACACCTGACGGTGGAAGGCGACGACGGAGGCAACGGCGAACAGCGCGCCGGAGAGCGCGATAGCGGTCTCGAGCGACAGCCCCAGCGCCTGTCCGTACAGCGGACCGAATGACAGCAGGATCATGAAGGTGAGCCCGGTGACTACGACGAAGGGCACCGGGTCCACGTGCGATCCGTGACGGTTGCGAAGTCGCATACGAGACGTTCTCCCTCGAGCGACAAAGAGCTATAGTAGTCACTGAAACGATTTACGCGCTGATCGCATCACTGTCATGCGATCAGGTGTGTATTGACTTTCAGTGACTACTATATACCGCGCGCCGTCAATCGGATCGAACTCGTCGACGTCGGTGGTGAATTCGCGACCGGCGTTACGGTGAACAGTTAAGTGGTGGTATCATCGTCTCCCTGTATGAGCGATGGGGACTCCGAGCAGGATGGGTTCGAGGCGGGCGTGTCGTCCTCGCAAGGCGATCCACGCGTCCTCCTCGCGATGAACGCCGTCCTGTCGACGCTGTTCGCGTGGACGATCGTCTGGGGGCTGTCGTTTCTGGGATTCGTCGAGTTCGGGATCATCAACGTCGCTACGGGCGCGATACTGGTGTTCGCGATGACGTATCTCGTGACGATGTCGTAAGCGACGCCCGCTCGTCTCGCTACCGGCCGTAGATGAGCCGGCGACCGAGGTCGTCGAGCCGGTCGGTGACGCGCCCCGCCCAGGCGCCTGGCGAGACGCGCCGGAGCATCTCGTCGTCGACCTCGATAGCGGATTCTCCGAACGCGTCCCGCGTCGACTCGCCGTCGGCATCCTCGTCGTCGCCGGACGAGGCGACATCGACGACCGTCGACATGGAACACCGGCCACAGGCTTCGGTCTTCTTTCCTCCCATGTGTCTCCCTTGCACGATAGTGCGCCTCCGAGGGCTAAAGTCTACTGCCGACTCGAGGGGCTGCGATGACAAGACGGGATATCGGACCGGGTCCACCGACGATTATTTGATACCACGATGGTAATCAGTGGTATGAGAAATAGGGGCACGAAGCCGGGTCAGTTCGAACGGGAGTCGGGTCGTGGACGATCGCAGTCGTACCTCGTCGCTACACGATGAGCGAAAAAGCGACGCCGGAGGAACTACCGGCGGAAATCCGCGAGGCGGTCCCCGACTGGGACGACGAATACCTCGACCGGGTGTCCGACCGGCTGATGTACAACTACGACCTCGAGAAGAATCGCTCCGTCGACGGCGAGCGATGGGACCTCTACGGGGAGATGCGCGTGCTCAGCCAAAAGCAGTTCTTCCATCCGGCGCTGAGCTACGCCGATCACGAGGCCGAGGAGTACCTCTTCGCCCGGCGCGAATCGCGGCCGACCATCGCGGAACTCGAGCGGCTCGTCGATCTCGGTCACGAGCTCGCTGACGAGCGCGTCGTCGCCGACGAGGAGCACTTCGGGACGGACTTTACCTTCGTCCTCGTCGCGGACGAACTGCCGGACGACGTCCGCGAGTTCGTTGCCGACTTCCGCGACCGGACGTTACTGAAGTTCGGTTATCACGGACACTATGAAGTAAATCTCCTCGTCGTCGTCCCCGAAGCCGAAACGCACGTCGCCAGCGAGGCCGCAGACATCGTGGAGGCGTTTACCCTCTGGGAGGACGTGACCGCAGCCGAGGAGGGGATCCTCTCGCGGTTCGCGAAACGGTTCTGGCAGTAGCAACGGTTCCGAGATAACTGGAAAAACGGATTCGGCGGCGAAAACGGAAACGGAAACGGCGTCAGCGAGCCGTCAGTCGTCGCCCGGTTCGGCCGCAGGCGTCTCGGGGCCGCGACGGACGCTCTGGATATTCTGGTACCCCAGCCTGACGAGCATGAGCGCCAGCGTGATGAGAACGAGCGCCAGTACCATCTGGACGAACGAGGAGACGAGCGCTTCGGTCGTCTCCGCGCCGCCGTTCAGTATGTTGAGGTAGAGGTTCTCGTAGAACGCCAGCCACGACAGGCCGAGTACCGTGATCGTCACCATGACCGCCATCGGGACGCCGGTGGAGACGAGCTGTTTGCTGTCGTCCCAGTTGGCGAGCCAGACGGTCGCGGTGAGCAACGCCAGCGCCGCGAGGAGCTGGTTCGCACCGCCGAACAGCGCCCACAGCGTGACCCACTGGCCGGAGACGACGAGCAGGTACGCGGGAATGATCTGGATGATCGGGTTCGTGTACCGACCGCGCACGATCGAACCCAGGTCGGCGCTCAGGCCCGTATCGGTCCGTCCGGTAGGCGTTCCGACGATCTCTTCCATCATGTACCGTCCGAGACGGACGGCCGTGTCGGTCGACGTGAGCAGGAAGCTACAGAGGACCAGCGCCATGAACACGGCACCGACCGTCTCGGGGATGCCGAGGCTCGTGAAGATGATGCCGCCGCCGGACGCGAAGTTCGGCAGTGCGGTACCGATCCCACCTTCGGGGTTCGCGAAGCCCCACACGGCGAGCGTCGAGAGCGCGACCGCGGCGAGCAGTCCCTCGCCGAGCATGCCGCCGTAGCCGATCAATCGGGCGTCGGTCTCCTTGTTGAGCTGTTTGGCAGTCGTCCCGGAGGAGACCAGCGAGTGAAACCCGCTGATCGTCCCGCAGGCGATCGTGATGAACAGTAGCGGGAACAGCGGGAGGAACACGGCATCGACGCCCCAGAACCCTTCGAAGGCGCTGATCGAGCTGTCGATGACGAGCGGTTCGGACGACGTCCCGAGGAACGTCCCGACGATGATCGCGACGATCGCTCCGCCGACGCCGGTGTACAGCAGGAACGACGACAGGTAGTCGCGCGGCTGAAGCAACACCCAGACCGGCAGCGCGCTCGCGATCGCGCCGTACACCATCACGACGGGGATCCACGCCGCGGTGTTCCCACCGAGTGCGCCTGCACCGGGGATCCACTCGCCGGCGCTGCTGAACAGCACGATCGTCCCGGACGGGTAGTCACCGGCGAACAGCGCGAACGGGAACTGAAGCCCCACCCAGACGGCGGCGAAGACCCCCGCGACGAAGAGCACCGTCCCCGGGATGAACGGCCCGTTGAACTGGTACAGGTAGACGCCGAACCCCAGCGCCAGCAGGATGTAAATGAACGACGCCGTTACCACCTGCGGGTACGCGTTGAAGACGATCCCGACCACCAGCGCGAACACCGCCACGACGAGTATGATCGTCAGGAACGCGAACCACAACAGCATGTTCTTGCCGCTCTCCCCGACGTACTCGCCGATCATGTAGCCGATCGACTTCCCCTCGTGGCGGAGACTGCCCGACAGCGACACGAAGTCGTGAACGGCACCCATCAGCGGGTTCCCGATAGCGATCCACAGCAGCGCGGGCACCCAGCCCCACACCGCGCCCGCCGTGATCGGTCCCACGATCGGGGCACCACCCGCGATACTCGAGTAGTGATGGCCCAACAGGACCGGTTTCTTCGATGGAACGTACTCCTGTCCGTCCTCGTATTTGTGAGCCGGTGTTTCCGCTTCTTCCTCGAGTTCGACGAACTGCGTGAGGTACCGCGAGTACCCCACGTACCCCATGGTAAACGTCACTAACACTGCCGCGATGATCCAGATTATCTGAGTCATGGTACGTCTACGCAAATCCAGTGGGTTCGATAACCTTAATTGTTATTTATATTCCTTGGTGGATATATTCGTATTTTTAATTAGACCCGAGGACAGGGATTTTTGGAAGTAACAGTGCGTCTGAAGGTGAAAATGGAGTGAAATATTATTTCACGCATATTTTATGATTGATGGCGTAGCTGAACAACCGATACTATCACACGGACTGTCTTCTCAGAGATCGGACAGTCGACAGTCCTCTCAGGGAACGAGTGCCAGTTTCGGACGAGACCGTCCGAAACGGATCGATTTACTCCCAGATGCGGCCGGGAACGGTACAACGGGCAGACACACTATTCCAGAACCGCTTCGAGCGCGTCCATCGTCCGGTCGACGCGGTCGACACGCGCGTTGTGTCCCATGTGACCGATCCGGAGGATATCGTCCTCGAGGTCGCCGAGGCCGGTCGCGAGGACGATATCGTGCTCGGCGGCCAGCGTTTCTTGGAGCGCTCGTGCGCGTCCGTCGACCTCGAGTGCCGTCACGGTCGGCGACGATCGCGCCTCGTCGGGGAACGGAGAGAGTCCGAGGTCGGCCGCTCGCTCGCGACACCGCCGCGCGGCCGCTTCGTGGCGCTCGAAGACGGTCTCGAGGCCCTCCTCGAGCAACAGATCGATCGCCGTCTCGAGGCCGTACAGGTTCGTGACGAGGTGCGTATAGGGAAACCACTCCTCGTCGGCGGCGTCGCGCCACGGCTCGAGGTCGGTGTAGAGGCTATCGGTCTCGAACGACTCGATCTTCGCCCAGGCGCGGTCGCTGACCGAGCAGACGGTCAGCCCCGGCGGTGCACTGAAACACTTCTGGGAGGCACCCAGACAGACATCGATTCGCTCCGTCGGGACCGGCACCCCGCCGAGCGAGGAGACCGCATCGACGACGCTGATGACGTCGTGTTCGTCGAGCAGGGCGAGGACCGGCTCGATATCGTTGAGCACGCCCGTCGGCGTCTCGCAGTGGACCAACGTCGCCACGTCGAACGAGCCCCGCTCGAGGCGGGACTCGACTCGCTCGAGGTCGAGCGGCTCGTGCCACGGCGCGTCACAGACCACCGCCTCGCCGTCGGCCATCTCGACGAAGTCGGCGAACCCCTCGCCGTAGAGGCCGTTCGCGAGACAGAGCACGCGGTCGCCCGGTTCGACCAGCGACGCGACGGCGGCCTCGAGGCCGAGGATGCCCTCGCCGCCGAGGATCGCAATGTCGTCGTCGCCGTAGATCGCCTCGAGCTTCGCGCTCAGACCGCGATAGAACTCGAAGAATTCCGGCTCGACGTCCGGGTTCGGCGTCGGCTCGCTCATCCGCTCGCGGACGGCCGCCGGCACCTCGGTCGGCCCGGGCGTCATGCGCAGTCGATCGTCGGTCATACGGTGGATACCGGCGCGTTCAAGCATAAAACCACTCGAGTCGAGTGGAGGAGTCTCGTCTCGAGAGCGCTTTTCCGTTCGGCGCGCGTATCCCCGCTCGAGATGAGCGAGCGCCGACGGCTCACGACCGTCGAGACGGTTCACGAGAACCGGTCGTGGCTGTTCACGATCCGAGATCAGTACGGCGAGCCGGACGAAGCGATCCTCGTGCCGTGCGACGACGGCGTCGAGGCGTGGATCAATCGCTGCACCCACGAGGCCCAGCGATTCGATACGGGCCGCGGGGCCGCGATGCGGGACGGACGGATCATCTGTCCGAAACACGGCTCGATGTTCGACTCCTGCTCGGGCTATTGCGACAACGGCGAGGCGGCGGACACGACGCTCTCGTCGATCGACGTTACCGTGGACGACGGGACCATCTATCTGACTGACGACGACGTGACCTTCGCCCACGAGGGCGGGGTCGACGAGGGCGACGACGAGGACGATGACGACAGCCCCGCGTCGACCTCCCACATCGGGTTCTGACGGGGGAGTTCACACGCTTCGGGAAGCGGACCGCTATCGGTCTTCGACATGACTTTTCACGGTTCACCTCGCGGGTATCGTATGGACAGACGGACCGTCTCGAGCGGCACCGAGTGGGAACCGACGGTCGGCTACTCTCGGGCCGTCCGGGCGGGATCACAGGTCCACGTCTCCGGGACGACGGCGACCGGCGAGGACGGAAGCGTCGTTGCCCCCGGCGACCCGTACGCCCAGACCGTCCGGGTGCTCGAGATCGTCGCGGACGCGCTCGAAGAGGCGGGCGCGACGCTCGAGGACGTGGTCCGAACGCGCATCTACGTCACCGATATCGACAACTGGGAGGCGATCGGCGAGGCACACGGGGAGGTCTTCGCCGACGTTCGCCCGGCGTGTAGCATGGTCGAGGTCCAGCAGTTGATCGATCCCGAGCACCTGGTCGAGATCGAAGCGGTGGCGGTCGTCGACGGATAACAATCCACCGCCGTTTCTGCCGGTTCTCGTCTGCGAACGGGATCCGCGACGGGAGGCTGCCGATTTCGATCCGCAAGCACGGCACCCGTCTCGAAAGCGTATTCCGGGTACTGGCACTATGGCTCCCCATGCTCACCTTCATCGGCCTCGGTCTCTACGACGAGCGCTCGATCACCGTCGAGGGCCGGGACGCCCTGCGGGCGGCCGACCGCGTCTACGCCGAGTTCTACACCAGTCAGCTGATCGGGACGACGATCGACGACCTCGAGTCCCACCACGACCTCGAGATCGAGGTCCGGGATCGCGCCGGCGTCGAACAGCATCCCGACGACATGCTCGCAGCGGCCGAGGGCGAAGACATCGCGTTCCTGACGGCGGGCGATACGATGATTTCGACGACCCACGTCGACCTCCGGCTGCGCGCTCACGACCGCGGAATCGAGACGCGGGTGATCCACGGCGTCACCGCCCAAACGGCCACCAGCGCGCTGACCGGACTCCAGAACTACCGCTTCGGCAAGGCCACCACCCTTCCGTTTCCGTACGCCCACGGGGCCGAGGGACTCCCGGCGAGCGTCACGGAGACGATCGACGACAACCGTGCAGACCGGCTGCACACCGTCGTCTACCTCGATATCAAGGTTGGATACGATCCAACCAGCAGTCAGAACTCTTCGAGTTCTGACGACAAAGCCGAACGCGGGGAGTACATGACCGCCGACGTCGGTGCCGAACTGCTCGCAGCGGAGTACCCCGACCTCGTAGGCGTCGTCGTCGCCCGCGCGGGCAGCCCCGACCCACTCGTCGAGGCCGGAACGATGACCGAACTGGCGGACCGCGAGTTCGGCGACCCGCTACACCTGCTCGTGATCCCCGGGGAGTGTCACCTGCTCGAGGCCGACGCGTTAGTCGAACTGGCCGGTGCGGATCGGGACGCCCTCGAGATCGCCTGACGGCGGTTGAGGCTCGGTGACGACGACCGGTTCAGCGGCCGGTATCGTCCTCCCGAACGACCGCGTTTCGATCGGAAACGGACGCCGAGGGATTTACGGTCGGTGCGGGAAAGCATGGGCCATGAGCGGTCCGGAGGTCACGGACGGTGGGGTCCGCCCCGAGGGGTCGACGGGAGCCGGCGACGGGCACGACCTCGATCGGGAGACGATCGAGTTGGCCCGAGAGGAGCTTCGAACGACATTCGAGTATCAGGTCGAGCGCGTCCAGGAGATCGACGAGAAGGCGATCGAGATCTTGAAGGCGAACCTCCTGTTGATCGGGCTGGTCGTCACCGGCGGCTCGATCGTCGTCCAGACGGATATCGACGTCGCGGCCTTCGTGAACCCCTTTACGATCGCCAGCGCATTGCTCCTGCTGGGCTCGACGGGACTCGCGGGGGTGACGTACACGGCCTCCAACCTCCGGGGCGGCATCGACGGCGACGCGGTCGAGACAGCACTCGCGACGGCACGAGCCGAGTCGGCGGACGCAGATCGGTTCGAGGTGCGACTGCTTCGAAGCTACGGCCGGTGGATCGAGTACAACGCGCGGGTGACCGCCGTCAACGACATGTTCGCGACGATCACCGTCCTCATGGTGATCGCCGCCTTCGTCTACGTGGTCGCGGGAATCGGCGTCGGCGCACTCGGCCCGTCGACGCTCGTCTCGGCGGTCGTCTTCCTCGCGCTCACGGCCGCGCTGCTGTGGCTCGGAGCCTTCGCGTACTACATGGACCACCTCGGCGCGAACGACGAGCACTGGGAGGGGACGTTCGACGGCGTCCGGATCTCGAAGGGCGTCACCCGGAAGCGCGGACTGTCGACGCTGCGGTCGATGCGCAGCGAGGGCGCTACCGACGAACGGGAGGAAGAAGCGGCCGCGGAGGGAGTCCCGGAGCGAAGCTCCGAGCGCTGAACCGGATCGACACCACGGCTTCCGGCCCTACAGGACGGACTCGAGCCGATCCATGAAGTCGCCGGGGACCTCGACGTGGGGCGTGTGACCGACGTTTCCGAAGACGACTTCCTCGAACTCGCCGCCGCGGTCGGCGTAGCGCTCGAGGACGGCGCGGGTCTGGTCGACCATCGGCTGGGGCGGGAAAACGTCCTCGCCGGGCCACTCCGGGAGTTCGCCCATTCGGCCGAGCGTGCCCAGATCGAAGAGGGAGGCGTTCGAGACGATCTGGTCGGAATCGCCGCGGATCCACAGCACGGGCGGTTTGTCGTCGGGATCGATCTCGGTGATCGCCTCGAGATCGCAGTACTTCGGCGAGATGGCGTTGTTCACGCCCGTTTTGCCCGGCGCGATGCCGGGCCAGTTCTCGCTCGGCTTTGAGGACCCCGGATAGTTCCCGTCGCCGGTCGCCGTATCGAGCATCCCCGTCAGGTACGATTCCTCGCGCTTGCCGTCGAACTCGTGGGTCGGGTCGACGTAGTAGGTTCGCAGGACCGTTCGGGGGGAGGTCCGTCCCTCCTCGCTTCGGTCGCGGTCGGCCAGCCCCGCCACGAACGCGTCGTTGCCGATCCCGCCGCCGGAGCCGGCGTAGTCGTCGAAACACGGCGTTCCCTCCGTATCCTTCGTCCCGCCGAACCCGTACGGAGAGAGCGGATTGACCAGCACGAGCGAGGCGACCGCCTCGGGGTGGTCGATCGCGTACCGCATCGCGACCCCGCCGCCGTTCGACCAGCCGACGAGGACGATCGGCTCCGCGAGGCCGAGTTCGTCGACGAACACTCGGAGGTCCTCCGCGAAGTCGCCGAGCCCGTTCGTCGCGTCGACCGGTTTCCTCTCCGAGTCACCGTACCCTCGGAGATCGGGCGCGATCGCGCGGTGGCGATCCGGCAAGTCGACCATCACGTCCTCGAAGAACCGTGAGGATGAGACGTTTCCGTGGCAAAAAAGGACGGTTTTTCCCTCGGCGGCGGCCCGATTTGATTCGCCCGATTCGAGGTAGTGGGTCTCGAGTCGGTCCGTTTCCGCGGTTCGCGAGTCGACCCCGGCGAGGGTGTCGTCTCGAGGCATGGCCGCCGGTACCACGGCCCCCGTGATAACTCTCCGGCCGAATCCGTGTCCCTCATCGAGCCGACGGCGGCGACGGCGACGACCGCGGTTCAGTCATCGGCCGTGACGCCGGACCGCGATCGCCGACCCGACCGTCGGCGGAGTACCGCGCCGATGAGGGCAGCGAACGCGGCACAGGCGGCGACGACGGCGAACAGCATCGCCGGCGTCGACCGCGTCAGGACAAGGCCGGCCAGCGACGAGCCGACAGCACCGACGCCGAAGATCGCCGTGTAGGAGTAGCCGAAGGAGAGCCCCCTCGCGTCGGCCGGCGTGTACGCCGAAATCGCCTCCTGGTTGATCGGCGCGATCATGAACGTGAGGAATCCAAGCAGGCCGGCGACGACAAGCAGCGGCGCGAGCCCCGCGTTCGCCGACGGAACGAACGCGATCGCGACGGCGGCCAGTGCGGCGTAGCCGCCCAGCAGCACGGTCTCGAGGCGCCCGCGATCGACGAGTTTCCCACCGACGTACTGGCCGACGCCCCCCACTAGCAACAGTCCGGAGTAGACGTACTGACTCGGCTCGAACGAGCGGCCGACCAGCGCCACCGGATCGAACAGCGGCAGGTCCGCGAGGATGTCCGGCAGGAACGTAAACGTCGCCCGGTAGTAGACGCCATAGAGGATTCCCGTCGCGAACACGAGGGCGAAGCCGACGGTAAACAGCCGCCGGGAACTGGCGATGAACGCCGCGAGACTGCGAGGTTGCACGCGCTCGGTCGCAGTGGCGTCCGCGTCTCGGGCCGCACTCCCGGCGGTCTCGTCGAACTCGAGGCGCGCGCCGACGGCCGCCGCCACGAGGACCGGCACCAGAAGCAGGGCCGCGACGGTCCGCCAGCCGACGAACGCCAGCAGGACCGCTGCGAGCAACGGTCCGGTCGCGACGCCGACGTTGCCCGCAGCGCCGTGGTACGCGAACGCGGTTCCTCGTGCTTTCGCGCCGCGGCTGAGCAGCGCCAGCCCGGCCGGGTGATAGAGACTCGCCGCTGTCCCCCACAGTAACAACCCGATCGTTAGCACCTCGAGCGTCGGCGCGACGCTGACCAGCGCGAACGAGCCGGCCATACCGAGCAGGCAGGCGAGCACGAGCCGTTTGGAACTGATTCGGTCGGCGAGCAATCCGCTCGGCAGCGCACCGATCCCGACCAGCGCGTAGCTCGCACCGACGACGGTGCCCAGAAGCGCCGCTGTCGTCGAAAACTCCTCGAGCCAGATCACGACGAAAATCGGAATGACGAGCTCGTAGGTGTGGAAGGTCGCGTGGCCGAGCATGGCGAACGCGGTCACCGCCCTGTCGTTTCGGTCCATACGAATGCTGACTGTGAGGGAGCTCCCGTGAGTCGCGGGACGGGCCGTTACAGCCGGTCGATGATCGCGTCGGTCACGTCCTCGGTCGAGGCGTCCCCGCCCAGATCGGGCGTCCGCGGCCCGTCGGCGAGCGTCGCTTCGACGGCCTCGTGAACGGCGTCGCTCTCCTCGTCGTGGCCGAGGTACTCGAGCAGCATGGCGGCGGAGATGATCGTCGCGGCGGGGTTCGCGACCCCCTGTCCAGCGATGTCCGGTGCGGTGCCGTGGACGGGCTCGAACAGCGCACGGTCGGGGCCGATGTTGGCCGAGGGGAGCAGGCCGAGGCCGCCGACCAGTCCCGCTGCGAGGTCCGAGAGGACGTCGCCCGCGAGGTTCGGGCAGACGACCACGTCGAACTGTTCGGGGTCGAGACAGACTCGCGTCGCGAAGGCGTCCATGAGCACTTCGTCCGTTTCGACGCCCTGCTCGTCGGCCACCGACTTGACGGTGTCGCGGAAGAGGCCGTCCGTCTCGCGCATGACGTTGGCCTTATGGACGATCGAGAAGCCGTCGTGTTTGTCGCCGGCGACGAAGTCGCAGGCGAACTCCCCGAGGCGTTCGGAGGCGGACTCCGTGACGACTCGAGTTAGCGTCGAGACGTCTTGCGTCAGTCGATCTTCGTGACCCGCGTAGACGCCCTCGGTGTTCTCCCGCAGGAAGACCAGATCCGTCTCGGGGCGGACGGCGTCGATCCCAGGATATGCCGTCGCGGGCCGAACGTTGACGAACGAGTCGACCGCCGTCCGGAGCGGCAGGATGACGTCCGCGGCCGTCTCGCCGGCCGCGCCGAACAGCGTCGCGTCCGCCGACGCCGCGAGGTCGTAGGTCTCCTGTGGCAAGGCCTCACCGGTCTCTTCTTCGACCGCGTCGCCCGCGTCGGCCTCGACGAACTCGAAGTCGATCGCGAGGGCCTCGAGGACCTCGACCGCTGCGGGCGTCACTTCCTGTCCGATCCCGTCGCCCGGAATGACGGCGATTTCGTGAGTCATGCCCTATCTTCTACCGCACGCTGAAAAGAGGGTATCGATGTCTCGGAGCCTGCCGGTTCGAAACTCCCCGAGAACGACGACACCGGATCGAAGCCGGAACGGGAGTCAGCCTACGAGATTCGGCCCACGCCTCGATCGGGCCGTAACCGACGGATTCGATGGGATACGAACGTCACGACTCGGAACGAGAGGTTCGCGCGAGGAGGGATCCGGCTACCACGGTGAGTGCCATCACGGCCACGATCGTCGCCGTCGCAAATTTCGATATCGATATCGGTAGCGGTGCCGGAAGCGCCACGGTCACGGTCGCCGTCTCCTCGCTCTCGACCGCACCGGTCGCGACGCTCGACGCTTCGAACGCCGGAGCGGACGCCGCGACGGTATACGATTCGCCGGTGCCGGGAACGGTCACCGCGAGCGTCCCGGCGTCGTCGGTCGTCGATGCAGCGTCGAACGCGGCCTCGTCGCGTGTGATCGAAACGGTCGCGTTCTCGATCAGCTCTCCGTCCTCCGTTTCGACGACGACCTCGAGGACGGCGTCCCCCCGTAGCGCGATCGATTCGACGCGTCCCTCACCCGTCGACGGAGAGACGGTTCGCCGGTCTTCGACGTAGCCTGTGGCGTGCACGCGGAGTTCGTAGTCGCCGCGAGACGGAACGTTCTCGATCCGATACGTTCCATCGCTGACGCGGACGCCCGAGTACGTGCCACGGGCTCCGGTCGCCTCGACCGTCGCCGATTCGATCGGCTCGTCGAAGTGTGCGTCCGTGACCGCGACTGCGATCGATCCGACGCCGGCGAGCGAGACGTCGACTGTGGCCGTCTCGCCGGCAGGAACGGTCGTCGTTTCGGTGGTCGGTTCGTACCCGCGTTTCTCGACGGTCACGGCGTAGTCCCGATCACCCGGGAGACCGGCGAGTTCGAACGCTCCCTCGGAATCCGTCGTCGTCTCGTCAGTTTGGCTGTCGCCGATGACTGTAACCGAAGCGTTCGAAATCGGCTCGCCGGTCTCCGCGTCCGTTACCGTCCCCGCGATCGACGTCTCGTTTCCCGCGGATTCGTCGCGGGTCGGCGTCAGTGTCGCCGATCGGGGATCGTCGCCGCCGGCAGCCCCTGGCTGCGAGACAGCCGCCACGGAGGCGCTCGAGACGACTGCGCTGGCGACGACGAGCGCGAGTGCTATCAGCACGATCCCCACCCGGAATCGGGATCGCTCTCTGGCCCCGATTGACATTACGAGAACCAAACGGACCGGTGCGGTTAAGCGTAGTTATCGGGCTCGGCCGCGGGATGGCTCCGTGACTACCGCGAACAGCCGCGTCTCAGGGACTGCCGACACCGGTCGAGAACCCGACCGCCTCGGCGAGCGCGCGCCGCTTGAGCAGGACGAAGCCGACCGCGACCAGCCCGAAGCCGCCGACCGTCAGGACGCCGATCTCCTCACCGAGCAGGAAGACGCTCGCGACCGTCGCCACGATCGGGACCAGGTAGCCGATCAGCGCCGCCTCGAACGCGCCGTGTTCCTCGAGGATGGAGAAATAGATCATGAACGCGATGGCGGTCGCAAACACCCCGAGGTAGAGCAGGGCGCCCACGGAAACGGGTCCGAGCACGTCGGCACTGGGAAACTCGCCGGCGCCCAGACTGACGGCGTGCAAGACCACTCCACCGACGAGCATCGACCAGCCGACCAGCGGCAGTTGCTCGAGCGTCGGCTCAGCTCGCTGGATCAGGACGCCGCCGAGCGCGACGCTACACACCTGCCCGACGATGAGCAGTCGCGCGGCAGTGTCGCCCGCTAGCAGGTTCCCCGGATCGGGCTGGACGACGAGGCCGACGCCCAGAAAACCGATGGCGGCGCCGACGGCCCCGAGCGGCGAGAGCCGTTCGCCCAGCAGCGGGATCGCCCACAGTGCGGTGACGATCGGAACCAGTCCCTGCAAGATTGCGGCGACCCCGCTCGGAACCGTCTGCTGGCCGAGGAAGAGGAGCCCGTTGCCCGCGATGAGGAAGACGCCACCGCCCGCGACCGCGGCCAGATCGTTCCGCGCGGTCGGCCGCCACTTCTCGACCCGAACGACGGCCGCGGTCAGTAGTAAGATCGCCGCGATGTCGTATCGAGCGGCTGCGAACAGCAGCGGCGGAAGGTACTCGAGGCCGATCGAAATCGCGGGAAAGGAAAATCCCCAGAGAACGGCCAGCAACACGAAAAGCGACGCATCGAGAGCGCGAGACATGGGGGGATATATGCCTCAGTATCCGAAGTATCTCGCGATTTCCGCGCCTTCCTGCCGCTTCCGGTGTGGCACCACGACGCAAATCGGCTGTTCAGGGCGAGATGGACGACTCGAGTCGTGACGCGAGCGGCGGTCGAACGTGATGAACAGTCGAAAACGAGTCGCGAAAATTGCGCTCTCCTTACTCGGCTTCCGGAATCGCCGCGTCGTCGACGTACGGCAGTTCTCGAGCCTTCTCGCGGACCGCGCCGGCGTTGGACTTCATCAGCGCCGTCGTGTCCCAGACGCCGTCGACGAGCGCCTTGCGCTGGGCGTCGTCGACGGTCACGTCGATCGTGGTCTCGCCGTAGGTCACTTCTTCGGCCTCGATGTCGATATCGATCTCGCCGTCGGGGTTCGCGGTAACCCAGTCCTGGAGGTCCTCGATCGTCTCGCTGTCGGCCGTCACGGTCGGGATGCCGAGCGCCAGACAGTTGCCCGCGAAAATTTCGGCGAAGCTCTCGCCGATAACCGCATCGATCCCCCAGCGCATCAGGGCCTGCGGCGCGTGCTCTCTCGAGGAGCCACAGCCGAAGTTCGAGTTGACGACCATCACCGAGGAGTCCTGGTAGCGGTCCTCGTTGAACGGATGTTCTTTCTGATTGTCGTCGTCGTCGAATCGCAGATCGAAGAACGCGAATTCGCCCAGTCCGTCGAAGGTGACGACCTTCATGAACCGCGCGGGGATGATCTGGTCGGTGTCGATGTCGTTACCCCGAATCGGAACGCCGGAGCCGGAGACGTAGTTGACCTCGGGAATCTCCACTTCGTCCGTCATGCGAGGTTCACCTCCTTCAGATCGCGCACGTCGGAGACTTCCCCGTTGATCGCCGCCGCCGCGACCATTCGGGGGCTCATCAGGACGGTCCGTCCGTCCTTCGAGCCCTGCCGGCCGACGAAGTTCCGGTTCGAGGAGGAGGCACAGGCCTCGTCTCCCTCGAGCTGGTCTTCGTTCATGCCGAGACACATCGAACAGCCGGCGTTTCGCCACTCGAAACCGGCTTCCTCGAAGGTGTCCTTGAGGCCCTCTTCCTCGGCGGTCCGCTGCACGCGCTGGCTGCCGGGGACGACCATCGCGCGGACGTCGTCGTCGACCTGTCGACCCTCGACGATTCGAGCGGCGCGTCGCAGGTCCGGCAGGCGAGCGTTGGTACAGGAGCCGAGGAAAGCAACATCGATATTGTACCCTTCCATCGTGTCGCCAGGCTCGACGCGCATGTGTTCTTGGGCGCGTCGGGCGGTGTCTTGTTTCTCTTCCGGCAGCGACTCCGGTTCCGGAATCGGATCGGAGATGCCGACTCCCTGCCCGGGCGTGGTCCCCCAGGTGACGACCGGCTCGAGTTCGTTCGCGTCGATGTGGACGACGTCGTCGTATTCGGCGTCCTCGTCGCTGCGAATGGATTCCCAGTAGGGTTTGAGTTCGTCGAACTTCTCCGGGTTCTCCTGGAAATAGTCGGTCTGCTCGAGCCACTCGTAGGTGGTCTCGTCGGGGTTGACGTAGCCCGCACGAGCGCCGCCTTCGATCGACATGTTACAGATAGACATCCGCCCTTCCATCCCGAGGTCCTCGATGGCCTCGCCGGCGTACTCGTAGACGTAACCGACGCCGCCTTCCGTTCCGAGCCGGCGGATGATCTCGAGGATAACGTCCTTCGCTTCGACGCCGTCGCCGAGTTCGCCGTCGATCTGGATCTTGCGGACCTTCTGTTTCTCCATGGCGACGGTGCCCGTCGCGAGCACGTCGCGGATCTGGGAGGTCCCGATGCCGAAGGCGAGCGCGCCGAACGCGCCGTGTGTCGAGGTGTGGGAGTCCCCGCAGACGATCGTCTTGCCGGGCTGGGTGATCCCTTGCTCCGGTCCGATGACGTGGACGATCCCCTGATCGCCCGTCGTCGGGTCCGAGAACTCGATGCCGGCCTCGCGGACGTTTTCCTCGAGTTCGGCCATCATCTCCTCGGCCGCGTCCTCCTTGTAGGGACGGGACTGGTCGGCCGTCGGCACGATGTGGTCAACCGTCGCGTGGGTCAGCTTCGGAAAGGCGACCTCGAGGTCGCGCTCGCGGAGCATCCCGAACGCCTGCGGGCTCGTGACCTCGTGGATGAGGTGGAGCCCGACGAACAGCTGATCCTGTCCGGTCGGCAGGCGGGTTACCTTGTGTCGATCCCAGACCTTGTCGTACAGTGTGCCCTTGCTCATTCCTCTACTACCGTGTCGCTATCGGACTGACGTCCGTGTTCGGTCCCGCGCTCGAAGACGCGGTTTGCGTCGTCGGCCCGCTTCGGCGGCGTGTGGTCGACGTCGCTCATCGTTCCGTTCGTGTCGGTACTTTCGTCCGCTCCGTCAGCCTCGGTCGTCTCCGACGTGCCGCCGTCGGCGGCGACGATCGGCCCGCGGCTGAACAGCCGGCCAGCCGTCTCCCCCGTGTAGGGATTCGTATGGCTGATCTCGCCCAGTGTGTCCGTCGTATTGTCGTTTTCGCTCATGGTTGCTCGGGTTGCGGTGTTAGTCGTCCGCCTGCACCTTGGCGGACTCCTCTTCGTCCTCGGTTTCCTCCTCCTCGGCCCAGGCGAACAGTTCGCGCAGTCGCTCGCCGACTTCCTCGATCTCGTGGTCCTTCTCGGCCTGGTTGAGCTGCGTGTAGACTGGCCGGTTGGCCTGATTCTCGGAGATCCACTCGGTCGCGAACTCGCCGTTCTGGACCTGATCGAGCACTTCTTCCATATTCTCTCGGACGTGATCGTCGATCACGTCGTCGCCCCGGGTGAGCCCGCCGTACTCGGCGGTGTCGGAAACGGAGTCCCACATCGCGCCGAGCCCGCCCTCGTACATGAGGTCGACGATGAGCTTCATCTCGTTCATGCACTCGAAGTAGGCCATCTCGGGACTGTAGCCGGCGTCGACCAGCGTCTCGTAGCCGGTTTTGATCAGCTGGGCGATGCCGCCACAGAGGACGGCCTGCTCGCCGAAGATGTCCGTCTCGGTCTCCTCGCGGAACGTCGTCTCGACGACGCCGGCGCGCGTACAGCCGATGCCCTTCCCGTAGGCCAGTGCGCGCTCCGTCGCGTTCCCGGTGTAATCCTGATAGACCGCGAGCAGTCCCGGCGTTCCCTCGCCGTTCTCGTAGTTGCGCCGGACGAGATGCCCCGGCGACTTCGGCGCGATCATCGTCACGTCGACGTTTTCGGGCGGCTGAATCTGGTTGAAGTGGATGTTGAACCCGTGGGCGAACTGCAGCGTGTTCCCCGCCTCGAGTTCGGGTTCGATCTGTTCGTAGACGGCGGGCTGGACGGTGTCGGGGACCAGCACGGAGACGACCTCCGCCCGGGCGGCGGCCTCGGCCGGCGTCGCGACGGTCAACCCGTCCGCTTCGGCGGCCGACCGCGAGGATGAGTTCTCGCGCAGGCCGACGATCACGTCGACCCCGCTGTCGTCGAGGTTCTGTGCGTGTGCGTGGCCCTGGCTGCCGTAGCCCAGCACGGCCACGGTCGCGTCGTCGAGCGTCGATACGTCTGCGTCGTCGTCGTAGTAGATGTCGGTGTTGAAGTCGTCAGTCATTGGTAGCTGTCTCTGTGTATTGTCCGTCGTAGTTCGCCTCGTCGGCGGGCTGTCCCGTCGAATCGGAGCCGGCGGTCCGATCGGTGCCGCGAGCCAGCGCCGTCGTCCCGGTCCGGGAAATCTCCCGAATCCCGAACTGGCTGAAGGTATCGATCGCGGCCTCGATCTTCTGACGCGCGCCGGTCACTTCGACCGTCGCCGTCTCCGGACTCGAGTCGACCGTCTTGGCGTTGTACATGTCCGCCACGGCGGCGACCTCGGCCGGTCGCTCCGCGTCGACCTTGATCAGCGCCAGTTCCCGACGCATCGCGTCGGGCTCGAGTTCGCGCACGGAGATGACCGGCACGAGTTTGCGCAGTTGCTTTTCGACCTGATCGATTCCCGGATCGGGTTCCTCGACGACGATCGTGATTCGAGCGCGTTCGTCGTCTTCGGTCGGGCCGACGGTCAGGCTCTCGATGTTGAACTGCCGGCGCGAGAACAGCCCCGAGACGTCCGAGAGGACGCCCGGTTCGTGTTCGACCAGCGCCGAGATGACGGTGCGCCGGGGCTCGTGGGTCACCTCGATCTCCGGATCGATGCGAATGCCCTGTTTGTTGCGCCGTCCCGCGGGGGTCGGGCGCGTTTCGGGTTCGGGCCCGTCGAGACCGCGTTTCATGCGAAACACCCCGTGATGCGCTGAACGAAGTGAAGCGCATCTCGAGACGGCAGAGCCGTCTCGGTGTTTCGGTTGCAGTCGGACGCGGTTTGTCCGACGGTCATAGCTGGTCCTCCGTCAGTGCGAACTGACCGTTGTCGCCGCCGCTTGGCACCATCGGGTAGACGTTGGCGTCGGGATCGATATGAACGTCGATTACCGACGGGCCGTCGTAGGCGATCGCGGCGTCGATCGTTTCGGCGACGTCGTCGTAGTCGTCGATCCGGTAACCGCTCGCACCGAAGGCCTCCGCGAGCTTGTCGAACTCGGGCATCCAGTGGTAGTCCGACGCGGAGTGACGGCCGTCGAAGAAGGCGTCCTGCCACTGTCGGACCATGCCGATGTACTCGTTGTTGAGCACGGCGACCGTGATGTCGAGGTTCTCGCGGACGGCGACCGACAGCCCCTGCAGCGTCATCAGGAACGAGCCGTCGCCGTCGATGCAGACGACCTCCTGATCGTCGTCGGCCGCGAGTCGCGCGCCGATCGCCGAGGGCAGCCCGTAGCCCATCGTCCCGAGCCCGTGACTCGAGACCCAGGTGCGGGGCTCGGTGTAGGTCCAGTACTGACAGGCCCACATCTGATGTTGGCCGACGCCGGTGGTGACGATCGCTCGGTCGCTCGTGGCCTCGTCGAGCGCCTCGACGACGAACTCCGGCTGGACCGGCTCGTCCTCGGGCGCGTCGTAGGCCATCGAGTAGTCGGATTTCCACTGCTGGCACTGGGCGCGCCACTTCGTTGCTTCTGGCGCGGCGTCGACGGCTTCGGAGAGCTGCTCGACGACCGTTTCGGCGTCGCCGACCAACGGGTAGTCCGCGTGGATGTTCTTCGAGATCTCCGCGGGGTCGATGTCGACGTGGATGAGCTCCGCGTCGGGCGCGAAGGTCTCGATCCCGCCGGTCAGCCGGTCGTCGAATCGGGTCCCGATCCCGATCAGCGTGTCGCAGTGGGTGATCGCCATGTTGGCGTAGCCGGTGCCGTGCATGCCCGCCATCTCGAGGGAGAGTTCGTGATCCTCGGGGAACGCGCCGATGCCGGGCATCGTGGTGATGACCGGGATCTCGTGTTCGATGGCGAACTCGCGGCAGGCCTCGCTGGCCTCGCCCTTGATGACGCCGCCGCCGAGCAACATGGCAGGGCGGTCGGCGTTCTCGATCCGCTCGGCCGCGGCCGCGACGATCTCCGGATCCGCACGTTCTTGCACCTGATAGGTGTCAGGAACCTTCGGATCGTCGGGCTCGCGGTCGGTCTCGCCGTTCGTGATGTCTTTGGGCAGGTCGACCAGGGTCGGTCCCGGCCGGCCCGCGCCGGCGAGCGCGAACGCCTCGCTGACGTCGCTGCCGACGCGATCCGAGTCGCTCGCGAAGGTGTTGTCCTTCGTGATCGGCGTCGTGACGCCCGTGGTGTCGGTCTCCTGGAATGCATCGTTGCCGACGAACTCCGTCGGGACCTGCCCCGTCAGCGCGAGCAGCGGATCCGAGTCCATGTCGGCGTCCGCGATGCCGGTGACGAGGTTTGTCGCGCCCGGCCCCGACGTCGCGAGGCAGACGCCCGGCTCGCCGGAGACGATGCCGTAGGCGTCGGCCGCGTGGGCCGCGCCCTGCTCGTGGGCCATCGTCACGTGACGGATGTCCGAGTCGTAGAGCGCGTCGTAGACGGGCATGATCGCCCCGCCCTGAACGCCGAAGGCGTACTCGACGCCCGCGTTCTCGAGCGCGCGAACGACGGCTTCTGCGCCCGAGGTGACGGGATCGAGCGTCGTGTCAGCGTCGCCGGCCGCCGCGTCGTCCTCGGTGGCCGCGTCGGGTGCGGCGCTGTCTGTGATCTGGTCGTCGTCCTGTTCGTCGTCCGGTGGTGAGACCTTTGCTGCGCGTTCGCTCATCGATTGCCTCCCGCCGGTGTGCGGCGATCGGGTGGTGTACGGTAGTGTGTCATCTGCTGGGGTAGTGATCGCTCGGAGAACGATGCGGATTCCGGTCCGAAGCTACGAGGTACTGAAAATGGGGCTAGAACGCCCCTACAATACGAATCGGAGCGAGCGCGCTGGTGCCGACCGTGCGAACGCGAGCCGACAGGGGAGCGCGGACCGTCATTACTGTCTACGTAGCTCCCTCGAGGGTCATAATCCTTACGAGTCGCATCTGTCCGTCCGATCGAGCGCGACAGCAGGGGCTCGCGGCCGGTGGCAAACGGTGAAGACATTCCTCAGGCGCGCACCTCCTCCTGATCCTGCTGGCGTTCGACGCCAGCCTCTTCGGCGAAGCGCTCGAGGATGTCGACGGTCACGCGGCGCTTCTCGGCCCCGTAGTCCTTGACGCGGCGGGTGACCGCCCTGACCTGCTCGTCGGTGGGGTCGAAGCCGCACTCGACGAGCCGCTCCCGGACCGAGTGGGTGCCGGTGTGTTTCCCCATGACGAGCTTGCGCTCGGCACCGACCATCTCGGGGGTCATGACGCCGGGTTCGAAGGTGTCGGAGTTTTCGATGACGCCGGCGGCGTGGATGCCGCTTTCGTGGGAGAAGGCGTTGTCGCCGACGATGGGCTTGTTGCCCGGCGTCGCCATTCCGCTCTTCTCTTCGACGATCTCCGACAGTTCGGTGATGCGCGTCGTGTCGATCCCCGTATCGCACTGGTAGAGCGACTCGACGGCCATCACGTACTCCTCGTAGGCGGCGTTGCCGGCCCGTTCGCCGATGGAGTTGACCGACACCTGCGCCTGAGCCGCGCCGGCCTCGATACCGGCCAGCGCGTTGGCGGTGGCCAGCCCGAAATCGTCGTGCGTGTGAACGTCGACCCGCGCGTCGGTGTGGGCACAGACCTTTTCGATCATGGCCCGAAAGCGGGTCGGCGTCGCGACGCCGCACGTGTCCGGAATGTTGATCCAGTCGGTACCAGCCTCGGTGACCGCTTCGATGACCTCGAGCAGGTACTCCTCGTCGGTTCGAGTCGCATCCATCGGCGAGAACATGCAGGTCGCGCCCGCCTCCGTGATGCGTTCGACCGAGTCGACTGCGCGCTGTACGACTTCCTCCCGGGTGGCGTGCATCGAATCCTCGATCTGGACGTCGCTGGTGGACACGAACGTGTGTACCATCTCGACGCCGGAATCGAGCGCCGCTTCGATGTCACCGTCGACGACGCGGGCTAACCCGCAGGTCGTCGAACTGGTGGACGAAGCGATATCACGAACGGCCTCGAACTCCGCGTCGGAGTTGACGGGGAACCCGGCCTCGATGACGTGGGTTCCCATCTCGTCCAGGATGGACGCGATCTGCCGTTTGTCGTCGTAGGAAAACGATGTGCCGGGCGACTGCTCGCCGTCCCGGAGGGTCGTATCGAAGACACGTGCTGACTCTATTTCGTCAGTGGAATCTAACGTGCCCTGGAAGAACTCGACCCCCCTGATTGGTATCAGAGGATGGGCTGTCTTGTGAAGACATTGTATCTGAACCCGAGGTGCGACGAGATATATAAACCTAACGCTGTGAGCGGCGGACAGCGGTCGCGAGCCGTGCCAGTACCGATCGGACTCGGTGCGAAACCGCACGACGGCGACGGCCTATTATCTGATGGTATCTCCTAATACTGTTTAGGCGCTCTCCAGCAATCTGCCCCGAATATCGAGTATCGGACCCCAATTATCGGCCGTTCGATCTCGTTTGCCCCGTTCGAGCGCTGGCGCGCGGTCGCCTATGGACGTTCGACCACTGCACCCATCCTTAAGTGAGGAAAATATGACTTGCTGTGATTTTCGGCGACGATAGTAGATATTCATCCAGCATCCGTCGATAACGGTACTGATCGACCGACAAGTGGGCGGAGTTTCCGCGGTCCTCGCGAGCATAGCACCCCGCACCGAGAGGGGACTCGAATCGACGGAACGGAGCAGTCGCGCGTGTGAGCGTTTTATGCCCGGTCGTGGTAGGACCGCGCGCATGACGACCGACGAGATCACCGACCTGCTAACCGGGGCGTATATCGACGAATTCGAGACCGTGATGAACTACCAGACCAACGCGATCGTCCTCGACGGCATCCACGCCGAGGAGGTCAAGACGAGCCTCGAGGAGGACATCCAGGAGGAACTCGACCACGCGCGGATGCTCGGCGAGCGACTGAAGCAACTCGACGAGTCGCCGCCGGGGTCGGAGTCGTTCGAGGCCAACCAGCACAGCCTCCAGCCGCCCGAGGACACCACTGACGTCCAGTCGGTCATCGAGGGCGTTCTCGAGGCAGAGGAGGACGCCATCGAGACCTACCGGTCGTTGATCGAGGCCGCGACCGAGGCCAACGACCCGGTCACGGAGGACGTAGCGGTGACAATTCTCGCCGACGAGGAGGCCCACCGAACCGAGTTCCGCGGCTTCCAGAAGGAGTTTCCGATGGACTGAGTCGTCGCCTTCGATAGCAACCGCGAGCGAATCCGAAGGGTGAGCGAGCGGGCCGACGACCGATGTGAAGGCTCGCGTAGCGAGCCGAAACGGAGGGAGGAGTGCTTTTGATCAACCTTTTGCCGAGTGCGGTCGCTTTGCGACCGCACACAGAGTAAAAGGTTGGAGGCGAACGTTTTTCTCGTCCGGGTTCGACGCTCGCCATATGAGCGATTTCGACCTCGACCTTCGGACCGTCGAGGAGCACATCGACGACGAACTCGAGCTCGAGGGCAGTATCATCCTTGGTTTCCTCGATGGAGAGACGCCGGACGAGGAGTGGCTCGAGGCGATTTCGAAGGGGAACGTGCTCGTGCTCAACGTCGAAGGAGACGTGAACGAACTGGCCGCGGGATTCGCTCGAGACGTCAAGGAGTCCGGCGGGAATCTCGTTCACTTCCGGGGGTTTCTGCTCGTGACGCCGCCGGGCGTGGACGTGAGTACGGAACGGCTTTAGAACCGAACCGAGTTGGGTTTTCACGAAGTACCGGTCGACGTGAGAGGGCATTCTGCTATCGCTGGCGACACGGAAGGGCCACATCCTCCCCAGCCGATTCGTTCGCGCCTCGCGGCGCTCACTGCATCCCTCGCGTGTATTTGAGCGACGACTCGCCACTGGCTCGTCGTCGCACCGCACGCGCCACCGCACGGTGGTTCCCCGGTCCGAAGCGCAGACGCGCTCACGGTGCGGTAAACGTCAGGAAGTGACCGTCCGGATCGCGGACGACGACCTCCTCGTCCGACTCCCGCTCGAGCGAACCGATTCGATCGCGCACCGCCTCGAGCGCCGCTGCCGGGTCGTCTGTCTCGAATCCGAGGTCGACGTGGACGCCCCCCCGGGCGTCGGCGATTCCGAGGTGAGGTTCCCAGAGCTCGAGGGCCATCGGCCCGTGGAGTCTGACGCGCTTGCGGTCGTCGCCTTCGTCGACAGTTTCGAATCCGAGATCCTCGTAGAAGGCCTGCGCGCGCTCGAGATCCGCGACCTCGAGGACGACCTCGAAGATGCCGTCGATTCCCGGCCCCGCGACGTCCTGCTGGCCGAGTTCGACGCAGTTGCCGTCGGGATCGTACAGGTAGAGCGACCGGGAGGGGCCGAAGCGCGCCTCCTCGAGGTCGTAGTCGTCGTCGAGGCGGTCCCACCAGTCGTCGTACTCAGATTTGGGGATCGAGAACGCGAAGTGCGTGTGGAGCCCGCCCCGCGGGAGCGCCGCCGGTCGTCGGAGCACGAGATCGGTGTCGCCCGCCGCGAAGACGAGTTCGTTCGCCCCGCGCTCGCGCCCCGTCAGTCCCAGGGTCTCCTCGTAGAACGTCCCCGCTGCCTCGAGGTACTTGGCCTCGAGAGCGAGCCAGGCGAGCCCGGTTAGCATACGTGACCGTACGCGCGGGAAGTGCAAAGTATGTTGGCTGCTCCTTGCTCGAGCGCGGCCGACCGCCGAGGTTTATGCAGCGACGGCCCGTAGGATGGCGGTATGACTTCCCGCGTCGACGAACGCGAAACCGAGTACCGCGAGATCGACCGCTTCGAGAACGGCGTCGGCTGGATCGCCCACCCCGACGAACGGATGCAACGCGCGAGCCACGCCCTCGCGGTCGACGGCGAGGTCTGGGTGATCGACCCGGTCGACGCCGAGGGGATCGACGACCTGTTCGCCGAGTTCGGCGACGTGACCGGCGTCGTCGTCACGCTCGACCGGCACAAACGCGACGCGGCGGCGGTCGCGGACCGCCACGACGTCCCCGTCTACCTCCCCGAATTCTTCGACGGCGTCACCGAGGACATCGACGCCGCGGTCGCTCGCTTCGACGACGAACTCTCCGATACCGGGATCCGCGCCATCACGGTCGTCGACAACCGCGTCTGGCAGGAAGTCGCCCTCTACAACCCGGCCGACGGGACGCTCGTCGTCCCCGAAACGGTCGGGACGGTGGCGTTCTTCCGAGCCGGCGACGAGGAACTCGGCGTCCATCCGATGTTGCGACTCACTCCGCCGCGAACGCCTCTCCGCGGCGTCGCACCCGAGCGCGTGCTCGTCGGCCACGGCACCGGCGTGATGGCGGACGCCGCGCGCGTCCTCGAGACCGCGCTCGCCAGCTCCAGAAAAGGTGCGCCACGGTTGTACGCTACCACGGCCCGGGAGCTGCTTCCAGTGTGAACTACCCCGGTCTACTCGCCGCCTTCGGCCGCTCCGTGAGAGCGGGGACGTGGCACCCTGACCGCTACCGCTAAACTCCCGGCCACCCAAAAGGGCCCTATGGTCTACGTAACTCGCGCTCTCGTCGACGTCCTGCTGGACCTGGCGAGCGACGCCGATCCCAACGACGTGACGACCGGCGTTTCGGTCACGCCGGCGAGCGAACTCGAGGGTGCGGACGCGATTCCGCCCGAAACACCCGTTTTCACCGACTTCTTTCTCCCCGACCCCGACAACTCCGTCAACGCCGTCTTCGGCGTCGATCTCTCGACGCCCGCGCGCCAGGCTCAAGGCCGGTTCGTCTCCCACCCCGTCGGCGAGCTCGAGGTGACGCGCCGGGACCACCTGGCAGAAGTCGTCTTCGTCGCCGTCCCGCCGTGGGGAACCGACGACCGGTCGTTCGCCGCGTTCGGCCGGAGCGGCGATCGGCGGCCCCTCGAGATCATCGACGCCTCGCCGCCGGGGCAGTCATTGACGGACTGACCAGAACACGTCCGTTGCGTACGCGGTCCACTCTTCGTCAGGCGGTGAGACCCACAGCGACTCAGGGCAGTTCAGGGCGGGTCACTCGAGATAGCCCAGCCCGCGGAGCTGTTCGGTGATCTCTTCGAACTCGGCTTCGGTGAGTTCGCCCTCCCTCTGGTGCTGGATGACGATGCTGCGCAGCAGGAATCGGACGAGGTCGCTCGTGCTCTGGAAGCTGGTTCCCTCGATTGTTTCCTCGACGCGGTCCGCGAGATCCTTCGGAATCGACACCGTGGTATAGTCGGTCATACGCCATACTCCGTCGCGGGCCCCAAATGCGTGTCGACAGGTCGGTGGTCGCCGCCGAACCGGTGACCGATGGCTCACGCGGTTGTCGGCCAGGGTTGCCGTTGGCTGCGGTTTCCGTTGGCCGCGGTTGCCGTTGGCCGGAATTGTTGGTAGCCGAGGGCAGTGGACAGTTGACAGTGGGCAGTAGGCGGTTGCCAGTGTCGGCAGCGTTCGACTAACGGTCACTGTTCGGTGACACTCCGCTGCCGTCTCCACAGGCATTTTTATATCCGGCTCCGTAGCGGGAGGTACAGGTATGGGAGTCCGGCCACCATCGAGCGGAGACGACGAGGAACCCGACAGTATCGAGTTCGGCATCGCGGCCGTCGACGCTCATCTCAGCGAGTCCGACCTCTCCTTTCCGGCCACGAAGGACGACGTCAGAGCCGAGATCGGCCACGAGAACGTTCCCTACGACGTTCACGGGAACGACGTGCCCCTGAGTGAGATGCTCGCCGAAGTCCCAACTGACCAGTTCGACTCGCGTCAGGAGCTGTTGAACGCGCTCCACCAGCCCTTCGAGGAATACCGCCGAAACAACTCGAACGGGGTCGTCGCCCAGTTCCGCTCGCTGTTGCCCTTCTGAGTTTTCACTGTCGAAGAAATATCTCTGACAGCAGACAATAGCGGTGTCAGTAGAAGATCTATATTTGCAAAGTGGAAACGCCGATGACGAGCGTCCTGCTACCTGGGCAACACGGAGTCGCCACGCCCTCCCCAGCCGATTCTCTCGCTCCTGTCGTCGCTCGCTCATCCACTGGAAGACGCTTTGCGTCTTCCAAGCAGTCACTCGCTACACTCGTGACGACCTCGCACGGCTTCGTACCGTGATTCGCCTTTCGCTCATCCCGGTACGGCGCGCGCCACCGCATAGCGGTTGATCGGTTGAGAGCGATACATGGATCTGCTGGGCTAGCTGGTAGACCGCGACGCCCTTTCGCCCGTTTCCGTCTTCGGCCATCACTCGTCGTTCGACTCTCGAGCGATTCGCTCGAGTCGCCGCCGCTGCTCGCGGTGGAGGGTCACGAGCATGTCCGAGAGGACGCCGAACATGAGGAGCTGGACGCCCAGCAGGATGGCGGCCGCCGAGGCGAGGGCCATGACTTCGTGGCTCTGGGTGTACTGAATCCACTCCCAGAGGACGTAGACAGCGATGAGACTGCCCGAGAGAATACCGGCGACCCCGAGACTGCCGAAGTAGAACAGGGGGTTGTTCGTCTTGGCCAGCGAGTACAGCGTGAGCAGGATCGTTCCGCCGTCTGTGACCGGGTGGAGGTTGGTTTCGGACTCGTCGGGCCTAGCGCTGTAACTGACCGGGACGACCGTCGTCTCGACCCCGTGTTTGACGCACTCGACGGCGAGTTCGGTCTCGATCGTGAACCCGTCGGAGTCGAGCGAGAGCCGTTCGAACGACTCGACGGTGAACGCTCGGTAGCCCGAGAGGATGTCCTCGTAGTTGGCGCCGTGGACGAACCCGAACGCGCGATTGATCATCCGATTACCGAAGCCGTTCAACGCGCGCATCGCGTCGTCGTCCATCTCGGCGAAGCGGTTGCCGATCACGTGCTCGTACCCTCTCGAGAGCGGTTCGACCATTTTGTCGGCGTCGGCCGGATCGTAGGTGCCGTCGCCGTCGGCCATCAGCACGTAGGGGACGGTAATGTACTCGAGGGCCTCGCGGACGG
This sequence comes from Natrinema sp. DC36, assembly GCF_020405225.1. Classification (NCBI taxonomy): domain Archaea; kingdom Methanobacteriati; phylum Methanobacteriota; class Halobacteria; order Halobacteriales; family Natrialbaceae; genus Natrinema; species Natrinema sp. DC36. Next base: position 2,208,587 of record NZ_CP084472.1, read on the forward strand.
CCTGGCCCTTTCCGTCACCGGACTGGACCAGCACCTCGGCACCGCACCCGCGAGCGATTTCGCGAGTGCCGTCGGTCGAGTTGCCGTCGACGATGACGACGTTCGTATACCCCTGCTCGCGGAAGCCCTCGATCACGTCGGCGATCGTGGCCGCCTCGTCGAGCGTCGGGATGAGAACGCAGACGTCGTCGGGCGAGACCTCGCGGGCGTCCTCGGTCACGGCGACCTCCCCTGCGCCGTCCGAGAGGATGCTCGAGCCCGCACGAACCGCATCATCTTCCATCGCACGGTATTCCCCCGCGTACCCGCAAAAGGCTACTGATTGCGTAGTGTCGGGGTTTTACGTTGGCCACGCGCGGCGACGCGGTCGACGCCTCGTCACCAGGTCAGTCCCTCGTAGACCTCGAGGGACTCCGCATCGATCTCGATCCGCCGGCCGTCGACCACGACAGAGTGTGCCATCCCCTCGAACGACACGTCATCGAACTCCGGCCAGTCGGTCGCGACGACGGCCCCGTCGGCCCCCTCGAGCGCGTCCTCGGCCGACTCCGCGTACTCGATCTCGGGATAGTCGGGCCGAACGTTCTCGATCGCGACCGGATCGTAGGCGACGATCGCCGCGCCGCGATCCCGGAGGTGCTCGATCACGTCGAGCGCGCGAGACTTGCGCACGTCGTCGGTCCCGGGCTTGAACGAGAGGCCGAGGACCGCGATGCGGGCCCCCTCGAGCGGGACGTGCTCCTCGAGGAGGTCCACGAGCCGTCGCGGCTGTTCGTCGTTGACCGCGACGGTCGCATCGAGCAGTTCGGGATCGTAGCCCTGCTCGCGAGCGCCGGCGCGGAGGGCGTTGACATCCTTGGGGAAACAGGAACCGCCCCAGCCGAGTCCCGAGCGCATGAATCGCTCCGAGATGCGGTCGTCGAGCCCGACCGCCTCGAGCACCTCGTAGGCGTCCGCGTCGTACTCCCTGGCGATGTTCCCGAGCTCGTTGACCAGCGAGACCTTCGACGCGAGGAAGGCGTTGTTCGCGTACTTGATGAGCTCCGCCTCGCGGATGTCCGTCTCGACGAGGCCCGTCTCCTCGCGCGCAAGAATGGGCGCGTACAGCTCTCGGAGGGTCGCTGCGGCCTCGTCGCTCGCAGTGCCGAGGACGACCTTGTCCGGCTCGAGAAAGTCCTCGACCGCGGTGCCCATCCGGAGGAATTCGGGGTTCATCGCGAGCTCGAGGCCGTCGCCGATTCGCGTTCCGGATTCTGCCTCGAGGATCGGCCCGACGACGTCTTCGGTCGTGCCGGGCAAAACCGTACTCTTGACGACCACGAGGTGCTCGTCGTCCGTATCAGCGAGCGCGCGGCCGAGCGACTCCGCACCGGCTCGCATGATCGCGAGGTCGAGACTGCCACCCTCGGACTGGGGCGTGGGCAGACAGAGGAACGTGACGTCCGTGTCGCGGACTGCGCCGTAGTCCGTCGTCGCACGGAGGGTCGTGCCCGCGTGATCGGCGATTCGCTCCTCGAGACCCGACTCGTGAATCGGTGCCTCCCCGGCGTTTATCGTCTCGACGATTTCATCGTCGATCTCGATGTTCGTGACGTCGTGGCCGAGGTCAGCGAGACAGGCGGCGATCGTGGTGCCAACGTAGCCGCTGCCGACGATAGAGACGTTCATAGGGGACGGGATGAGGGGTGGACGTTAGACGTTTTTGGGTTCGAGCGGACCGCGCTCGGCCCGGTTCGTCGACTCGTCCCCGCCGGTCGGTTCCGATCGCCTCTCGAGGACACCGACTTGCCCCGATCGGTGACCGTCACCAACACGAAAGCTATTCTTGCGGTTCGAGACTTCTCTAGAGACACATGCAGGAACCCTTCGGCCAACGCGGCCGTCTCGTGGCGGGCGTCGCCCTCCTCGCGATTCTGGCCGGGCTCGTCCTGTGGGCGGGCGCGGTCCCCTCTGATCTGATGAGCGGCGGCTATCCGGACGAAGTCGATGTCACCCCGAACCGCGAGGCCTACGTGGGCGAGCAGGTCGTCCTCGGCGGTCGCGTCGTCGACACGGACCCCGTCGTTATCGCAACGCGCGCCAGCGGCTACGGGAGGTTCACCCTCGTCAACGCGGACAGCGGACTCCAGAACTCGGACGCGTCCCTCGAGCAGGGTGATCGCGTGAGCGCGTTCGGGACCCTCGAGGACGAGTCGACCCTCGTCGTCGACCGAACGACGATCGGCGACGTCTCCGGAACGGCCTACATGCTCGTCGTCTCGTTTTTCGGCGGGCTCTGGGCGTTCGGTCGATTCGCCCGCGACTGGCGCTTCGATTTCGGTCGGTTCGCGGTCGTCCCGCGGGACGATCCGCTCTCCCTTCGGGACGTGATCCCCGGGACTCGAGGTGGCGCGAGCGGCGGTGATCGCAGTGACTGACGTCCTCACGCACGTCATCATCGGCTACGTCATCGGGACGCTCCTGTCGATTCGGTACGCGCGGCTGCGGCGTGCGCACGTGACGCTCGTGATGATCGGCGCGCTCTCTCCGGACTTCACGAAGATCAACCTCCTGTTCCCGGACGAGTTCGTCAGCTATCTGCTCGACATCCCCTTCTCGTGGGCGCCGCTCCACCTTCTCGGCGGAACGATCGTCGTGACGCTCTTCGGCTCGCTCCTGTTCGCACCGGAGTACCGCCGGGATGTCGTCGTACTCGTCGCGATCGGTGCGGCGTCACACCACGTCCTCGATCTGGGGCTCATGACCTCGACGGGGTACTCCTACGCCGCCTTCTGGCCGCTAACCGAGTACCGACTGCCGGCGGGCGGGCTCTACCTGAGCACCGACCGCTGGCCGGCGCTCGTCGCCGGGCTGTGTGCGGTACTCGTCTGGGCGGTCAAGGGGCGGATTGGGACGCGGCGAACTGAAGAGTCGGCGTCGCTCGAGTGAGATACTGGACTGAGAAATGTAGACTGGGGGAGTGGATGTGGAAGAACTATTGTCCGTTCCACACTTGTGCACCAGGTGTTCCGCAAGACGAACAAACAACGGCCTCGTTTCCCTTGTATTGATCTCGAACGAGATGACCTCCGTTACAGAAGGAACACGCAGTCTGTTCAAGAAGCTCTAAGAGTTTTATAGACTGATCGGTTTGATTTCTGAGGGTTGCCATAGTTCGGATGAGCGCGTTCCGTATACTTAATGATTCTTGCTATTAACGGTTGGACAGCCATATTAGCTGTAGCACTAGATATTGACGACCAACCGACGTATGGACTGATAATAGTTGTAGTATGACTGCATCCGAGGACGAAGAAGTTTATTATCCATCGCTCACAACCCTCGTTCATGAATCTGCTTGTCGTGGCTGCTGCCTCGCTTCTTGCGGTGACGGCCGCGCCCTACATTTGCTACCTCCTTCTTTACGCGTGGATTCGACCAGAGGGGTCACCTGCTGACAAAGAGTCTGCCGAACCGACCGTCAGTATCGTCCTCCCGACGTATAACGAAGAACAGATCGTCGAGACGAAACTCGAGGACGTGCTCGAACTCGATTATCCGATGGAGAAAGTCGAACTCGTCGTTGTTGATTCTTCGACTGATGATACTCGGACGATCATCCGAGAGTACATTGCAGATCTCGAGGCGCCCGAGCTGGTGCTGCTGGAGGAGGACGAGCGTCGCGGGCTCGCGCCGGCGCTCAACGACGCCTACGATGCCGCGTCAAATGAGATGGTCGTCAAGACCGACTGCGACTCCAAGCTCGCGCCGGACGCCCTTCGCGAAGCCGCTGCGAATCTTGCTGACGACGAAATTGCGGCTGTTACCGGCCAGAACGTCGAGGTTCTCGGCGGTAGCGAGGTCGAATCAGGGTATCGCGGCGTCCAGAGTCATATCCAGCAACTCGAGTCGCATCTCGATTCGACGCTAATCTTTCACGGGCCATTCTCCGCATTCGAGAACGGCGCATTGCTCCCGCTCGATCCGAATTCGCTGGCTGATGATACTGAACTCGCGCTGAAGATTCGTCGGCAGGGTAAGCGCGTTATTTTCGATCCCTCCGTACGGTACATGGAAGCCTCTCACTCCGAGTTCGTAAAACGGCGAAAGCAAAAGGATAGGCGCGGCATGGGGCTGATTCGACTTCTGGTCCAACACAGCGACGCGCTCGGGAAATACGGGCGGTACGGACGCGTTGTATTGCCGTTCAACTGGTGGTTCATGATCGCCTCGCCGTGGCTGCTAGCGGCGACGCTCGTAGTCGGAACCGGTGGGGCCATTTCGCTGCTCGGTGTCGGTGGCATAGTGTTGCCCGCTGGAGTCGGCCTGTTTACGTATCTCGGACAACGAGACCTGCTGGGGCCAGTGCAGGCGCTGTATTCAATCTTCGATACGCAGGTGTCGCTGTTGCGCGCCAGCCTAGAGTTGCTGGTTGGGGACTCGGATGGGACGTGGGATGTCGACGACGAGTTACGGGAGGCGTTTGAATGAGAATTTTGTTTATTACGCATAGATATCCACCTCACACTGGCGGTATCGAAACGCATGTCCAGGAGATGGCGACGCGACTTGCCAACTGCGGGCACGACATAACCGTGTTTAGTGCTGACTCTGGACCAAATGTGTCGTCGGAAAATACTGACGACGGTATTCGCATTCGTCGATTTCGTTCGTTCAGTCCTGGGAATGCCTTCTACGCTGCGCCACAAATGGCGCTTGCCATCCGATGTGCAGATGCCGACATCGTACACGCGCACAACTACCATGCACTTTCACTGTTCTTTGCAGCGCTCGGGGTGACAGACGAACAATTCGTCGTGACGACGCACTATCACGGTGCGAGCGCGAGCGGGATCCGAGACAAGTTATTATCCCTCTATAAACCACTCGGACGGTGGGCCATCCGGCAAGCAGATGAGGTGGTTGCAGTGAGCGAGTGGGAGCATAGCCGCCTGCAAGAGGACTTCGGCGTCAACGCGACAGTAATTCCAAACGGCCTCGATGTGGAACGATTCGCGGAGGCCGAACCGGAAAATCGAGCACGACCCTACCTGCTGTGTGTTGGACGCCTGGAGGAGTACAAGGGCATCCAGCATGTAATTCGAGCACTCTCGGAGTTACCCGAGTACGATCTAGCCGTTGCGGGGAGTGGTCCCCATCGAGAAGAGTTGGAACAGATCGCTCACGAGGAGGGTGTCGCTGACCGCGTCGACTTTCTCGGTTTCGTAGACAACGAGCGACTTCCGGGGTTGTACGCCGGAGCGGACGTGTACGTGACGCTCTCAACGTTCGAGGCATATGGGATGACTGTTGCGGAGGCGTTAGCAGCAGGGACGCCGTGTGTGGTGCGGGAGGCTAGTGCACTACAAGATTGGACGAGTGAATCTGCGGTCAAGGGTGTTTCTTCTACGTCGCCGGAGACAATCTCGAGTGCACTCCGCGAAGCACTATCGCAGACACCGGATAGCGACATCGAGACGTGGTCGGAAATAGCCACATCTCTCGCCGCTCAATTTCAAGATCATGAGAAGGGAAACAGCGATAAGGACTGCGTTCATACCTCCTGATTGTTATGAATTCGAACGTGTCTGTCGTCATTCCTTCTATTAAAGATAACGTGTTGACGCTGGAGAGTGTCCCCGAAGACGTTCCAGTGACCGTCGAACGCAAGGGATCGCTGAACGAGGCGCGCAACCGCGGGGTTCGGAACGCCGACACCGACATCGTCGCCATTCTCGACGACGACATCGCGTTCTCCGAAGAGTTGTTCGACGCGCTCGTCGAATCAGTGGACGAGGACGTGCTGCTCGGCGTGGCGGATTGGGAGTTCGGACTGGTCGCGGGACGCGTGATGATCTTCTATAAGTCGCTCTGGCGTGACGTTGGTGGCTTCGACGAGCGTCTTCGTAGCCACAACGGCGATACGGATTTCTCGCTGCGAGCCCACGATGCGGGATACTCCGTGAAGACGGTCCCACGAGATCTGTTCTGTCACAAGGACCACGAGCGCTCGATCACGACATGGGACCGCGCATGGCGACTGGCGTATCTCTCCAGGAAGCACGTCCGATATGCGCCGTACATCCTGAGTTCGACCGTTGCGTACAATCTCGGTTTGGAAGCAGGGGTAAGTAAGGAGCAGAGTCTGCCCCCATCGATTAGTCCTACGGTCGACGAACTTGAGATCGAGTAATGGACACCATCGCACTAACTGGTACCTTCAATACGTCCGACACCGGACCATCGCGGGTTTTAGAGGGGTTGTCGGGAGCGCTTGCAGATACTGGACTCGAGGTACACGCGTTTACGCACGGCGACCGAGACGAGCATCCTCACTCTGACGTGCACGTCACTCGTTTCGAGAAGACCCCGCAGTCGGTTCCTGGCTTCTTCTCCTACTTCAAGTGGGTTCGGAACCAGGTTCGTGACCTCGATCCAGACCTGGTTCACCCGCTCGAGGAGTACCCATTCGAAGCAGACGTCCGGACGGTGCAGTGGACGTCAGACAGTTACGAACGCTGGCGACTCTGCCGGGACGACTTCCGGGGATACGGCTATTTCGCAGGCGATATTCTGCTGAACGTAGCGAATCGAATCGGAGCAGCTCGGACAGACACAGTCGTCGCGTCGAGTCCGGAGACCAAGCGCCAGATGGAGAGGTATTGGAAATTTTCACCCGATACAGTGATTCCGCTCGGCATCGATGCTGAAACACGGACACCGCCATCCGAAGTTTCAGACCCACCATGTATTCTCCTGCCTGGTCGAATCACGCCGAAGAAAGGCCAGCGTGAGTTCTTGAAAGGGCTCGACCCAGAGAGCCGGGATTATCAGGTCGATATTGTCGGTGGTGTTAGTGATAGGGAGTACTGGGACTCAATGGCAGAGTGGCACGACCATCATCACGGGTTCGTCTCTCGAGGGGAGTTGACACAACTCTATAAGAATGCGGATGTTGTAGTAATACCGGCCATTCATGAAAACTTTTCGATGACAGCGTTAGAGGCGATCGCCAATGGTTGCCTGCTGGTTATCACGAATGCCTGTGGATTCGCATTGTTCAAGTCTGTTCAAGAATCAGAGGGGGTCACCATAGTTCCGAATGGCACAGAAACCGCGCCGGTTGTAAAACGATTAATACAAGAAATTGAGTTGAATAGGTTGAAGAGATCTTCATATAGTTTATCTCAGAATTTTACTTGGTATAAAATTGCTAGAGAATACAAGATAATTTATGGGAGATAGGGAAGATCGCTGGTTAAATACCAGTCATTAATTGACCTGTGATAGGAGAGAGTTAAATCGACCGACAAAGTTTGTCTCTTCCGTTCCTTCTTGATAGTCCATAGCAATTCTTCGACTCTCTTCACGTATGCTACGCAAATCACTTTCAGGACGTTTAAGATTCCTTTTCATAGCCGATCGAACCGATTCCTTCGTCGTATCAACGACTTGTTCTCGCGACACATCTGAGGTCAATTTTCGCGTTCCAGTATACTTACTAACAATAGTGGGAACACCGGCCATCATCGCTTCAATTGTCGAAACCGGGAACGGATCACAGTGTGCAGGGTGTATATGTAAATCAGAGGATGTAAAGAAATCTGGAAGCGATTCTACGAAGCCATGAACTAAAACACGTTCGCAATCCTGAAAGCGAGAGTTCTGCCCACGCCCAGCGATATGCAGTTCGTACTGTTCGAAATCCGCGACAATGTCCTTCCAAGCCTCTACAACCAATTCGACCCCTTTTCGAGGTCGGTTTTCAGCTAATACGGTTATCCATCTTCCTTGATTGGAGTGTTCAATCTGGGCAAACTCATTTGCACGCTCTTTTGGAACAAACGGATGGACTACTCGGGTGGGAATCTCAGCAAAATCTAGTATTTGATTCTCCAAGAGTTTCGAAACTGTAATTACTCCATCTACGTAGCGTCGTAATAGCTCTCGTAGCATTTTTCCATCCGCTGTCCTCTCAACAACACCAATTGGCCACTTTCTCCCCCATGCCATTCGAGGGTACTGCTTCGCCCCTAGAAATCGACAGGTAGCGTGAAGATAGATTATTGTGGAATTGGGGGCTTTACGCTTGAGTTTCGGCAAGAAATATAGATGTTTTGGTTTTTCTAGGAGGTATACATCTGATTCGGGGAGAGTACCTACGCGGAGCTGCGAGAGACCGTTACAAAATGTTTTATTTAGGGGACTAGGTAGTGAGGAGTATTCGAGATGTATGATCGAATCTGCAACAGAACTCATCCATTCTCGGTGAACTGGATGCACTTCCTCTTCTCCACTGGAGTTTTGAGAGAAGACAGCGGCAATAGACATAGCAGGAATCGTTGCTGGCTATTCTTAAATGATTCGGGAGCCACAGATTCCACCATATTATATAAATAAGGCCTCCAGTAATGGAATAGATTATACCGGAAGGGAATAATTGGTGGTACATGCACGGGAAATCGTCCTTGATACGTCGAATTCTAAGAATTCCCTACAATAGAGTGGCACGACCTTTTCTCCCCACTAAAATAGCAGTGTACAACGGTGTGCCAGTGAAGGAGGCCCCGCTTTTTGACCAAAAAGTGACCTTTCCAGAATATGAGGGAGCACTTATTGAGGCGGTTCGGAGATACGGGAGTAGGGGAGATAGTATTACACAGGTCGGGGGTGGGAAAGGTGTGTCTGCCGTAGCGTCTGCTCATGTTGTCGGGCCGAATGGAAACGTAATTGTCTATGAGGGTGGAAAAGATTATACAGACAAGATCCGACGAACTCTTGCTCTAAACGACGTTCAAGATATAGTTAAGGTTCGAACAAAAATTGTCGGGGAAGACCGCGATGTGTGGGGAAATTCTACTGGTGTAGAAACAATTCCTCCTGAGGAACTCCCCGACTGTGATTTGTTGATTCTCGATTGTGAAGGAGCGGAGCAAAAGATTCTCCCCCGAATTGAGTGTAATCCGGCAACGTTAATTGTTGAGACACACGGTGAACTAGGTTCGCCTACTGAGGATGTGAAGGAAAAAGTAAAGCAACGTGGATATAAAATTGAAGAAGTTTCACCCGAAGTACCCAAGGACGATATCTACGTCCTTACTGCCTCCCTGAACAAAAAGCGATAGTATAAATTCGCACACAACATTAGCACCATATGACCCGAATTGCTCTCGTCGTTCTAGATACTTTGCGGAAGGATGCGTTTGACGACCACTTTGACTGGCTTCCTGGCCATCGTTTTGAGAACGCTTGGTCTCCAAGTCATTGGACAGTTCCCGTGCATGGTTCACTATTTACTGGAAAATATCCGACTGAACACGGAAGTTTGGCAAACTCGAAACCGCTCACCTGTAGCGATTCAACACTGTCCGAGACACTGGTTTCGGAGGGATTCTCAACCAGAGGATTCTCTGCAAATCCATTTGTGACTCCTGCATTCAACTTCGATAGGGGATTCCAGACGTTTGACGGTTCTTTCGACAATCTCCCGATGTTCGACAAGATCCTCGACTGGAGAGCATTCCACGAGGAGTACGGAGACGAAGGAATCCGCCGATTTGGAAGAGCATTATTGAAATGTTTCCAGAAGGACGTAGACACCGCTCGGTCACTCAAGGTCGGTCTCCAAATAAAGCTGCGTGAAGCCAGAGACCGTCAAGATAAAGATAGTGGTATTACCGAAGCGATTGAGTGGCTCAAGAGTCAAAGACTCAATGAAGACGAATTTGTCTTTTTCAATCTAATGGAAGCACATGCTCCCTATGATATGATTCCTCAGGAGTATGTCTCTGGCTCGGCACCAAGTGAACTTGGTCTCCAGCACCACTTTGAACCGCTAGATGAATCTCAAACGGCTGAGGCATACAATGCAGCAGTCTCTTACCTCTCTGACGCCTATAGGAAATTGTTTGCAGATCTTACCAGGCGGATGGACTTTGTGATCACACTTGGAGATCACGGAGAGCTACTTGGGGAGCATGCGTACTACGGTCACGAATACGGTCTATTTCCTGAACTGACTCATGTCCCCTTGGCAGTATCAGGAGAGGGGTTGGAAAACACGGAACGTGATTCGGTGGTCAGTCTCCTTGATGTTTATCCGACTGTGCTCAAACTCGCCGGAATTCACTCTAATCGAAGAGGGGAGTCGTTATTAGAGGAGAAAAGGGGGAGCCGGACGTACCTGACTGAAGGTCACGGACTTCCCCAAGACAGAGTTCAGAAGCTTTCTAAAATGGGACACAATGTTGAGAGATACGATTCTGTATTCCGAGGTATCGTCACAACTGACGGCTACGAGTACGAATCCATAGATGGTTGGGAATTATGCGGCGCCCATACGTCAAATAAATTCAAGGATGAATTGGATGATCTTGTAGAACGGCTTGAAGAATCTTCTGAAACGTCGGATAGACCGGATATCTCACAAGCAGCACTTGAACGACTTAAAGCAAATGGCTATGCATGATGTGTTCCATTAGTAAGGTGAACTCTCGAAACTTCTGATGTGGAAAACATCAGAATGAGGCCGGTTTTAAATGTGATAGGCTTTTAACATAGCTCTTCTAACACAGGTTAATTAAAATGGGGTTGAATGAATGGGTTCACGAGTCAAAGGCAGAGGTCACTGAATTTGGCATCAGTGGTGCCCGGGGGGCTTTCTCGAAATTGATGGTCGGCGGTGCAAAGCGACTTGATCAATCCGTCAACTACGGAACGTCACAGTTTGAGCCGGATTGGGATGTGCTCATTCTCCTCGATAGCTGCCGACCTGACTACCTTCGGCAAGTGGACCAGGAGGAGGACTTCAACTGGATTAAGGAGATAGACACCCGATATTCGCCGGCGTCGTCCAGTATCGAGTGGGTGAACAAGTGTCTCAAAACGCTGCCGGCTGACGAAAAGGAGGAACTGGCAATCGTCTCCGGTAACGGATAGACCGAGCAGGAACTTGACGAATCAGAGTTCCACTCCGTAGAGACGCTCCTGGAGACGTACTGGGACGAAGAACGCGGCATTCTCCCGCCCGAAGTGGTTACGGATCACGCGATTCGCCGCTGGCGTGAGGATAATCCAGACCGAATGCTTGTCTGGTACATGCAACCGCACACGCCGCACCCGAGCATCAATATCGAGTACGAGTTTAACACCGATATGGGTGATGTGACAGTCGACTGGACGGAGACAGAGTACGCTCGTGTCGGGGTGCTGTCCGACGAGGAACTTCGAAGCGGGTACAAAGAGACGCTAAAACTAGGGCTAGAGGAGGTGGTGGTACTTGCGGAGAATCTCGCAGCGGACAACGTCTACCTCTCAGCCGACCATGCCGAACTCCTCGGGGAGTGGGGGCTGTATGAACATCCGAGGTGGGCACCGATTCCACGTCTGAAGCGCGTCCCCTGGGTCAAAGTTGACGCGAAAGACGACGGAACGAGAACCCCTGAAGCCATGGACGAATATGAGAACGAATCTGACCTGGAAGACCGGTTGCAGGCACTCGGGTACAAGGCGTAACGGGCGCACTCGGACGGCTCTGCGGAGCCGAACCGTTTGAGTACTACAATGGGCTTATCTGATCGTATCCGAAACCAACGCGGAAAGCAATGATACGTGTCCTTGCAGCACCGACCGAAGTCGTTCTCTATTCGGGGGGTTATGCCCGAACATACCGGTTGCTCCGAGAAGTTGATGCAGACGATATCAGCGTGAATGTACATGTGAACCATCTCAGTGCGGACTCTAGCGTGTTTCCGTCGAACGTCTCTGTTCGGTCCCACGACAAACCGAACCGACTCTTCTACTTCGCGTCACTCTACAGAGAACTCTACAGGGAGGTCCGCTCTGAAGAGGTTGATGTCTACCAACATGCCAACCTCGGGTTCCGAGAGTTCAATCCCGCCGTCCTGCTCCCGCCCGATATGGACACGCCGTTCCTCATCGGTCCCGCAGAGGGCGGGCACGCTGTCCCGTCAGCCGAATTCAAGCGAGTACTGGCGCGGCAGATAGATCGTGACGTTCCGAGTATACTCGAGGCATTCGCTCCACGTGCAGCAGAACCCGTCGTGCGGAACGGCCTCGACCCGATACGTGAGCGGTTGTTCGGCGCGACACTCGAACGAGCAGATCGAATCGTCGCTGTGCACTCGAATGCGAAGGAACGCTTCGAACAGTACACCGATGCCGAGAAGATAGACGTGATTCCGTACGGCGTCGATATGGAGAAGTTCCCGTTCCGAGCTGCCCCCGGGAACCAGTCGTTCGTCACCGTCGGGAATCTCATTGAACGGAAGGGTCACCGGTTCCTGCTCGACGCGATGACGACGGTAACGGAAGAGTTCCCGGACGCAGAACTCCACGTCGTCGGTACCGGACCGTTGCGTGAGGACCTCGAGGCACGAGTTGCGACGGCTGGCCTCGAGGACTCGGTGACGTTCCACGGGTTCGTCGAGGACGAGAAACTCCTCAGGTTGCTGCACCGTGCTCGCGCGTTCGTACACTCTTCCCTCTCGGAAGGGTTTTCCCACGTCAGACTGGAAGCGATGTCCGCCGGGTGTCCCGTGATCGGAACGGATGTCTCGGGCGCACGCGACCTCACGCGCCACGGCACTGACGGCTACATCGTACCGACCGGTGATGCGGACGCGCTGGCGGACTCAATGCTCGAACTGCTCGCGGACGATAAACTGGCCGAGGAGATAGGACGGAACGCCCGCGAGAAGATCGAACGGGACCACGACTACGAGAAGATAGGCAAACAATATCTCGAGATCTATCGCAGACTGGCCGACTAGGAAGTATTAGAAACCGCGTGTACTAAGCGACCCAAGGAAAACACTACGTTAATGACCGTTGTAGTTCTCGCAATTGATGCGATCAACCATGCATCGATCGACCACTTCGATTTAGACGCACTCCGATTACAGATGGATGTCGGATGCCATATACACATTCTTGATGCTGCTGGCCACGTGTACGCTAAGGATGAAGAGAAATTGAGCGAATTCTACCACTGGGTCAATACTCGTGTCAGTGATATTCAGGTCCTGCTGCGCGAGGACGACGAACTTTTGCTTCTCGGAGACCAAGAGATCGAAACAAAATTCCTCGATGACGAAACGCCGGGACAACATTCGTGGCGCCCCCACGTTGCGTCTACCGACGATACTGTACCAGTGGATGTCGTAGATGTCCGTGAGTGGGTAGAGTCCCGTCTTGGTGATGTAGCACGAGAGGGAGAGTCCATGGAGCTGCCCGAAGAACACCTCCGCGACTTGGGTTATATACAGTAACGATGACACTGGTTATCCTTGGTCTTGACGCGCTCGACGCGGCACTCGTCGAGCAATTCGATATAGATACACTGCAGTTGCAGAATCACGGAAAGATGGAGACTGTTGCCGAGATGCGCGACCAGCCGTATACACCGGAAGCCTGGGCGACAATTGCGACAGGAGTCGACCCCCGTGACCACGGTGTAAGCGGTGGAACGAGTTCGTGGGACAACCCCCTAGTCGATTTTCTCTCGAATTTTACCGGCCAGCTCACTATGTCGATGCGGTCGGATCTTGGAAATCTCGTCGAGCGGGTGACTGGCGCAGAGTATACGATCGCGGAAGTCGACGTACCGCATATGTTCGAGGGGGATGATCGAATCGTCCATAACTGGCCAGGAGTCCACAATGGCGAGGAACTGAAACGTGCATGGAATATAATGTGGCGGGAGGGGCAGACGAACGCTGAGTTCGATCGCGATATTTGCGGGCTTGCGGCCGAACAGTTCGGTTGGGCGCGCGAAATGCTTGAACATGACATTGCTGTCGCCGGTGTTCATATTCATTTGCTGGACGCAGCGGGTCATGCGTACTGTGATGAACGAACACGGCTCCGCGACACGTACAAACGAGCCGGTGAATTCGTTGCTGAGATTCGTGACGCGCTCAACGACGACGATGACTTACTTGTACTGAGTGACCACGGAATGGTCGTCGAGTGGTACGGGGACGAAGACGACCGCGGACTGAGCTCAGGTAGCCATTCATGGCGGGCGTTCGCAAGTTCTACATGCGATTCTGTCCCTCGAACTGTCTTTGATGTCCCAAAGTGGGTTGACAGGAATGCCGGAGAGGTACAAAACAATTCTGAGCGCCTCGATATTAACGAAGAGCGGCTCCGTGATCTCGGTTATATATGAGTGCGGGAGAGGCGGACTTCGGCGTTGAGATTTCGAAAGGCGTCCTCGCGAAGTTCGTCATGGCCGCCATCGGATTTCTTGGATCGATTATTTTCGCTCGCACACTCGGGCCAAGCGGCTATGGGACGTTCTACGTCGTTATCACCCTTGTTAACGTTCTTGATAATCCCGTAACTGGCTGGGGTGTCGCGTGTAAGAAGCGTATCTCCGAAAGAGGATTCCCGACTGCAGAAGCACTCGGTTCTGGGCTCCTCGGCGCGGCAGTACTTTCAATAGTCCTCATTCCTCTTATGTTTTTGTTCCAGCAGTACACGGGAATCTACGATCTATCAGGGTTACTTGCTCCCTTTAGTGTGCTCTTCATAGCCATCTGTTTTTTTGCAGTGACGAATCGGATTCTCTCAGCACGGTCCAACTTCTCGGCCGCTGAATGGGCCGATACTCTTCGATCATTGTTTACGACGCCACTTCAGTTAGTATTCGTCCTTCTGGGCTTCGGGACCGCTGGAATGGTATACGGATTGGCAGTTGCGACGGTTCTGACTGTCCCTTACATCTTGTATCGTATCGGCGTGCGACCTGCACGACCGTCTCGGGAGTCATTGGCCAATATCACGTCGTACGCGAAATACAGCATTCCAAACGGATTCATCGGAACTACGCAATCACGGGTGGACATTCTTCTCCTTGGTGCACTACTCTCCTCGGCAACAGTCGGGGAGTATCAAGTCTCGATGCAGCTCACGATGGTAGGAACGTTCATCGGTGGGGTCGCATCGATGGGACTGATGGCACGAGTGAGCGACCACTGGAGCCGTGACAAGCCTGACGCGATAATTGACGATGTCACTAACTCACTCGGCTACGCGAGTGTCCTTGCCATCCCGATTTTCTTCGGCGCTGCTGCAATGCCGAATGACCTCCTTGTGACAGTGTTCGGACCACAGTACTCCGGTATTGGCCTCGTTCTTATCGGATTAGCGTTCTTCCGCGTGCTGAACATGCAATCGTCGCAGTTAGCATCGACAATCGCTGGCCTAGATCGGCCAGATATCAATACGCGAATTGGATTGATTGTCCTCATCCTGAACGTTGGTCTCGGCTACACTCTACTGCTCAAATACGGGATCCTGGGTATCGTTGCCGCGACGGTTATCTCTGAAGTCGTAAGGTACACGGCGCTTTCATACACGATTAAACAGTATTTTCTGGACATCTCCCTGTTCACCCAGCCGTTACGACACCAACTGCTTGCTGGTGCCACAATGTTCGTTCTCGTTGACCGGCTGCACGGTATTACTGGAGTTTCATGGTGGGGAGAACTGCTGGTTCTTATCGGTCTCGGTGGACTCGTCTACTTTGTGAGTCTCATAGCGATTAGTGAGTCATTCCGAATCACTGTCAGGGGTGTTCTTTCGGACGCGTTGTCGGATTAAGCTGCCTCACCAAGATTGTTCAACCAGATAGTCATAACTGTCGCTTAGAAAAATGACTCGTAAATCTTCATCGACGGTGGAATTCGGTGAGGTGAGGATAAGCCTTTTCCATCAATTGTCACAGAATTCTCGTCCGCACGGCGGGGAGGAAAGTCAAAAGGCTTATTCTTGACTTGTGGTTGGTACTTGCTAATGAGCACCGACACCGAACGCGTCGAGGACGGGACCGAAACGTCCGTCCTCGAGTCGTTCCGAGACTGGTATCACCTCCCCGTAATCGGGGTCGTGATGCTGTTTATGGTCTGGTTGCGAACCCAGTCGTACGATCGGTTCGTCACCGAGGACGGAACGCCCGCCCTGGCGGGGGTCGACTCGTGGTATCACTGGCGGACGATCAACTGGACGGCGGAAAACTATCCGCACACGATGCCGTACGAGGTCTGGACGGGGTTCCCGACCGGCACCTACGTCGGCCAGTTCGGCACGCTGTTCGACCAGCTCATCGTCACCGTCGCCATGATCGTCGGACTCGGCGATCCGTCGCAGCAAACCCTCTATACGGTCTCGCTGCTCTCGATTCCGGTCATGGCCGCGCTCGTCGCGATCCCCGTCTTTTACGCGGGTCGGCGGCTCGGCGGCACGATCGGTGGCATCGTTTCCGTGCTCGTGCTCGCACTTGCGAAGGGGCAGTTCCTCTCTCGATCGACGGTGGGCCAACTCGACCACCACGTCGGCGAGGTCCTGTTCATGGCGATCGCGGTCCTCGCGATGATGGTCGCGCTCACCGTTGCCGAACGGGAGAAGCCGATCTACGAACTGGTCGTCGACAGGGACTGGGATGGACTCCGACGGCCCGCCATTTACAGTGCTCTCGCCGGACTCGCGCTCACGCTCTACATCTGGGTCTGGCCGTCGGCGATCCTTCTGATCGGTATCTTCGCCATCTTCTTTACCGTGCAGCTCTGTCTCGATTACCTCCGCGGTGTCTCACCGGATCACGTCGCTTTCGTGGGCGCGGTGAGCCTCGGCGTGACCGCCCTCCTGACGATATTACTCATGGAACAGCCCGGCAGCACAGGCTCGACCAACTTCGGGTTGCTCCAGCCGCTCAGCGCCGTCCTCGTGGCCGCCGGCTGTGTCTTCATGGCCTGGCTCGCACGCGAATGGAATAATCGCGGCCTCGAGCGCCAATACTACCCCGTCGCGATCGGCGGACTCATCGTCGCGACGTTCGTCGTGATGTGGCTCGCCGTCCCGAGTCTGTTCGACTCGATCATCGGGAACGCGACGCGTCGCATGCTACCGTTCGGCGGGACGGCGACGGACCTCACCATCGCCGAGGCCCAGCCGCCGGAGGACTTCTTCAACCGCGTCTTCACCGAGTTCGGGAGCGCGTTCTACACGATGCTCGCCGGGCTGGCCTTCCTCGCGATTCGGCCGCTCCTCGGTCGCAAATTCCGCGCCGAGCACACGCTGGTAATCGTCTGGACGGTGTTCCTGATCAGCATGGCCGCGACGCAGGTGCGCTTCATGTACTACCTCACGCTCGCGGTCGCGGTGGTCAACGCGGCGTTCATCGCGGAAATCACCCGCCTCTTCGACCTCGACCTCGAGAGCAGTCTCGACTCCGTCAGACAGGTCGAGACCTATCAGGTGATCGTCGTCCTGCTCGTCGTCTTGCTCCTCTTCGCACCGCTCCTGCCACCGCTCGCGCAGGCGACCGCGTGGGATCAAGGCAAACAGACCGGTGTGAGCGGGAGCACGATGAACTGGGAAGAATCGAACCACTGGCTCAAAGAGAACACGCCCGCACCGGGGAACTACGGCGGCGCGAACAACGCCGACGAACTCGACTACTACGGGACGTACACTCCGGGTGACGGTAACTACGAGTATCCGGAGGGAGCCTACGGCGTCATGTCGTGGTGGGACTACGGCCACCTGATAACGACTCAGGCCGAACGGATTCCGCACTCGAACCCGTTCCAGCAGAACGCGCGGTCGTCGTCGGCATATCTGACCGCCGAGTCCGAGGAGCGGGCGGAACTGATCCTCGACGCGATCGCTGCGGGCGAACCGGTCGCCGATCGCTCCACCGAGGAACTCCGGCAGGCGACTTCGGGCAGTGATTCGGGCGAGGATGTCCGATACGTGATGATCGACAACGAGATGGCCGGGCAGAAGTTCAGTCCGATCACGCAGTGGTCCGGACCCGACTACGGCCACTACATCAATAATGAGGAGTTCGCGTTCGGTGGGAACCAGACGCAAGCGCTGCCGACCGCCAACGAGAACTACGACAATACGACGCTCTCGTCCTTGTACCTGCAGGATGCGGCCGGGATGGAGCACTACCGGTTAGTCCACGAGAACGACAAGTACGCGATCGTCGGCGGCATGGGTATCAGGGGACAGGCCATTCCCCGCTACTCCCTGCAGCTTCGGGGCTCCGGATGGACGAACCAGACGCGGGCGATCCAACAGCAGCTAGCGCAGGCCCGTAGCAATAATCAGGTCTATCAGGGCCTCGGAAATCCGGTGTGGGACGGTCATGTCGTCTCATCGGTGAAAACCTACGAGCGCGTCGAGGGGGCGACGATCACCGGGAGCGTCGACGATGCCGACGACATCGACCCTGCTAACGCGACGGCCGTCGTAGCGGTCGATCTCGAGACAGATACCGGACGGACGTTCACGTACAGACAGCAGGCGTCGCTCGCGGACGACGGGAGCTTCGAAGTGACAGTCCCGTACGCGACCAACGACGAGCTGGGCGTCGAGGACGGCTACACCGACAGCAGCGTCGAGGCGACCGGTAACTACACCATCAGCGTCTTCGAGTCCGGCGAACAGGGACTGCGGCAGTTCACCGGAGAGACGACCGTTCCCGAGCCCGCAGTGGTTCAGGGCGAGACCGTCAGCGCCGGCGGCCTCGAGGAGGTCGAGAATCCGTCCGGCAACGAAACGACCGGGAACGAAACGTCGGGTAACGAAACCACCGGTAACGAGACCGACGACGGAAGCACGGACGCGGACGGCACCAATTCGTCTGACGAGGGGACCGCCGACAACGGGACCGCAAACGCGTTCGAGCCGGTTGCAGCAGAGCGAGCACACTAACGCGGCTGTCCGTTCCTCGCGTCGCGGTCCGGTTCTCAACTGGTGCGAAAACCGAGAGCGTTTTTAACCGACTCCGAAATACGACACGAGCGATGCGAACAGCTCCCTCGGCGTCTCTCGAGGGAGTCTCCACGGAATTGGCCGACATCGCGGCCGGCGATGACCCAGCGGGATAGACCGTCGGAACGGCCGGCGGTTGTGGTCGTCGCGGCTGTCGCTGGCCCGAATCAGTGGAATTATTGCACCGACACGCTACTGCCCTCGAGTGCGGAACTGTCGCTGAATAGCCGCTGAAAACCGGGATCCCACCGCCGTCTCCCTTTTCGAGGAGCTCCCTCGTTGAACCATAATAATTCATATATGTAACTATTAGATAGATTTATTTCCATTGGCAGTAACCATTGGATTGCAATGTCCGCGAAAAACGGCATGAAAGACTACCTGGCAAAGCACCCTCGAATGATCGGCGCGCTGTTTACCCTGTTCGTCCTGCTCAGTCAGGCAGGGTCGGTCGCAGCAGGAAGCATGTCCCAAGTGGGACCCTGATCTCGGGAGACACCCGCTTCGAAGCGTCCCGTCGCGAACAAAACTGAACCGTATCGAATCCGCCGTCGCAAAGACCCTTGTTTTCAATTCAGGAGCGACGTTCCGACGCCGTCGTTCCAGTGTAACTCGTCGTCGACGACGACCGGCAACTCCGTCCAGGTCAGGTATTCCTGAAGCTCCATCGTCTCGACTGGCAACTGCGGCGTGTGGCCCGGAGTGAGATGACAGTCGGATACCGAATCGATAGGCGACGCCGTCGTAGTTCCCAGTTTGAACTCCTTCGTCGAGTACGATTTGGCGGAAAAATCGTATCCGTCCCCGTCGCGAGAGTCGATCGCGACGAGCATCGGCGCACCGCCGTCCGACTGGGCGATGTCCGTCGACCCGTCGCCGACGATGAGATACTGCTCTCCGAGCATGTCGTTGTCTCGAGCGATTTCGAGCGCCCCCCGAAGCGGGAACCCGCGGTTGAGCAGTCTGGCGATGGTCTCGCCGGCCGTGACGGCGTCTTCGTTGATGACGTCGGCGTACGTGCTGACGCCGCCGAACGCGCCGCGGCGGGTGAGCGCGAGCCCCTGTTCGTATGACCGACACGCGTTCAGGAAGAAGACGCCGAGGTCGACCGACTCGAGGGTTCGGATGTCGAGATCCCCGTCGGGACAGCGGAGTCCGTCTTCGGTCGCGTGCCCGATGTAGTGAAAGAAGTCGTAGCCGCCGTCGGTTAGCAGCGCGGCCAGTTGCTCGGACCCGACGCCGAACTCCGAGTCGATTTCGAAGGGGAGGTCCTCCCGGTTGCCGTAGCTGCCGTCGAGCGAGTCGTGTTCGTCCATCATCCGAACGTCGTTACAGACGAGCAGGAGTTCGATCGACTCGACCGGTTTCCTGTGCTCGAGTTGACTCCGGTACGCTTCGAGCGTCGCCTTCGAGGCCTGCTGGGGAATACCGTCCCCGAACCAGGCGTGTTCGACGGACTCGCCCGTCACGGCTGGAACGACGAACTCAGACTCCTCTCGGAGCTGTGAGGGAGAGCGAGACAGTGTCGCCGACCGAACGAGTTGCGAACTCGTCGTCTCCGGAGTCGGGATCGACTCGGGCGTCCGCCCCCGCGTCTCGCGAACGATCCCGAGTTCGTTGACGACGAACGGGAGTAACGAGGCGCTTTCGGGCGCCGACGGCACGTGGGCGGTCAGCGGCCACCGCGGGACGTGAGGTTCGATCACCTCGAAGGGAATCTCGAGGTATCGGTCGAGCCGGTGAGAAAGCGGCAACTCGTACGTTTCCGCGAGGTCGAACGGGAGATCGTCCTCGATCGAGGACCGCTCTAGCAGTTCGTACTGAAACATCCCGTCCATGCGAACGATCGCGTCGAGAAAGAAAAATCGCTTCAGGAGTCGGGCGATCTCGTCTTCGAACGAGCGGGAAGTCGAGAGCGAGTACTCGAAGCGCGACGTCTCGAGCATCGGTTCGGTCCCGGGCCGGATCGTCGCCCCGAGGAAGAACGCGAGCGGAGCGGCCTGATACACCGAAGCGTACTCCCGCGGGACGGTCAGCGAGATCTCTCCGTCCGGTCGATCGATAGCGTCGGGAATCTCGAGTCGGTCGCCGAGTTCGAGCAACGGCGGATGGCCGCGCAACGTCGGCCACGTCCGCTCCGGCGAGGTCGTTTTGAGAGCGGACGGAAGCGCGGAAACGGCCTCCATCATCGATTCGACGTCGGGCGGTGTGGTGATCGTCCCCCGCGGCCGGTCGTGAAGTGACCGCGCGCCGAGTTCGACCGTCGTCTCTCGATCGGTCGAAATCCGGACCGACGTCAGCCCGATGTCGATCGTGCCCGGTGCGTCGATGCGACAGTACAGCTTGATCGGGCCGCTCAACCCGACGAACTGGGTGCGTTCCTCGAGTCGGACCGTTTCACTGGCGTCGAAACTCGCCTCCGTGCGGCCGGTTTCGTCGTGAACGGTGACGGAGTAGAGCTGGTTGAACGTGAGCGCGTCGGTCTCGAACCGGCACGTCTCGTCGACCGGGAAACAGAACTGCCCCGTCTCGATGGCGTCGAACGACACCGACCCCGGCGTTTCGATCTGGAGGCGGCGTTGCTCGATGGAATCGTATACCTCGAGCCCGGACGGGTCAGCCGTTTCCGCGATCTCGATAGTCATATGTCTCCGTTGTCATCTCACTCATTCCGCCGCACGGTCAAAAATGATTGTATCGGCCGTCGATCACGGAGCGTCGTCGAGCGAGACCGCCGTCAGCGATCGGAACGCGACCGTGGGGTACCGCGGTTCGACCGTGCTGGGTTGCCGCCCGCTGTTGTGACCGGGGGACGACAGCTGAACCCGTTCGATGACGCCTCGATCCGCGAGCTCGTAGAGAAATCGCGTGACCGTGCCGGCGGTTAGGGACGATCGGGCGGCGATAGCGCTCGCTAGCTCGCGGATCGGGCGGTCACTCGGATCGAGATCGACGAGCGCGAGCAACACCCGTTGTCGAGTGGCCGAAAGTGCGAGCGCTCGAGCGACGTGAACGCCGTCGTCGGGCACGTCGGTCCGCGCCGTCTCGAGGTGAGAGGGCTCGATCCGGTCGGCCTCGTCCTCGCTCGCGAGGACGGCGGCGCCGAACAGGGTCGCGAGCGCGTCGTGGGCGTTCCCGTCGGCCCAGCCGGCCAGTTCACGGACCGCGTCGTGATCGAGTGCGCCCGCCGCGAGTCCCGTCGAGACGCGGTCGGTGACGACGTCGACGAGTTCGTGATCGCGGTAGGCCGGGACGGTGACCGTCTCGCCCCGGTGATCGTCGGGTTCGGTCCGTCCGACCGCGACGGGAGTGCAGTCCCCGACCGGTGCCAGCAGCTCGCGGACGCGATCGACCCCGAGCGTCTCGGGCTCGTCGTGGTGGTCGATCGCGACGACGGCGCGCCGATCCGGACGGGACAGCCTGTCCCGGAGGCGCTCGCGGAGGTCGTCGGTTCCTACGCCGCTCTCGGGCACCCGTTCCGACGAGAGCCCCGACAGCACCGCTCGGTAGAACGCGAAGGGACTCTCGACCTGACGGCCGTCGACGGTGACGAACCACGTCGCCGGTTCGGTGTGTCCGCCCCTCGTCGTCGTCTCGATCGCGCGGCTCGAGCCGCCGAACTGCTCGTTCAACGCGTCGAACATCGCGGTCACGATCGCTGACGTGCCCGATCCCGCCGGCCCGGCGATCGCGACCGGCGGCGGCAGCTCCCCGTCGAAGACCGGCTCGAGCGCGTCGAGCAGTTGCTCCAGCACGGGGCCCCGACCGACCGGTTCCGGTCGGTGGACGACCGGGCTGAGCTGGTCGCGATCGACGACGATGCGTCGCCCCTGCCGCGCCGACCGCCGTCGTGCGATTCGCTCCTGAAGGTCCATTACTGCGCGTCTGCCTCCGTCGCGGTTCCGACCAGCGCCGCCTCGAGCACCTCGAGCGTGTGGGTGATCTCGTAGCCGGTCCCGTGTTCCATCTGCATCGAGCAGGTCGGACACTCCGTGAGTCCCGTTTCCGCGTCCGCGTCTTCCATGTGGTCGAACATTTCCGATCCGATTTTCATGGATGTTTCGTAATTCTCGGCCTTCCAGCCGTACGTCCCGGAGATCCCCGAACAGGAGTCGCCGACGTCGTGGGCGTCGACGCCGTCGATCGCTGCCAGCACCTCCACCGTCTGCCCGTCGAGGCCCTGATTCCGCGCGTGACACGGCGCGTGGTAGGCGAAGTTCGAATCCGCGAGCGACCCGTCGATCGACGTCCCCTCCAGTTCGCCCTCGAGGTCCTCGTGAACCCGGAGGTACTCGACGGCGTCCCAGGTGTTTTCGGCGACGTCCTCGGTCCCCTCGAAGTCGAACAGTTCGGGGTACTCCTGTCGGATCGACATCGAACACGAACTGCAGGAGGCGACGACATCCGCGCCGTCCGCGAGCGCCGCGGCGAGCTCCCGGACGTTCGTCTCGGCCGACCGGCGCGCATCCTCGAGCATCCCGTTGGCGAACATCGGCGTCCCCGAACAGTGCTGGTCGGGAACCATGATCTCGTAGCCGAAGTGTTCGTAGACTCGCACGAGGGCCTTGGCTACCTCTGGCGTGTTGTAGTTCGCGTAGCAGCCGTGGAAGTAAGCGATGCGCTTCTCGTCGCTCTGAACCTGTGCACCTCCCCTCGCTGTCCACCACTCCCGAAACGTCTCCGTCGCGAACTCCGGCAACTCTCGCTCGCCGGTGATGCCGAGGAGTTTCTCGCCGAGCCATTGCGTCGCGGAGAGCCCCATCACGAAATTCGTCGTCCGGGGGAACATCGACCCGAGCGGGGCGAGTCGGCGGTAGTTCGCGAGGACCCGATTCCGAACGTACTCTCGCGAGAATTTGTCCATCTGTTCCTCGACGTACTCCCCTCGAGCGGTGTTGTGCATCTGCGAGAGGGGAACGTCCGACGGGCAGGCGCTGTCACAGCGCATGCAGTTCGAGCACTTCATCACCGAGTCGTCGATGTCGTGATCGTCCTGGCGCTTGAGCCGCCACTGCTCGGGGCCCTGGAACTTCGGCCCGGGGAACTCGTCGTCCACCTCGGCGACGGGACAGTTCGTATCGCAGGTCGAGCACTTGTAGCAGTCGTCCGCACCCGGCCGGAGGTCCATCTCCTCGGCCTCGGGGAACACCTGAATCGGCTCGAACTCGTCGTCGCCCGGTACGCTATCGTCGGTCGGCCGTTCTGCGTCACTCATCAAATCACCTGAATCAGTCGGTTGCCGCCGTTCGTGCCGTTCGTCTCGTCCGTGGCGCTCGTATCGACCGTACCGCTCGCGTCGATCGGGCGAATCAAATTGCGCGCGTGCCGTCGTTCGATTCCGCCGCTCGAGGCGCACACGTCGTCCGTCACCGTTCGCCCTCCGAGGCGGCGCGTCGGCCCGCGACGTAGCCCGTCGCGAGCGAGACGCCGGCGCCCGATTTCTCCGCCGCGAAGTCGTAGCCGCCCAGCACCGCACCCGCCGCCCGGAGGTTCGAAAACTCGGGCTTGTCGGCAGCGTCGAGCGGGCGGAGGTCGCGGTCGACCGGCAGCCCGAACCGCGCGTAGGGCTGGTCGCCGAAGACGTCGTCGACGAACCAGTCGTAGCGGTCCGCCGCGTGCGGGACGTGGCAGTCGAAGATCGGTTCGAACACCCGTTCGCGCTCGGACTCGACGCCCTTGCCGACGAGTCCGCCCGTCGCGAGCACGTACTGATCGGCTCGGTGGGGGACCTCGGCTCCGTGGCGGTCGACGATGACACGATCGATCCGCTCGGAACCGGTCGCGGTCGTCCCATCACCGTCGGTCTCGTAGTCGACCACGGGGACCCCCGTCGTCACCCGGACGCCCCGCTCCTCGAGCGCGTCGTACAGGAGATCCTCGAGTCGCATCCCGGGCAGGCTGGGCGGCCCCATCGGAACCTCGAAGACGTCGACGCCGAGGCGGTCCGCGAGGTCGGCTCTGACCGCGTCGGCCCGCTCGTCGCCGAGGATCGCGGGGAAGCCGACGCGGGACTCGCCCTCGAGGTGGGATCGAACGGTCTCGGCGAGCGCCTCGCGAGCGGTCGTCTCACCGGCCGTCGTCGCCACGGACTCGTCGTGGTCGAGCAGGTGCGCGTACCGCGTGATTTTCGCGTCGTCTCGAGCGATGCCGGGGAACCGAACCGTGACCCCGCGGGCCTCGAAGGGGACGCCCGCCGCCTCGAGGTGGGACGCTGCCAGCGGCGCTTCGAAGTCCGGCAGCGTCTCGAAGCCCACGAGCAGGGCGTCGCGATCGTCGCTCGCGAGGCCGGCGGCGGTCGAAACCGGATACCTGGCGGTCGGCTTGACCGTGCCACCGTGGGTCGGGACGAGCGCGTTCGCGTCGGTGTGGGCCCCGCTGTAGGCGTCGCCCGCGATATCGTCGAAGAACTCGAGCGCATCGCGAACCGCCTCGCTTCCGACGCGCTCGTAGGGGTGTCCGTCGGGGAGTTCTTCAAGCGCGTCGAACGGGTCCACGAGCGGGCCGTCGCCCGTCGGCGTGTATCCGAGAACGTCGATCAACCCGCTGGCGTGCCGGAGCGTGCTCTGCTTGGACGAAACCAGCCGAACTTGCACGTCTTCGTCGCGCTCTGTCGCGGCGAGCGCAGCGGTCGTCCCGGCGAGTCCGCCGCCGATGACGAGGACGTCGTCCTCGATCGCCATCTATCGGACCCCCCGTGAGCCGTCGGCCCGCTCCCCCTCGGTCCGACCGCCGTCGAAGGCCGCGAAATCGATCGCCGCCGTTTCCGCGTCCGCGCTCGCGGGATCGCGGTCCCGGTTCATCGTCGTCGCGTGCAGCGCGTAGTTGAGCATGGCCTGCGAGAGCTGTTCGCCCCACAGCGCGTGCCGTTCTCCCTTCCACCGCTCCTGAAAAAGTTCGTCCAGCGCCTCGCGGACCGTCTCCTCGTCGTGTTCGGGGTGGAGTTCGTTCGCCATGTTCTGACAGCAGAAGCCGCCCTGACAGTTCCCCATCGAAGCGCGCGTCCGGATCCGAACCGCGTTCAGATCCGAGCCCGACTGCGAGATCGCGTCTTGGATTTCCGCGCGCGTTACCCCCTCGCACTGGCAGATCACCGGGTTCGGCTCGTCCGTCTCGAGCACGTCGCGCGCCCGGCTTCCCAACCGTTGCTTGCTCCGGCGGGCCACCGGAGAGCGCAGCCCGAAGTCGTCCATGCCGGCCTCGAGCGTCTGGATGTTCTCGCTGCCAGGCAGGGGTTCCTCGGCGGTCGTACAGGCGGCGTTCACCCCTACCTTCTCGCAGACGTGGTCGGAAATCTCCTCGGCCATCGCCCGGTAAGTGGTGAACTTGCCGCCGACGATGCTCGACATTCCCGAGACGCCGTCGCGGTCTGCGTGGTCGAGCAAGAAGAAGTCCCGCGTGATGTCGGTCGGGTCCTCGGTACCGGTTCCCGGCGGCTCGTACAGCGGTCGGACGCCCCAGAACGAGCGGACGGTCCGTGCCTCCTCGAGGATCGGGACGAGTTCCGAGAGGGTGTCGATCATCCGGTCGACCTCCCATCCCGATTCCGGATAGTCGTCCGGATCCGAGACCTCCTCGTCGGTCGTCCCGAGGATGGCCGTCGTCTCGT
This sequence comes from Natrinema sp. DC36, assembly GCF_020405225.1. Lineage (NCBI taxonomy): Archaea > Methanobacteriati > Methanobacteriota > Halobacteria > Halobacteriales > Natrialbaceae > Natrinema > Natrinema sp. DC36. The sequence continues at coordinate 2,234,979 of NZ_CP084472.1, forward strand.
GTGGCACGACGATGTCGGCGTCGCCCTTCGGCCGACAACGGTTGATCACCGTGTCGACCTGCCGGACGTTCATGATCGTCATGACGCCCTTCGAGGGGCGGACCTCGATCTCGAGATCCGCCATCGCGCCGATCTGGCCGGCCCACGCGCCGGTCGCGTTGACGACGTAGTCGGCGGTGATCTCCTCGGTCGTCCCGGGCGTCGCGTGCGTGCGCTTCCCCGTTCCCGCCTCGTGGCGCACCTCGACGCCGTAGATGTCGTCGCCATCGCGCAAGAGGTTCACCACTTCTGCGTGGGTCTCGATCCGCGCGCCGTGGGCCTCGGCGTCGATCGCGTTCGCGACGCAGAGCCGGAACGGGTCGACCGCGCCGTCGGGGACCTCGATCGCTCGCTCGATATCGTCCGCGAGGTGCGGTTCGACTTCGCGGGCTTCCGCACCCGAGAGCACGCGGGCGGGGATCCCACAGTCACGACAGCCCTCGAGTTTCTCGCGGAAGTAGTCGTCCGAATCCTCGGGGCGCTGGACGAACAGCCCGCCGGTCTCCTCCACGCAGTGGCCCGCGATCTCGCGGAGCACCTCGTTCTCCTCGATACACTCCCGCGCGCTGGCCCGGTCGGACACCGCGTACCGCCCGCCGCTGTGCAGCAGGCCGTGCATCCGGCCGGTCGTTCCGTCTGTGAGGGTCCCTCGCTCGACGAGCGTCACCTCGAGGCCGCGGCGCGCCAGATCGCGAGCGATACCGCAGCCGGTCGAGCCGCCGCCGAGAACGAGGACCTCCGTATCGGTTACCATCCCTTCGTCCGTCTCTACGACGACCCCTTCCTTCATTTTATCGGCGGCGGCGGAACGACCGTAACTTTCCGTGTGGATCCGCTCGTCCGTGGTGGGACGACGAGGTTACGCGGCCGGTTTGATGACTCCGCCTCCGTTAAATTCCACCATTTGGGCCGTTCTAAACGATTGATTCCACCGTACTGTCTCTACTACGTCATACTGTGACACGTTCAGAAACATTTATAATGATCGTCAAAATTGTTTACCGATATCGCGCGATCACCAGTAAATAATCGCGTGGCTACACAACCGGGTGAATACGAGTGACAGAATCCACGTACGTCGGTGCGGTCGACCAGGGGACGACCGGGACCCGCTTCATCGTCTTCGATCACGAAGGGCAGGTCGTCGCGAACGCCTACCAGAAACACGAACAGCTCTATCCGGAACCAGGCTGGGTCGAACACGACCCGATGGAAATCTGGGAGAACACCAAAGATGTCATCCGACAGGCGCTCGGGCAGGCGGATATCGGTCCCGACCGGCTCGAGGCCATCGGGGTAACCAACCAGCGGGAGACGACGCTGCTGTGGGACGCCGATTCCGGAAATCCGGTCCACAACGCCATCGTCTGGCAGGATCGACGGACGACGGATCGCGTCGAGCAACTCGAGGACGACGGGATGGTCGAGACTATCCGCGACAAGACCGGCCTCGAGGCCGACGCCTACTTCTCGGCGACGAAAGCCGAGTGGCTGCTCGACAACGCCGATCCGATTAAACTCGAGCGCTCCCGCCCGCAGGACATCCGCGACCGCGCGGCGGAGGGGGAGGTCCTGTTCGGTACCATCGACTCGTGGTTGATTTACAACCTCACGGGCGAGCACATTACCGAGGTCACGAACGCCTCGCGGACGATGCTCTACAACATCCACGACCTCGCGTGGGACGACGACCTCCTCGCGGAGTTCTCGATCCCCGAGGCGATGTTGCCCGAGGTCCGGCCCTCGAGCGACGACGAAACGTACGGGTCGACTGACCCCGAGGGCTTCCTCGAGGCCGAAATTCCGGTCGCGGGGGCGCTGGGCGACCAGCAAGCGGCCCTGTTCGGCCAAACCTGTTTCGACGCTGGCGACGCGAAGAACACCTACGGTACCGGTTCCTTCTTCCTGATGAACACCGGCAACGAGGCCGTCGAGAGCGACCACGGTCTGTTGACCACGATCGGCTTCCAGCGCGCCGGCGAGGACGTCCAGTACGCGCTCGAGGGGTCGATTTTCGTTACCGGCGCGGCGATCGAGTGGCTCGAGGACATGACACTGATCGACGATCCGGCCGAGACGGCGTCGCTCGCGCGCAGCGTCGATTCGACGGACGGCGTCTACGTCGTCCCCGCCTTTACGGGACTGGGCGCTCCCCACTGGGACCAGCGCGCACGCGGTACCATCGTCGGGATGACGCGGGGCACCCGCAAGGAACACGTCGTTCGTGCGACCCTCGAGTCGATCGCGTACCAGACGCGGGACGTGGCGACGGCGATGGAGGCCGACTCGGGGATCGAAATGACCTCGCTGAAGGTCGACGGCGGCGCGGTCAAGAACAACTTCCTCTGTCAGCTCCAGTCGGACATCATCGGCTCGGAGATCGTTCGCCCGGTCGTCGACGAAACGACGGCGCTTGGGTCGGCGTACGCGGCCGGACTCGCGGTCGGTTACTGGAGCGATCCCGACGAACTGCGGAGCAACTGGCAGGTCGACGCGGAGTTCGAACCCGAGATGGATCCGGACGACGCCGATCGGCGCTACGACCGCTGGTCGGACGCCGTCGACCGATCGCGCGACTGGGCGCGGGACGCGGAGGAGTAACCCATGTTTCAGGTACTCCTACAGGTTCCCGTCATCGGCATGGAACTCGAGGCGTTCATCGTCTTGCTCATCGCCGCTCTCGCCGGCGGCGCGTTCGGTGCGGCGCTCGGCGCGCTGCCCGCGTTCGTCTTCACGGGGTTCGTCGTCTTCCTCGGCGAGGGGCTGGCCATCCTCGAGGGCGAACTCGGCGGACTCGACGCCGTCGGCGCCGGTAACATTGCGACCGGGATCACCGGGACGATCGGCTTCGGCGCGGTTACCGGTCCCCACATCGCCTTCGCCGGCGGTGTGGCCGCGACGGCGTACGCCGGCCGGAAGTACCCCGAGATGGAACCCGACGACTGGGACTACCACTTCGGGAAGGACATTCTGTACGCGTTCGGGACCAAGCCCGACATTCTCGCTGTCGGTGCGATCTTCGGCGCCCTCGGCATGCTCATCACTCAGGTGATGGCCGGAATCGGCTTCCCGACGGACAACATCGCGCTCTCGGTCGTGGCGACGGCGTTCCTGGCTCGGCTCGCATTCGGTTACCCGCTCGTCGGCAGGGTCGGCGGCTCGAGCATTCTCGACATGTCCCCCTTCGAGCGCGAGGAGAAACGCGTGGCGGCCGACGGCGGCACCGAGACCGATCGGCTCGCGACTGAACCCTGGCTGCCACATCAGTACGAGTGGTCGGGCGTCACCGCCATCGGCATCGTCGGCGGGATCCTCGGCGGCTTCATCTGGCTCGAGACCGGGAGCATCTTCCTGGGTTACGCGATCTCCGCGATGAGCCTGCTGTTTCTCAACCTCGGCGTCGAGAAGATCCCCGTCACCCACCACATCACGCTGTTGGGGTCGACGGGCGCGGTGATCGCGGCGTCGGCCGTCGGAAGCGACCCGATCGTGCTGCTCGTCGCTGGCGCGTTCGGCGCGATTAGCGGGCTGCTCGGCGAACTGAGCCAGCGAGTGTTCTACTCGCACTCCGGGACCCACGTCGATCCGCCGGCGATGGCGATCGCGGCGTTCATGTTCGTGCTCGGACTCCTCTATCTGGCCGGCCTGCTTCCCAACGCAGGCTATCTCGGCCTCTAAATCGCCGGTTCCGTTTCCACCCACCGACCGGGTGCGTCGATCCATCGGCTTCCGTTTCGGTCGGCGACGCTCCCGGCTCGGATCGCTATCGGCCTCGAACCTATTCGTAACCGAGATAATTAGTACGAAATGACAGTCTTCCCCCGTGATGGAATATATAGTATCTGATTGCTTCGCCGTAAATCGACGACGATCAGTGATCGATCGCACTGATCGACAACTTACGTTCAGGACTGCATAGTTCGGTATAGAAGCAGTTTTTGTAGGATATCGGTCGCCAGACTCGATCATCATCTCCGTGATAAATGCACTGAACTAACTCACGTCGTGTAGCTGATCTTCGCCTTTATTCCTCACTGCTCCGACTATTATTACGGGATGTCACAATGACCGGACACGATCGCGATCAGGATTCGGATGTGGGCGTCGATCGACGAAACTTCGTGCAGGGTTGCGGAGCGGCCGCGGCGATGGCCGTCGCCGGACTGAGCGTCGACTCCGTCGCGGCGACGGCGGCGGATCTCGACGCGCTCCTCGAGGACTTGCCGAACAACTGGGGGCGGTGGGGCGAGGACGACGAACTCGGCGCGCTCAATCTGCTGGGTAGCGAGGAGGCGTTCGCCGGGATGGAAGCGGCGATGCAACGCGGTCCCACGGGGATCGAACGGTTCACTCTCCAGATGCCGATGACCGGCGAGGCGATCGACGCCCTCGTGGGGGAGGGCGACGCGCCGACGACGGACACCGGCGATCCGATGTTCCCGGGCCGGACGCCGGCCCGTCGCGACAACGCTGCGGACGCGCGGACCGCCGAACCGTATCCGGGCGGCATGCAGTTCTCCGACGACCGGTTCGTCACGGAGTTCTTCCTCCACGGGACGACCCACATGGACGCTCTCGGTCACGGCTGGTACGGCGACGAGGTGTACAACGGCCGCGACGAGTCGGTCACGGCGGCCCCGAAGGAGTTCGACCACGCGGTCCCCGGCTGCGTGGACGGGGAAGCCGGCGAGGTGAAAGAGACCCACGGCCACTCGGCCGTTGACATCTCCCCGCTAGCCGACGCCGGCGTCGCGGGTCGCGGCGTGTTGCTTGATGTCGGCCGCGCGCGCGGCGACGACTGCGACCGGCTCCCGCTCGGCGCGGAAGTGACCCTTGAGGACATGAAGGAGACGGCGAAGGCACAGGGAATTGAACTCCGGGAGCGAGATATCATCCTGCTCCGGACCGGATCGATCGAACGCGTCGCCGACCCCGATGCGGAGTGGGATCCGATGAACGAGCCCGGACTGGTCTTCAGCGAGGACCTGATCCGCTGGGTCCACGACATGGGGGTCCCGATGATCGGCGCGGACAACGTCGCCGTCGAGAAGGTGACCCAGACCGTCGGCGACCACACGTTCGTCCTGCCGCTGCACGGCGCGCTCCTGCGGGATCTGGGCGTGTCGCTCAACGAGATCCTGTGGCTCGATGACCTCGCCGCGCAGTGTGCCGACGACGGGATCTACGACTTCCTCCTGACCTCGGCACCGCTGCACGTCGAGCGGGCGACGGGCGGGCCGGTCAACCCCATCGTGCTCAAGGCGACGAAACCGAAAGAGAAGCGATCCTGACCGCTGGATCGACGTTCCGTCACCGTCTCGAAGTCGACGGCAGTACCGGGCCACTGACCCGACCGTTTTAGGGGGCGGATCGCTCATCACCGATATGACCGCCGATCCGCCGCTCGCCCTCGATATCGACGGCACCCTGACCCGCCCCCAAGGCTGGGGGATCGATCCCCGCGTCTTCGATCCGCTCCGCGAGTGGGACGCGCCCGTCGTGATCGCGACCGGGAAGGCCTTCCCCTATCCCGTCGCACTCTGTCACTTCGTCGGCATCCCCGAACTCGTCGTCGCCGAAAACGGCGGCGTCGTCTACACCGGCGACGACGTTTTCTTCACCGCCGATCGCGAGGCCGCTCGAGCCGTCACCGAGGAGTACCGGGCCGCCGGCTACGAGCTCGGCTGGGGCGCGGAGGATACCGTCAACCGCTGGCGGGAAACCGAGATTGCCGTCAACTTGGAGCAGCCGATCGACCCCTTGCGCGAGATCGCCGCGAAACACGGTCTCGAGGTGATCGACACCGGCTACGCCTACCACGTCAAGGACGCCGATCCGAACAAGGGCGAGGGACTCGAGCGGGTCGCCGCACACGTCGGGATCGACCTCGCAGACTGCGTCGCCGTCGGCGACTCGATCAACGACGTCTCGACGTTCGAGGCCGTCGGCCGGAGCTTCGCCGTCGCGAACGCCGACGAGATGGCGAAAGCGGCCGCCGCCGAGGTACTCGACGAGGAGCACGCGGACGGGACGCTCGCGGTGCTCGAGCGCGTCCGAGATAGGAAATAAATCGGCTCGTTCCGCCGCGACCTCCGTTCCGCGCTACTCGCCGTCCTCGAGCACGTCGTCGATCCACTGCTCCGGGACGACTCGTATCTGACTGTCGGCCTGTAGCGAGTCGGCGGTGACGAACACGATTTCGTCGCCGGAGGCGACGGCCATCCCGCCGCCCGCGACGGAATCCCAGTGGTTCAACACGGTGTCGGGAATCGTCAGGGTTCGCTCGCCGTCGATCTCGGTGCTCGCGACGTAGCGGATTCCGCCACCGTCCTGAATCGGGTCGAATTCCTGTGAGACGAAGACGGCGTCGTCGTCCTCGCGAATCCCCCAGAACGCTTCGGATCTGAGCGACAGAATGTGTTGATCGAACGCGCGCTGGGGGACCGGTATTTCACTGCTGTGTTCGTCGAACGAAGCCGCACCCAGTCGCTCGTACGATTCGGTTGATTCGGTTTCGGCGCTGTCGGGACTGTCGGATACGCTCCCGGTACTGTCGGGACTTTCCGATTCGCTCTCAGTAGTAGTGGACTCGCTCTCGAGACCGTCGGACTCGCTGTCAGGCTCAGTGGACTCGTTCGCCACGTCCGCGAGTCGCTCCTCGTCGGTGCCGGTCTCGACGACGTCCGACTGATCGATCCCGGTCGCGTCGATATCGTTCTCGAGGTCGGGACTCGAGTCCACGTCCTCGATGTCGATGCTGGTCCCGGCGACGCGCTGGGCCTCGTCACCGGTGTGCCGGCCGCCGCCGGCGTCTCGGTCCTCGAGGTCGTCGATCTCGGGTCCGGTGCTGACGACGTCCGTCTGATCGATGTCGGCTCGAGTCTCGTCGCGCCTCCCGTCCGCCCGCCGCTGGGCGATCGCGACCGCGAGGAGTACGCCGCCCAGAGCGAGCTGGCCGACGCCGTGCTCGCGATTCCCCCGTCGGAGCGCTCTGATGCCGCGGAGGAGACTCACTCCGCCGCCGATACCCGCCGGGAGGCCCGATTCGATACCCCCTCGGGCGGACTGGAGCGCCCTCGAGACGCCCTCGCGGCTGAGTTTCGATTCGCTGTGCTCGGATTCGGTCGCGGGACTGTCGCCGGTTTCGGTGGTGGGATCTCGCTTGCTCATGTTCGAGTTAGCTGTTTCGATCCGTCGCAGGCGGTCTATCGAGTAGTGAGAACGCGGTGACGGCATGGAACGCATCTGGCCAGTGGTGGCTGGCTGCTGGTGGGTGACACCCGTCTCGTGAGGGCGAGCCAGTTCCCGATTCAGCTCTCGGCGCTCGAGTCACCGTCTCCCGTGCTATCGGCGAACTCGTCGGTCTCCTCTTCGGCCGACGACTGGACGTCGTCCATATCGACGGCGGAGCTGACTTCCTCCTCGTTGATCGCCCGCTCGAGGGTCCCCGTGTCGGTCACCGCACCCAGCCCCTTCTCCTCGACCGCGGACTGGATCTCCCCGGCGTCGATCGCCGAATCGACGTTCCCGCCGTTCGTCGCCGATTTCAGCGCTCGTCGGACGATCAGGTAGCCCGCGAGCGCCGCGCCGCCGGTCGCGATCGCGCCCGGAACCCCGTAACGTTTGTAGCCGAATTTGACCGCTTTCTTGCCGATCGTGTAGGCGCCAATCATGGATACGGATTGCACTGGAACGGGCAAGAGGGCGAGGCTTTCGTACGGAAGTCGCGATCGTCGTCAGGAACGATCGGTGAGGCGATGGTGAACCGCAGAGTCCGACCCGAGTACATCTATATAGACTTCGGCTTCACTGGCTGCACGTCGTTCTATTCGGCCCGTTTTCCCCGGGTAGAATCGCGATACCACCGGTCTAGATCGGGTACTACAGAGCCGCTCGCTGTTCTCTATAGATTTGGCTATATTTATATTCGAGCGGGCTACATCCGGCCACATGGAGACGCGAAAGGTCCAGGTGACGGGCGGGTCGACGTACACCGTCTCGCTGCCGAAAACGTGGGCAACCGACAACGACGTCAGCGCCGGCACGACCGTCGAGTTCTACCCCGAAGACAGCGCGCTGTTGCTGACGCCCCAGAGCGAAACGGAGCGCCAGGAGGGCACCCTCGATATCTCGAGCATCGAGGGCGAACGCCTGACCCGCGCTGTCATGACGATGTACGTCAGCGGTTTCGACATCATCAGACTCGAGGCGGGGCGCATTACGACCGACCAGCGCCGGGCGATCCGCAGCGCGACCCAGGGGCTGGTCGGCGTCGAAGTCCTCGAGGAGACCACCGACAGCGTGGTCATCCAGGACCTCCTCGATTCCTCGGAGCTATCGATCGTCAACGCCGTCACGCGGATGCGCCTGATCGCCCAATCGATGCTCGAGGACGCAGTGACCGCGCTGATCGAGAACGACGACGACATCGCTCGCGACGTGATCGAGCGCGACGACGACGTCGACCGGCTCTGGCTCGTCGTCTCGCGGATCTTCCGCGCCACCCTGCGGTCGCCCCGCGCCGCCGAGGAACTCGGCGTCCCGCGCGAGGACTGTTTCGACTTCCACTCGAGCGCCCGCCAGCTCGAGCGCGTCGCCGACCACGCCGCCAAGATCAGCAACATCGCGCTCAAGCTCGAGGAGATCCCCGAGCCGGTCGCCGAGGCGCTCGAGGAGCTGCATACGGACGCCTCAACCGTCCTCGAGAAGGCGATGGACGCCCTGTTCGCCGAGGAAACGGAGGACGCGAACCGGCTCGGCCACGACGCCCGGGAGGCCGTCCTCGAGATCGACGAGCACACCCGCCAGATCGACGATATGCTCCGGGATCTCGACTCGGTACAGGCCCAGTCGCTGGGGTTGATCGTCGACTCGCTGTCCAGGAGCGCCGACTACGGCGGCAACATCGCCGAGACGGCGCTACAGAAGGCGGCACCGCGGCCCTGACACGTTCGATCCGCACCAGTCAGCGTCCCCGTCGGCCCGATCCGCAGTAGCGTCGCGGACGGGCGGGAAAGCTACTACTATCTCCTCCTGAAATCGAATACTGATGGCTTCCCGAGCGGCTCCGCCGACGGTCGCGGAGGGGGTACCGTGACGAACCGCCCGCTGTCGGCGCTCGCTCGAGTCCGACCAGCGCTCACGCGCACCCGGATTCGGGCCGGCTTCGGCATCGTCGTTCTGCTCTCGACCGCCGTCGTCGCCGCTGCGGCGTCGGGCGGCCTCTCGACGGCGTCGAAAGAGGCTGTCCCGGAGGCACCGCCGACCGAGAACCACACGGTCGTGACCGAATCGGGTCGCGCCGGGACGATCACCGCCTACGCGCCCAGCGGCGAGATCCGCTACTACAACAACTCGCGAACGAAGTACTTCGACGTCGATCCGGTCGAGGGCGATCCGCTGACCGTCGAATACACTGCGACCGATACGATCCACACGGAAGGGGCCAACTGCGGCGATCCGCCGTGCGCCAGGAACGTCATCGAGCGTGCCGACCTCGAGACCGGCGCGGTCGAGGTCGTCTACGAACGCTACGATCACAAGGAGACCGCCGCCGAGTGGCACGACGTGGACCGTATCGACGAGCGCCACGTTCTCGTCGCCGACATCGTCGCGGATCAGGTCTTCATCGTCGACACGGAGACCGAGATCGTCGAGTGGCTCTGGGACGCCCAGAGCGAGTTCCCGCTGGAGAGCGGCCACTCGTTCCCGAACGACTGGACGCACATCAACGACGTCGAATACATCGAGGACGGCCGGATGGAAGGCCGGATCATGGTCAGTGTTCGAAACCAGAATCGGGTCGTCTTCCTCGACCGGGAAGAGGGCCTGCTCGAGGGGTGGACCCTCGGCGGCGAGAACGACGCCGACGTTCTGAACGAACAGCACAACCCCGACTTCATCCCCGAGAGTCGAGGCGGACCGGCCGTCCTCGTCGCCGACTCCGAGAACGGTCAGATCAAGGAGTTCCAGCGCGAGGATGGCGAGTGGAACCGAAGCTGGCTGTGGGAAGACGATCGGATCCAATGGCCCCGCGACGCGGACCGACTTCCGAACGGGAACACCTTGATCACCGACACCCACGGCAACCGCGTTGTGGCCGTCAACGAATCGGGCGACATCGTCTGGGAGGTCGAGTCGACACTCCCCTACGAAGCCGAGCGCCTCGAGACCGGTGCCGAAAGCGAGAGTGGCCGGAGCGCCCGGGAACTCGGCCTCGAGTCCCGAACGGTAACCGAAGACGACGGCGGAACCGGCGGCTTCGGGATCGACCCGTTCGCGTTCCTCGGCGGCATCGTCGAGTCGATCCTCCCCCATCGGATCTATAACGCGTTGATCTTCGTCGCGCCGGTCTGGATCGGCAAAACTGCAGCCGCCGCTATCGCCGTCGGACTCCTGACGGGGCTGACCTGGGCGGGTCTCGAGATCAGATGGACACTCCGCGATGCCGGTATCTGGTTCCGCCTCCCCGTCTCCCGCGAACGGGAGTAGCGCGGTCGGTGGCCTCCGCTGCTCCGTGGGTGGGACCATCTCCGTCTCGTCGGTGAGGGAGAGCGAACCGGTCAGACGTCCTTCTGTCCGACCTCCAGCGATCGAGTGCGGTTCGAGGGGGAGAGCCGCGTCCGTACGGCGCGTCCGCCGACGGCGACCAGCGAGGCGAGAATCAGGAACGAGCAGAAGTACCACGGCTTGGATTGTATCACTGTGAGTCCCCTCGTGGAGGCGGGGACGATGCCGAGCGCCAGCAGATAGAACGCGGTGAGAAGAGCGAGCGACGACTGGCGGTAGCCGTGCCAGTAGATGACTCCGATGAGAACGCCAGACAGGAGACCGAGTTGGCCCGAATGAAGTTCGGGAACGGTACTGAAAATCGACGATAGGACGGTCTCGACGGTAGCCATTCGTATTGCTCTCCGACGGGACCGTTCTATGCTGTGGCCTGCAAATCGACAGCTACTATGACGAGTCAACCGCGACACTATGGGTGCTGATCGTTGCCGAGACACCGACGACGAATATCGGCGACTTCGTCGACGTCGTCGGTCGGTCGACCTGTTCACTTTCGCCCTCCTCCGGGAACGCTTTTTACGCCCCAACTCGAAAGGCAAGTGATGGAACTCGACGATCATGCCGAGGATCTCGCCTCCGACCTCGGTGTTGACAAAGAGGAGGTCAAAGACGACCTGCAGAATCTGGTGGAGTACAGCGTCCCGATCGACGAGGCGAAACAGAGCCTCCGGCGGAAGTACGGCGGCGGGTCCAGCGGCGGTGGCGGCGCGCCGTCGGCGAAGGATATCGCCGAAATCACGACCGACGACGGCAACGTCACCGTCACGGGCGTCGTCCTGACTGCGGGCGAACGATCGATCCGCTATCAGGGCTCCGATCACGTCATCGTCGAAGGCCGACTGGCCGACGAGACCGGCGTCATCGACTACACCGCGTGGGAGGACTTCGGCCTCTCGCCGGGCGACACGATCACCGCGGGCAACGCGGGCGTCCGCGAGTGGGACGGCGAACCCGAACTCAACCTCGGCGAGAGCACCTCACTGTCCTTCATCGAGGAGTCCCTCGAGGTACCCTACGAGAGCGGCGGCGACGCGCAACTGGCCGAGCTCCGGACCGGTGACCGCGCGGTCACCATCGAGGTCAGCGTCCTCGAGTGCGAGCGAAAGACGATCGACGGCCGCGACGGCGAGACGGACATCCTGAGCGGCGTCTTCGGCGACGAGAGCGGGCGGCTCCCCTTCACGAACTGGGATCCGGCCCCCGAAATCGAAGACGGCGGCACGGTCCGCATCGAAAACGCCTACGTACAGGAGTTCCGTGGGGTACCCGAGGTCAACGTCTCGGAATTCTCGCGAGTCTCCGCACTCGACCGCGAGATCGATGTCGGAACCAACACGTCGACGATGGACGTCGGCGACGCCGTCGCTACCGGCGGCATCTACGACGTCGAAGTCATTGGGAACCTGCTCGCGGTCCGCGACGGCTCCGGACTCATTCAGCGCTGTCCGGAGTGTTACCGGGTTATCCAGAAGGGGCAGTGCCGAACCCACGGCGACGTCGACGGGATCGACGACCTGCGCGTCAAGGCGATCCTCGACGACGGCACCGGGACCGTCACCGTCGTCCTCGACGACGAACTCACCGAACGGGTCTACGACGGCACCCTGGACGACGCCCTCGAGCAGGCCCGCGAGGCGATGGACCAGGAGGTCGTCGCGGATCGGATCCGCGAGCGCATCGTCGGCCGCGAGTACCGCGTCCGGGGGCACCTCTCGGTCGACGAGTACGGCGCGAATCTCGACGCCGAGCTATTCGAAGCGAGCGACGACGATCCGGCCGCCCGTGCGACTGCCTTCCTCGAGGAGGTGGACGCATGAGCGCGAACGGCGACGGTGACGACGAGATTCCGGGGCGAGAACTCGCCTACCGGCTCTTCGCTGCCGAGTACGACGACGCCTCGTTCTCCTACGCGGAGAGCGACGAGGAACGCGCGCCGAACTACGTGATCACGCCGACCGGCGCGCGACTCAACCGCGTCTTCGCCGTCGGAACGCTGACCGAAGTCACGTCGGTCAACGACGAGATGGTTCGGGCCCGCGTCGTCGACCCGACCGGCGCGTTCGTCGTCTACGCCGGCCAGTACCAGCCCGACGAACTGGCCTTCCTCGAGCAGGCCGAGCCCCCTGCGTTCGTCGCGGTGACGGGAAAGGCCCGGACCTTCCAGCCCGACGATTCGGATCAGGTCTACACCTCGATCCGGCCGGAGAGCATCGCGACGGTCGACGCCGACACCCGGGACCGCTGGGTCGTCAGCGCGGCCGAGCAGACCCTCGATCGCATCGGTACCTACGCCGGCGCTGCCGACCTCGAAGGAAGCGCGGAGCCACGCTCCGCGGACAGTCGAGCGGCGAAGCCGCGAGACGCGGATAGCGACACACTGACCAACGCCCTCCTCGAGGCCGGCGTCGAATCCGGCCTCGCGACGGGGATTCCCCTCGCACAGGAGCACTACGGAACGACGCCGTCGTACCTCGCGGCGCTGCGAGCGTGTGCGCTCGAGGCGGTCGAAGTCGTCGCGGGCGAGCGCGATCAGGTGAGCGGACTCGCTATCGCACCCGACGCGACGAGCCCCGAATTCGACGCGTCCTTCGCATCGCTCGCCGACCTCGACGGCGTCGATACCGACGCGATCGAGGCCAGTCTCGAGTCCGAAGCCGAAACCAAACCCGAATCCGAACCCGAGTCGACGGAGGCGGTCGCGGCGACGACCGACGGGAGCGGCACGGCTGCGGTCGACCCCGAGGACACGCATTCCGGCTCCGCGGCCGGAACGGCGACGAGTGACGATCCCGCGACTACCGACATCGATGCGGAACTCGAGGCCGAGACAGCCGAAGCCGAACCCGTCTCCGAGTCGGACGACACCGATGAATTCGACGGTACCGACGACTCTCCCGAGGCCGAGCCCGACAGTGACGGGACAGCGAGCGAGGTCGACGACGAGACTGCCGACGTCGCGGCGTCGGAATCCGACGACAGTGATGGCGAAACGGACGACAGCGATGACGAAACCGACGACGAACTCGGCGACTTCGACGCCGGCGATGTCGACGACGGCATGTACGAAATGGACGAGTCGGAACGCGAACAGCTCGAGGAAGAGTTCGGCACGGAGTTCACCGCCGGCTCCGAGGTCGACGAGCCCGGAGAAGCGGAAATCGACGTTCCCGAGCCCGAAGACGCCGCGGCCGATGAGCCCGAGGCAGAATCGGAGTCGGGCGACGACGAACCCGACGACGGCGACGCGATCACCGGTGGGGAATCCGCCGAGTCCGACGACGATATCGGTGCACCACCGGAATCCGGACTCGAGGACGCGGAATCGGACGAAGCCGCCGAGTCGGAGTCCGGAGCCGACGAGGAATCCGAAACCGACGACGCCGAACCCGACGACGAGCCGGTCTCGAACGACGAACCGGCCGAGGACGTCGATCTCGAGGCCGCCGTCGTCGAGACGATGACCGAACTCGACGACGGCGACGGTGCCGATCGGACGGAGCTGATCGAGACGGTCGCCGCCGACACGGGGGCGCCCGCCGACGACGTGGAGGACGCCATCCAGGACGCGCTGATGGGCGGCCAGTGTTACGAGCCCGACGACGAGACGCTGAAGGCCATCTGAGCGGCCGCGATGCGAGACGATCCCAACCCGACCGGGACCCCGTCGCCGCTCGCTCGCGTCGAACCGGTTCCCGGCGAACCGGCCGCGACCGCGGCGATCGGGGGCGAGAGCGCGTTGCTCGTCGCCGACTATCACGCCGGCTACGAGGCCGGCTTGCGCTCCGAGCGCGGCGTCGACGTTCCCAGCCGCGCGCCCGACCGCCGAGAGCGACTGCTGGCGTTGCTCGAGCGCACTGATCCCGATCGGCTGGTCGTCCTCGGCGACCTCATGCACTCGATCGGCGATCCGGGCGGGGCCGAACGCGGCGAACTCGAGGTGCTGTTCGAGTCTTTTTCGAGTGATCTCACAGTGACCGTCGTCAAGGGCAACCACGACGGCAGAATCGAAACCTGGCTCGCGGACAGCGACGACATCGGGGCGACGATTACCGTCGTCCCCGGCGATGGCGTCGCGCTCGGCGATATCGGCGTCTGTCACGGGCACACCTGGCCCTCTCGAGCGGTCCTCGAGAGCGAGGTGGTCTGTTTGGGTCACGAACACCCCTGCGTTCGACTCGAGGACGAGGTCGGCGGGAGCCGCGTCGAGCGTACGTGGCTGCGCGGCCGGCTCGATCCCGGCCCGTTTCGCGACCGTCCGGCGTACGAGGGGGTTACGTGGCTCGAGGATGCGGACGAAACCCCGCCGCGCGCGGTCGTCGTACCGGCGTTCAACGACCTCGTCGGCGGGACGTGGATCAACGTCGCCGGACAGTCGTTCCTCTCGCCGTTTCTTCCGGCGGGGCTGGCTGCGGGAGAGGCGTACCTGCTGGACGGCACGCGACTCGGTCCATACGAGTCGGTGTAACGGAACGGAGCGGGTTCGGCGGGCGACTACCCGCAACGATCTTGCCTCGGGAGAGACTCGAGCAGCGGACGTGAAAATATCATTCAAAAAATACTTAGTCGCCGAAGTGATAGTCGTGGCCATGTCGTTTCGCCGTCCGTCGGCGCTATTCTTCGCAGTCGCTACCGGCTGGTACGTCGGTCTGTTCGGCCTCGGCGTGACGGGCCTCGCGCTGGGCGTTGGATACGTCACGCCGTGGCCACTGGTAATCGGCGCGTGTGTCGGCCTCCTCGCGACTGCCGGCAGTTATACCCGCGCCGACCTCGCGACGAGACTCGTCCGAACGCGCCTGTCACATCTGCTGGCCGGAGTCCCGTTCGTCCTGATTTTCGGCGGGACATTGCTCCTCTTAGTTGATCTCCCGAAGTACGAGAGCTGGCTGACGACGTGGCTCTCCGAACTGCTCGTGATCACCATTGCCGGTTTCATTTTCTATCTCGTTTCGATAAATCGTCACGTCGCGATCCGCTACGAACGAGACTCGGTGATGGTCAACTGGGTCGCGGAGCCGGACGCGCGATACCGTCGACTCGTTCGAGCGGTCGGTATCGGTGTGGGTTGCGGGTGTTTGATCCTCGGCTTCGCCGTCGATCCGATTGTCAATCCATTTCCCGGCATTGGCGGTATGTTGCTGGCTCAGGCGTTTCTTGCCGGTCGACATCGTGAGTACGTGCTTTTCGAAAGCGGGCTGTGCATCCACCGACCGGGCACGATCAGTTACCAGTTCATTCCTCGCCAGCAGTTACGATCGGTCGACCTCACGGACGACCGGCTCGCGATCCGACGCGGATACCCGTGGCCGTTTCCGATTCGATGTGCCACCGCAACGGTCAGACGGCCGAGGCAGGTCGCGGACGCACTCACGCAGGTACTCACGTCCACGCCGGTGGACGACCGCAACTGACCGTTCGCGAACGGTCACCTGATGGGCGTCGCAGTTCCCGCTGCCGTCTACCGCCGGACGGTTTCCGATCGGATCTCGTCGCCCTCGCGCCACTGATAGTAGTCGTACTCGGTTCCGGCGATCTCCGTCACCGAGACGGTCGCCCGTTCCGGGACGCCGTCGGGGTACGGTTCGGCATCGGCCTCGTCCGATATCGATTCGTCGTCCGCTCCCTCACGTCGCTCCTTCCACGCCGCCACCTCCTCGAGATAGGCGCTCACTTCGCGAAGCGTCGCTGCGTCTCGTTTCGTGAATTCCTCGAGCGCCTCACGGTCCACGCGGTCCAACTCCGGCGGCGGGGTCGGTCGCTCGTCGGCAGCCATGTCTTGCGGTGGGAGCCGGTCGACCGTAAAACGTCGTTGTTCCGTTCGAGACCGTCTTCCGCGTCAGAATTTGCGGTGTGATGACGTAGACCGTATTGAGTCCTAATATTCGTTAGTAGCCAACCACGTGTAGATTTATATACCAGAACGAGATCCGTACTGATGACAATGGAATCACAGAAACACCGACCGACGGCGCGAATCGATCCGGTTCCCGACGACCTCGAGTCGGCCCAGGCAAAACTCGTGTACATCTATCTCGAGGCGGCCGACGGCGCGACGGTCGACGAACTGGGAGAGATACTGGCGATGAAGAAGATCGACATCCTGAGCGTGCTGAACTCGCTTTCGAGCGCCGGCTACGTCACCCAGACGGGCGCGACGTACGTCGTCGCGAACTGATCGGGCGAGTCGCGACGACTGGGACGACGAGATCGGCGCTCGTTCTGCCGGCGTGTCGTCAGAAACTGGAATGCAGCGTATCGGTGCTCGATGCACCGAAACACGTCGTCTTCGGGGTCAGCCGGTTAGAACGTCTCGAGGTAGCGGTCGAGCTCCCAGTCGGAGACGTCGACGAGGTAGTCCTCGAACTCCTGTTCTTTGGCTTCGACGAACTTCGGTCCGACGTGCTCGCCGAGGGCGCTGTAGATGACTTCGTCCTCCTCGAGGGCCTCGACGGCTTCGCCGAGATTCGTCGGCAGCGTGTCGATGCCGTACTCCTCGCGTTTCTCCTCGTCGAACTCGTAGATGTTCTCTCGAACCGGGTCCGGACAGTCGAGATCCTTTTCGACGCCGTCGAGACCCGCGTGGATGAGCGCGGCCAGCGCGAGGTACGGGTTACAGGACGGGTCGGGGAAGCGCGCCTCGATGCGGGAAGCCGCCGGGACGCGGGCCGCCGGTTTTCGGATCAGCGCCGAGCGGTTGCGATCGGACCAGGCGACGTAGACGGGTGCCTCGTAGCCCGGCACCAGTCGCTTGTAGCTGTTCACGGTCGGGTTCGAGACGGCCGTGATCGCCGGCGCGTGCTCGAGGATCCCCGCGATGAAGGAGTGTGCCGTTTCGGAGAGGTCGAACTCGTCGTCCTCGTCGTGGAAGGCGTTCTCGCCGTCCTCGAACAGCGAGAGGTGCGTGTGCATGCCCGAGCCGTTGATGCGCGGGATCGGTTTCGGCATGAACGTCGCGTGGAGGTCGTGCTGTGCGGCGATCGCGCGGACGACGGTGCGGAAGGTGCCGACGTTGTCCGCCGTCGAGAGCGCGTCGTCGTACTCGAAGTTGATCTCGTGTTGGCCCTTGGCGACCTCGTGGTGGCTCGCTTCGATTTCGAAGCCCATGTCCTCGAGGCCGTAGATGATGTCGCGGCGAACGTCGCTCGCGAGGTCTTTCGGCGCGAGATCGAAGTAGCCGCCGTGGTCGCCCGTCTTCGTCGTCGCGCGTCCCTCCTCGTCTTCCTCGAAGAGGAAGAACTCCGGTTCGGGCGCGGCGTTGACCGTGTATCCCAGGTCGTCGGCGCGCTCGAGGGCATTCTTGAGGACGCGCCGCGGGTCGCCCTCGAAGGGCTCACCGGTCGAGGTGTCGATGACGTCGCAGATCATTCGAGCCGAGGCGCCGTCCTCACGATTTTGCCACGGGAGAACCGCGAACGTGTCGGGGTCGGGCTTGAGCCGCATGTCCGATTCCTGAATGCGCACGAACCCCTCGATCGAGGAGCCGTCGAAGTAGATCCCCTCGGTGAACGCCTTCTCGGCCTGCCGGGCGGGCACGGAGACGTTCTTGACAGTCCCCAGAATGTCGGTGAACTGCAGCCGAAGGAAGTCGATGTCTTCCTCCTCGATTTCGTCCAGTACCTCCTCTTCCGAAGCGGTTAGATTTCCGTTCGTCATCTTCTGCTCGCCTAAGCCAACGAATTCTACTATTAAAGTTCTACTGTTGTGGGCGAATATACGCAAATTCTCTCTCAGATGGACGAACGTAGTTTATAATATGGTATACTCGGTGTGTGGCTGACATCGGCTGAAAAAGTACGGGCAGAAATGAATAATCGTGTAGTGGTCGCTCGAGGCGTCGGTTCGTCGGAAGCGCATCGACCCCTCGAGTCGCGTTCCAGGTCTCGTCTCGAGTCACGGCTCGATCGCGTCGAACTCGTCGATTTCGAAAATCGGTTCGCTACGCCGAAGCGGCCCGTACGCCGGAGACGTGCCCGGCTCCGGTCAGTATCGTCAGGCTCGAGAGGCCGATCTCGACGGTCGCCCGCCAGACGGTCGTCGAGGTGCGGATCGCTCGCTGCCACGCCGCGACCGGGACGATCGGCGCTCGTTCGCGTGCCGGCCCGTTCGGTCGCGGCCGCTTCGTCAGCGCCGTCTCGCAGTTCGGACAGACGTACGCGACGTGCCGGCCGTTCGATTCCAACACCCAGTCACCGTCGACCGGGCTCGAGTGGTCGCACTCCCAGCAAAACAGCGTCGCTTTCCGCTGCGTCGGGGCGCCGTCACCGCGGGTAGATGCTGGCTGGGTCATCGGGCGTGGGTACAGGCCCCAGCTATAAAATCACCTCCCGTACTCGATTCACACAATACAAGCGACCGGTGAATCTTCGCTGCGACACCGTCAATCGATCCGAGAAATGCGGTGTGTCCACGAGAGTCAGGCCAGTGGTACGAGACCCGACCGTCGACTCGCCGCGCCCGGCGTCACGGATTTCCGCGCTGATCACGTATCCGTCGCCATGGCCGCGACCAGTAAACCGAGCCGACTCGAGACCGGCGACGAACTCGACGACTTCGTAGACGCCCACGACGTGGCGCTCGTGGAGTTCTACACCAGCGGCTGTGCGATGTGCCAAGCCATGGAGCCCGTCCTGGGAAACGTCTCTCGGGCCACGGACGTCGCGATCGGGATGGTCAACCCCGGCGACGACATCGAACTCGTCGACCGGTTCGATATCCGGTCGGTGCCCACGCTGATCCTATTCGAGGACGGGGCGGAAACCGCGCGGCTGGCGGAGGGGTTCCAGGGTGGCGACGCCGTCACTGCGTTCCTGGCCGAACACGTTCCGAACGCCGTCGGTGCCGACTGACAGAATCAGGTTCGTCACTGCAGCGCGTCGCTCGAGTCCGCGAACGCTTATCATCGCTCGCTCGTATTCCCTTTCTATGTCCGACGAGGACGGTGCCGACCTGCTGGCGCTGCGCTGTGACGCCGTCGCCGATCTGGACGACACGGCGCTGCGAGACGCGCTCGAGTACTTCGGCCCGGACCTCGTCTACGTCGTTCGCGAGTCGTCGGACGTCCGCGTCGTCAGCCGCCTCCGTCGCGCGTTCGACGGGCCGGTCGTCTCCGCCGGCGGCCCCGCCAACGTTCGGACGGAGACGGTCGCCGGTATCACGTTCGTCTTCGCGGGGTCGGCGTCGCTGCTCGAGGACCGCTCTGAAGACGACGAGACGCAGACCGCGGAGTACGTCGTCTGCGACGATATCGAGCCGACGACGGACGCCGTCGTGCTGGAGGCGACCCTCGCCGGCCGCGAACCGCTCGCCCGCTACCAGTCGCGAGCGAGCGAGACGGCAACCGTGCTGACCGGCGCGCTCGAGGCGAGTTACGATCACGTCTGGGAGCCGACCGTCGACGGAGAAGGAGTCAGGATACCGGTTCGGGGGGTCGCCCCGTTGCGCCGCTCCGGCGCGGCCGAACTCGCCTGTCTCACCTGCGACCGACGCGGTTCGGTGGCCGTCTCGTCGGCCCCGGCCGACCGATTCGGGCTGCGAGCGCTTGCCAACGTCGGGCCGACGACCGCACAGCGGCTCCGAACGAACGGCTACGAGACGCGCGCGGCCGTCGCCGAGGCCACCGAGGCGGACCTCCGCGCGATCGACGGCGTCGGCGCGTCGACGGCTCGAGCGATTCGCCACAGCGCGCGTTCGCTCGCGGAGTCACGCGTCGTCCGCTGCACTGACGAGCCGGTTCCGCCGGCGGCCGAGACCGCGACGCCGCTGTTCGTCGACATCGAAACCGACGGGCTACAGCCGACGATCATCTGGCTGATCGGGGTCTACGATCCCGAACGCGACGCCTACGTCGACTTCGTCGACACCGATCCGTCCCGCGACGAGCCGGGCGCGGCGACCCGTGAGTTTGTCTCGTGGCTGGCCGCCGAGTACGACGCGCCGTCGCTCGTCGCGTGGAACGGCCACGCGTTCGACTACAAACACCTCGAGCGCTTCATCGCCCGCGACGTGCCCGAGTTCCACGACTACTGGCGGGAGAACGTCTTCACGTACGACCTCTACGACTGGGCGGTGCGACGCGAACACGCCGTGTTGCCGGGTCGAACGAACCGGCTCGAGGACGTGGCCGAGGCGCTGGGCTGTGACCGGTCGGGAGCCGCGGCGGCCCTCGACGGGAAGAGTCTCGCGGAGCGGATCCGGCGACTGCTCGAGAGCGAGCAGCCATCGGGTACTGAATCCGACGACGGCGCGGCCGCGACTCGGGCCGCGACGGGACCGGCTATCGACTGGGCGGCCGCCCGGGAGTACTGCGAGGCGGACGTCAGGGAACTGGCCGCGGTTGCCGAGGCGATCGCGACGGCCCCGCTCGAGACCGGCAGAGCGTCGGCGGAGACCGACGGAGCGGAGATGGAGACGAACGGAGCGGAGAATGAGACGGAACGAGAACGATCGACCGACGACTCGACGACGCAGACCGGGCTCGCCGACTTTTGACTATGCCAACTGACGACACCGGAAACCTGACGGACGGGGAGGACAGCACCGGAGCGGACGGCCTCGCGCTGACCGGAACGGAGCTACGCGACACCTTTCCGTCGCGTCGCTACCACGGACAGCTTCACGAACGGTTCACGCTGCCGGCCGAACCGGCCAGTCACGTTCCGGCCCGCGAGGTGTTGCCCGCCGACCTCGCGGCGACGCTCGCGGTCGACCCCTGGAGCCACCAGGCCGAAGCGCTCGAGGCGCTGTCCGACGGCGAGAACGTCTGCGTCGCGACCTCGACGTCTTCCGGGAAGACCTACGTCTACGGATTGCACGTCGCGCGACGCTTCCGGGAAAATTCGGACGTGCGCGCGTTACTCGTTTATCCGACGAAGGCGCTCAGCCGCGACCAGGAACGGGAACTCAACGATCTCTTCGATTCGCTCGGGCTGGACGTCACGGTCGGCGTCTACGACGGCGACACGAAACGCGAGGAGAAGGCCCGCATCCGCGAGGAGGCGAACGTCGTCATCACGAACTTCGCCGGACTGAACCAGTACCTCGAGGGGCACCACCGCTGGGCCGCGTTCCACGCGGAGTGCGAACTGATCGTGATCGACGAGGCACACTCGTGGACGGGAATCAGCGGGATGCACGCCGCCTGGATCCTTCGGCGAGCCCGGCGGCTGATCGACTGGTACGGCGGCGACCCGCAGTACGTGCTGACGACCGCGACGATCGGCAACCCGGCCGAACACGCCCGCGCGCTGACCGGGGAGCCGGCGACGGTGATCGACGAGGACGGCTCGCCCAGCGGTCGCCGCCACCTCGCGTTCTGGGATCCGCCGACGGACGGCGGTGGAAGCGAGTACGAAGGTGGGAACGATGGCGGTGACGGTGAGAAGGACGGCGACAGTAACGGGGAAAGCGACGGTAACGGTGACAGCGGTGATAGTGATAACGGGTGGTCGCCGAGCAAACGCCCCGCCACAGTCGAGGCTCCCGAAGTCTGGGCGCACTGCTGCTATCACGGCGTTCCGTCGCTGTTGTTCTGTGACTCCCGCAAACAGACCGAACTGGCTGTCGGACGCGCGGGGGAGTACCTCGAGAATCCCACCTTGCCCTATCGGGGCAGCGCCGACCTCGCGGCGTACAACGCGGGTCACGGAAAGCGGTCCCGGCGACGTACCGAGAACCGGCTCAAAAACGGGGATCTCGACGGCGTCGCGACGACCAGCGCGCTCGAGGTCGGCATCGACGTCGGCGGGATCGACGGCACGATCCTCATGGGGTATCCCGGCTCCCGGCAGTCGTTCTGGCAGCGCCTCGGCCGTTCGGGGCGCGACGAGCGCGAGGCGCTCTCTGTGTTCGTCCCCAGTCACGCGACGCTCGACCAGTACATCCTGCGCCATCCGGAGTACCTCCTCGAGGAGGAGCCCGAGAGCGCGGTCGTCGACCTCGCGAACAACCCGGTCTACCTCCAGCACCTGCGCTGTGCCGCCCAGGAGTTCCCGCTACGCCGCGAGGACGCGGACCGCTTCGGCGGGATCGAGCGACTGGAACGAGCAGTCGAGTACGGCCGACGGACGGGGGATTTCGAGGGCTCGCTCGCGGGCGGGGTTACCTACGCCCACCGCGATCGGCCACAGAGTGAGATCAATCTGTACGCCTCCGGCGGGAACGCCTTCGAGGTCCGGCTGGCCGGCGAGGAGACCATCGGCCATCAGCCGATCGGCAAAGCGCGCGCGTATCGGGACTACCACGAGGGCGCGACGGTGCTGTATCGGGGCGACCAGTACGAGGTCGTCGAACTGCAGGAGGATCGCCCCCAGCCGTCCGTCACGCTCGAGCCGGTCGACGTGGACTACTACACCCAGTCCCAGCGCCGGACGACGATCTACGACACCGAGGTCCGCGAGTCGCGCGACGTCGGGCCCTTCCGGCTCAACTGGGGGTACGGAACGGTCACAGTTCACCACGATACCTTCACAAAACGGGAGATCGGGACCGGCGACGTTCTCGCGACGGGGCTCGAGACCGGCGTCCCGCCCCTGGAGATGCGAACGCAACTGTGCTGGGCCGAAGTTCCCGACGACATCGAACGGGCGGTGACGGGCGCTCACAGCGAGTATCACAACGACGAGTGCGAGGAGCTGCCGCCGCGACTCCACGGCTACCTCGGTGGGATCCACGCCATCGAGCACGCGATGATCGCCGTCGCGCCGCTCGAGTTGACCGTCGACGCCGCGGATCTCGGCGGGCTCGCGACCAATCGTCTCCCCGACGGGACCGGCGCGAGCGGCTGGTTTATCTACGACGGCGTCGAGGGCGGGTTGGGCTTTTCCCGGCGCATCTACGAGGAGTACGAGGCGGTCGCCAGCCGGGCGCGCGACCTGATGACCGACTGCCCGTGCGGGCGCGACGAGGGCTGTCCCGCCTGTCTCATGGACGATCGCTGTGGCAACGACAACCGGCCGCTGTACGCGCCCGCGGCGACGGACGTGATCGACGCGCTGCTCGGCGATACTGACCCGGACGCCCTGTGCTCGAGACTGAAAACCGATCTCGACGAAGGGACAGAGCGTCGACCGCCCGCGTCGATCTCGTAGCCGCTGTGAGAAATCTGTCGTCTGAGCGTGCCGAGAGACTGACCCCGACGCTACGTTTCGGACTCGAGTTCGCTCGGATCGAGCGCCCCCTCGAGATACCGTTCGCCCAGCTCTGAGACCTCGTAGACGCCGGGCATGCGTTTCGTCAGGAGACCGTACTTGGTCATCTCGCGGCACCGATAGGCCGCGTATCTGGCCGGGGCGATCCCCTCGTCGTCGATCTGGTTCGGTTCGAAGGCGTCTTCGGACTGGAGGAACTCGAGGATCGGCTTATCCGCGGGTTCCATCCACTCGGCGTCCGTTTCTGCTTCCGTCTCTTCGTCCGCGTCTGCGTTCGTTTCGTTCTCGCGGTCGTCGGCATCGGCCGATGACTCCCCCGGATCGTCCGTCGTCGAATCGTCCATGGATGGGAAGACTCCCTCCGTGGGGGAATGTGTTTCCCCATCGCTCGAGGTCCGTCGCGCGATCGGCGGCTTCGTCACCGGGACGGAACGTCCGCGAACGACTCGGCCCCCCGTTGAGTGAGAGGGACGAAAGTGGCTGTCCGGGCTCGCCGCTGGTCGTTACTCCTCCGGGACGGCGTAATCGACGTGAACGTTCGGGATCGTCGCCGGTTCGTGCCCCGTGATTCCGCGATCGACGAACGTGACGTCGGTCAGGTCGCCGGTAAATCGGAACGTCACCGTTCCGCTCTCGATCGTCCCTTCGACGGTGGTACCCGAGAGGACGGTCACGTTCGCTCCCCGTTCCTCGTCGGCCAGCTCGATCGCGCCGTCGACGGTGAGTTCGAAACTCGAGGGCGTCCCCTGTCCGATGATCGTCAGCACGTTCGGCCGGTCACCGTTTGCGTCGGTCGTGTTCGACGTCGATCTCGTCGCCGCGATGGTCGCCGTCGCCGGCGTCTCGGTCTGGATCGGTGTACTGCCACGGTCCGTCGGTTCCACGGCGACACGACCATCGTCGCGATTTCCCGTTGCGTTTTCGCGTTCCATATGGTGGACAGAGTCGAGTATGACTGTATAAACCTTCTCACTGAACTAACGGTAGGAACTTGCGAAATATAACCACACAGGCCAGATTTCGTCGGAATTTTGCGCGTTCGTATCGGGATGTTATACCGTTTCTCTGGTCGATGATTCCGCGGCGATTGCCGATATGAGACGCGGGGCCACTCCGAGATAACCGAGGTGGTCGAATGACGGTCTCTCTTACCCGCTCGACCGCACTCGAGTCGGAGGGATCCGTGGTCAGTCGTCCTCGAGGAGTCCGAGGTCGGTCGCGGCCAGATTCGCGATCTGATCGGCGATGTCGGGATCGACCGCGGCGACGTCGTCGCCGTCGTGGAGTTGCTCGTTGTGTCGGTCGATGGCGTCGGCGAGCTTCGACAGGGGGACACGGGATGTCGTGTCGCAGTCGGGACAGACGACCGGGACGCGCGGGGTCTCTTCGTCCGACTCGCTTGTGTTCGTCATTTGTCGTGTGTCTCGCGCCGATCGTCAAAGCCTCATTGGTTCGCTTCCCGTCCGACGCAGTCGTGTATCGACTCGTTCCGCCGTTGACAGCTCGTCGATAGGAGTTTTTCTCTGGCATGGTATACCAACACAAATGTCGCGACTGACCCGGTCTATCGGTTCGTTTTCGTCGCTTCCCGGTGTCGTTGGCCAGCAGCCTTATACCAATTGAGGCGAACGATCTGATAGACGGGGGGTACGACAGTCTGTCACCGGATCATCCCGCTCGATTTGGTCACCCCGTCACGACGTGCGAGGAACTCCATGGTTCCCGGCTACATCCGTAGCCGTTCCCTGTCTTTCTCTGCGCCATCGTTTTTGTAACTGAGAGGGAGACTATCCGCTGTCACTCTCCGCGGTGAACGTGTCGAGAGCGAATCCGATTGATTCGGATGTGTTTCCGATACAACCTCACCCTCGGTGTCGAGCGAGAGCGGCGACCGACAGCGCGACGACGGCCGCGAGTACGCCGAACCCGGGCATCTCGTCGTCTCCTTCGTCCTCATTGGACTGCGTGTCGGCTCCCTGTTGGGAGTCATTCGACTCCTTCGGGTCGTTCTTCGTCGGATCGGTGCTGTTCGACCCGCCGGGCTCGAGCCGTTCGTCGGCCGGTGCGTCGAGTTGCAGGACGACGACGACCTGTCCGTGTGAGGCATCGGTTTCGTAGGTCCAGCCGCCGCCGGCGTCAGCGTACGGTTCCGCGGCCGCGACCGGGTCGATGTCCGTGTCCCAGCCGTCCCCTTCGGGAACCTGCTGGAT
This sequence comes from Natrinema sp. DC36, assembly GCF_020405225.1. Lineage (NCBI taxonomy): Archaea > Methanobacteriati > Methanobacteriota > Halobacteria > Halobacteriales > Natrialbaceae > Natrinema > Natrinema sp. DC36. The sequence continues at coordinate 2,260,939 of NZ_CP084472.1, forward strand.
GTAGCCGGCCACGTCGATCCGGTCGGCGTGTTCGCCGGTGATCTGCGCCTCGCCGTATTCGACGGTCGCGTCCTCCGGGAGGCCGTGCAGTTCGATGCAGTGGGAGTCCATGTAGCCGTCGCCCTGCGCGATGTCCGGGCTCGTCCCGAACTGGTCGGCGTCGAGCGGCCGTTCGTAGTTGTCCGTCATGGGGAAGTCGACGGTCATCGGGTCGGCGTGGGAGTGCCAGCTCGTCACGTCGTTCGTCGGAATCGTCACGGACGTGTTCGGAACCGACTCGCCGACCACCGGATCGCCGTTTTCATTGACCAGCGTAACGCAGACCTTCCCGGAGCCGTCACCGAGGTACGGACTGCGGTACTCGTCGCGCGGGTTCTCGTAACTGACCCAGCTCCCGTCGCTCGCCGCCGCCTCGAAGTAGGGATCGCCCGGCTCCGGCGCGGGTTCGACGTGCGCTTCCTCCGAGACGTTCCCGTTCGAACCTTGGGCGACGGTGCCCGCGCCCACTGCACCCGTCGCGACGAGACTGGCGATCACGACCAGTCCGAGGCCGAGAGCGAGAAGTCCGCGTCGCCCGCCCGGGATCGGCCCTCGAGGTCCTAGTAGCCCGGCCATGGTTACTCCCCGTACCCGGGTTGGGCTGTCGAGACACCGTTCGTGTGACTATTCCGCGACGATGACTGTCGTCCGAAAGTACTGGTCATCGAACGTGGGTACCGGGTTCCCCGTTCTATATATGAGCAGCGTACTCTCGAGGTAGCTGGTCGCTACCTCTAGTAGGCGGTCGTTTCGATCCCTGTGCCGCGCATAAAGGCACCTGCTACTGGGCGGCTATGGGTTCGCCCGTTCGGAGCGGTTCTCGCTCGGCATCATCGCAGTGACGCAGCCGTGTCGTACCGAATCATCGACCACGACAATACTCGGACACAGTTCAGTAGAAGCAAAGAGAAATGTACACTGTCCAGAAGATTGGGACTTAGTTAAATTTAACACCCACTATATAGCAGCATGTGGTATGGCAGAAGATACCAGAAAGTTTGAGCGGATCCTGACGAAGAAGGACCTCTTCGTGCTCGCATTCGGTGCAATGATCGGCTGGGGGTGGATCATCCAGACGGGGTTCTGGATCGACGAAGCCGGCGTGGCCGGCTCGGTTCTCGGATTCGTCGTCGGGGCGATCATGGTCTGCATCGTCGGCCTGATTTACGGCGAACTCGCCTCCGCGTTGCCGTTCGTCGGCGGAGAGCACGTGTACAGCCTTCGGGCGCTCGGCCCGGTCGGATCGTTCGTGTGTACGTGGTCGCTCGTTCTCGGATACGTCGGCGTCGTCGTGTTCGAAGTTATCGCACTGCCGTCCGCGCTGGCGTACATCGTTCCGGGGTTTAACGTACTCGAGCTCTGGTCGGTGGCCGGCGAACCGGTGTATGCGTCCTGGATTCTGGTCGGGGGTATCGGTGCGATCGTGATGACGGCGCTCAACTATCGCGGTGTGAAACCCGCAGCCCAGTTCCAGACGATACTGACGCTCGTCATCGCACTGGCCGGAATCATGCTCGCCGTCGGGGCCGTTCTGAACGGCCAGTCGCAGCCGAACCCGCCGCTGTCCGACGTCGGTGCGACGGGGGTAGCCACGGTCGCGATCATGACGCCGTTCATGTTCGTGGGATTCGACGTCATTCCGCAATCCGCCGAGGAAGCGGACGTGTCTCCCCGTCTCATCGGCCTTCTCATCCCGTTCTCCGTCACGTTGGCCGCCCTATTTTACATCGGCGTCATCTGGGCGTCCGGACAGGCGATGCCCGGCTCCGTACTCGTCGAGAGCCCGCTGCCCGCCGCCGCAGCGATGGAGACGATCTTCGACAGCCAATTTATCGGCCGCATTATGGCCCTGGCGGGAATTGCGGGCGTCCTTACGAGCTGGAACTCGTTCCTGCTCGGTGCCAGTCGCGCGGTCTTCGCACTCGCGGACTCCGGGATGATTCCGAAGCGAATCAGCACGATTCACCCCGAGTACAACACGCCGTCGACGGCCGTCGTCCTCATCGGCGGACTCTCCATCTTCGCTCCGCTGTTCGGCGAGCAGATGTTGGTCTGGATCGTCAACGCGAGCGGTCTCGGGCTCGTCGTCGCGTGGTTCTTCGTCGTCGTTTCCTTCTTTGTGCTTCGGCGCAACGAACCCGAACTGGATCGACCGCTCAAACTCCCGTTCGGCTACGCGATCGGCGCTGCTGCACTCGTCTTGACGCTCGGATTCATCGGTCTGTACTTGCCCGGCGGCCCGTCGGCGCTCCTGTGGCCCTACGAGTGGCTGATCGTTCTCTGCTGGGCGCTCCTGGGTGTCGTCCTGTACAGCGTCTCGTCGACCGACTCGGAAATCGACGTAGCGGACCTGGAGACGGAGGAACTCGAGTAGTCCCTCGAGCGGTCAGTCGGAGTCCGTTGTGGCCTCTACCAACGTCTCCAACTCGAAGTCGTTCAGTGGATGGGGCTCGTCTTTGACGGTTTCGACGACGAACTGCGAACTCGTTCGGACGACCTCGTCGATCATCTCGTAGTCGCTGATGAGTCGCTGGACCATTTCGCGGTCCGAGAGGTGGGCGATGACGACGAAGTCCGTGTCCCCCATCGTGAAGTACACCTGATTGACCCCCTCGATGGCGGCGAGTTTCTCCCCGACTTCCTCGTGATACTGCTCCTCGTATTCCGCGATGACTTCCGAGATAACCGTGATCTCGAGGCCCAGTTTCTCGAGATCGACATCGAACAGGTCGTCTGTGACGATCCCGTCCTCTTTGAGCTTCGTCAGTCGATAGTGGACGGTCGACTTCGGAATATCGGTGTACTCGGAGATTTCGTCCGGACTGCCGGTCCCCAGATCCGCGACGGCCTGTAGAATGCGGATGTTTCGCTCGTCCATATCTCGCGGAAGGGACCCCGTCAATAAACACCATTCGAATACGGGACCCGAAATCGGCCGAGAGTTGAATTCAGTTCGAGAGTTCGTCGGCGCGTCGACGATCGACACTGCTCGATCGAACTACCCGTGTTCAGAGTCCGAACTACCACATTACTACTGTTCTCTATCCAAAGAAGTATACTTTATTAGAACGTGGTGTGGATTAGGACACCATGTCCGAACAGCAATCCGAATCTCCGGACGGGACTCAGTCAAATTCGAGCGTCGTATCGACGTACGACGAGCACGTGATGCCAATCTGGAAATCACTGAACGTGCCGGTAAAGCGAGCGAGCGGCTGTACGCTCGAGGACTTCGAGGGCAACGAGTACCTCGACGTCTTCTCCGGCATCTCGGTGACGAACGTCGGCCACGGCAACGACGCCGTCGTCGACGCTGCGACGGAGCAACTCGAGGAGTTCGTCCACGGCTGCTCGTACGTCCACCCGAACGAGCCGGTCGCCGACCTCGCCGAGCGGATCGCCGACGTGACGCCGGGCGACCTCCAGAAAAGCTTCTTCTGTAACTCCGGGACTGAAGCCGTCGAGGGGGCCGTCAAACTCGCGCGGAAGTACACCGGCTCGAAGGAAGTCATCGCCCTCGAGATGGGGTTTCACGGCCGCACCCTCGGCAGTCTGGCGCTGACGGGGAACAAGGCCTACAAGCAGGGGATGGCCCCGACGCTCAACGACGTCGCCCACACCGCGCCGCCGTACGGCTACCGCTGTCCGCGCTGTGACGGCGACCAGTGCGAGGCCAGTTGTGCCGAGGAACTCGAGCGGATCATCGGCTCGCACACCAGCGGGGACCTCGCGGCGGTCGTCGTCGAGCCCGTCATGGGCGAGGCCGGGATCGTCGTTCCACCGGCGGGGTGGCTCGAGCGAGTCCAGGAGATCACCCACGACCACGGCGCACTGCTCATCGCCGACGAGGTCCAGACCGGCTACGGTCGAACCGGAGAGCTGTTCGCGAGTAGCCACTTCGACGTCGAGCCCGACATCCTGACGCAGGCGAAGGGGATCGCGAACGGACTGCCACTGGGCGCGTTCACCGCCTCCGAAGAAATCGCGGACGCCTTCGAGTCCGGCGACCACCTCTCGACGTTCGGCGGCAACCCCGTCGCCTGCGCCGCCGCGCTGGCGACGATCGACGAACTGCAGGACGGCATCGTCGACAACGCTCGCGAGCAGGGACAGTGGCTCGAGTCCGAACTCGCGGCCCTCGAGGACGAGTACGAAGCCGTCGGGCAGGCGCGAGGCCTCGGACTGATGCGCGGCATCGAGCTCGTGGAACCGGGAACGGAAGGGCCGCAGAACGTCGCTCCGCGACCGGACAGCGATCTCGCATCGGCCGTGAGCGAGCACCTCCGCGAGGAGTCAAACGTCGTGATCGGCGTCGGCGGCTACTACAAGAACGTCATGCGATTCCAGCCGCCGCTTTCGATCTCGCGCGACCAGCTCGAGTACGCCGTCGACGAGCTTCGGACGGCCCTCGAGACGACCGCCTGAGGAGATGGTTGCTTCGGGAGGTGGTCGACTGAGAAGTCCGCTACGATCGTCTCGAAAGCACCGTTGGTGACCGCCGCTTCCTGCCAGTTCGTCCCGTTGCGGACCTTATTCGTCGCTCTCCTCGAACGAGAAATCCGAGAACGAATCGTCGACGGCGGTGAACTCCGTTCCGCCGCACCGACACCCGTCCCTGCGACCGATCGGGCGAATCTTGTCCTCGGACAGCTCGAGTGCCGCGTAGAGCGACCCGCACTGTTCGCACGCGGCAATCGTTCGTCGATTGTCGTCGCGTTCGGCCATATCGTCACTGTCACGTCGTGAAACGGAACACAAGTATCCGCCGTGAAGACTCGAGCGACATCGTGGTCGTTACTTCAATCGAAACAACATCGATCGCACGCTCGACCGAGCGGTCGTCCCGGAGTTCGCGGCAACGAATCGACGGCGGAAGCGACTGCGATCGACGGCCGTCCGCCCTAGGCCCCGCGAGCGCCGGCCGGCCGCTTTTCCGACGGGTCGGGGAACCACCACCTATGAGCGACGACGGACCGAACCGAGACCGGGCGCAGGACCGCGCCGAACAACGCAAATCCGAGCGGGCCGACCACACGGAATCGATTCTCGAGGACGTCGAACGCCATCTCGGTGAGATGGAGTATCCAGTGACCAGCGAGGAGCTCGCCTCGGAGTACGCCGACCAGCCGATCGACATGCCCAACGAGACCGAGTCGCTGGGCAGCGTCTTCGACCGGCTGGCCGACGAGCAGTACGACTCTCCGGAGGCGGTCCGCGAAGCTGCCTACGGCGAACTCACCGGCGAAGCCGGGGACCCCAACGAGGCCAACGCCGAACGGGACCTCGACGAACTGAACGAGGAGAAACAGGGGTAGCTCGACGAAAGCCGGCAGCACGTACTGAGTCAGCGAGGTCCCACCGCATCGATCCCGTCCCACTACTGTTGCCGCTGAAACGACTCATACCCCGATCGCAGAGCCGACGTGCGATCGGGTGTGCAATGACTTTCAGTGGCTACGATATTGCCGAGCCACCGGGGGGATCGTGATAGCAGAACGGATTTACGTTCCCAACACCTGTTCTCGCGTATGGATTACGAAGCGAGTCTCGACCGAGCGATGGAGGACGTCCCCGATATCGGGGGCGACGAAGAGCGGCTACAGATTCCCGACCCGCAGCCCCAGAAGGACGGTGCGTTTACGCGCGTCACGAATCTCGACGAGATCGCCGACGTGCTCTCGCGGGACACGGAACATCTCCACCGGTTCATCCAGCGCGAACTGGGGACCAGCGGCAAACTCGAGGACGGTCGCGGCCGGTACAACGGCACCTTCTCGCAGACGGACCTCAGTGCGGCGATCGACGCCTACGTCGACGAGTACGTCCTCTGTTCGGAGTGTGGCCTGCCGGACACGCGCCTCGTCCGCGAGGACCGGACGCCGATGTTGCGCTGTGACGCCTGCGGTGCGTTCCGACCGGTCACCAAGCGCTCGACCAGCAGCCAGCAGCAACAACAGCAAGACGCCGTCGAGGAGGGCCAGACCTACACGGTCGAAATCACCGGGACGGGCCGCAAGGGCGACGGTGTCGCGGAGAAGGGGAGCTACACGATCTTCGTCCCCGGTGCCGAAGAGGGCGACGTCGTGGAGATCTATATCAAGAACATCTCGGGCAACCTCGCGTTCGCCCGACTCGACTGAGACGGATCCGAGTCCGCGCTCGTTCGGCTCGAGCGGTCTACTGCGCGACGTACCGCCCTGCACCGTCGGATCGAGGAATTAAAGTCAGCTTGTTCTAGTCACAGTTCTATGGAAGTATCGTTCGACCTCTTCGGGACGCTCGTGACCGCCGACCGGCCGGACGATCCGGCCGCAGCCGTCGCGACCGAACTCGCCAAGCGGGACGTGGCGGTACCTGACGACTGGGGCGACGCCTACGCGGAGCCACACGTCGACGCGCCCGACGGCGCTGAAGTACCGCTTCCGGCCCACGTCTCCCGCGCGCTCGCGAGTCGCGGCGTCGAGTACGAGCACAACGCGGCCAGACGCGCGGTCGTCGCCGCGTTCGATCCAGTTGTCGAAACCAGATCGGGGGCGCTCGAGGCGGTCGACGCCGCCCGCGAGCGGGGACCGGTCGCGATCTGTTCGAACTGCAGCGTCCCGGAGCTGGTCGGGCGGACGCTCGTCAGATCCGACTTCGAACGCGACGATTTCGACGCGATCGTGACGAGCGTCGGCTGCGGCTGGCGCAAGCCCGCCCCGGAAATCTTCGAACTGACGGCCGACGAACTCGGCGTCGCCCCCGCGGATCTGATCCACGTCGGCGACGATCCGGAGGCCGACGGCGGGATCGAGGCCGTCGGCGGAACGGCGCTAGTGCTCGAGGGGCGATCGCTCGCGGACGTGCCGGCGCGACTGGCAACGGTCGCCGAACGCAGCAGTCATGACTGAGCAGTCACATTCTGCTGGCAGCACGGAGGGGACCGCGACGTGCTGACGACGCTTTCGGTCATCGGGCTGGCGTTCAGCCTCGATCTCCTGCTCGGCGAGCCGCCGACCGCCGCCCATCCGGTGGCGTGGTTCGGCCGGCTCGTCGATGCCCTCGACCGGAAGTGGAGCGAGACCGAGCGCGGCCAACGGCTGGCCGGCATCGCGCTCGCCGTCCTCGCCCCCCTCGTTCCCGCCGGCATCGCCGCCGGTGTCGTCCTCGCGGCGACGACGGTTCATCCGCTAGCTGGCGGGATCACCGCCGCGCTCCTCCTCTTCCTGACGACCAGCCTGCGCTCGTTGCTCGAGCTCACCGCGGACGTCGTCGCGGCCACCGAGAGCGACCTCGAGACGGCTCGCGAGCGGGTCAGGGGACTCGTCGGCCGGGACGCGTCGACCCTCTCTGCCGGCGAGCTTCGCAGTGCAGCCGTCGAGAGCGCGGCCGAGAACCTCGCAGACGGGGTCGTCGCGACCCTCCTTCCCTTCGCAGTACTCGCACCGGTGTCGCTCCCGGCCGCCGCGGCGGTCGCCGCGTGGGTCAAGGGCGTCAACACGCTGGATTCGATGCTCGGCTACCCCTCGAAAGCGGTCGGCACCGGAAGCGCGCGGCTGGATGACCTCGTCATGTACCTACCCGCCCGGATCGCGGCCGGCGCGATCGCTGTGGCCGCGGCCGATCCGGTCGCGATCACCCGCGCCCGGCAGTGGGCGCGGGTCCCGCCGTCGCCGAACTCCGGCTGGCCGATGGCGACGCTCGCCTGCGCGCTCTCCGTTCGGCTCGAGAAGCCGGACGTCTACGTGCTCAATCCCGATGCCGACCTCCCGACGCTGGCGGACGGCGAGCGAGCCGTCTCAGTCGTCGGGCGGGCGGCCGTCGTCGCGGTCGTCGTCGCCGTGGCACTCGCCGTGCTCGTTTCGGAATTCCCCGGGCTCGAGTCCGCCCGCGGATCTGTCGGCGAGCTCGTCCTTGCGGTGATCGGCGGGCCGGATCGCGACCCAGTCTTGCGACGGATCGCGGAGGTGAGCGCGAAATGGCGGTGACCGGTCGCTGGATCGGTGCCGTTCGCGGTGCGCTCGGATTTCTGACGCGGCTCCCGGTCGGCTACCGTGACGGCGACTGGGACGCGTTCCGAGCGACGCCGGCGGCGTTTCCGATCGTCGGTCTCGTGACGGGTTCGATAGCGGCGATCCCGCTACTTGCTGCGGGAACGCTCGCAGCCCCGTCCGTCGCGCTGGGATACCTGCTGTCGGTGTACGCCGTGACGGGGATCCACCACCTCGACGGCGTCGCCGACCTGGGCGACGCACTGGTCGTCCACGGCGACCTCGAACGGCGGCGAGAGGTGCTGAAGGACACGACAACAGGCGTGGGCGCGCTACTGGCGGTCGCGATCACCGTCGCCGCGCTGGCGCTCGGCGGCCTCGGTCTGGCTGGTCTCCCCGTCCGCGCGGCGGTCGGCGTCGCGATCGGCGCGGAAGTCGGAACGAAACTCGGGATGGTCGCGATGGCCTGTTTCGGCCGCGCGGCGTCCGACGGGATGGGCAAGCGGTTCACCGACGCGGCCACGCCTGCGTCGTTCCTGCTGCCCGCAGCGGTCGCCATCGCCGCGGCCGCCGGTATCGGGACCGCTCTGGGTCGGCCCCTCCCCGTCGCGGTCGCGCTCACCGGTTCCTCCGCCGGGATCGGAGTCCCGTGGTACTGGGCCGACCGCCATCTCGGGGGGATCAACGGCGATATCTTCGGCGCGGCCAACGAGATCGGTCGCGTCGCCGGCGTCCACCTGGGGGTGATCGCGTGGACGCTGTCGTGATGTGCGGCGGGAAGGGTACCCGCCTCGAGAGTCCCCACGAGAAGCCGCTGTACCCGATCGAGGGGACGGCGATGGTCGATCTCGTGCTGGCCGGACTCCGGGGGAGCGAAATCGAGACGATCTACGCCGCGGTCTCGCCGAACGCGCCGGAGACGCGGGCCCACCTCGAGGAACACGATGCCGTGACGACGATCGAGACGGCCGGCGACGGCTACGTGGCCGACCTGATGGCCCTCCTCGAGCGGCCCGACCTCGCGCCACCGGTTCTGACCGTCGCCGCGGACCTGCCGCTGCTCGAGGGGCCGGTTGTCGACCGGATACTTGCGGCGCACGGCGACAGCGACGCCTCGCGGACCGTCTGCGTTCCCGCGGCGCTCAAACGGCGCCTCGGGGCCAGTATCGACGCGCGACTCGAGCCCGACGACCACCTCGCGCCGACCGGGGTCAACGTCGTCGGCACGACGGACGAATCCACGACTACGACTATGACCGACGTACGCTACGATCCACGACTGGCGGTGAACGTGAACCGACTCGAAGACGCCCGCGTCGCGGCCGACCGGCTGCAGCGCCGATCCGCGGAGGGGCGCTAACGATGCGGCTCCTCCTCCCTGCCGGAACGACCGAAACGGCGCTGATCGACGGCATCAGCGCCGCCGGGGCTGCCCCGGAGCTGATGGAACACACGCCCTCGGCGGACGTCGAAATCCTCGAGTACGGGGAGCCGGTCATGTCGCCGGTAACGCCCGTGAGTCCGAACGGCTGTCCCACACCCGCCGCCGTGACCCGGGCGGTTCGGGAGGTCGTCGACTTCGACGTGTCGGTGATCGACGCGGGACTCACCCAGTCGACGGCCGCGCCGACGGTCGACCTCGACGCGGGGCCCGGCGACGACATCCGCGAATCGGTGGCCGTGCCGGACGCGACGGCCGTCTTCGACCGCGCGTACGACTACGGCGCGAGCCTGCCGGACGACCGGCTCGTGATCGGCGAGACGGTCCCCGGCGGGACGACGACCGCGCTCGGGGTTCTCACCGCGCTCGGCGAACCCGCCGGCGTCTCCTCCTCGCTGCCCGAGAACCCGATCGAACGCAAGCGCCGCGTGGTCGACGAGGCGCTGGCCGCGAGCAACCTCGAGCCGGGCGAGTGCGACGGTGCGCCGCTCGAGGCGATCGAAGCCGTGGGGGATCCCGTCCAACCGACGGTGGCCGGGATCGCAGCCGGCGCGCTCGAGGCCGGCGCTGACGTGACGCTGGCCGGCGGGACCCAGATGGTCGCCGTTGCAGCCCTGTTGCGCCACGCCGGGATCGACGCGCCGCTGTCGATCGCGACCACTTCCTTCGTGGCCGACGAGCAGGGGAGTCGACTCGCGGACGCCTGCGAGCGCTTCGACTGCGAGCTCACCGTCACCGATCCCGGCTTCGACGAGCGCGATCACGTCGCGATGGCGCGCTACTGCGCCGGCGAGGCCAAGGAGGGCGTCGCAATGGGCGGCGCGCTCTCGCTCGTCCCCGAGGGCCGGATGGGCGAGGTCAGGGACCGGCTCGAGGCGGTCTGTGCTCGGTTGGGGATCGAGAGCGACGGCGGTGAATCGGGTGCCGAAAACGACGACGCCGGGAGCGAGCCTGCAGCGGGGAACCGTGGACCCTGATTCGATCCGAACCGGGAAGCGGGTCCCTCACGGCGGCGAATCCGACCGCGACCTGCTGGATTTCTCGGCCAACACCAACCCGCGTACCCCCGACGGCGTCGCGGACGTGTACGCCGACGCGCTCGAGGAGTCCCGCCGCTATCCGGACGACGACTATCCGGAGTTCCGGGCCGCCGCGGCGGCGTTCGTCGGCTGCGAACCGGACCGGGTAATTCCTACTCCGGGCGGGCTCGCCGCGATCCGACTGGCGATGGAAGTCACGCTCGAACCGGGCGACGAGGCGCTGGTTCCCTATCCGAGCTTCGGCGAGTACGCCCGCGAAGTCGAGCTACAGGGAGCGACACCGCGGTTCGTTCGCTACGACGAGCTGTGCGAGATCGGACCGACCGTGCTCGAGGCGTCTGCGCTCGCGGTGATCTGTACCCCGAACAATCCCACCGGGGACGCGATCGATTCGGACGCGCTCGAGGCGTTCGCAGCCCGCTGTGCGGACGCCGGCACGACGCTCCTGATCGACGAGGCCTTCCTCGGCTTCACCGACCGCTCGTCGGCCGCCGAACTCGAGCGGGAGAACGTCGTCGTCGCCCGCTCGCTCACCAAACTGTTCGGCCTCCCGGGACTCCGCGCCGGCTTCGCCGTCGCGAGCGGCGAACAGCGGGACGCGCTCGCGACCGCCCGTCGCACGTGGTCGCTCGGGACGCCGGCCGCTCGAGTCGGGGCGCACTGCCTGCGGCGGGACGAGTTCGTTCGCGACACGCGCGAACGCGTCGCCGGCGAGCGCGAGCGGATGCGCGAGGCGCTCGAGCGGCGGTTCGAGGTCCACGAATCGGTCGCCCCGTACCTCCTCTGTGACGTGGGGGATCGGGACGCATCGGCCGTGATCGACGACGCGCGAGCGGCCGGCGTGACGATCCGCGACGCGACGACCTTCCGCGCGCTCGACTCCCATATCCGGGTCGCGGTCAAGCACCGCGCGGCGAACGACCGACTGCTCGCGGCGCTCGGCGTTCGCGATGACGAAGACGACAGCCGCGAAACCGAGCGATGACTGCGACGGACGCGGACTACGACGCGATCCGACGGGACGGCGTCCTCCGGGTCACTCGACCGGAGACCGAGTGGCTCTCGACCGGCTGGAACGGGGGCCGCTGTACGGCAGACTGCGCGTACAACGTCTCGGTCCCCGAGGGCTGGGAGCGGACCGATCTCGAGGCGTACGTCGACGAGCGCCTCGAGCGCGCGGGATTCGAGCCGACTGCCGCGGACACGGCCGGACCGGCCCTGCTGACCGGCGTCGACATCGCGGACGCTCGCGGCGCTCGCCGGGGTCCGGTGACGGCCTACGCGACCGCCGGAATTTCGAATCCCGCCGCACTGCCGATGGAGCCCGATCGCGTCGATACGAACGATCTCGACGGGCCGGCGACGGACGAATCGGTGCTCGAGCAGGGCCGGGGAACCGTCAACGTCATCGTCGGGACGACGCGGGCCCTTGCGCCGGGCGCGCTGGCGAACCTGATCGCGGTCGCCGCGGAAGCCAAGGCCGCGACGCTGCTCGCCGAAACCGGCTTTCCGGGCACGACGACGGACGCGGTCATCGTCGGCCACGATCCGTCGGGGTCGCCGGCGGCGTTTTCGGGCAGCGGCACCGAGGTCGGCGCGGCGACTCGCGCGTGCGTCCGCGACGCGATTCGGGCGTCGCTGCGCGTTCACTACGCGGACAGCGACGTCTCCCTCCCGGAATCAGTCGCGGACGCGGCGTACGGCGTTTCGACGGACGATCGCGCCGAGGTTTTTCAGCCGGCGCTCGAGCCAGAAGCCGACGACGATCGCGTTTCGAGGGAGTGACTCGAGGCTCGAATCGACTCACCCGACGGCTTCCATCGAACGGGTTCTACGAGTTACCACGGATGCTCGAGATCCAGTGATCGAGAGGGGAAACCACGTTTCACTCCAGATCAACCAACCGACGTGCGGTGGCGCGCGCTGGGCCGCGGTGAACCACCGGTGAACCGCGGTCCAAAGCCGTGCGAGGGATGAGTGAGCGCCGTCGGGCGCGAACGAATCGGCTGGGGAGGGCGTGGCGATTCCCTGTTGCCACGATAGCAGGACCCCTCGTTTCCCACAATTTCATCAGTAACCCACTACACTCTTCACGGACATCGCACACGTTCGAATCCCGGCAGTTAACCGGCCGCGCGTGCTATCCGCTGTCAATGGTTGAGGACGGCGATCCGTCAGTCGAAGCCGACGACCCGTCGGCGATCCGCTCGGTCGCGGTCTCGCCGGACGACGCCGTCGACGCCTACGCCTACAGCCGGGAGAATCCGGGCGAGGCCGTCCTTCGCGTAACGCCGCCGTTTCACGGCCGAATGCGGGCCCGCATCCACGTCTACCGCGTCGACGACACCGAACTGACCGGCGCGGTTCATCTCTCGCCCGCCGAGATCATCGAAGACGATGTCGTCGCCGAGTATCCCGACCTCGAGTCGGCGCGCGACGACCCGGAGGAGGATCCCACCGACTCGGAGAAGGAGCCCACCGACCCGGACGAGGCCACTGATTCGAAGGAGACCGACCGGCTTCGCGAGCGCCACGCCGAGGCCGTCGAGGCGTGGCAGGAGCGGGCCCGCGAGGCAATCGTCCGGACGGTCACGCTCGAGACCGACGACGGCTCACACCGCGTCGAACTCAAGACGCTCGGATAGCGAGCGCTCGACCGGCAGGTCAGCGGTGACTGCTGCTGCTGTGACCCCCATCACAGTCCCGTTTCACCGACCGGGACTCCGTCCCGTACTTTCACTTTCACTCCGGACGGATCGGTTTGACGTACTATCACTCCAACTGAAACGTATGTCACTGATCATTGAAGGAGCCGACGAACAGATCGATTCCGACGAGGGGAGCGAACGGCGCGACCGACGCTCGACCGTCGACCACGCGAACCGAGCGACTCAACAGCACCAACGGATCGACGTCACCGACCTGCACGCCGCGGGAATCGACGAGTACGTCCGCACGAACGTCGAGACCGACGATGTCTCCCTCGAGCACCGTGGGAGCCGAACGTACCTGCGACTCGAGGAGTGAGCGACCGGCGCTCGAGACGACGACGACGGTCGACGGGCAGTATCGACCTCGAGCGATCCGTCGGACTCGGCCCTTTCAGGTCGAACCGGTAGCACTAATCTCTCGGGCCCGAGAGCGCCGGGCATGAAATACGCGCGGATCGCGACCGACGACGGACCGGTTGCCGGACGGTACGAGGACGGCGTCGTTCACACCGACGACGGCGTCTACGAGGTCGACACGGAAGCGGCCTTCCTGCCGCCCTGCGAGCCCTCGGCGCTGTACTGCGTCGGCCGCAACTACGCGGCGACCCTCGATCAGATGGCGTACGAGCGGCCCGACGAACCCGCGTTCTTCATCAAGCCGCCCGCGTCGCTCGTCGGCCACGAGGATCCGATTCCCTCCCCCGGTTTCAGCGACGAAGTGACCTACGCCGGCGAGCTCGCGGCCGTCATCGACGAACCCTGTCGGAACCTCTCGGAGGACGAGGTCCCCGAGGTCGTCCGCGGCTACACGATCCTGAACGATATGGACGCGCTCGACCAGGAGGACCTATCGGCCCGGAAAGCGTTCGACGCCTCCGGTCCGCTCGGCCCGTGGATCGAAACCGCCGTCGACCCGACCGACATCGACATGCACACCGACGTGGCCGGGGAGCGGCGACAGGAAGCCAACACGGAACAGATGCTGTTCGATCCGTACGAGATCATCGCCTTTCTCTCGCGGCGGTTCACCTTCCGTCCCGGTGACGTAATTTCGTTCGGCAGCCCCGCGAATCCCGGCCTCGTCGAACCCGGCGACACCGTCGAGATCACCTACGACGGCGTCGGCACGCTCCGGAACACGGTCGTGGACTCGAGCGAGCGGGAAACGCTCCCGCTCGAGTAGGCGACGATTCGCGCATCGAACCGAATGTGGACGTGCGACGACACCCCGACCGAACGGCTATCGGGTGGAAGTTTTAGCGTCATCGCGGTGAATTCCGGTTCTCACTCTCAGAAGGCGATCGGTAGAAAGGCACTTCACGGCGAGCACCTACCACCGACACGTGAGCGCTGACGCTACGCGACGCGTCGAGGTGTATCCCGACCGCGAGGTCGTCGTCGAGTTCGATCCCGACCTCACCTTCGAGTGCGTCGACGACTGCACGTGGTGTTGCCACCACGGCGTGCTCCTCTACGATCGAGACCTCCTCGAGCTCGCCCAGCGGGCGAACCTCGCCGAGACCACGACGGAGTTTCGCGGCGAGAAGTTCGTCACGCGCGAGGCGAAAGACCGCGACGACCACGTCGCCGAGGACGGCCACGCCTGCGCCTTTTTGCGGGAGGACGGCCTCTGCTCGCTGCACCTCGAGGAGGACTGGAAACCCACCCGATGTTCGGTCTTTCCGCTCGGGGTCTGGCTCGAGGGCGGCGACCTCCACGTCGACATTCGGGAATCGGCCCACGAGCACTGCGAGGGGCTAAACGTCAGCGAGCGGCACGTTATCGACAACCTCGAGGCCTTTCTCCCGGAAGTACTGTGGGACCTCGAGAATCCGGATTCGGACCGCGAGCTCTAGCCGGGGAGCCGACTGGAACCGCTCGAGCGGGTAAATTCGCCCATTCTTCTGGCTCGGGGACGGATATATTGCTATCTGTTCGCACGGGGTTCGCTATCACGGCTCTCCAAGTATTTAAAAGTCTGCCGCACGTAGTCAACCTGTGTCAGAAGACTCCGGGCGACGGAACCTCCGTATGCCCAACAGCGATGAAGTATTCGCCGTCGTAACCGAACACCTCGGTGGCAATCACGTTCGCCTCCGCTGTGAGGACGGCGAGGAGCGTCTCGGCCGCATTCCCGGGCGCATGAAATACCGTACCTGGATCGAGCAAGACGACATCGTCGTCGCCGAGCCATGGGACTGGCAGGACGAAAAGGCCACCATCGAGTGGCGCTACACTGGTCAGGACGCAGATCAACTGCGTCGCGAAGGCCACATCGATTGAACCCCGGTATCGGTTCCGCTTTCAACTAGATTTCTCCGCACCGACAGTTCGTCCGTAGCGGTTGCACTCTCGTACCGAGAACCCCGGAGTCGTGAGACGCCGACTCCTGACAGTATTCACTCCCGCCCGCGTCCGCGCTGTCCTCGAGAATACTCGAGCGTCGCCGGAAACGCGACGCTATCGGGCCGACCGGAACGCTCTGCGAGCGACCGCTACTCTCGACGGTCGGTCCGCGCGTCGACGCGCATCTCGACGTAGCGATCCGGCCAGCTCTGGCAGTGTATCCGGAGTGACTCGAGTGCAGTCGCGACGAGTCTTTCCGTCGGGGTGCGATCGGTCGCGTCGCCGCTGTCCTCTCCCGCGGCCTGCACACCCGATTCGTGGGACCCCTCTGAGTAACCCATTATGTTAGCATGTACCATGGCCGGCGTGATAACTATTGAGGACGTTTCGACCGGTCGGACGACGGGCGAGGATCACCCCGTCAGTCACCAACCATTGCGCGCCTGACCCACATGAACGGTTCACAGGGTGGCGATAGACGGGAATACTCTTATTCTTCACTTCCAAACGCAGCGCTCACGGTTCAATGACATCGTCGTCATCGTCACCCAGCATCCAGAAGACCTTTCTCAAGTATCAACACGTCCTCGTCTTCATCGCACCGCTGGCGTTCGTCCTCGGGGTGTACTTCTTCGCACCAACGTCCGGTAGCGGCGGGACTGGCTACTGGCTGGAGTACTGGTGGCTCTGTATCCCGTTCGTTATCGGTGCGACCATCGTCAACACCGTCGGGATCAGCGGCTCCGCACTGTTCGTCCCCTTCCTCATCTTCGTCTTCCCGCTGTTCGCGTACCCCCTGGAGCCCGAGACGCTGGTGAAAATCGGGCTGCTCAGCGAGTCGTTCGGCCTCTCGAGTTCGTCGCTCGCGTTCATCCAGCACGGGTTGGTCGACCGTCGGCTTGCGCTCAGCCTCGTTCTCGGGGGAATTCCGTTCGTCGTCACCGGCGCGTTCCTCTCCTTCGTCATTCCGGAACCCGTATTCCACGCGTTGTTAGCAATCGCACTCCTCGCGGCGGCGTATCTGCTGTTCAAAGCCGACCTCAGCCACGGGGAGCCGGACGCGTCGGAGGACTCGACGATGGCGGCGGACGGCGGCATGCCGAACGACGCGGCCAAACCCGGCGTCGCCGGCGTCCGGACCGCCGAAAACGGTACCGTCACCCGCGCCGACCGCGACGGCAACGGCTACGAGTACTCGCGGAGTGGTTACCTCGAGCGATTCGCCAACTACAGCGTCGGCGGCGTCTTCCAGGGACTCGCGGGCTTTGGCATCGGCGAGCTGGGAATTATCTCGATGCTCCGGACGAACGTCCCCGTTCGAATCGCCATCGGTACGAACCACATCGTCGTCGCCTCGACGGCCATCCTCGCCTCCGTCGTCCACGTCTTCGGCGGCGGACTGGTCCCCGGTGGCCACACGATGAACCTGGCGTCGACGCCGTGGAACATGGTCATCTGGACCTGTCCGGCCGCCGCGACCGGCGGCCAAATCGCCCCCTACGTTTCGGCCGCGCTGGATACGGGGACGATCAAGAAAGGTGTCGGCGCTCTGTTCGCGATTATCGCCACGGCACTGTTCCTGATGGCGTTCGGCGGCTTCTAGGCCGCTCGAGTCGTAATTCGGTCAGCCGACGTTCTACGAGTGAGACGGCGACGTGTTTTCACCGTAACCCGGGATTCCGCCTCGATCGAACCGTCCCGATTCCCTACATAGGTATGATATACGTTTAACATCGGTCCCATACTCACGTCCGGATATGGAATCGCTGGCCGGTGAGTCGGTCGTCGTGATCGGGGGCGGTATCGGTGGGCTCTCGACGGCCTGTTACCTCGCCGACGCGGGTGCCGACGTCCGCGTCGTCGAGAAGAACGAGCAGTTGGGAGGTCGTGCGAGCCGCCTCGAGAAGGACGGCTTCCGGTTCGACATGGGGCCCTCGTGGTACCTGATGCCCGACGTTTTCGAGCGCTTTTTCGCGGAATTCGATCGCACGCCGAGTGACTACTACGAGCTTTCGCATCTCGACCCCCACTACCGAATCTTCTTCAAGGATGGCGATCGGGTGGACGTCACTCCGGACCTCGAGCGAACGAAGGCCGTCTTCGAGGAGTACGAGTCGGGCGCGGGCGAGGCCCTGGAGCGCTACCTCGAGAAGTCGCGGGAGAACTACGAGGTCGGGATGGAGCACTTCGTCTACGAGGACCGGACGCGGCTGCGGGACTACATCGATCCCGACGTGGCTCGGCAGGCCCGCGGCCTCTCGCTGCTGGGGTCGATGCAGGGCCACGTCGAGCGCTACTTCGATCACCCGAAGCTCCAGCAGATCATGCAGTACACGCTGGTGTTTCTGGGTGGTTCGCCGACGAACACGCCGGCGCTGTACAACCTGATGAGCCACGTCGATTTCAACCTCGGCGTCTGGTACCCCGACGGCGGGATCGGCACGGTCATCGACGGCGTCGCGGAACTGGGAGCCGAACTCGGCGTCGAGTACGACACCGACCGGCCGGCGACGGAGATCAAGGGCCGCACGGGCGGGTTCGAGGTCGAGACACGAACGGGGCCGGTACAGGCGGATCTGGTCGTGAGCAACGCCGACTACGCCCACACCGAACAGGAGTTGCTCACGCCCGAGCGCCGCGGCTACGACGCGGACTACTGGGACGAACGGACGTACGCCCCGTCCGCGTTCCTGCTCTATCTCGGCGTCGAGGGCGACGTCGACGAACTCGCCCATCACACGCTCGTGCTCCCGACCGACTGGGATGACCACTTCGCGCAGATATTCGACGATCCGCAGTGGCCCGACGACCCCGCGTACTACTGCTGCGTTCCGTCCGAGACCGACGACGACGTCGCGCCCGAGGGCCACAGCGCCCTGTTCGTCCTCGTCCCGATCGCCCCCGGCCTCGAGGACACGCCCGAAATCCGGGATCGGTATCGCGACATGATCCTCGCCGACATCGCTTCGAACACGGGAACCGACCTGCGCGACCGGATCGTCCTCGAGGAACGGTTCGCGATCGACGACTTCGCGAGCCGGTACAACAGCTACGAGGGGACGGCGCTGGGACTAGCCCACACGCTCCGCCAGACCTCCCTCTTTCGGCCGCCACACCGCTCCAAAGAGGTCGACGGCCTCTACTTCGTGGGCGGCGACACCACGCCCGGAATCGGCGTCCCGATGTGTCTCATCAGCGGCGAACTGACCGCCGAGAAAGTGCTCGAGGATCACGGATGACGGCGTCGACCGAGCGCGACAAACCCTCGAGACGCTACCGATGAGTCCGGAACCGACGGCCGCGGACGATCGGAACGCGAGCGACCGGTTGTCATACCTGTTGACGCTCTCGCGGCCGCGGTTCTGGCTGTATCTGGCGGGCCCGGTGCTCGTGGGGGTGGCCTACGCCGCGGACGCCGTCGGCGAGCTGTTCGCGCCCGCAGCGGTCGTGCTGTTCGCCTACTTCCTCCTGCCGGCGAACGTCTTCCTCTACGGGATCAACGACGTCTACGACCGGGAGATCGACGCGGCCAACCCGAAGAAGGAAGAGCGGGAGGCGCGCTATCGGGGACAGGGAGACGTTCCCCTCGCCGTCGGGCTCTGTGCGGCTCTTCCCGTGCTGTTCGCACCGCTGGTCGGGACGGCCGCGCTGCCGTGGCTGATCGCCTTTCTCGCTCTCGGCGCGGCCTACAGCGCCCCGCCGGCCAGGCTGAAGACGACCCCGCCGCTCGATTCGGTCTCGAACGGGCTCTACGTCACACCGGGGGTCGCCGCCTTTGCTGCCGTCGCCGGCGCGCAACCGCCCCTTCTCGCGATCGCCGGCGGCTGGCTGTGGGCGATGGGGATGCACACGTTCTCGGCAATCCCCGACATCGAGCCCGACCGCAAGACGGGAATCCGAACGACCGCGACGGTGCTCGGCGAGCGCCGCACCTACGCGTACTGCGGCGCGTGCTGGGTCGCGAGCGCGGTCGCCTTCGGCGCGCTCGACGTGCGGCTGGGCGCGCTCATGCTCGTCTATCCCGCGCTCGTCGTCGCGATTTCGACCGCGAGCGTCGCTGTCGATCGCGCGTACTGGTGGTTCCCGTCGATAAACACCGTCGTCGGCGCGCTCCTGACGATGGGCGGCCTCTGGAGGCTGCTGTATGGGTAGCGAGGACCCGAACCGCTCGCCGTCGAATTCACAGGCGAGTTCCGGACCAGAAGGGGGTTCGGGGCCGGAACGGAGTTCGGGTCCGGAGACGAGCGCCGATCCCGACTCGAGGCCGTGTCCCCCAGACGATGCCGACACCAACGGGATGACACGAGCGTCCGTCCAGCGGCGTCTCGAGGCCCTTATCCGCGAGAATCGGTTCACCATCGCGGTCGTCTTTCCGGTCGTCGGCGCGGTGACGCTCGTCGCGAGCGCCGAGGGGCTCCTCCCGCCGCTCCTGTCCTACAACCCCCTCCTAATCCTGTTCGGAACGCTCGTCATGCGCTCGCCGCTGGTCGTGGCCCTGCTCCCCGAAATCGACCGCCGGGCGCTCGCCCTCCTCGGCGTTCTGACGGCGTACACGTACGCGATCGAACTCGTCGGCGTGCGCACGGGCTGGCCGTACGGGACCTTCGAGTACGGGATTCGGCTCGGGCCGATGGTTGGCGGCGAGGTACCGCTCGCGCTGCCGCTGTTTTTCGTCCCGCTGGTGCTGAACGCCACCCTGCTCACGCTCCTGGCGCTCGGCGAACGAGCCGCGCGGGTCGTCCCGCGCATCCTCGCGGCGATCGTAGCGGTCCTCGCCATCGATCTGGTGCTCGATCCCGCGGCCGTCGCCATCGGGTTCTGGGCGTACGTCCCGCCGGGGGACTACTACGGCGTTCCGGCCTCGAACTACCGCGGCTGGCTCCTCTCGGGGACCGTCGCCGTCGTCCTCGTCGACCTCGCGTTCGATCGGGAAGCCGTGCTCGAGCGCGTCCGGACCTGCGAGTTCGCGCTGGACGATCTGGTGAGCTTCCTCGTGCTGTGGGGGACGATCAACGCGCTCTACGGCCAGTGGCTGGCCGTCGGCGTCGCCGGCCTGTTCTGTTTCGTCCTCCTCCGGACCGATCGCTACGACCTCGAGATGGTCCGGACCGCGCTCCCGGGGAATCGAGACCGACGGTAACCCGACTAGTGTCGGTCGCGAGCGATGCGGGGATCGACGCCGTCAGCGGGAAATTCCGGCCGGTACCTTTTGCGCCCGGGAGGAGTACAACTGCTATGGCGACGAAGGAGCCGGTCGAATGTCCGATCTGTCGCGAGCCGACCGACGCGGGCCAACAACTCGAGGATCACCTCTTCGCGGAACACTCGAAGCGCAAGCTAGCCAAGTTCATCGTGGCCGACACGGCCGTGCTGGCAAACGGCGACGCGGCCGAGTAGCGCCGCGATCGTTCGGCCGTGCGTCGGCCAGCGTCGATGACTGGCGGGTGCCGGTCGGCGGCCGAACGCGAGAGAGAATTTTGAAAGAGCACTCAGCGCGTCGGAACGGTGTCCCCGCGTTCGGAGCCGCGGTGGTCCGGTTCGCCTGACGGCACCGCCGACACGCGCTGGAACACCGCCTCGGGATCGCGGTTCCAGTGCCAGTGCCACCGCGTCTTCGCGAGACACCACAGCTTTCGAGTCGTGGACAGCGACGGCTCCCGCGAGAGCACGTCGTACCCCTGAGCTCGGATGACGGCGTGGTGTTCCGCGTAGAGGACCGCCGCCAGCAACACCGGAAGCTGACAGTCCTCGGGGAGATATCGAATGCCGACGACGCCCTCGCGGTAGAGTTCCTCCGCCCGCTGGAGTTCGGCGGCCATCGCTGCCGCGAACGAGTCGGAGAACTCGAGGCGCTCGATCTGGGCGGCGTCGACGCCGTGTTCCCGGAGCGTCTCCTGTGGAACGTAGATCCGACCGCGCTCGAGGACGTCCTCGCGGACGTCGCGCAGGAAGTTCGTCAACTGGAAGGCTTCGCCGAGTTTGATCGCGTGAGGGAGCGCGATCGCTTCGTCCTCGGGTTCCATGATCGCGGTCATCATCACGCCGACCGCCGCGGCCGACCCTCGCATGTAGAACTCGAGTTCGTCGTAAGTCTCGTAGCGCTCCGTCTCGATGTCGGTCGCCATCGCGTCGACAAAGGCATCGATCTCGTCGTCGGCGATGTCGTACTCCGCTCGGAGTTCCTGGAAGGCCTCGAGGACGGGATCGTCGGGCTCTCGCTCACCGAGGGCCTGCGCGCGAAGTTCCTCGAGCCGAGCGCGTTGCGTTTCCGGAGAGGCTCCGTCAGCGTCGTCGACGACTTCGTCGGCGATCCGGAAGAACGCATAGAGGACGTGCGTGGCGTGTCGCACGCGCTCGGGGAGGAATCGCGTCGCGAGATAGAACGTCTTCCCGGTTCGTTTCTGTATCGCCTTCCCTGCATCGATATGTTCCTGTTTCATTCTCTGACTCGTTGATCCCACCAAATTGCGATCGAATGGCGATTGGATGGCGATCTGATGTCGGTACTACGACAGTAGCATATAAAGTATCATACCCTCACTATGCTTACCGACCGCTGACCGCGGGTCAGTTGGATAGTCTATACTTCGAGGGTTCGTACCGGGAAACCATCGAGTCCCGATTCAGTCGGAAGGTGAGCCGGCTATCGGTGACGGACGATCGTCCACCCTATAGTGATGTTTGTACAACATGTTTGATAACGTTTTTGTAGTCGTTCGTGGACGGCTTCCACGGAGATCGGGCGCACTGGGATACAGCTCCCTCACACGACGAACGGAGCGCTGGAAACGGGCGGGCACGTTGGCAACGACGGTCGCTCGAGTACGGGCGCTCGGAGACGGTGGCCGAACTGACGAGGCGATCTCCGATTCGATCCACGCGAACGGACGGGTCGGTCCGACAACGAACGCCGTCGTCGGAAACTGGCCCAACCCAGTAGCGCCGTCCACGCTCACTCCCCTGTCATTCGCGGTCGTCTGCGCGGCCGACCGTCTGCCGGCGGTCGGTCGGACGACCCGTTCGCACCGACGATGGAGTCGCTACGCGAAGCGAGAGCAGTGAACCGTTCCGCCTCCAGTGGTTGCTCTCCACCGAACGATCGATAGAGTCGACATCGGTCTCGCTCGGCGGGCGTGCAATCGACGCGTATCCCGTTTCAGCGCGTGCGACAGTCACTGCTGACCGAACAAACATCTATGGGTGTAACTAGCATAGGTCGAGACATGGCCAGTAACGTAGTCACACACGAACGGTCACGATGTCGCAACTGTGGCTTCGAAGCGCCCGGCGGGGACGACGAGTGGCAGCGAATCGACGTCCCCAAACTGGGCCGAATGACGCAGTGCCCCGACTGCGAGAGTACGGACGTCATCACCAGCCGGTGACGACCGATCCTCGAGCCGGCGGGTCCAGTGCGGCGGTGATCCGTCGCGGTCCGAGGCCGAGTTCGCAGACAGACTCTTGAGTGTCTCTCCCCTAGAGTGCGCCATGAGCAACGAGGCAGACCACCGGCCGAAAACCGACGACGAGTGGCGGGAGGAACTGAGCGACGAGGAGTATCGCGTCCTCCGGGAGGCAGGCACCGAATCGCCGTTCAGCGGTGAGTACGTCGACCACAAGGACGACGGCACGTACGCCTGTGCCGGCTGCGGGGCCGAACTGTTCGACTCCGAGACGAAGTTCGAGTCGGGGTGTGGCTGGCCCAGCTTCTACGACGCCGACGACGACCGGATCGAGACCCGAACCGATACCAGCCACGGCATGCGCCGCACCGAGGTCCTGTGTGCCGACTGCGGCGGCCACCTCGGCCATATCTTCGACGACGGTCCCGAACCGACCGGCAAACGCTACTGTATCAACTCCGCCGCCCTCGAGTTCGACGAGGAGTAATCGGCGGACGCAGATCGGCCGTTGGGCCGCTTTCGACATCCTTCGCGAGACCGTGACTCGCCGCTATCGAGTGCAGGCAGTACCCTTTTTCAGATACCCGACTCACCTCCGACCATGTCCAGCGAACGGCCGACCGCCGAGGAACTTCGACAGGGGATGACCGTCGAAATCGTCCAGGACGATGCGGACCCAGAATCCGAGGACACGGAACCGATCATCGGCGAGGTCGGGACGGTCTACGGTGACGAACCCGAAGGCGCACGCGTGAAGTTGAAAAGCGGCGTTGTCGGTCACGTTCAGTCGGTCGCCCCCGACGAGTAACGCCCCGCTCGGTTCAAGTTCCGGTATTCGATCAGCGCTCCAGATTTGAATAGAATGTATTAGAAATAGGCGCAGTATATCCGAAATTCAACTATCAATCGAACACCTTTCGAAACATTCATGGCGTCTGTGAAGGGATATTCGAACATGGCACCCGAAGCGACGCCGGTCGGACGGCAGGTGGACGGGTCGAGCGATGTGATGGCGGCCATCGACGAGATCGACGGTCGATCGCATCTCGTCATCGCCGATATCGCTCGAGACGATGCCTGGCTCGCCGTGTCCGAGGACGAAGCCGTCTCCCTGGACGAGAGTCGGTAGGCCGCTTCGGCTGTAACGCTTTCGAACGGTAGATCTTTTCGAGCCACAAATCGCGCCCGGCGGTCGATTCCGTCGTCGTGAAAAGCCGCGCCTTTCGTCGTACGTCCTCGATCGGTGACCGAGTATCGGTCGGTATCGATCACCCAACGGAGCGATAGGTTCTATCTTCAGGGGCTCATAGGGGGGACGAATGGCTTCTACACGGACGCTCGACGAGGCCCGACTCCTCGTCGTAGAGCCGCCCGAACCGAGTGCCGGTGTCCTCTCGACGGCCCTCGAGGACGACGCGCTCGAGGTGGTCGCGGTGACGACCGCGAGCGCGGCGCTCGAGCGGCTCGAGACGGACCACGTCGACTGTCTCCTGACCGCACAGTCCCTTTCGGACGGGGAAACGACCGGGCTGGACCTCCTCGAGACGGTTCGGGAGCGCGACCTCGATCTTCCGGTCGTGCTCGCGCCGGCCGAGGGCGACGAGTCGCTGGCCAGCGAGGCGATCGCGGCGGGGGTCACGGCGTACGTGCCGCGCGATCGGACCGGCGACGGCTCGAGCGACGACTGCCGAGCGGCGATCGAACGGGCGCTCTCGGAGGGGCGCGAGAGACGGCGTCAACGAGAGCGCGCGCGCCAGTTCGACGCGATCTTCGAGGGGGCGGAAACGCACTCGTGGGTGCTCGAACCGGACGGAACCGTCCGACGGGCCAACGAACCCGCGCTCGAGGCGATCGGCGCGACCGCGAGCGACGTCCGCGGCCGACCGTTCGCGGCGCTTCCCTGGTGGCGGTGTACCGCGGACGGAAGGACGGTGCTCCGGGAGGCGATCGACCAGGCGAGGAGCGGAGAGATCGCACATCGGGAACTGACACAGATCCGCACCGACGGTAGCGGTGCGGCCGAGCCGGACGGGAGTACCGCCACGAGCGAGTCCGCTGATCCGAACGACGCTCACACCTTCGAGGTGACCGTCCGGCCGGTCCGCGACGCGTCCGGTGACGTCGTCTCGCTGCTCGCGCGGGCGAGCGACGTCACCGAGCGGGCCCGACTCGAGCGGGAGTTGCGAGCGTCGGAGGAACTCCACCGGGTGACGCTCAACAACATGACCGATACCGTCCTCATCACCGACGACGACGGTGAGTTTACCTACGTCTGTCCGAACGTCCACTTCATCTTCGGCTACTCCGACGACGAGATTCGCGAGATGGGGACGATCGACGAGCTGCTCGAGCCGGACCTCTTCGATCGCGACGAACTCGAGTCGGCGAGCGTGTTGACCAACATCGAGTGTACGGCGACCGACCGCGCGGGCCGCGAACACACCTTGCTGGTCAACGTCCGCGAGGTCTCGATTCAGGGCGGGACGACCCTCTACAGCTGCCGAGACATCACGAAGCGAAAGCGCCGCGAGGAGGCGCTGACGGCGCTCCATCGGACCGCTCGCGAACTCCTGTACGCCGAAACGGACCGCGAGATCGCCGACATCGTCGTCGACGACGCGACGGACGTGCTCGACCTCGAGGCGAGCGCCGCGTACCTGTTCGATACGGACGAGAACGTGTTACGACCGGCCGCGTCCTCGTCGGGCATGGAGCGGTTACACGGGCCGATCCACGACCACCGGGCGACGGACGACAGCATCCCGGGTCGCGTCTTCATCGACGGTGAGAGTCGGTTCTTCGCGGACGTTCACGACGCCGCGTCGCTCTCGAATCCGGAGACCGACCTGCGAAGCGCCGCGTACGTCCCGCTCGGCGACCACGGCGTCTTCACCGTGGGGTCGACGGCGTCGGATGCGTTCGACGACGTCTCCAGTGAGGTGACCGACCTGCTGGCGGCGACCGCGGAAGCGGCGCTCGACCGGGTCGAACGGGAGCGAACGCTGCGCGAGCGAGATCGCGAACTCAAGCGCCGAAATCGGCAGCTCACCCGCCTCAACCGGATCAACGAGATCATCAGGGAACTCGATCAGGCGCTGGTCGAGGCGGAGACCCGCGCCGAGATCGAACGGGCGGTCTGCGATCGACTCACGGCCGCCGACCGGTTCTCGTTCGCCTGGATCGGTCAGCTCGACGCCGACGGCGATCGCCTCGAGCCGCGTGCTCACGGTGGCGCACGCAACGGCCGCGAGTATCTCGACGCCGTCTCGCTCTCGCTCGCGGACGCGAACGAACCCGCGGTCGGGACGGCGGCCGATCGCGAGGCGACCGTCGTCTCGAACGTCGCCGACGGGCTCCGCGACGAACCGTGGCGCTCCGAAGCGCTCGCCCGCGAGTATCAGTCGGCCGCGAGCGTCCCGTTGTCGTACGACAAGTTCACGTACGGCGTCCTGACGGTCTACGCCGACCGCCCCGACGCGTTCGACGACATGATCCGCGCCGTGCTCGCGGAACTCGGCGAAACGATCGCGTCCGCGATCGCCGCGGTCGAACGCAAGCGCGCGCTGGTCTCGGACGAGAACACGCGACTCGAGTTCGAGGTGGCCGACGAGACGTTCGTCTTCGCACGACTCGCTCGAGTGGCCGACTGCGTGCTCTCCTCGGACGGTGGCGTTCGCCAGCACGAGCGGGGCGCGTCGGTGGTCGCGACCGTCGACGGCGCGTCGCCGGCCGCCGTCGCGACTGCGGCCGCGGAGCTGGTCGGCGTCGAGCGCGCACAGGTCATTAGCACGGACGAATACGGCAGTGGAGACGGCGGCGGCGAGCCGACTACCGATGTTGATACTAGTGACGGAGAAACCACCGAGACCGAAACCACCACCACTGAGACTATCGACGCCGACGATGGCGTCGGCGGTGGCGTCCTCTTGCATCTCTCCCGACCGGTGCTCGCGGACCGGCTCGCGGATCACGGGGCGGTGTTGCGAGGCGTCGAAGCGACCCCTTCGGTCGCCCGGGTCGTGATCGACGTCCCCCGATCAGCCGACGCGAGGGAAAGCGCCGACATCGTCTCGACGACGTTCTCGGACGTCGAGCTCCGATCGAAACGGACCGTCGAACGCACGACGCCGCGGGACCTCCGCTCGGAGCTGCACGATCGGCTTACCGAGCGCCAGCTCGAGGTCGTCACGCTCGCCTACTACGGCGGGTACTTCGAATCGCCGCGCGAGAATTCGGGCGAAGACGTCGCAGACGCCCTCGAGATTTCGCCGGCGGCGTTCTACCGGCACGTCCGGCGCGTCCAGCGGACGCTCTTCGAAGTCGTGTTCGACGAGATCGGACTGCCGGAACCTCGATCGGGAGGGGGTGAATAGTGAACCCTCCCCGCTTGTCGACGCTAGGTATCTGACGGATATACTCATCCTAATATACCTTGTATTCGGGGATACGACGAGTGTCGTGACACACCGTCAATCGTCTCTCCCATGAACCACAAAGACGCCGAATTCGACCCGCGGGCGGAATCGACCTACGAGTGCTTCGACTGCGGAACCGTCGTTCGCGCGTCCGCACCGGACGCCTGTCCCGAGTGCGGTGCCGAAATGCGCAATCGAGGGACACCGATCGAATAGGGATGGCCTCTCAGAATCGTTCTTCGCCGCCGCCCCGAGAAGCGACCGCTGAATCGACCGACGCCGAAACCGCACTCGAGACCGCGCGCCGACAGCTGGATCGCGTCGCCGCACAGCTGGATATCGACGACGCCGTCATCGAGCGCCTCTCTCACCCCACGGCGGTCCACGAGGTGACGGTCCCCCTCGAGCGCGACGACGCCTCGCTCGAGGTCTTCACCGGCTACAGGGCCCACCACGACAGCGTCCGGGGCCCCTACAAGGGCGGGCTGCGCTACCACCCCGACGTGACCCGCGACGAGTGCGTGGGGCTGTCGATGTGGATGACCTGGAAATGCGCGGTGATGAATCTCCCCTTCGGCGGCGCGAAAGGCGGCATCGTCGTCGATCCGAAATCACTGAGCGACGACGAGACGGAACGGCTCACGCGTCGCTTCGCACAGGAGATCCGCGACGTGATCGGGCCGAACACGGACATTCCGGCGCCGGACATGGGCACCGATCCGCAGACGATGGCCTGGCTGATGGACGCCTACAGCATGCAGGAGGGCGAGACCATCCCCGGCGTCGTCACCGGCAAACCGCCGGTCATCGGCGGCTCCTACGGCCGCGAGAAAGCGCCCGGCCGGAGCGTCGCCATCGTCACGCGAGAGACCTGCGAGTACTACGACTACCCGCTCGCCGAGACGACCGTCGCCGTCCAGGGCTTCGGCAGCGTCGGTGCGAACGCCGCGCGCCTGCTCGAGGACTGGGGTGCGACGATCGTCGCCGTCAGCGACGTCAACGGTGCGGTCTACGATCCCGAGGGGGTCGACGTCGACGCGATCCCCTCCCACGACGTGGAGCCGGAAGCGGTCACCAGCTTCGCGAACGAGATCGACGACAGCACTGCGGGCGTGCGCCGAATCTCGAACGGCGAACTGCTCGAACTCGACGTCGACGTCCTCGTCCCGGCCGCCGTCGGTAACGTCATCACCGCCGACAACGCCGACGACATCGCGGCCGACATCGTCGTCGAAGGCGCGAACGGCCCGACGACGTTCGCCGCCGACGCCATCCTCGAGGACCGCGGAATTCGCGTGATCCCGGACATCCTCGCGAACGCCGGCGGCGTCACGGTCAGCTACTTCGAGTGGCTTCAGGACATCAACCGTCGCTCGTGGTCACTCGAGCGGGTCAACGAGGAACTCGAGTCCGAGATGGTGACGGCCTGGACCACCCTCAAAGACGAGGTCGAACGACAGGACGTCTCCTGGCGCGACGCCGCGTACGCCGTCGCGCTCGATCGGGTCGCCGAGGCCCACGAGATGCGCGGCCTCTGGCCGTGAGTGAGCAGGTGCGTCGAACCGCGATTGATTTCCGTTCCCTTGTCACGGTACTCCAACCGGATGAGAGTGAGAAGAGGTGTCCTGTTATCGTGGCAACAGGGAATCGCCACGCCCACCCCAGCCGATTTCTGCTCACGGGCGCGCAGCGCCCGTTCGCATGGTTCGCGGAACCGAAGGTTCCGCGCTAACGCTCACGCCTGCGGCGTTCGCTCATCCCTCGCGCAGCGTCGCCGGCCACCCTCACTGGCGTTCGGCCGGCCGACAGCGCGCGCCACCGCCGTCGTTAGCTGGTCTGGACTAATACGTAGCTACTTCCCTGTTTGCCGATTGGGTCGACATCGGTATCCATCTCAAACTAAGTGCTAAGGGCTCGCGCACTGACGGGAAAACGAGTTTTAGTCAGGTCACCGTCCGTTGGACCGAGTGGCACGATGACAGACAGTACTCCACGGTGCGCCGCGCGCGATCGGACGATCTCACACCCGCGTTCGCCGCGCTGTACGATCGGTTCGTGCCGGATCGGTTCCTGCTCGGCCCCCACCGCGAGTACCTCGCGGCCGACCTCTCCGGTCGCGTTCTCGATATCGGCGCGGGCAGCGGCGTGATGATTCCGTACGTAGCCGACGCCGGCGGCGACCTCGAGTACCACGCGATCGAACCGGATCCGCACATGCGACGCCGGGCCGCCCGCGAGGCGAGGGGAACCGACCTTGCGGTTCACCTCCGCGGTGACCGCGCCGAGTCGCTGTCCTACGCCGACAACAGCTTCGACGTCGTCCTCTCGAGTCTGGTCTTCTGTACCATCGCGGACCCCGAAACGGCGCTCGAGGAGGTCGCACGCGTCCTGCGACCGGGCGGCGAACTGCGCTTCCTCGAGCACGTCCGCAACGACGGCTGGCGGGCTCGAGCGCAGGACGCCCTCACGCCGCTGTGGGAACGCGCTGCGGGCGGCTGCCAGTTGAACCGCGAGACGGTCGAGCGGTTCGTCAGATGCGACGCGTTCGACGTCCTCGAGATCGAGCGAGTCACCGTCGGGGTGTTTCCGGTGACGCCGATCGTACGCGGGCGACTTCGACGTCGGCGGGCTGCGACGGGTTCGATTCGATAGCCTGCCAGCACGTGCGAATTTCCCGGGATCGTGAAATCGTCTTACATCGGTGCAGGTGGTACTCTCCCGCATGGTCCGGAAAACGCTGGTCGCGACCGACGATTCCCCGCAAGCCGAGGCGGCGCTCGAGTACGCGCTCGAGGAGTTCCCGGAGTCCGCGATCACGGCGATACACGTCGTTCGACTGCCGGAGGGGTACTGGGCGTCGTTCGCGACCTCCGAGGCGGCGCTCCCGGGATACGAGAACGCGCGAGAACGCGGCGAAGAGGTCGTAGAGACGGCCGTGCAATCGGCCGCTGACACCGACCGCGAGATCGAGACGGCCGTCGAGAAGGGGAAGCCGGCGCGGGAAATCGTCGACTACGCGGTCGAAAACGGATTCGAGCAAATCGTCGTCGGCAGTCACGGACGACACGGGGTCGATCGCGTCATGCTCGGAAGCGTCTCCGAGGCGGTGGTCCGCCGCGCACCGATGACGGTGATCGTCGTCCGCGAACAGTAGCCGGTCCGAAAGCGGATACCGGAGCCGGTCCGCAGCGCTGCGCGCCCGACGAGCGCGGTCTGGCTCGGGTACGCGACGCTCGCACCGACGATCGCGACGCGACTGCTGTCCTTGTTCCGTCTCGTCGCTGACGTTCGAGAGCGGTTGCTGGAGGCGTCTCAGACGACCTCCCCCGAACGCCACCGTGTCGACGTTCGGCAGGCGTGTTCCGGTTCGATCTCCATCATTCCAGATCACTGTCCCGGCGCGTGCGGCGCAAACGCGTAGTACGTCGATACCGTACTGCCCGACAGGATCATGTTCGACGACAGAACCGACGCCGGCGAACGCCTCGCAGCGGCACTCGAGCGCCGCGACCTCGCGGTCGACGTCGTCCTCGGAATTCCCCGCGGTGCCCTGCCCGTCGCGCGACCGGTCGCCGACGCGCTCGAGGCCGACCTCGACGTCGTCGTCGCGCGCAAGATGGGCGCACCGCAGAACCCCGAAGTAGCGCTGGGCGCGGTCGCCAGCGACGGCAGCGTCTGGGAGAACGACGATCTGATCGATCGACTCAACGTTTCCGAAGGGTACCTCGAGGAGATCCGGGCCGAGGAAGCCGAAAACGCACGCGAAAAGGCCGACCGCTACCGCGAAACGGCGGGCTTACCAGACCTACGGGGAAAGCGAGTCCTGATCGTCGACGACGGCGTCGCGACCGGCGCGACCGCGACCGCCTGTCTCCGGCAAGTGCAGGAGACCGATGCGGACTGGATCACACTGGCCGTGCCCGTCGCCTCCCCGCGAGCCGTCAACGACCTCGAGCGGGAGGCCGACGAGGTGATCGCACTGGAGACGCCGGCGGACTTCCGCGCCGTCGGGCAGTACTACCGAACTTTTGATCAGGTGAGCGACGAGGAGGCGCTCGAGTACCTCGCTCGAGAATCGTGAAATGGGCTGCCGATCGATACCGAAAAGCTATGGATCGCTTCGACTGACTAACCGACGTTCGGGGCGTCTTCCTTCACCTACGTAGTCGATTTTCTCGGCTCCCGCGTCCGGCAGCGAGAGAATTACTATAGCGGTTTTTGGTTTATCCAAACGAACGCGGATCGACACCGAAACGTCAGCGTTACGGCGGCGCGCCGGCCAGTTCGCGTATGGAAGTGCCGTGCGTCCGCGTCGCGCGCGAAGCGGGGGAAGCGACGCGCTCGTCGCTCGCCGATGCGGACCTGATCGACGACGCCTACGAGATCACCGTCGCGGACGGCCAGCTCTACATTCCGATCACCGACTCCGACGCCGCGTCAACGGTGCTCGAGGAGTGCGAGATCGTTCCCCGGACAGTCACCGAGCGCGAGCAGCAGACGACGCCCGCGGATCTCCTCGCGTTCGACCCCACCTACGAGCGACTCGGCGAGGCCGCGCTCATCGACGAGGACGATCCCGAGCGGGCACGAGAAATCGCGGACGCCATCCTCGAGTCGGATCTCCCCGTCGCAACCGTCCTGAACAAGGCCTCGAAAGTCAAAGGCGAGACGCGCGTGCGCGACTGGGAGCTGCTCGCCGGCGAGAACACGGAGGTCGTCCACCGCGAGTACGGCTGCGAGTTCGCGCTGGATCTCGCGACGGTCTACTTCTCGCCGCGCCTCGCGACCGAGCGCCACCGCGTGGCCGAGCAGGGAGACGCGACCGAGCGCGCGTTCGATATGTTCGCCGGCGTCGGCCCCTTCGTGATCCCGTTCGCGAAACGCGGCGCGACGTGCGTCGGCGTGGACATCAACGCCGAGGCGATCGACTACCTGCGCGAGAACGCCCGCCGAAACGGGGTCGCGGACCGCGTGACCGCTATTAACGACGATGTGCGCGAGGTGGCCGCCGAATACGAGAACTGGGCCGACCGGCTCGTGATGAACCTCCCCCACAGCGCCGACGAGTTCCTCGAGGCTGCCGTCACTCTGGCCGGCGACGACTGTACCCTCCACTACTACGACATCCAATACGAGGACGATCCGTTCGGGCCGGGCGAACGCGCGATTCGCGCGGCCGCCGAACCCGAGTATTCGGTCACCGTCGAAACCCGCCATACCGTCCGTTCCTACGCCCCCCACGAGCTGAACGTCTGTCTGGACGTCCGCCTCGAGCGGTAATCGGGAACGTCACCGCGCACCATCTGCCATGAACTCCCATCGCACGAGCGCACCGATTCGCAATCCTTATGGCTGGTATCGGTCCTACGAATGAATGCACTCGCATCGGTGTTGAGGCGACGGTCGTCGCCGATGCGCGGGACACGAGCGAAGTGAGTGTGCCGGTGTAGCTCAGACTGGCAGAGCGAATCCTTCGTAAGGATTAGGTCGAGGGTTCAAATCCCTCCACCGGCTTATTCTGTCGCGAACAAACTCGTGAGCGACGAATATGCTCTGGAGGGGTTTGAATCAGGGAGCAGCTTTGCTGCGACCGTGGTTCACAATCCCTCCACCGGCTTGTCTTCTGCGACGGACATCACGTGAAGAGCGAAGCAAGCCGTGGGAGATTCAAATCAGGGAGGAGCCCGCTCCGACCGCGGTTCACAACCTCCACCGGTTCTTTCTGCGACATCATCACGGCCGGTGAGAGTGACGGCTCGAAGTAGCTCGCCGCTTTGGTGAACACCGTGAGGTGCGAAGCGAACTCCAGTGGATTTGAACGAGAAGCGAGTTACTGTGATCGACGCACGGTATCCTCGAGCGGCTGTTCTCCGCCGAATTACCGGTTCGTGCGGGCCGGATCGCTCGAGGACGCTGGACGCCAGATCGAAGCGACCCGGCCGAAGGGAGACATCAGTGAGCGAGTCGAGCACAGCGGTTGACGCCGCGATTCGCCAACCAACGAGTGTCCAGTCACCGGCGAGTACTTATTATAAATTGTATATCGCGATATCAAATTGAGTGGTTCCGTGCGGAAGCGACTATCGGCGGGGAAAGTACTGCGAGAAGACGATTACGGCGAGACCTCGGTTGGCTCCGCCGCGCGTTCGAGCGTCTCGAGGTGTGCGTCGGCGTCGAGAGCTGCCATGCTACCGGTTCCGGCAGCGGTGATCGCCTGCTGGTAGTGGGGGTCTGCGACGTCTCCAGCGGCGAACACGCCCGCGACCGTCGTTGCGGTCGTCACACGACCGACGCCGTCCGATCGGGTGACGAGATACCCAGCCTCGTCGCGTTCGACGTCGGTTCCCGCGAGGAATTCGGTGTTCGGCGTGTGACCGATCGCGTAGAAGACGCCGCCGACGTCGACCGTCTTCCGTTCGACCTCTACGCCGCTTTCTGCCTTCGCCGTGGGATGGCCGTCCGAATGAGAGACGAGCGTCGCGCCGGTTATCCCCTCGTCACGAGAGCCGTAAAGCGCCTCGAGTTCCGT
Source organism: Natrinema sp. DC36 (assembly GCF_020405225.1). Lineage (NCBI taxonomy): Archaea > Methanobacteriati > Methanobacteriota > Halobacteria > Halobacteriales > Natrialbaceae > Natrinema > Natrinema sp. DC36. The sequence goes on from NZ_CP084472.1 coordinate 2,294,833, forward strand.
GTTCCAGCGGAACTCGATGGCGTCGTGGTCGCGGGCCCGGTCGGCCATGATCTCCGACGCGCGCAGTTCCTCGCGGCGGTGGACGACCGTCACGCTGTCGGCGAACTTCGCGAGGAAGAGCGCCTCTTCCATCGCGCTGTCGCCGCCGCCGACCACGAGGACGTCGTCGCCGCGGTGGAACGCGCCGTCGCAGGTCGCACACGTCGAGAGCCCGTAGCCCATGAGTTCGGTCTCGTTTTCGGCGCCGACCCAGCGCGCGCTCGCACCGCTCGCGACGATCAGTGCACGCGTTCGCAGGGTGTCACCGGTCGAGAGCTCGAGTTCGTAGGGACGCTCCGCGAGCAACGCACGTTCGACAGTACCGTGCGTGAACTCCGCGCCGAAGCGCGTCGCCTGCTCTTTTCCGTTCTGGATCAGTTCCATCCCACCGATTCCCTCGGGGAAGCCGAGGTAGTTCTCGACGTCGGTCGTCAACGTGAGTTGACCGCCCGGTTCGGGCCCCTCGAGCACCAGTGGCTCGAGGTCCGCTCGCGCGGCGTAAACCGCTGCCGAGAGTCCAGCGACGCCGGTACCGACGATGACCACGTCGTGGACCGGGTCGGAGTCAGTGCTGTTCTCGTTCATTCGTTCGTGTATCCCTCGATCAGATCACGGAGTCGGTCCGCCGGCAGCGCACCGGTGTGCTGTTCGACCTGTTCGCCGTCCGCGAAGAGCGCGAGCGTCGGTACGCCTCGGACGCCGTAGGCTCCCGCGAGCTGCTGGTGTTCGTCGACATCCACCTTCGCGATCACGGCCGCGGTCTCGCCAGCCAACCCCACGAGGACGGGCTCGAGCATCTGACAGGGGCCACACCAGTCGGCGTAGAAGTCGACGAGCACGACCTCGTGCTCGTTCACGACATTGTTGAGGTGTCCCTGACTCTCGATGGGGACCGGTTCGTTGATCGATTGTCCGGAAGATCCGCGGTGTCCATCAGTTGTCATCACGTCTCCGTACGGTCCGACGACGGTTAAAGGTGTTGTGAGTATTGTACAATATTGGAGTGTGAATGAGACGTTCGCTCACTCGGATTAGCGAAACCGAATCGAGTCTCGGTCGGCGTCTCGACGGATTGTGTCGAGTATGCGGCCGGGCCGACGACGTCAAACAAGGGATCGAAACTGAGCGAAATAGCCGACTACGTTCCGATGCAATCTCCGAACTGGAGACCGCCGCCGGCCAGCGCATCGCTGGGACGTTTCGATCGTGGCCATATGCGAGTCCGAGAGCGATTCTCCGACGACGCCGACATCGACGTCGACATCAATGCCGTTGATGCGCTCGTCAGTGTGTATACTGCACACGACTATATCGCCGTCCCATTCGAAGCGATTGTTCGCCAGCACACCCGAGTCCGGGTGTACTCTGTCGGAGCGTACCGAGACGGTTCGCCGCAGTTTCGATCACGACCGAACGACGGCACCGCTCTCGCGTTTTCGGTTCGGGGGAGCGAAGATATCTCCTTCTCGTTGAACTTCCGCGCCGCGTCCGCCTTCCGCGCTGCATCCGCCTTTCGCACCGCATCCGCCATCGCTCTCGAATGGCCCGTTCGATACGGATCGCACTAGTACAAGGCGGAAACGGCGAGCGCGACAGCGAGCGTAAGAACGGGGTAGTCGATACGCGAAAGGGCGAGCGACGGGAGCGTTGGGTTCCACGCGAAACACCGCGCCTGCAGTGCAAGCGAAAGTCGGTCCGCTCGGTCGAACGCCCGCGTCAGACCGAGTATCCCGATCGTGCTGGCTCGGTCGACCGCGCTCCGTTCGGTCCCGAGTCGGGCGGCCATCGCCTCGCGGATCGTCCGAAGATCGCCCTGCAAGACGGGCAGAAACCGAAAGACGAGCGCGACGCCGATTCCGAGGAGCTGCCCCGGTTTCCCGGGGATCGTCCGCTGGATCGCCGCTCGAGAGTCCCGCACTGGCGTCGACCGGACGTAGGCCGCACTGACGAGCAGGATGAGCAGGACGCGGTAGCTCGCCAGCCCCGACGCGGTGGCGTCCGCGGTGTCGAACCAGGGTGCTCCCAGCGTGACGCCCGCGATCAGCGGGGCGAGCGCGAGGATGAGTAGCGCGAATCGGTAGTCGACGAGCGTCCGTCGAATCGAGACGCGCGCGCCAAACAGAACGAGTGCCGTCACGACGGAGAGGACGACCAGCGCTCGCGGCGTCGTGTGCGCCAGTGCCGTGGCCGCGAACCCGATCTGGACCGCCAACTTGGTCCGGGGATCGAGTCGGTGTGCGAGCGTCGCGTCGGGTTCGTAGGTCAACATCGCTTTCCTCCGGCGTCCATTGGGGGGAGTGACGGGGCTCTCGAATCGGCCATCGCGATCACCGACCTGGGACCCGGACCTCGAGGCCCTCGAGTTCCGCCAGCGCCTTCGCGGGCGGTCCGTCGACGGCGACGCGGCCGTCTCGCATGGCGATGACGCGATCCGCGAGTCCACAGACATCCCGGAGGTCGTGGGTCGCGAGCAAGATTCCGGTGCCGTCAGCCGACAGCGATTCGAGGCGCTCGAGCACGGATCGGCGGGCGGGCTCGTCGAGCCCGGTGAAGGGTTCGTCGAGGACGAGGTGGGTTGGTTCCATCGCGAGCGCGCCCGCGATCGCCACGCGGGACTGTTCGCCGCCCGAGAGTGCGTCGATTCGGTCGTCCTCCCGACCGGCCATGTTCACCGCCTCGAGCGCGGCCGTCACGCGACGGTCGATCTCCCGCCGCTCGAGCCCGAGGTTTTCCGGGCCGAACGCGACGTCCGCGCCGACGGTCGCGGCGACGAACTGATCGCGAGGGTGCTGGAAGACCATGCCCACGCTCGAGCGCGCGGCGATCAGATCCTCCGCGACGGGTGTTCCGTCGACGAGAACGTCGCCGGAATCGGGCTCGAGGAGACCGTTGCAGTGACGCAACAGCGTCGTCTTCCCGCTGCCGTTGCCCCCCGCCAGGAGGACGAATTCGCCGTCGTCGATCGAGAGCGTGACCGCCTCGAGAACGGGAACGTCCTCGAACGCGTAAGAGACCGACTCGAACTCGATCATCGTTGCCTCGTCACGATCGAACCGGCGTTATCCGGCCGGATCTGACGATGGCGACCGCGGCGGCTATTTTGAGGATTTCGCCGGGAATGAACGGGAGCACACCGGCTGAGATAGCTTCCCAGGCCGTGTACTCGAGCAGCCAGGCCATGTACGCCGTCCCGAGCCCGTAGATGACGATCGTCGCCATGACGAGTGCGCCGACCACCAGCGAGAGTGGGACGGTACGGAGGTCGCGTAGCGCCGTTCCGCGGTGGACGACGATCCCGATCAGGGCCGCGGCGATCGGATACGACCACAGATAGCCGCCCGTGTGTCCGATCAAGACGCCGAGACCCCCCTTCATGCCAGCGAATACCGGGAGGCCGACGGCGCCCGCCGTGAGGTAGAGCAGGAGCGAAAACGCTCCCCAGACCGGACCTAGGACGAGTCCAGCGAGGTAGACGAACAGTACCTGCAGCGTGATCGGTGCCGGCGAGAGAGGTATCGGAATTGATACCAGTACCGACGCCCCGATCAGCGCCGCGAGCACCGCCGCTCGAGCGAACTGCCGGACGACGGTGTCGTCCACGAGATCGACCGAATTACGTTCCGTTGCCATACCGCCGCTCTCTCGTAAACCCGGATCAAAACTTCGGTTTCCGAGGGGAGACGGTGTCTAATTGACATTTGTCTCGAGTCGCTATCGCGCTGGTCTCGGCTCGAGCGTGGGTCGAGGGTGGGTCGAAATAGCGCGCTTCCTCTCAATTCTGGTGACGGTAGTAGTCCCTGCGTGCTCGTCGGTGGTCGCGGTGTTCGGGCGTCGTTCCGTCGTTTCTCCTCGAGAGAACCGAGTAATAGCCGATTGTCTCGTCGCGCTAACCGAAACGACCGGCGGTCTTATGCCGTAATTTGGCCCGTGGTCGGGAAATGCGAATTGGTTGTGCTGCGGCTGGCAATCGAGGGTACCACGCGGCGAATCCCCACGCGGCCGATCCGGGGATTCAATGGAAAGCAGATGGGAACGAATGGAAGCGGGGTGAGGACGGGGGCGAGTCGGAGTGGTCGCGTATCGAATCTGGATGGTCGGAGGCGGAATCGAAACCGGCAGACAGAACCGGCCGTCCCGCTCGCGGAGTGATCGCGCGATGAGGCGTGATCGAACGACCGTTGTCGTCGCGCTGGTCGCGGCCGCGATGATCGGAAGCGTCGTGGCGCTGCCCGTATTGAGCGGTGGCTCGGACCCGCTCGACGCGGCCGGCGGTATGACCACCGAGACGGCAGCCGATCCGGCAGCCGCGGGTGAGTCACGGGCCGCGCTCGAGGCGGGCGGCGCGCAGACGCAGAACGCCAGTTCGGAACTGGTCACGTTCGAGGCCTTCGAGGAAGCCGACGCGACGGATAACAGTGGCGGGACGAACGCGCAGGCGGCGATCCAGGGAGATGCCGAAACCGCTGTCGAGAGCGGTGTCGAGGAAGGGATCGAACTCGTCCAATCGCAGGGCATCGAGGTGACACAGGAACAGCGAGCGGCGGCGCTCGAGGGGGCGCGGTCGTCGGTCGCACAGCACCAATCCGTCGAGACCGAGCAGGTACAGGCGGCGACGGCGGGGGCGGTTCACGGCTCCCTGATCCAGTCCCAGTCGGTGAACGCCACTCAGATTCAGTACGCGGTGAGCGGGGCGACCGACGGCGGGCTCTCTCAGTCACAGTCGGCCAACGCGACCCAGCTACAGAGTGCGACCTGGGGCGCGACCCACGGCGCTCTCGCACAGAGTCAGCACGTCAGCGTCGAACAGATTCAGGTCGCGACCAGGGGCGCGGCTGCGGGTGCCACGAAGGAAGCGGGCACGAGTAACGTCGGGAAGGCGCCGCACATCCAGGAGGCCGCCCAGGGCTCGGCGTACGGCGTCCTGACGCAGTATCAGTCGATCACGGCCGAACAGCGCCAGCGGGTGACGCTCGAGCACGTCCAGCACGCCGCCGCCGGCGGTGCGGCCGGATCGCTCGCGGGGAGTTCGCCCGCAGCGCTCGAGGGAGAGCAACGAGTCGACGCGCGGCAGGAACAGCGCGTCGACGTCGAACAGCGCCAGCGGGTGACGATCAAGCAGATTCAGAAGGCCGCGGCCGGCGCGTCGAAGGGCGCACTCGTCCAGACGCAGTCGGTGTCGGTCGAGCAGACCCAGGCGGCCGCCCGCGGAGCCAGCCGGGGCTCGTTGAAACAGGTTCAGTCGGTCCGCCTCGAGCAGCGCCAGCGGCTTTCGATGACGCAGATCCAGGAGGCCACCTTCGGCGCGGCGAAAGGCGCTATTTCCCAGAGCCAGTCGGCGACCGTCGAACAGATCCAGGCCGCCGCCGACGGGAGCGCGGGCGGCGTGCTCGTTCAGCGTCAGTCGATCTCGATCACGCAGATCCAGTACGCCGCGGTCGGTGCCGCTCAAGGTGCGGTCACGTCCGCGGTCCAGCGCCAGGACGTCTCGATCGAGCAGATTCAGGCGGCCGCGTTCGGTGCCGGCGAGGGAGCGGTGACGCAGACGCAACTCGTCGAGGTCACGCAGGTCCAGCAACTCGCACACGGGGGTGCGAGCGGGGCCCTCGTCCAGGCGCAGTCGGCCACGGTCACGCAGATCCAGATCGCGGCGCGATCCGCCTGTCAGGAGACGGCTCACATCGTCCAGTCCCAGCGGATTAGCATCACGCAACTGCAGCGCCTGACCCAGGAAGCCGCGTCCGAGGCGACCGCCTACGCGGTGCGAGAAGAGACCGACAACGTGACCGAAATTACGCAGCACATCGAGATCACGGTCACGCAGCGAATCGAGACGATCGACCGGCTCGAGGGGACGGCGTCGATCGACGTCCCGGATCAGGAGTCTAACGGGGAGCAGGTCACCATCGAAGACGTGTCGCTCTCCGAGGGCGGCTTCGTCGCGATCTACGAGGGACTCGCCGTCGACGCCGATCCGGACGCCATCATCGGCGTCTCGGACTACCTCGAGGCCGGCGACCACGAGAACGTCACGATCGAACTCGACGACCCGATCTCCTCGAGCGGCTCGATCGTGGCGGTTCCGCATCACGACACGAACGACGACGGAACGTTCCAGTACGCCGAGTCCGACGGCGAGGAAGATGTCCCGTACGTCACCGGTGCTGGCGCACCGGTGATCGACGGCGCGTTCGTGACGGTCGCGGACGAACCGGACGAACCGGATGAGGCGACCGCGACGCTGTCGGTCGCCGATCAGCAGGGTGACGGCGAAACGCTCACCGTCGATGAAGCGAACGCCTCCGTTCCCTACGCCGTCACCGCGTCGTACGGCAACGGAACGGTCCAGAGCGACACGTTCGCGGCCGGCGAAGGGGTGACGAACCTCTCGCTCGGACTCGAGCCGCCACTCGAGGCGAACGCGACGGTCGACGTCTCGGTCGTCGGCGAGGACGGCACGGTGCTCGCGAACGACTCCCTCGAGTACACGGTGGCGAACGACACCGGTGAGAACGGCACCAACGAACCCGAGGCGTCCCTCTCGGTCGACAACCAGACGGGCGACGGTGAGACCCTCACGGTCGACGCGGCGAGCGCGTCCGTGCCGTACGTCCTCACGGCCGAGTACGACGGCCAGCGAGTCGAGAGCGACGAAATCGAGGCGAATGCCACGGTCTCGGACGAGGTCCTCGACCTCGAGCCGCCGCTCGAGGCGAACGCAACGGTCGACGTCTCCGTTCGAGCCGCGGCCGACGACACGGTGCTGGCGAACGATTCCATCGAGTACGCGGTCGAAGAACCGGATCCGGACGAGCCGACGGCGAACCTCTCGGTGGCCGACCAGACCGGTGACGGCGAGACGCTCACCGTCACGCAGGCGAACGCAACGGTCGAGTACGCGATCACCGTCACCGACGGGAACGGGACCCGGCTCGCGACGAGCGAGACGTTCGGCGCGAACGAGACGATCGGCCCCGAGGAGTTCGACCTCGAGCCGCCGCTCGCGGAGAACTCGACGCTCGAGGTGGCGGTCGTCGCGGCCGAGGACGGAACGCCCGTCGAGACGGCGGACGTCGAGTACACGGTCGACGGCGCGCTTGCAGGGTTCGACGTCGAGTTCGTGAACTGCCAGCGCGCGGAAGTCACCGCGTCGCTCGAGGAGGGCGATCGGGTCGCCGCGAGCACGTGGTTCTACACGTCCGGCGGCGTCGGGGACACGATCGCGGAGGACCTCGTCACCGCCGGCGACGAGATCCCCGCGCCGTACAACGGCACGATCGTCTTCGAGATCGGTACCGAGCGCAATGTCACGACGGACGGCGAGCAGGTGATCGTCGAGGTGCCGGATTACGGCACCTTCGGCACGTACATCTCGGGAATTAGTTCGCCCGAAGCGGCACCCGTGGGCGGTATCGACTATCCGAACCCGTCCGAGGCGTGTAACGAGGAAGTGCGGCCCGAACGACCGTCGATCGCGGTTGAGGAGACGACCCCCACCGAAGACGGCATCGACGTGACGTTCAGTTACGAGAACCCAAACGACGCCCCGATGGGCGCGAACAGCCGGTTCGTCGAGGGCAATACGACCGACCAGCCGCCGTCCGGATTCGAACCGGGCCAGCAGACGTTCACCGTCGAGTGGACGCCCGAGAGCGACGACGAACGGCTCGTCTGGGAGGCCGACTTCTCGAACTTCGGCTACGAGGAGCCGATCACCGCCGAGACGCCGACCGCCGGTGATATCGTGCCGTCCGACCCCGCAGCGTTCGGCGTCTCGATCGCGGGCACGAACAGCCCGGTCGAACGGGGAGAGCCGCTCGAGATCGAGGCCAACCTCGAGAACGTCGGCGGCGAGAACGGGACGCAGACCGTCTCGCTCGCGATCGGCGACACCACCGTCGACGCTGAATCGGTCTCGCTCGAGCCCGGCGAGACGGAGACTGCTTCGTTCACGGCCGAAACGGACGGTCTCGAGCCCGGTGAGTATCCGGTCACGGTGTCGACCGCGAACGAGACCGCGGAGACGACGGTGACCGTCGAATCTGTCCCGGAGGCCAGCGCGCAAGCGGACGGGGACGGTGAGACGGGGCCAGACGGTGAACCCGAGCCAGAACCACCGACCGAACCCGAACAGCCGGTACCGCCCGAGGAGCCGGATCCACCCGATGAGCCGGAGCCTGAACAGCCGGAAGAGCCGGAATCACCGGAACCCGAACAGCCGGCTGAACCCGATCCAGACGGCGACTCCGAACCGGCCACTGCGGGGAACGAACCCGCAGGCGAATCACCACTGGAGCCGGAAACGAACGCGGGGCCCGCCGAGACGACCGATGGCGGTGCAACTGAGACGACCGACGGAGGAACGGCCGAAACGACCGACGACGGAGCGGCTGGTGCCATCGAGGACGGAACTGCTGATACCGAAAACGAAACTGACGGAACCGAATAGCCATTGTTCGACGCCCGATCGGTCGCCAGTCGATTTCACTCGAGGGACGAGCTGCGGAGAAACCGCGGCTGTGATTCGGCTCTCGGACGCTCAGTGCTGATGGCCGGTCGCTTCGCCGAACGTGACGCCGAAGCGTTCCTCGAACAGGTCCATGACTTCCGCTTCCTGTGCCTCGAGTTCCTCGTCGGCGTCCTCGCCGTGGTGGACGATGTGGTGGGCGCGGCTGGCGAAAGACAGCAGCATGACGTCGCCGATCGTCTCGGCGTCGGTCTGGTCGCCCTCGGCGACCAGGTCGACGAGGCCGGACGGAATCGTGATTTCGTCGGTCGCGCCGTCTTCGGAACTGATCGAGAAGGTCGTCGTCTGGACTTCGTCGCTCATACACTGACGGTCGGGAAGCGTGCCTAAAGGTGCTGTGACTCACGCCGGACCAGTGCGCGACGTCGACCCGTCGAGACCGCCGCTTGCGTTTTTGTCGCTCGACGACGGGGTTTCAGGTCTGCCAGCCGTCGAATTCGACGAGTCCGACGGCAAATTCGTCCCGAACTATCAGTCTCTACGGAGCGAGCGAGTACACGCTGTTTCACGCCGGGGACGGACCAGTGGTGCTCGGTGATCGGCGATGATCGGCGACCTGCGGTGACCTGACACCGGCGGTGGTCTGTAACGTCGACGGTGACAGTCGAAAATCGACGGCTCGCCGCTACTGGCCGTCCGCGGCAGCGTGACGAGCCGTCTCCCATTTCCCCTTCGACTCGAGGTGTGACTGGAGTTCGTCGGCGTACTCCTGTGTGAGCTGTTCCGCTGCCTTCCGCTGTTCTTTCTCCGAGGATCCACCGCCGCCTCCCATCCCGAGTGCGCCCATGATCGAGTCGAACACCCCGCCGCTCGAGGAGTTCTGACCGGCGTTCCCGGCTCCCGCACCCCCCATCGCGCCCATCCCGGCCTGCACGTTGTCGAGTTCGGGGATGACCCCGTCGAGCTTGTCCGTATTGGCGACGATCCGCGCTCGGTCGGGGTCGCCGGGATGTTCGATCTCGAACTCCGTGGCGGTCATGATCAGGCTCCACTGCTGGTTGGAAAAGCGTGACTGCTGGATCCGCTCGGAGAACTCCTGATCGACGGCCATACGCTCGCCGACGATCCGATCCGTCCACGGGTTGTCGCTCATGCCCCCCGATTTGAGCGGCGACTGTATCAGCGTTTCCCCTCCCCGATTTCCGATCCGTCGCCATCACGGAGCGATCCGCAACTCGCTCGAAAAACGTCACCCACCCTGACCATCTCACGTGTCAGGATAATGTTAATGTAGATTCCCGTTGTATGCTATCATATACCACTATGTACGACTCCATTCTCGTCCCGACCGACGGCTCTCGAGAGGTCGAACGCGCACTCGAGTACGCGTTCGAAATCGCTCGCGCGCACGACGCAGCGGTCCGCACACTGTACGTCGTCAACGCGGCCGGTTATGGCGGGTTTCCGATGGAAACTGCCCTCGACGGCGTCAACGAGGCGCTCCGCGGCGAGGGGCAGGCGGCGGTCGAGCGGGCCGAAGCACTCGCACCGGACGACGTCACCGTCGAGACCGAGGTTCGCGAGGGGGCACCGAGTCAGGTCATCGTCGACGAGGCGGATCCCGCGGAGTGCGATCTGGTGGTGATGGGAACCCACGGCCGCGGCGGAATCGACCGGCTGTTGCTCGGCAGCGTCACCGAACGGGTCGTCCGGCGCGCCTCGGTACCGGTGCTGACGGTCAAAGTCGATCCCGACGAGATCGACGACCGGTCGGAGGAACCGCGGCTCGCCGTCGAGTGAGGGATCCGTCCGGTCGACGAACGAACGGTATCCAAAGACGGTTGCAGAGATCGGGCAGTCGATATTCTGCGCGATCAATGTCGGAAGCCACCGCAGTGAGGATTGACGGATCGGGATACGGAGATGGGATCGCTCGTAGTTCGGGGCCCGATCGCAGTACGGAAACCAGATCGCTATCGCCTACTCGTCCTGCAACGGGCTGGGAAGGAACGGTTCCACGTCGTCGTGGACGAACTCGACGTACTCATCGTTCAGCCGTCTGCAGAACAGCCGGAGTTCGCCGTCCGACCGAATGGCCTCGAATTTTGCCTGCCCGGACCCGGCGTCGTAGTAGGCGGGGGCGAGCACGGCCGTCTTGCTGTCCAGGTCCTTCTCGACTATGAGCAGGTAGATCATACTGTCGCCCGGCGCGCGGAACACGTCCACGTCCGCGAACGTGCAGTCCTCGATCAGCGACTCGAGGTCCTCGTACTCGGGTCCCGGGAGGACCACGTCGATCCCCGTGCGTATTTCGGAGTCCACGAGCACGCAGTCTCCGGGGTGGAGTTCGAGGGCCGTCCAGCCGCGGTCGCGGTACTCGTCGGCGGTTACCGCCATGTCGTCGATGACTGCTTGCCAGCCGGACTGGGCCTGCACGTTGCTAGGGGCGTCGCCTGCCGGGTCCTCGTCCATGTCCCCACCGCGTGCACCGTCGGAGATAAACGTTGCCCAAGTCCCATAAGCTATTTCTTCGCTGACTCGAGAACTGGTGCCATGACTGATCTTTTATCCCTTTCCGGACTTCGCACGCAGTTCGATACCAAACGCGGTGCGGTGAAAGCGGTCGATGGTATCGATCTCACTATCGAGGAGGGCGAGACCGTCGGCCTCGTCGGCGAGTCCGGATCCGGCAAGAGCGTGACCGCACTCTCAGCAATGGACCTCGTGGACGATCCGGGAGACGTTGTGGACGGACGAGTGTCCTTGCGGCGCGCAGAACTCGCCGCGGATCTCGCAGCCGAGTTCGACGGTGCAGTCGTCCCGTACCCCTTCGAACTCGTGGACGCGATCCGGGAGATCGTTGCGGATCTTCGCGGCGGCGACGGAGGTGACTCGGCCGAATCGGAGCTGCGCGGCATGGCCGCCGACCTCGCCGGCCACGACGACCCAGCGGGGCTCGCGCCAGCCCTCCGAGACGTTGCTGATCGACTCGATAACGGCGTGACCGAGTCCGTGGTCGCGGACGCGCTAGAGAACGCCGTCGAAGACGCCGACGACGGGTTCGTCTACCTCGATACAGCGGCGCGCGAACGATTCGAGAGTGGAATGGACGCAGAATCAATCGCGGTCGAGGACGGCGTCGTCGACCTGATGGACGCGCCCGAGGAGGCGATGCGGAAGGTCCGCGGCAGCGAGATGGGGATGATCTTCCAGGACCCGATGACGTCCCTGAACCCCGCGGTGACCGTCGGCGAGCAGGTCGCGGAGTCCCTGCGGCTTCACCAGTACGGAGAACGGAAACGGGACACGTGGCTGAACGCCGTTCGGGAAATACTCCCGAAAATCGGCGGGCGCGAGCACGACGAGGAGGTCATGGCGGACGTTGTCGAGATCCTCACGGAGGTCGGCATCCCGGAGGCGACCACGCGCCTCGAGGAGTACCCACACGAGTTCTCCGGCGGCATGCGCCAGCGCGTCCTCATCGCGATCGCGCTCGCGTGCCGGCCGAGTCTCCTCATCGCCGACGAGCCGACGACGGCCCTCGACGTGACTATTCAGGCCCAGATCCTGGACCTCATCGACGACCTTCAGGACGAGTTCGGGATGTCGGTGCTGATGATCACCCACGACCTCGGCGTGGTCGCGGAGACCTGCGACCGCGTCGCGGTAATGTACGCCGGCGAAATAGTCGAGGAGGGTCCCGTCGAGGAAATTTTCCACAACCCGAGCCATCCGTACACGTACACGCTCCTCGAGTCTCTCCCAACGGAGGAGAAAGACCGCTTGACGCCCATCGAGGGCAACGTTCCGGACCTGATCGACATGCCCGACGGCTGCCACTTTGCGGATCGTTGTCCGTGGGCCCAACCCGAGTGTCGCACCGGTGAGGTACCGTTCCTCCAGCACGGACCGGAGGACGTCGACCATCGGTCGAAGTGCATCCTCGAGAGCTTCGACGAAAGCGAGTACGGGTCAACGGGCGTCCAGTCCGCGGCCGAGCATGACATCGGAGAACCGATCGTCGAACTCCGCGAGATGCGGAAGTACTACGGGCAGAAGGAGGGGCTACTCGATCGATTCGTCGGCGAGCAACAGAGCGTGAAGGCCGTCGACGGCGTGAGTTTCGACGTGTACGAAGGCGAGACGCTCGGACTGGTCGGCGAGTCCGGCTGTGGAAAGTCGACCGCGGGTCGGGCCATCCTTCATCTCTCCCCGCCGACCGACGGCACGGTCGTGTACGCGGGTGAAGACCTCGGAGATCTCTCGAAGTCGGAGCTTCGGGAGAAGCGCAAGGACATGCAGATGGTGTTCCAGGATCCGATGTCGAGTCTCGATCCGCGGATGACCGTCGGACAGACGATCATGGAGCCGCTGAAGATTCACGGGCTTCCGGAGTCCGATCCCGACGTTGTGCCCCGCGCAGACATCTCGACGACCGGAATCCCCGCGGACGCGGTGTCCGTCGACGTCGCGGACGACGTGGACGCGTTAGTCGGGAGTAACGACGGGGAGACCGTCGTCCCCGTGGATGTCACCGTGGCGGACGGCGACGTCACCGTAGACACCAATGGCGTGCTCGACGTAACGACGGATGTCGTACGAGAAGACGGCGGCCGCATCACGAGTATTCACGTGGACGTCTCCACGAGCGACTCGAAGCGCGTGCGCCGCCGCCGCCGCGTCCGCACCCTCCTCGAGGAGGTCGGACTCGACGAGAGCCAGTACGACCGCTACCCCCACGAGCTCTCCGGCGGGCAACGCCAGCGCGTCGGTATCGCTCGAGCCCTCGCGGTGGACCCGGACTTCATCGTCGCCGACGAGCCGGTGTCGGCACTGGACGTGTCCGTGCAGGCACAGATAATCAATCTCCTGGAGGATTTACAGGAGGAGTTCGGATTGACGTACCTGTTTATCGCTCACGACCTCTCGGTCGTCCGCCACATCTCGGATCGCATCGCAGTGATGTATCTCGGCGAGATCGTCGAAATCGCGGCGACCGACGATCTGTTCGCAGACCCGAAACACCCGTACACGAACGCATTGCTGTCGGCGATCCCCGAACCCGATCCTCGGGCAGACACCGCCGACCGAACCATCCTGAAAGGGGACGTGCCGTCCCCCATCGATCCACCGTCGGGCTGCCACTTCCGGACGCGGTGTCCGTCGGTCATCCCGCCCGAGGACCTCGACATCAACCAGGAACGGTACCGCGAGGTCATGTTCTATCGACAGCGCGTGGAGTCTCGGGATATCGACCTCGAGGCGGCCCGGGATGCGACAGTCAGTGAGGCCCCAGCAGCCCGTGCGGTCGCGGACGGCGGCAGCGACTTCGCCGCCGCGCTCAATGCACAGTTCTTCAGCGGGCCGCTGTCGGGACGCGCTCGCGAGGCAGTCGAAGCGTCCTACCGCCACCTCGACGATGGCGATTGGGCATCCGCGGAGGCCGTCCTCGCGGACGCGTTCGAGAGCGTCTGTGAGCGCAAAAGCCCCGCCCTCGACGACAGCGAACACCCGGCTGCCTGCCATCTCTTCGCCGACGACGAGTAACTGATGGAGCACCTGTTACTGTCCGAACGGTCGTTCGCCGTTGATTCGATGGGACGCGTTGGCGGCGCGAATCAGAGGCCGACATCGATCAGACTGCGATGTTCTCCGCTTTATCTATTAAATTAACAATAGGAGAATATGGAACTATATTAGGTATAGTCTGTCAACAATCTCAGCCGGAAGTATTATCCTTGTTGACGCAAGGGATAGTCTTATGTCAGGTAATGGCAGTCAGGTATCCAGGCGTAGTTTCTTGAAGTCTGCCGGCAGTGCGACGGTCGTTGCAACTGCGGCGAGCTCCATTTCCGGTTGTCTCGGCGGTAGTGGTGATAGCAGCGGCACGCTCCGGTACGGCCGCAGCTCGCACTCGGGCACCCTCGACCCGCAGGCCACAACCAGCGGCGAGGTTTCGAAAGTCACCAATCAGATTTACGATGGTCTCATCGATTTCGAACCCGGCGAAGCGGCCATCACGGAAAGCCTCGCAACCGACTGGTCGATGGACGGCGAGGAGGTCACGCTCGAACTGCGTGAGGACGCGCAGTTCGACGACGGCACCGACTTCACCGCAGACGACTTCATCGCGACCTACCGACGGTTCGTCGACGAGGACTACGAGCACCACTCCGATGAAGCGTCCGCGTACGGGCCGTTCACGCTCGGGAGCTGGATCGACTCAGTCGAGGCCGACGGCGACTACACGCTGAACATCACGCTCACCCAGTCGTACGCGCCGTTCCTGCGCAACCTCGCGATGTTCGCTGCCGTCGTTCTCCCGAAGGACGGCATCGAGGACGGCTTTGACTTCAACGCGGATGCCAACGGTACCGGCCCGTTCCAGCTCGAGGAACTCGACAACTCGAACGGCCGCATCCTGCTCACACCCAACGACAACTACTGGGGAGACGGTCCGAACGTGGACGAACTCCTGTTCATCGAGAAAGGACAGAATTCCACGCGCACGCAGGCCCTCGTCGAAGGGGAACTGGAGATCATCGACAACCTCGGGCCCGACAACATCGGAAGCGTCGAGGACGCCGACGGCGTCGAAGTCCAGTCCGGGCAGGGCATCAATATCGGGTACATGTCGTTCAACCAGTCCCGCGTGGAGGAGTTCCGTGATCCCCGGGTCCGGCAGGCGATCAGTTACGCTATCGACACCGAATCCATCGTCAACGAAGTCTATTCGGGCATCGCCGAACAAGCCGACCAGCCGTGCCCGCCGGCCCTCTTCGGACACAACGACGACCTCAGTCCGTACGCCTACGACACTGACGAAGCACAATCCCTGCTAGATGAGGCCGGCTACGGTGACGGGTTCGCTTTCGAGCTGACGACCTTCCAGAACGCCCGCGGCTACAATCCGGCGCCGGGTTCGACGGCGGAGACCATCCGGACGAATCTCGGCGAGATCGGCATCGACGTTACGATCGACGAGCGGCAGTTCGCAAACTACCTCACGTACACTGCCGAAGGGAAGCACGACGCGTCTCTGGCCGGTTGGTATACGGACAACGCCGACCCGGACAACTTCTACTACGTCCTCCTTCACCCGCAGGTCGACTCTCCCGACGGGCAGGACTGGGTTGACTGGGGGACGGAGGGCTACAACACGTCCAACCGGAGCGCGTGGGCGAATCAAGAGTTCATGGACCTCGTCGAGGAAGCCCAGCGGACGGAAGACCAGGAGGGACGTACCGAACTCTACCACGAGGCGGCCCAGATCGCTCACGACGAGGCACCGTGGGTCTACATCGACTACGCCGACGAGATCCGCGGCGTCCGGGAGAATGTAAGCAATTACGAGATATCGGCAATCGGTGGCCCGCACCTCCATCTGGTTGAACTCGAGTAAGGCGTCCGGCTGACGGGAGATTTTTAAGGTATCAAACTTACCTCCGAATAATGGTATCAAAGCGGTTCATTGCCAAACGACTGCTGTTGCTCGGTCCGGTGCTGTTCGGAGTGGCGACAGTAGTCTTCGCCATCCTCCATCTCTCACCGGGTGATCCTGCGGTAGCCATCGCGGGCAAAAACCCGAGCCAGGAGTTCGTCGAGCAGATCCGGACGGATCTCGGACTCAACGATCCGCTATGGCAGCAGTACGTCCGATTCCTGCAGGACACTGCGACGCTCGACTTCGGACAGTCCTACCAGATCCGGCGCGGCACCGACGTCAGTGAAATCCTCGCCGATCGGCTTCCCATCACCATCGAGCTCGCTATTCTCGGACAGATCGCAGGCTTACTGTTCGGGCTCCCGCTCGGGATTCTGAGCGCCGTCAAGAAGGACACGCTGACCGATCACTTCTCCCGAATCGGTGCGCTCGCGGGCATCAGTATCCCCATCTACTGGAGCGGACCGCTCCTGATCCTGCTGTTCGCACAGATTCTGGGCATCCTCCCGACGAGCGGTCGCATCGGGTCGACGCACTTCATCGACTCGAGGACCGGGTTCATCCTCGTCGATACCCTTCTGGCGGGAGACATGGCGGCGTTTCAGTCCGCAGCTCGCCACCTGGTCATGCCCGTCCTCGTACTCGGCATCTACTCGATGGCGTTCATCTCCCGGATGATGCGGTCGTCGATGCTCGAGGTCGTCAGACAGGACTACATGCGGACGGCCCGCGCGAAAGGTCAGGGCGCGAAGACGACGATCATGAAACACGGGCTCCGGAACGCCTTTATTCCCGTTATTACCATCATCGGTATCCAGTTCGGCTCGATGCTCGGCGGCTCCGTGCTGACCGAGACCGTCTTCGAGATCAACGGTATCGGGACGCTGCTCGTGGATGCGATCAACAGGAGCGATTACCCGGTGGTTCAAGCGACCGTCCTCGTCTTCGCGTTCATGTACACGATAGTGAACCTCTTCGTCGACATTACGTACTCCATCCTCGATCCACGGATTGACCAATGAGCACGGAAACCAAATCAGCGGACGTCGAACGCAGCACCGTCGAGCGACTCCGCACGAATCCGTTCCTCACGGAACTGCTATCGAATCGCATCGCCCTTATCGGCCTCGGCCTCATCGTCGGGATGTTCGTCGTCGCTATCTACGCTCGATTCGCCTACGACCACGACGCCATCGTCGCCACGACCTTCGAAACGAACCCGACGAAGACGGGACCGAGCACCGAGTTCTGGTTCGGGACCGACGGGCAGGCCCGCGACATCTTCCCGCGCGTGCTGTACGGCGCGTGGTACGCGCTGAAGTTCGGGACCGCGACCGTCCTCGCGTCTACGGTCCTCGGCATCACCGCCGGCATCGTCGCGGCGTACTACGGCGACCTCACCGACAACGTCATCATGCGGACGATGGACGTGCTCCTCTCGTTCCCGTCGCTGCTGCTGGCGCTCGCGCTCGTCACCATCTTCCCCGAGTCGATGGGGCTGTGGCGCGCGGTCATCGCGCTCACGCTCGTGTACACGCCGCGGTTCGCCCGCGTCGTGCGCGGGGCGGCGCTGAAAGTCCTCGAGGACGAGTACATCGAGGCGACGCGCGCGCTCGGTGCGACCGACCCGCGGCTGTTGATTCGCCACGTCCTGCCGAACTGCCTGGCGCCGATCACCGTCCAGTCCACGCTGAACTACGGTCTGGCCATCATCGACATCGCGGCGCTGTCGTTCCTCGGATTCGGCGCGAGCCGCGGCGACCCGTCGTGGGGGATGATGCTTTCTGAGGGGGTCGAGCACGGCCTGTTCTCGGGCGCGTGGTGGTGGTCGTTCTTCCCCGGCCTGTTCCTCGCGCTCACCGTGCTCGGGTTCAACCTCCTCGGCGACGGGATGCGAGACGCCCTCGACCCCCGCATGCGAGATGCCGTCGACTGATTCCGGCGTCCCCGTCTCGCCGGCTCGCCTCGAGCGGGCCCGCCGACTCGTGGTCGCCGCCGCTCGCTGGGTGGCCGTCGGTGCCGTGCTCGGGACAGTCGTCTCGCTAGGGTTGCTGACGGTCTGGTCGTCGCGAACCGCGACCGACACGGCGTTCGCGCTCGGCGCGCTCGTCCTCGGGTTCGGCGTCACCGCCTGGTCGACGGCGGTCGGTCTCGGACGAACCATCGAGGGGATGCAAGACCACCTCGACGTGAGTTCCGGGTGGACGGAAGCCAGCGCTCGAGAGGCGTTTTTCGTGCTGTCGTGGACGGGCGCAGGGTGGGTCGTCGCCGCGGCCGCGAGCTCGATCCTGCTGACAGTCTGAGACCGCAGCGCCGTCGAACCTCCGGAAAACAACGTTTTATCCGATCCTCGAGTGACTGTCGTTGCCGCGAGTTACCCGCGAGTTTCGTGATCAGTCCTCGAGTCCGTCGTACTCGCCATCACTCAGACGGGGCGTAGGTGTTCACAGTCTCCCGCAGCGACCGTCACTCGGTCGTCGTCGGTCTCGACCACGAGCGACCCCGATTCCGTTACGTCGACTGCGTCGCCGACGATCTCGCCCGCTGGTCGATCGACTCGCACGCGCTGGCCGAGCGTCAGCGCGAGGTCCCGCCACGCCGGAACGACGGCTTCGAGGTCGGTCCGATACCGCTCGAACTCCTCGAGCAGGCGCTGGACGAATCGTCGGCGATCGACATCGTCGGCCTCGTCGCGGACGGTGGTCGCCCCCTCGGGCAGCGCGTCAGCGTCGAGGTTCGCGTTGATCCCGATCCCGACGACGAGCCAGTCGACCCGATCCGTCTGGCCCTCCATCTCCGTGAGAATCCCCGCGAGCTTCCGATAGTCGCCGTCGTCGCCGACCGGGACGACCACGTCGTTGGGCCACTTGATCCGCGCGTCGACGCCCGCCTCTCGAGCCGCCGTCGCCGTGGCGACCGACGCCGCGAGCGTGTACAACGGGGCCTGTGCGGGCGTGATATCGGGGCGCGTCACGACGCTCACCCAGACGCCGCCCGACGGCGCGGCCCACTCGCGCTCGAGGCGACCGCGGCCGCCGGTCTGTTCGTCCGCGAGGACGGCCACGTCCGCCGCGCCGTCGGCCGCCAGTTCGCGCGCCCGATCGTTCGTACTCCCCACGGAATCGTGGTAGTCGATCGAGAACGGTGCCTCGAGTTCGAACTCGACCGCCGGGGCGTTGTACGCCTCGATGGCCGCGAGTTCGTAGCCGTTCGGCCCGCTCTCGATCGCGAACTCCGCCTCGCGCAACGCCTCGATGTGCTTCCAGACGGCCGCCCGCGAAATGTCGAGCGATTCCGCCAGGTCCGGTCCCGATGCCGGCCCGTCCGCGAGCGCCTCGAGAACCGCTCGTCTCGTCTCGTTCATAGCCTCGCAAGGGGGCCGCCGGCACTTCAATCGGCTGGATCGTCTCCCGGCGGCAAGAGGCGGTAGAATAGCGTGCGGCTTTCGACCGAGAAACGCGTCGGTCTCAGGAGCGCAGTTCGCGCAGTTTCTCGCGGCCGGGTGCGATCAGTTCGTCGAGGGAGGCCGCGAGCGTCCCCTTCGCGTCGGCGGGGTGGAGTTCGCCCGACTCGAGGTCTGCCGCGAGTTCCTCGTACGCCTCGTAGGTGAGATCGCCGCCGTACTTCTCGGGTCGCTCGACGACGACTTCGTCGAAGCGCGGGAAGACGTGGTACTCGAACAGTTCGAGGACGGGGTTCTCGAGGTCGCCTTCGGGGTCCCGGGTCGGCGGGCAGAACGCCGAGTTAACCTTCTCCTCGAGGTCCTCGGTCGAGTCCTCCATCGAGATGGTGATCCCCTCGCTCGAGGACATCTTCCCCTCGCCGCTCGTGAGGTCGGCGACGATGGGGGTATGGATCGCGGGCCGAACGTCGTACTCGAGTTCGGGCAGCTTCTCGCGGGCGAGCATGTGAACCTTGCGCTGGTCGAGCCCGCCGACCGCGAGATCGAGATCGAGGTATTCGATGTCCAGGGTCTGCATCAGCGGGTAGACCAGATGGCTCACCTTCGCCGTCTCGTCGCCCTGAATCTCGGCCATCGCGCGCTGGGCGCGGTTCATCGTCGTCTCGCGCTCGAGGTGGTGCAGGTCGAGGGTGTACTCCTCCTCGAGCTGGAACGCGGAGCCGTAGACGAACTCCGTCTGCTCTTCGTCGAGGCCGTAGGCGAGGAACTGGGCTTTCATCTGCTCGGCGGTGGCCCGGATCTCCTCGAAGCTCCCCTTCTCGTTGAGGTAGGCGTGGACGTCCGCCAGCAGAACGACGACCTCCATCCCCGCATCCTGGAGGTCGATGAGCTTGTTCGCGGTCAGGAGATGGCCGAGGTGGAGCACACCGGAGGGCTCGTAGCCGACGTAGGCCCGCTTGCCCTCGGGATCCTTCGCGAGGTCGCGGACCTCCTCGTCGGTGACGACCTCCTCGGCGTTTCGCGTCAGCAATTCGTAGGCGTCCATGTGTGGATGGAAACCGGAGGAGGAATTTATACCTCCTGAATCCCGACTCGAGCGGCCATCGAGGGCGAGCGGAGCAGAACGGCTTCGGAGCCGACTCGACGCAGTCGCGTGCGGTCCCGAGACGCGTCAGGCTGACAGTTCGCGGACCGTCGTCGTCCCGTCCTGGTGGACGCGGATACGGTAGCCCTCGTACGAAAACGTGACGTGCGCGTTCGCCTCGAGGGGTGACGGTGACGAGAAGAGACCAGTGATGAGGCCATCGATACGGTAATATATCGGAGCGAGCTCCATCGGTTCGACATCATCGATATCAGCGATGACTTCGACGAGGCGAGCCGCCGGATCCTCCTGGTCGGTGTCGAGCTGTCGTCGAATCGCGCCGCCGTCAGCAGTAGCGCCGGTCAGTTCAGTCATCGATATCGTGACTGTCAGTGCTCCCGACGGGTAACTATTGTACCGGCTACTGCCTGCCCTGCTACCCGGCCTGCGTGACTTGCGGCAGGGCTCGATAGGCGACGGGATCGCCCCACGAAACGCCGGTGGGATACGGTTCCGAACGGTCGTCGTAGCTCCGCCGATTTACGAGAATCAAAGATTCTGGAACGACGTGACCTCGAGGTGGTTCACAGATCACCCGACCGGATCCGTTCCTCGGCCTCCTCGAGCGCCCGATCCCGGTCGAAGCCCTCGATAACCGCCCGGAGTTCGTCCTCGTCGGCCGCCGCCAGTTCCCGCGCGTGCTCGGTGATGTTCGGCACCGCGCGGATGATGTTGTCGACGATCGGCACGTCGGCCACCCGCGGCGAGCGCGACAGCGGGTTGAGGTCGATCACGATCTCGGTCTTGCCCATCTCGTCTAACGCCTCGGCGCGGTCGCCGTCCTCGAGGGGCACGAGCACGACGTCGGCCTCGTAGATGCCGTCGGCATCGACCTTCGAGCGCTCGTGGTCGAGGTTCGGAATGTGCGCGTCGGCCTCGAGCCCCTTGACCTCGTCCGCGCCGTGCTCGCGCAGGTGGTCGGCGATGGCTTCGATTCGCTCGGGCGTTCGGTTGAACAGGTTGACCTCGAGGTCGGCGTCGACGACGTCGGCCAGTTCGGCCATCTCACCGGGGACCAGCGCGGCGACGTTGCCGTTGATCGAGAGCACGGGACGCTCGGCGAGCAGGAGGTGTGCCGCGGCGGCCCGTTCGGCGTCGTCGGCGCTCGGAATCGTCTCCTCGCCCAGCAGGTAGTCGAACGCGCTGCCCCGCCCTTCGGCGTGCATCCCCTGGAGGTGGGTGATCCCTTTCTCGACGCCCCGCTCGATTCGGTGGCGAGTGAGCAGGTCCTGATATCTGGGGTGGTCCTCCGGGATCTCCTCCTCGTGCTCGACGTCGGCGGAGACGCTGTCGTAATCGGTCACGATCGATCACTTGGTTCGGTCGATAAAAAACAGACCGATCCGACGAGTACTCGCGGTCAGGTCGAACGGCGCAGCCTGCTCGGTCCCGGGCGGACGCCATTCCGACCGGTTTCGGATCACTCCTCGCCTCATGGCTCGACTCGCCTCCTTCGCGGTCGATCGTATAAAGACGCGATACATTTCGTGCGAATCTACTCACACGAGTGGAGCCACCTCCACGTATGGCCACAGACCGACGAGATGACGACTCGGCACTCAGCGCCTCGAGGACGGACGATGACTACGGTTCCCACCTCGAGCGGAGTCGGACGGTCTGGGACCGGTGGAGTAACTGGTACGAGATGAGCGAGCGCGATCTCGAACCGATGCGCGAGGCGACGATCGATCGGCTCGACCTCCACCCGGGTGACCGCGTGCTGGAAATCGGCTGCGGACCGGGCGTCAACTTCGAACGGATTCGATGCGATATCGGTCCGGCGGGCGAACTCGTCGCGATCGACTACAGCCCGGAAATGGTCGAAAAAGCACGCGAGCGGGTCGAGACACGCGGCTGGGAGAACGTCGAGGTTCGCTGCGCCGACGCCACGACGGCCGAGTTCGACGACCCGTTCGACGGGGCCCTGGCGACGCTCTCCCTGAGCGTTATGCCCGACATCCGCCGCGCGACCGAGACCGTGTATCGAACGTTGCGCCCTGACACCACGTTTGCGGTATTCGATATTGGGACGATCTCCGACGGTCCCGCTCGAGTCCTGAACCCGCTCATCCGGCGTTTCTTGCGCTGGTACGCGAACTGGAATCCCGACGGCGACGTTGTGGCGTCGCTCGAGGCCGTCTTTGATGAATGCGACATCGTCGATACCTATATGGCCGGCACCATGTACACCGTCGTTTGCGAGAAACGCGACCGGGTCTGAGACGGGTATAGTAGCCACTGAAACGATCCACACACCGATCGTAAGCTGCCGTGCGATCAGGTGTACATTGACTTTCAGTGGCTACCATAGCTGATCGACCCGTACTACGGTCCGCTCTCGAGGACGCGTTCGACCGCGTTCGCCTCGCCGCGGCGGAGGAGTTCCGAGGCCGTCGAGACGGCACACTCGAGTTCGGCGGCCACCGCCGCGATACCGGCCTCTCGCGGGATCTCGTAGAATCCGACATCCCGGGCCGCCCGAAGCGCGGCTATCTGGCGGTCGGAAACGGGCGCGCCGCTGACCGTTACGGCGTCGCTCACCCAGCGGACGGTCAATTGCAGTCCGTCGGGAACGTCCTCCATCATGGCGGCGAGGGCGGACGAATGCCCGACGACGGTCAGTCGAATCGTCCGATCGGATCTGACCTCGATCGGCGGCACGATCACGGCCGTTCGCTGTGCGAGCGCGTTCAGCAACGACAGCCCCTCCGGACCGAGGTCTCGACGGAGATAGCAAAAGAAGCCGTCGTCGGACGGCGTGATATCGTACTCGCGGACACCCTCGAGGTCGCACAACAGCGACTCGTAGGCTGTGGGGTCGCCGTAGACGAACGACGTGATCGTCTCGACGCCGTCGGCCGACTGACCGCCCACGATGACTTCTCGGTCGATGTCGGGCGACTCGCAGATTCCCTCGTGAATCGGTGGAATCGCCTCCGGAGCGTACTCGAGTCGGATTCCCATCGATTTCATGGCTCGATCATGTCCCTCGAGACACATAACTGCTCGATAGCGACGGGACAGACTTGACGCTGCTCGTACACGCAGTCGGCCCATCCCGTTCTGGTCGGGCTATGACGTCTCTCGAATTGAAACGATGAAAAAGAGAGAACGGTACGCGACCGGTTCGAATCGGTGCGGGAGTTACTCGGTGAAGGTGATCCAGCCGTCGGGTGCCTGCGCCTTCACGTCGTTCATCGCCTCGCGGGCGTCCGTGCGGTTCGCGTAGGTCTGCG
This sequence comes from Natrinema sp. DC36, assembly GCF_020405225.1. Taxonomy (NCBI): domain Archaea; kingdom Methanobacteriati; phylum Methanobacteriota; class Halobacteria; order Halobacteriales; family Natrialbaceae; genus Natrinema; species Natrinema sp. DC36. Next base: position 2,318,563 of record NZ_CP084472.1, read on the forward strand.
TGCTCTTCGCCATCGTCGTCCCGTACTCGTCGATCAGCTGCCAGACCCAGCCGTCGTCGGCGGTGTGCAGCTCGAAGGAAACGCTGTCGATCTCGAGGATGCTCGCCGACTCGATCAGTTCGCGGACGTTCTCGAGGGCCTCGCGCGCGGCGTCGACCGTTTCGTGCGTTTCGGAGCCGGACGCGACGGTGCGGCCGTCCTCGTCGATGAGCCGCCAGCGCCAGCGTTCGTCGTCGTCGGCGACGAGTTCGAACGAGGCGACGTCGAAGTCGACGCGGCCGGCCATCGGCGCGAGCCGACGGACCGCTTCGATCGCGTCCAGCAGTTCGTCCTTGCTCGCAGCGGAGTCGACCGCCTCGGCGAGCACCTCGCGATCGCGGTCGACGAGTTCCCACGACCAGCTGTCGTCGCCGTCGAGGCGAATGACGGCGTCCTCGATCGCGAAGATCGGCGCCTCGGGCGCGTGGGCCGTGAGGGCGTCGACACCGTCGGTCGCCGCCTCGCGATCGGAGTAGGAGACGGTCGAGTCGGCGATCTCCGCTCGGTCGCGGTCGAGCAGCCGGAAGTGCCACTCGCCGTTGCCGTACAGCTGCACGGACACGTCGCCGATCGTGGAGCGACGAGCCGTTGCGGCGGCGTCGCGCACGTCGTCGAGACCGTCGACCAGTTCGTCGCGGGTCGGATGGTCCTCGCCGTCGACGGCGACGGTGTCACCGGACGGCATGACGAACCGCCAGTGCCAGTCTTCCGTCGCGTACGTCTGGAAGATCGCCCGGTCCATCGTCCGCACGTCGGAGTCGAGATACTCGAGCAGCCGATTCATCGCCTGGCGCGCGGCTCCGCGGGTGGGATGGGTCGCCGGATCCTCCGCGACGAGCTTGCCGGCCTCGTCGATGAGCCGCCAGCCCCACTCGTCGTCCTCGTTGACGAACAGCTCGAAGGCCGCGGTCTCGATCTCGAGGAGTTCCGCGTTGGGTGCCTGCTCTTTCAGCGTCATCATCGCTTCCGCAGCATCGCCGCGGGAGGTGTGTTCCTCGCCGCTGTCCGCGAGCACGTTTCCGTCCTCGTCGATGAGTCGCCAGCGCCACTCGCCGGAATCGGCTTCGTAGACCTGGAAGGCAGCGTTCTCGAACTCGATGAGCTCCGCCTCGCTGGCCTGCTGGCGAACCCGCTCGATCGCCGTCGTCGCCGTCTCGGCGTCGGCGTGTGGCTCCGTACTCGCAGCGACGACGTCCCGGTCGTCGGTGACGAGCCGCCAGTGCCACGGACCGGTCTCGTCCGCGTCGGGCGCATCGACGGTCGTTCCGCCGTCGGCCGCGGGTTCGGGCTCTTCGACCGTCGCGGGGAGGTCGTCGTCCGGCGTGGATGCGGCACTGCCACCGGCGCTGGGCCCCGCCGCCGGATACACTTCGTACTCGGCGTCCTCGATCTCGACGACGTCCGCTTCGCGGGCGTTCTCACCGAACTGGTCGGCCCACTCCGCCGAGCCGTCGTGTTCGGGGGTTCCCTCGGGTCCGCGCGCGACGACGTGCTCGGTCTCGTCGACCAGCCGGTAGCGCCACTCCTCGCCGGACTCGTAGAGCTCGTAGGTCGGTTCGCCGGCGACGGTGACCGACGCCGACTCGAGCGCCGGGAGCAACGCTTCGGCGGCCTTCTCGGCGTCGCGCCGGGAGTCGAACTCGTCCGTGCTGTTGGCGACGACCTCGTCGTCGGCGTCGACGAACCGCCAGGTCCAGCCGTCGGCTCGCTCGCAGAGTTCCACGCCGACGTGCTCGACGTCGAGAACCCGCGCCTGATCGAACCGTTCGGCGAACGTCTGGGCGGCGTCTTCGGCCCGTTCCTGCGTCGAGTGTCCCGTCTCGCTCGAGGCCAGCGGCGCGCGTTCGTCGTCGACCAGCTGCCAGTACCACTGATCGCGTCGCTCCTCGTAGGTGAAGGCAGCACCCTCGATCTCGATCACGTCGGCGTCGGGGCCCCGATCCTTCAGGAAGCTCACCGACTCCTCGGCGCCGTCGCGCCGATCGAATTCGCCGGCACAGGAGCCGACGATGGAGCCGTCGTCCCGCGCGAGCGTCCACTGCCACGTGCCGTCGCGGTCCTCGTAGAGTCGGAACGCCGAAGTCGTCAGCTCCATTAGCCCCGCGGAGCTGATCTGGGACTTGACGCGCTCGATACCCTCCGTGGCGTCCGGCCGCGTCACGGCGCTCTCGTTGCTCTGGGCCAGCGCCTCGAGGTGGAGGACGTGCCACTTCCAGTCGCCGTTCTCGTCGCGGAAGACGGCGAACTGTGCGCTTTCCATCGCGTCTCCGGTGAGAATCGGCGGATCTTCGGTCTTCCCTTCCTCCGCGACGAACATCCCCTTCTGTCCCGTGAGCACGGGAACGAGCGCGGTCACGCCCGCGATGATCCCGATACCGAGCGTGTAGACCGAAATGACCTCCACGCTATAGTCGGTCCCGAGTTGCCGCCAGTTGTACGGATACGCCCACCCGAAAAAGCCGACGCCCGCCAGCGAGATCAACAGACCGACGAAACTGGCCTGGATTCCCCGTCGACGAACCGGCAACATCAGGACGATTCCGAGCAGGCAGAACGCGAGCCCCGTCGCCGCCGTCACTCCGGAGATGCGGATGAGCGTGTAGGGGTTCCCCTCACCCGCGTAGCCGATCACGAACGTCGCGACGCCAGCGGCACCGATGATGTAGCCGACGATGAACAGCCAGTAGCCGTAGACGTCCTTGCTCGAGTCGGGTTCACCGACGTAGTGTTCATACAGCTGAAATAAGCTTTGGTGAAAGTCAGTTCGTGAAGCCATTGTCAAACTTGACCGGATAACTTGAACGAATCATAATAAAGTTCTGGCTACCAGTACGAAACCTGTCATAAAAAGTGCGGTCCCTCGAGCCGCACCGGTAAGCGATCTGTGCCGATTCGTATCGGTCACGTTCGATCACGAAACCGGGATCGAAAACGGTCACCGGATGACGAGGGGAGCGCCGAACGGCAGTGCACACTCGATCGTATTGCTGGCTGTTTGATGATAGAATACGGGCTGCGACGACTCTATAGTAGCCACTGAGCGGAGCTGGTCCCTACTTGAGCATCGCACCGGCCGGATGTGTGGCGCAGACCGAGGGCTCGTAGCCTGCATCGGATAGCCCCGTCCCGAGCGCGAAGACGGTTTCGCCGAGCATGGCCATCGACGCCTGTCCGTCGACCGCCGAGACGTCGGTGATCGCCTCCGAGACCCGTGCCGTCAGTAGCCCCGCATCGTGCGCGAACAGCCTCGAGGCGTACAGGAAGGAGAGCAACGTCGGTTCCTCGACGACCCGCGCGAGCGCTTCCTGGCCGGCGGCGGTCAGCGCTTCCGTATCGCCCGAGAGCACGTCGGCCGTCGAGCGTTCGCCGAACGAGACGTATTCCACTCGTGCGCGGGCGGGGATCGCATCGAGTTCGTTGTGATGGGGGCCGCCGGGCTCGAGGCGGATCGGGACGCCGCCGTGGGCCTGGGCAACCACGTCTCCGAGCCCCGTCCCGGCCTGAACCTCGGCACCGTGAGCGATCGTGACGAGTTCGTTCATCGAGAGTTTGCGATCGAAGACGCGATTGGTCGCGAGCGCCGTCCCGAGTGCCATCGCTCCCGACACGCCGAACCCCGCTCCGAGCGGGAGTTCGGAGTTCGCCTCGACTCGAGCGGTCGCGTTGAGCGTCTCGAGGACGGTCGCTACCGGGTCGACATCGATTTCCGTCCCGTCGAGAACGACGGTCGTCTCCGTCGCTGGCTCGACCGTTACGTCGACACCGTCCGTCAGCGTCAGTCCCGCGCCTCGTGAGCCGGCTTTCGTCGGATCGTCGTCCGGATGGGTGCTGAAAAAGCCCGTGACGTGACCGGGGACGAACGCCGTCACCTCCTCGCGCATTACGCCTCCGCTTTCGGCCGGAGCGATATAACGTTGAAGATTCCGCGATCGCGATAGACTTGCGGCGCGAACCGGTTCGATATCCAACTCCCTATCGGGCCGATCGAGAACTGGTTACGCGTACCGCGCGATTGGGAAGCAAACGCGCACACCGGAAACGCGACTCGGTCCGCCGAGACCGTTCGAGGTTGGGTCGTTCCGAGACGCGTTCGCCTGAACGGCAGCACTACTGCCGTACCACAACTGCCATAGATAACTCCCACCACTGTATTAAATACGCTCTATATAGAAGAGAAAGTTGGATTGTCTATCATGTGATACCACTGCACGTCGCATGACAGACAACGACAAACTTGGCGAACAGCCGGCGACCGACGAATCGACGACCGACCGACGAACACTCCTAAAGGCGACCGGAACGACCATCGTCGGCGGCGCGGGACTGGCCGCCGCGTCCGGGTCGGCCTCCGCACAGTTCCTTGGCGGCCCCACTGTGATCGAAGTCGATGACGGTTGGCTCGGCTGGAGCGCCGACGGCAGCATCCCCGTCGCGGACGAAGTGCTCATCTTCATCCACGGCTGGTTCGGCGATAGCACCGTCGAGAGCCAGACCACCGACGTGCAAGACTCCCTCGAGGCGGGCGGCTATACGCCCGACGAGACCGTTGCAATCGAGTGGCCCGGTACCACGCTCAACTTCGTCGGTGCCGAGGCCGACACCGAGGACGTCGGCGAGGTCGTCGCCGGTCTCGTCGAGGAATTCTACGATGCCGGTGGCGGAAATATCCGCCTCGTCGGTCACTCCCTCGGTGGGCGCTGCGTTTACTGGACCGCGACCAAGCTCAGCAGCGGCTACGAGATCGAGACCGTCGCGGGACTCGGCGCGGCCGCCGACGGCTCCGAAATCTGTGGCGACCCGTGGAATCCCGGCCTCAGCAACGCCTGCGAGGTCCGTAACTATCACTCCAACAACGACTCGACCGTCGGCGGTGCCTACGGCGGCTGGGGCGACACCGCTCTCGGAACCGAGGGTGCGGGCTGCAACCCCGGATCGAACTACACCGACGTCGACGTGACCTACAGCGTCGGCAGCCACCTCGCGTATCTGGGCGACGATGCCGTCGGTGCAGACCTCGCCGGTGCGATCAACAGCGGCTCCTGTACCAGCGGCGGCGGTGGCGACGACGGCGACGACGACGGCAGCTGGTGGAGTTGGTAATCGACGACGGCAGCTGGTGGGGCTAGTAATCGCGGCCGATCCCATCCACCCGCCCCAGTAGCGATCCGAAATCAGTGAGAGTCGTCCAAATCGTTTTTCTTCGCCAACGCATTCCTTCGGAACGACGGTACGGGATCCACTCTCGTGTCCGAAACCGTACCGGTACCCGTCTCGAGTATCCGGGCGACGGGTCGGCCGGTTCTCGCGCCCGGTATCCGGTTGCCACCGACTGCGTTCCGGTTCCGACGCTCGTCGTCCGGGAGTGAATTTGCTCGAGCGTCTCTCGGCGAGCGCCCAGTGGTCCTCGAACGGCGGGGCCTAGCAGCGCTGGACCTCGACCGGCAACTAGTCGCTGGAAGTGTTGATCGAGAACAACTACTCCGTAATATTTGATCAGATGGGGTTTGAATGCACTCAGAATAGCGGAGTAAAAACCAACCGGCTCGTACCGGAATAAGGATGTGTTGTATGTCAGACAAGCACACCTCCGGCAAATCGTATTCGATCGATCGACGAACGCTCCTTAAGACCACCGCAACGGCCGCCGTCGCGGCCGCGGGCGTCGGCGCGACGACCGGATCGGCGCTCGCGGACACGGACGAGATCATGGAGGTAGACCTGCGGGGCGGAATCCCGCCGGTGTCGGCGGCACCGCAGGGCGAGGACGAGGTTATCTTCAACGTCCACGGCTACAGCGGGTCGTCCGCCAGCGTCAGTCAGTCACAGACACTTCAGGACACGCTCCGCCAGCTCGGCAACACCGAGACGGTAACCGCGGTCACCTGGGACGACAGCGGCTTGCCAGGGTCGGCCGAGTCCAGCGCTCGCCAGCAGGGCGCGGACTTCGCCGACTGGATGGAGGGATACATCCAGGAGAATCCCGGCACGACGATTCGGGTCCTCGGCCACTCGATGGGCGGGATCGTCGCTTTCGAGTTCATGGCTGCCGCGGCTGGCCGATTCCAGGTCGCGAACGTCGACTCCATCGGGTCCTACGAGGTCAGCGACGTTCCCTGCGAGGGGACGGAGTTCCACGACGCCATCGACCAGGTCGCGTCGTTCGCCGGCAACTACTACTCGACGAACGACTCCATCGCGCGGCTCGGGAGCGGGCCAGCGGACTGTGGCTTCGGCGGCGGCTCGCTGCCCTCGAACTACGCTGACGTCGACGTCAGCGACTCCGTCGGCAGCCACACCACCTACAAGTCGAGTACCGGCTTCGGGCAGGCGTACATCAGCAACTTCCAGCCCGGCGTCGACCGGAACGGCGACGGCGGTGACAACGGTGATGGCGGCGAGGACGCCGCGCCGACCATCGACTCGCTGTCGGTGGACCAACAGAGCTTCTGGGGCAACGACATCACCGTCGAGTGGTCCGTCTCGGACGCCAACGGTGACCTCTCGTCCGTCCAGTCCGTCGTCTTCGGCTCGAGTAGCAACCGGCTGGACAGTACGCGTACGAGCGTTTCCGGCTCGAGCGCCTCGGGGACTCACGAACTCGACCCGCCGTACTACAACGACGGCACCTACGTCAGGGTCCGGGTCACCGACGCCGCCGGCAACGATTCGACCCGTCGCGTCCAGCTATAAGCGACGACCGACCGGGCCTGGTCGGCCCTTCGATTTTTCTTCGAGGAATTCGCACTACGGACTCAGACGCTGACGATCACGCGGGAAGAGAACAGCTTCCCGAATGTTGTCCAGCCCGAGGATCGTCATGATCAGGCGCTCGCCGCCGAGCCCGAAGCCGGCGTGGGGCGGCATGCCGTACTTGAACATCTTGGTATAGTACTCGAACTGGTCGGGATCGAGCCCCTGCTGTTCGAAGCCCTCGATGAGCTTCTCGTGGCGGTGCTCGCGCTGGCCGCCCGAGACCAGTTCCATCCGCGGGTGCATGAGGTCGAAGCCGGTCGAGAGCTGGGGATCGTCGTCGTGATCCTTGATGTAAAACGGCTTGATCTCGCTGGGCCAGTCGGTGATGAAGTAATGGCCGCCGACGTCCTGCCCGAGGGCCTCCTCGGCCGGCGTCGGAAGGTCGTCGCCCCAGACGAGCTGTTCGTCGAGTTCGCCCGTGGCGTTGATGCGCTCGAGGGCCTCCTCGTAGCTGATTCGCGGGAAATCGCCGTCGGGGACCGCGAAGTCCTCGGCGAGGTCGAGCTCCTCGAGCTGGTCGCCGAAGTTCTCCTGAACGGACTCGTAGGCGGCTTTGACGATGCCCTCGGCGACGTCCATGGCGTCGGTGTGGTCACAGAACGCGCCCTCGAAGTCGATCGAGGTGGCCTCGTTCAAGTGCCGCGGCGTGTTGTGTTCCTCCGCGCGGAAGATCGGGCCGATCTCGAAGACCCGCTCGACGTTCGAGCCGGCGACCAGCTGTTTGAACAGCTGTGGCGACTGGTTCATGAAGGCCTCCTCGCCGAAGTAGGTGATCGGGAACAGTTCCGTCCCGCCCTCGGTCCCCGTCGCGACGATCTTTGGCGTGTTGATCTCCGTACAGTCGTAGTCCCGGAACTGGTCACGGACCGAACGCAACACGTCCGAACGGATCTCGAAGACCGTCTGGACCTCCTCCTTGCGGAGGTCGAGGGTGCGGTTGTCCAGTCGCGTCGAGAGGTCGGCGTCGACCTTCTCCGAGGGGTCGAGCGGCAGTTCGGGGTCGGCGGGGGCGACGACCTCGACGGACTCGGGCGTGACCTCGACGCCCGTCGGCGCGCGCGGTTCCTCTTCGACCGCACCGGAGACTTCGATGACGCTCTCGCGGGAGACCCCCAGTCCCGTCTCGACCAACTCTTCGTCCATCTCGTCTTTCTCGAACTTGATCTGGATCTTGCCCGTCGTATCTCGAAGGATCAGGAATGCGATGCCCCCGAGATCGCGGATCTCGTGGACCCAGCCGGCGACCGTCGCGTCGTCGCCCGGCTCGGCGTCGGCAGTGTAGGTTCTGTCCTGCATACCATCCGATTCACGCAGGCGGAACTTAAGCGCAGTCGTTCGCACCGAGAGTCGCGGGTTCGTCAAAACCCGCAGTCGATGCCGAGTTCGGCACCGACAGCGGTAGGTGCAGCGCGGGGACGGTTCGATCGGCGGGTCTCAGACTCGCCCGGCTCACTGGGAAACCGTGCCGGCCAGAACGTAATACTCGTGGTGTGGCTCCCGCCCCCACAATACCGGATCGACGAGCGGTTCGTACTCGATGTCTCGTAGACCGCGCCGCTTGAGGACCGCACGCAGTTCTTCGGGCGGTCGTCCGTCGTACATCGGCAGGTCGTCGTGGATCTGTTCGTACTCGTCCCACGGTTCGGCGTGGTTCCAGTAGCCCTCGATCACGAGAATTCGACCGCCCGGTTCGACGACCCGCTGCCACTCCCCGATCGCCGTCTCGGGGTTCGGGAGCGTCCAGACGAGGTGGCGAGCCGTGACCAGTTCGACGGTGTTGTCGGGAACCGCGAGGGCCTCCGCGTCTCCGCGGTAGAAATCGGCCGACCGGCCCGCCTGTTCGGCTTTCTTCCGGGCGCGCTCGAGCATCTCCGGCGCGAAGTCGACGCCCGTAACGTCGTGGCCCAGTTCCGCCAGCAGCAGCGAAATAACCCCCGTCCCACACCCGATATCGAGCACCTGCAGCGGCTCGTCGCCGGTCCACTCGCGGAGAACCGCCAGCCACTGGTCGTGCTGTTCCTCGCTGTGGATGCCGTGTTGGCTCGCGTCATCGAACGTCGTCGCGCGCCCGTTCCAGTGCTGTCGGACGAGTTCCTTGACGGCATCCCCGTTCCGATCCGGTCGTGTCATGCAGGATTTTGCCCCATCTGTACCGACCTTCCTCTAGATCCGATAAAAGCATGGGGGTCGTTACGTTCGTCTCCGTAGCACGCAGCTATTCGATACAAATACTCGTCTGAGACCGGCATCCAACGGTTCCAGACGAACCGTTTTGCCGGGCCAACGCGATTACCCGGTATGGACGACCTCGAGCGACTCGCAGCCGATCTCGGAAGCGCGGACACGGTCGTCGCCTTCACTGGCGCGGGGATCTCGGCCCCCTCCGGCGTGCCGACGTTCCGGGGTGACGACGGCGTCTGGGACCGGTTCGACGAGGGACAGTTCACCTACGGCCGGTTTCAGCGCGATCCCGAGGGGTTCTGGCGGGACCGCGTCGAACTCCAGCGAGTGATGTTCGACGAGGCGTACGAGCCGAACGCGGCCCACGAGGCGCTGGCCGAGATGGGGCGGGACGGCGACCTCGAGGCGATCCTCACCCAGAACACGGACGGGCTCCACGCCGAAGCGGCCGCGGCGATCGACGACGGCGGGGAAAACGACGAACCGACCGTCCTCGAGTTACACGGCAACTCACAGCGGGTCCGCTGTACGGACTGCGGGAAACGCAGGGACGGCGATCCGATCTTCGAGCGCGCCGCGAACGGCGAACTCCCGCCGACCTGTGACTGCGGCGGCGTGTTCAAACCCGACGTCGTCCTCTTCGGCGAGCAGCTCCCGGGTGCGGTCATCCAGCGAGCGCGGTCGCTCGCCCGCGAGAGCGACGTCTTCCTCGCGATCGGCTCCTCGCTGGTCGTCGAACCCGCCGCCTCGCTCCCGCGACTCGCCGCGTCGACCGGTGCAACGGTTGGGATCGTCAACCTCGAGGCGACGCCCTGTGACGACATCGCGGACGTCGTCCATCGCGAGGACGTGACGGACGCGATTCCCCGGCTCCGAGAACTCGTCGACTGAGATTCTCCGGGATCCAGCGGCTCACTCGACGACCCGGTCCGCGACCAACTGCGCCTGGCCGCGCCGCAGCCGTTCGCTAACGGCCTGATTCGAGATGCCGAGCTGGGCGGCGATCTCGGACAGCCCCGTCTCGCGGGGAACCTCGAAGAACCCGTACTCGTAGGCCAGCGCGAGCGCCTCCCGCTGGGCGTCGGTCAGCGTGGATCCGCGGTCGCGGCCCCGGTGCTGTCGGTCGTCGTCGGCGAGCCGCTGTAACTCGAGGGAGACGCCCTCGTTCGCGAGGAACTCGTGATAGCGACCGAACGAGTCGCGGTCGGGAAAGCGCATCTCGATCTCCCAGCGCCCGTCCGCTCCCTGACAGTCGAGTAATTCGCCGCCGGCGTCGACCCACTCCCGGTAGGCCCCCACGACGTCAGTCTCGCTTCCGTGGAGCCGGTACAGTTCTCGCCCGTCGACCCCGCCGATTCGATCGAACGACGCGATCGTGGCGTCGTCCGCGAGCGCGCGCTCCAGTCGCTCACGTTCGCGGTAGCGGACCCAGCAGAACGAGATCGGCCGTTCGGGGTCGAGGGCGTACTGGCGCTCGAGTTCGACGTCGATCGACGGGAGGGCCTCGAGCGTCGGCCCGAGGAGAAGCGCCGGCGACGACGCCTCGAACGCGGCGAGGAGGCTCATGCAGGGTCGTGTGACACGGAGAGACAAAACAGTTTAGGCCACGTTAACGGGACCAACGGTCGCAGCTACGCGTCGTTCGCCGCTGCGACGGTTTCCCGAACCGCCTCGATACCCTCGTCGTGTGCGAGGTCGCCGACGACGATCACGTCGGCGTACTGGGCCATCGAGTACGCGGAGTCGTAGTCGTGAATGCCGCCGCCGTAGAACAGCGTCGACTCGTCGATGGCTTCGGCGGCGGCCTCGACGACGCCTTCGTCGCCGAGCATACCGGAGTACTCGACGTAGACGATCTCCTGGCCGAACATGTGTTCCGCGACCGTCGCGTAGGCGGCGACGTCGTCGGCGCCGAGATCGCAGTCGGCCTCCGTCAGCTCCGCGACGTCGGCTTCGGGGTTCATCACGACGTAGGCCTCCGTCGTCGTCCGGTCCCAGTCGAGGTCCCCCTCGAGTCGGACCCACTCCTTGTGAGCTTCGGTGATCCAGAACGGCGAGCCGGCGTTGAAGACGGTCGGAATGAGGTAGCCGTCCAGCGCGTCATCCTCGAGGACGACCTCGGGGTTCGATGGCTCCTGATAGAGCGCGACGTCGTGTTCGGCACAGGCCTCGATGACCGCGCTCATGTTCTCCTCGGTGATGCCCATGGTGCCGCCGACTTCGATCGCGTCGGTCCCGGTCGCACAGAGATCACCGTAGGTCACGCCCGCCGGTAACTCCTTGTCCGGATCGAGCTTGAGAATATGGTTCCAGTCGTCCCAGGGGGTAGTCATACTGCGTCGTTTCCCGACAACCAGCAAAAGCGCTACGAAACGACCCCCGTCTCGAGAACCTCACAGTCGAACTCGAGAAGGGGTCGAGATCGGATTCGACCTGTCGGCCGCTCGCGCGCCACACGACGAGGCCGGTCGCGTTCGATCTCGGTCTCCGATCGCGGCCGACCGAACCGTGACGCGGCGGTGAGTCGGCGATCTCGAGGCGGCTGCAAGTGCTCGGTGCACTCGGCTCGATTACGCCGTCATCACAGTTGCTCGGCGCTGACGGCTCGCATCGAGCTGTCGTTCTCGACTTCCCAGATCCGCAGTACGAGGTGTGCCTTACAGTAGTATTCGGCGGTCTCGAGACCGGTCTCTCCATTCTCGAGGACGAGCTGGCACATGTCCCCGTTCGAACACTCTGGTGAATGTTCACACATTGGTACTCGGTTCGTCTACTCCCCTCGCAGGCAAGACGTTGTCGGTGAAACCGTTCGGCTTTTTTCGTCGGCCCGGTCCCCTGCTACCGGTTCGATCGGCTCTACTCGGCGGTATCACCGGGTACTGCACGGGTCACGCACCGATCACTACAACCGGGAACTCGGCGGCGTGCGCCGTGCCTGATCGGTGACCGACCGCAGTAACTGACTGGAGATCCGATCGCGATGCAAACCCGGATCGACGCTAGACGCCCTGACTCATCAAGTGGCTGCGCAACACGTCGGCCTCCTTGTTTCCGGATCCCGTGTTGACGATGACGACCGTCTCGTCGCCGTCGAACGCGCCGCGTTCCGCGAGCTCCCACGCGCCGCTCGCCGCCGCCGCCGCGCTCGGAATGAGTTCGAGTCCCGTCGTCTGGGCCACCCGGACGGCGGCCTCGAGGATGTCCGGGTCTTCGGTCGCGACTGCACCGCCGTCGGTCTCGCGGAGCGCCTCGAGGATTCGCGGACTCGCCGCGGGATCGGAAATCTCGAGTTCGCCACAGATCGTGTCGGGGTGCTCGACCGGGTTGTGCTCGTCGCGGTCGTCGTCGAACGCCTCGACGATCGGCGCACAGCCCGACGCCTGGGCGGCGTAGAGGGCGGGCAGGTCGTCGATCAGACCCAGTTCCCGAAACTCGCGTGCGGCTTTGGCGAGTCCGACGAGCCCGGTACCGGCTCCCGTGGGGTAACAGATCGCGTCGGGAACGTCCCACTCGAGCTGTTCTGCAATCTCGTAGAACAGCGTCTTCGCGCCCTCGTGGCGGTAGGGCGTGTCGAACGATCGGAGGGAGTACCAGTCGTCGTGTTCGGCCACCCCCTCCTCGAACGCGCCGGCGGCGTCGCCGAACCGGCCGCCGACGACGTTCATGTCGCCGCCGTGGACGTTGACCATCGCCTTGTTCGTAAAGCCGGATCGGGAGGGGAGATACGCGTGCGAGTCGAGCCCCGCTCGGCCCGCGTAGGCCGCGACGGCCTGTCCGCCGTTGCCCGTCGAGGGGAGCGCAACGTCGCTCGCGCCGTGATGGACGGCCGCGGTGACGGCCACCGACGCGCCGCGATCCGTGCTCGAGCCGGTCGGATTCCGGCCGTCATCTTTGATCAGCACGCGCCCGACGCCGAGTTCGGCAGCCAGATCGGGACAGTCGACCAGCGGCGTCGCTCCCTCCTGGGTCGTCACCGCCGACTCGCGAGCGAACGGAAGCAGTTCCGCGTAGCGCCACTGGGAGTCGAACGGCCGGTCGGCGAGCGTCTCGCGATCGAGGTCGATCGCGTCGTAGTCGTAGGTCGGATCGAGCGCGCCGCCGCAGTCCGGGCAGCGGTGGGACTCGGAAGCGTCGACGGTGGCCCCGCAGTCGACGCACTCGAGGCCGGCGAAGGCGGCTGTCGTCTTCATAGACGATCCTTCGCGGCGTCGAACTAAGGGCTGTTCATCGGCGGCGCGGGCCGAGCGGTACGGGAGCGTTGTGACCGATGGTCGAGACCGAGACTCCTGGAATCGAGACTGTCGGACCCGAACCTGTCGAGCGCTCAGTTGGACGCAACGCGAACGGCGAAAAACGAGGGGGAGAAGTGAGAGATCAGTTGTCGCCGGATTTCGACTGCCACTCGTATCCGCGGCGTTTGGCGGATTTGCCGAAGCCACACGACGAACACTCTTTCTTCTTGGTATGATACGATTTCTCTCCGCAGCGACGACACTTCGTGTGGGTCGTCTTGTTCTTCTTTCCTTGGCTCGGGGTTCCTGCACCAGTCATGGAGTGATCGAAACGACGTTATCGCCGCGTATAATGGTTGTGTCTTCGACCGGCGGCTCCTCTTCGACCTCGCCGCCGATGGGGATCGTCACGTCCTCGAGCACCAGATTCATGTGCTGATCGTAGCCCGCGAGCTCGCCGAGATACTCGTCACCACTCTTGAGCCGTACCGTCACGCGTTCGCCGAGCGACGCCTCGAGGACGTCCAGCGGTCGTCCACTCATACGCAACACCGCAGGTGATGGACACTTAATCGTACCGGTCCGGAGCCCGATTCCGGCTGAATGATCGACACGACCATCTGCCGCGAGAACTGGCGACACAGCACGCCTATTCAGTCCGGTGATTTCGAGGCCGCAGCGGGCGAGCGTGGGGGAGACGAATACCACGACCAGATCTCACACACCGAAACAGCGTATAGCAGCCACTGAACGTCGCCGTACACTCGATCGACGATCGTTGCTATTGGTGAGGGTATCGTTTCAGCGGCATCTAGAGACCTCACCGCCACTGCTAAGTGCGCCCTCGTTGAGCGTCCGCGTATGGGAGACAAGAAATTCACCCTCGTAGAGTTGCACTTCGACGGCGAAGCACAGTTCGGACTCGGATCGATCGGCGAGGCGTTGCCGATCGGAAGCACCGAATCGGCATCGGAGACAGACTTCGAGACCGAAAGCGAGACGGAGGCCGCCGACGACGAATCCGGCGGCAAGGGCAAAAGCGCCGCCGGCGCGCTGGTCGCGCTCGTCGTCCTGGTCGGCATCGCCGTCGCCGCGAAAAAGTTCCGCGGCGGCGACGAGGAATCGGACCTCGAGCCCGAAGCGGAACCCGACGTCATCGTCAACTGACCGTCGGCGTCCGAAGCGGGCCATCGGCTGATCGGTGATCGGTCGGCAGTCGAAATCGTCGGCCTGGCCGTTTCTGACCGACGGCGTCGGGTCTTCGCACCGACGCGAGCCGAGCCGAACGCTTTTGCGCGTCCTCGTCATAGCCGGAGTCGTGAATCTCTATCGTAGCGCCCGGGCCGTCGCCGGGGCGTCCGGTGACGACGCGATCGACTGGCGGTCGGCCGCCGACGCCGCCAAGGCGGCGACCGATCCCGGCTCGCTCGAGCTCGAACCCGGCGAGCGCGAGGCGTACGCTCGCGACGTCCGGGACGCGCGGGCCGCCGTGCGGTCGGTTTCCGGCGTCGAGTTCGACGTGCCCGAGACCGTCGAGATCCAGAACCGCCACCACTGGATCGACGCGAACGTCGCCACCTTCGAGCGGGTCATGCAGACGCTCGAGACCCACACCGGCGCGTTCCCCGGCGTCGCCCGGACGATCAACACGGGGACGATGACCGTCCTGCTCTCCTTCCTCGGACGGAACGTCCTCGGGCAGTACGACCCCCTCCTGCTCGCCGATGCCCCCACGGACGACCACGCGCTGTACTTCGTCCGGCCGAACATCCTCAACGCCGCCGCGAAACTCGAGGTCGACGCCGACCGGTTCCGCCGCTGGATCGCCTTCCACGAGGTGACCCACGCCGCGGAGTTCGGGGCCGCACCGTGGCTCTCCGACCACCTCGAGGCCCGCATGGAAGACGGGATCGCGACGCTCTCGGAGGGATCGTTCGACCGGGACGCGTTCCGTGATCTCGACGCCGCGATGACCGTCGTCGAGGGCTACGCCGAACTCCTGATGGATCACGCGTTCGACGAGGAGTACGAGGACCTGCGGCGCAAGCTGGACGAGCGGCGACAGGGGCGGGGGCCGCTGCAGAAGCTCTTCCGTCGTCTGCTCGGCCTCGGCCTCAAGGAGCGCCAGTACGAGCGCGGCAAGAACTTCTTCGAGCACGTCCTCGCCGTTCGCGACCTCGAGACGGCGAGTCTCGTCTGGGAGGGTCCAGAGAACCTCCCGAGCCACGACGAGCTCGACGCGCCGGGGACGTGGATCCAGCGCGTCGATCGCTAGGTTCGATCGGTTCTCGAGGTGTTGTGTCTCAGCTCGAGGGAGAAATCGCTACTCTGCTGGTGATACGAGATCGTAGCATTGCCGGAGTCAAGCGTCCTGCTATCGTGGCAACAGGGAATCGCCACGCCCTCCCCAACCGATTCGTTCGTTCCCGTTGGTCACTCACTCATCCCTCGCACGGCTTCAGATCACGGTTCCCTCCACGGTCACCGTGATCCGGCGCGCGCCACCGCCTGCGGATTCGGCATCGTGGTTCAGTCAGTTGTAATCCAAATCAAGTACCAGAGCAACGCACCGCCGGCGACGATACCGCCGAGTATCGCCGCGCCGATCACCGGTAACGGGGCGTTGCTCTGGAGGGCGACCAGCCCGCCGGAGAGCCCGACCAATAGGACGAAGACGGCTTTGAGCTGATCGCCCCCGTTCGTCAGGTCGCTCGAGCGCGACGAGCCCCGCCCAGGACCGCGGCTCACAGCTCGCGGGGTGCGCTGACGTGCATCGAGACGAACCGCCAGTCGATCGCGCTCGAGTCGTCCGAATCCCGTTCGATCAGCGTCGCGCTCCAGCGGCTGTCGAACCGGAACCGTTCGCCGGTCATCGTCTTCGTCCACGCCATCGTCACCTCATCGGCGACCGTCGCGAATCCGTCCCGTTCAGTGACGACGAGATTGTGGCTCTCGACCGTCCACTCGTCGGTCGTCTCGGTCTGTTCCTCGAGGGCCGCAGCGATCTCGCTCCCGCCGAACAGGGACTCGCCGATCCCGAACTTGACGGTCCGCTCGTCGTCGACGAAATACGGGGCGAGAGG
Organism: Natrinema sp. DC36; assembly: GCF_020405225.1. Taxonomy (NCBI): domain Archaea; kingdom Methanobacteriati; phylum Methanobacteriota; class Halobacteria; order Halobacteriales; family Natrialbaceae; genus Natrinema; species Natrinema sp. DC36. The sequence continues at coordinate 2,334,851 of NZ_CP084472.1, forward strand.
GTCGCCGCCGCGGAGTGCGTCGTAGTACTCGCGAACGACGGCCTCTGCGCTTACGCTCGGTGACATGGCACTACCGTCGAAGCCCGATCCCAAAGAGTCACCGGACGCAGACGCAGGCGGCGACCATGACGGCCGCGGATGTCGGATTCCGCCCGCTCACATGAAGCCCCGATCGACCTCGTCGGTCTCGATCAGGTCCTCGAGTTCGCTGTTCAGCAACTCGTCGGCCTCGTCGAACCGGTCCGCGAGGTCCTCGAGTTCGTCGGGTCGGTCGTACTGGTCGTACGCCATCGGCCCGAACGCGGGGCTCTCCATGGCCCCCATCACGTCGTCGAAGAGGTCCTGCGGCCGGGTCGGCGCGTCCGCGTGCGTCTCGAGGACGGTCTCGAGGCGCTTCCCGACGGTTTCGGCCTGCTCCTCGTCTTCTGGCGGGGATTGCACTGCGAAGCGGCCGCCCGAATCCCGCTCGGGGAGGAACGATCCGATCTCGTCGTCGAGGTTTCGGGCGACCCGCGTCCCGACGCCGCGAACCTCGAAGGGATTCTTCGCGTACGTCTTCAGGAAGAAGACGCCGGCCCGTGGATGCGCGAGGTACATGTCTTCGCCGACGCCGCCGGCGCGGTCACCGGCGACGGCGCGCCAGTCCTCCGGATCGACGTTCCGTTCGGTGACGTCCTCGAGTACGTCCTGCCACTCGCGAATCCGCATACTCGACGAGAGAATCGCCGGCAGAATGAACGTATCGGTTCCACCGAAAGATGCCGCAGAGGGACTATCAGGGCCGCTAACGGCCGATCCGAACCAAAAAGAATACGAGTGGTCCCTCAAAGAGAGTGGTAACCGACGCTTTCCCTATGTCCGGCCGCCACTCACTCTCGTTCGTCGAACTGTTTCGCGCGACGCCAGCGAAGAGCGCGTTGTTGACGCTCGCACCGCTGGCGCTGGCGCTGGGCCAGTTATGGAATAGTTACGTCAACGGCGTCTCGCCGGTCATTTCGATCACCTTCGCCGTCGTCATGGTCAGCTTCTCCGTCGTCGCGATGGGCCACCACGCCGCCGAACACCGTATCCGCCGACTCGAGGCCGAGTACGGCCCGGATCGGGCGAAACTCTAGGTCCCAGCCCCGGACTCGGTCGTGACCGACCGCGCCTCGCGAGCCTCGTATACGTTGTACCCCGCCAGTCCGGCGATCAGCAGTCCGGCGGCGAGGGTACTCCAGAACAGGCCGCCGGTCATCCCGAACAGCGCGGCCGAGACGATCAGCCAGATCCCGAGAACCGCGATCAGTGACGCGATGGCGGTGCTGAGCGGAATGTCGTTCGTCAGTCGGTAGTAATTGTACCCCGCAGCAATGGAGATCACGAGTCCGACCAGCACGTCGTTCCACAGCGGTGCCGCCGCGGTCTCGAAGACGAGCACCGACAGCGCGACCCACGCGCCGAGGACGGCGACGAGCAGGCTGAGTACCGACGTCTTTCGCCGCCGTTCCTCGGTCGCGACCTGCGTCGACTCGTCGTACGGGGCTCGTCCGGCGGAGCGCTCACCGTCTCCGACACCGGTACCGGAGTCGATGTCGGCTGACGCCTCTTCCGCACGGTTGGTCGGCCCGTCGCCGGTTCCGGCCCCCGCGTCGGTCTCGGTGTCGGACCCGCCGCCCGTCCGACGGTCGTCGCCGTTGGGGTCAGTCATGGCAACGAGCCTTCGCGTCCCGCGCTCAAAAGCGGCCCGTCCGTTCCGCTCGTTCCCTTCCCGTCACTATCCGATTGATATCGAAGACGGACTCGAGTCCCAGTGGGAACGGTGGTAACATCGAATTACCGCCGCGTGAGATCGACGGTTCGTCGGATCGGGAGCGGGTGGTCGAGCGCGGTCCGACGACCGATAGCGTTTTTGATCGCTCGACCCTGATGGAACAGTGTGCACGTACGCGGAACCGTCGCGGGCGAGGTCGACGTGCGGTCGGTGTCCACGAGCTACGGCGAGAGCGAACTCGCGGAGGTGCCGCTCCGGCCGGCCGAGGACGCGTCGACCAGCGACGCGATCGACGACGAGACGCCACCCCCTCGAGGCGACGGCGGGACGGTGACCGTCGCGGACGGTCGCGAAACCACGACGGTGACCCTCTGGAACAAGTGGACCGAATCGGCCGAACTGCTCGAGCCGGGGATGGAACTCGTCGTCACGAACGCGAAAGAAGAGGAGTATCAGGGCGAGACGCAGTACGCGACGACCGGCGACTCCTACGTCGTCGTCGAGCCGTCCTTCCTCGTCAGCGTGACGTCGATCCGCAACTGGGTCCAGTGTCCCCGGCTGTATTATCTGAACAAGCTCTCCGGAGTGCCGCTGAACTACCCCGTCGTGAAGGGGACGCTCGTCCACGAGGTCTTCGGCGATCTGCTCCGCGGGCGCGACCTCGAGGAGTCGATCGACGCCCGCGTCGAGGAACGGGGTCTCCAGCTGGGGCTGCTCGGTGAAACGCCCGAGGCCGTCACCGAGGAGATTCGAGAGAACGCGAAAGCGATCGAGGGCTGGCTCGAGCAGGGCCGGCTGACCGACGACGACAGCTGGCGGTCGGAACAGTTGCTCATCAGCGAGACGTTCGGCATCCGTGGCCGAGCCGACGCCGTCCGCCGCGGTGCCCCGGTCGAACTCAAGACGGGGAAGAACCTCAAGAAGGAGCCGCGGTTCAAGGACAAGGTGCAGGCGGCCTGCTACGCGCTCCTGCTCGAGGAACACGGCGGCGACGTCGACATCGGAACGCTGCTCTACACGAAGAACTCGGCGCTGGATCGCAACGAGGAGACCGGCGATCTCACGCCCGCGAAGGAGTTCACGATGGGCGACGGTCTCCTGAAGTACGTCGTGCGCCTCCGCAACGAGATCGCGGCGAAGGAAGTGTCCGGCGATATTCCGACCGGCTACGAGGCCGACGCGAAGTGCGAGTACTGTTTCGAACAGGACACCTGCATGGTCGTCTCGGGTCGGCTCGATCAGGAATCCAAGGCCGGCCAGATCGGCCAGTCGCTGCCGGAGGAAGAACTCGAGTACTTCGACCGGTTCTACCACGCGATCGAGGAGGAGCGCCGGGAGGTCCACCGCGAGTACGCAAAGCTCTGGGAGCAGACGGCCGAGGAGCGAGCCGACGACGACCGCGCGCTGATCAATCTCGAGTTCGTCGAGAAGCGGCCGCTCGAGGAAGGCCGCTGGGAACTGCGCGCCGAACGGACCGGCGGCGCGACCTCGAAGCTCCGCGAGGGCGATCTGGTGCTCGCGAGCGACGGCCACCCGGTTCGCGGCGATTCGGAGCTAGCGTGGATCAAGCGGTTAGACGACGAAATCGTGCTCACGGCCGACGAGCCGGTCGAGGTGACGAGACTCGACGTCTACCCCTCCGAACTGACGACCGACCGGCTGCTCGTCGCGATGCACGACGCGCTCCTCAAAGGCAACGAACGGCGCAAGGACATTCTGTTCGGACGTACTGATCCCGAATTCGAAACCATCGATGAAACGTTCATCGACAACAACGAACGCCAGAACGAGGCCGTGGCGAAGGCGGTCGGCGCGGATGACTGCGCGCTGATCCACGGGCCGCCGGGCACCGGGAAGACCTACACCATCGCCCGCGCCATCCGCGCGATGGTCGAGCGCGGCGAGCGCGTCCTGCTGTCGGCCTTCACGAATCGGGCGGTGGACAACGCGCTCGAGGCCCTGCTCGAACAGTTGGACGACGTGATCGAGGAGGATCGCGTGGTTCGGGTCGGATCGGAGAGCGGGATCCGCGACGACATGGAGCCCTACCGCCTCGAGCGTTCGGGGAATCCCGAGGATCGCGTCGCGAAACTGCAGAACGCGCAGGTGGTGGCGGCGACGACGTCGACCTGCGGCTCGCGGATCATGAAAGAGCAGGCCTTCGACGTGGCGCTGGTCGACGAGGCCGCACAGCTCACCGAACCCGGAACCTGCGCGGCGATCAACCTGGCCGAACGGTTCGTGCTGGTCGGCGACCACGAGCAGCTCCCGCCCGTCGTTCGGGCCGAAAACGACCTCACCGAGTCGCTGTTCGAGCGGCTGGTCGACCTCCACCCCGAGGCCGGCGTCATGTTAACCCACCAGTACCGGATGAACCAGCGCATTCAGGTCTTCGCCTCGAACGAGTTCTACGACGGCCAGCTTCGACCCGCCACGCCCGAGGTCGCGGGACGGAATCTGGACGACCTCGAGGGCGTCTCCCGCGACGGGCTACCCGAGAGTCTGCGGGATCCGGTCTCGTTCGTCGACGTCGAAGGCGATCGGAGTCAGTACACCGACAGCGAGGAGGCCGAGCGGATCGCGGCCCTGATCGAGACCTACGAAGCGGCCGGCCTCGAGCGGACCGACATCGGCGTCATAGCCCCCTTCAGGGCGCAGGTCTCGGAGATCTCCAAGCACGTCCCCGACGACGTGGCCGTCGACACCGTCGACCGCTTCCAGGGCTCGAGCCAGGAGGTCATCATCGTCTCCTTTACCGCGACCGGCTCGCTCGAGGGGCCGATCTTCGAGGATTATCGGCGGATCAACGTCGCCCTGACCCGGCCGAAGCGCGCGCTGGTACTGGTCGGCGACTCGAGCGCGCTGGCGTCCGACCCGGTCTACGAGCGGATGCTCGAGTGGGCACGGCGCTGAGTCGGACTCGCGCCCGGAATCGCCGGCGTTCGGCCGATACGACTGCCGTCACTCGACCACCATCACTGCCGTTATTCGACCATCACCACAATCACCTCGTCGAGCGAGATCGTCACCCGACCGCGTGGTCGCCGCTCCGTCGATCGAAACGCAGACCTCGAGTTGTAGGGATGCAACCTAAACCGGTCGCGTGTCTCGAGGGAAACACGTCGCGTTGGTGAACTCTATGACAGGGAAGGACATAACTTCGGCTGCGGACTCGCCGGTGGAAGATCCCGAACGGGGATCGTTTACCGCGCGATACGACTGGACTGCCAACGACGACCCGTCGATATCGATCGTTCGGACGGTCGCGGCAGTGACGGGGACGGAACCGACGGAGATGCGACCGCTGTACGAGGTCGTCGATCCGGAGGCCATGAATCGGCTCCTCACCCGAGCGGGAGCCCGAACGCGACCGATACGACTCTCGTTTCGCTTCGAAAACTGTGCCGTCACCGTCCACGCGGACGGCCGCGTCATCGTGGCTCCGTGCGAGTGAAACGGAACCGGCACGACCATCGAGCGGACCGGAACGAGCATCGAGATCACCCGACGGGGCTCGATCTCGCTCCGTCTCGGTTCCGGGTTACGAACCCTCGAACACCATCGTCAGGAGTTTGCGCTCGGCGGCGTGAATGTGTTCGGAGAACGTCGGCGACGAGATGCCGAGTTCGGTCGCGACCGCTTCGCCCGAGCACTCGCGGGGCCAATCGTAGTATCCGGCCTCGAATGCGGCCTCGAGCACTTCGCGCTGTCGCTCCGTGAGCCTCGAGCGCAGTTCCCCACGGAACCCCGTTCGACTGAACGGGGTCCTGAGTTCCGTCGTTTCGCGCTTCGCGGCGAATTCCGCCTCCGGCACCCGCTCGAGGAACGCGTCGGTGATCGACACCGCATCGTATCGCCGCGGGACTTCGGCGACGATGCGGCCGGTTCCGCCGTCGCCTTGGACCTCCTGCGGGAGCGCCCCGAGTTCGGCGAGGATCACCGCGGGACACCCCTCAGAGGCGAGAAATTCGAGGAGTGCGTCGTTTTCACCGCCGCTGAGAAGCCGACTCTCAACGCTTTCGTGAGTCCGAGCGAGTTTGACGACCGCCGATGGATCACCGTCCGTGACCGTGAAAAACTCGGCGTACTCTCCGTCGCCGCGCGGAAGCATCTCCGCGAGTTCGATCCGACAGCCGACCTGTTCCGAAGCAGACACGAACGGATACGACGACTCGTCGATCGTGAACTCGAGCTCCCGCACCGAAGCCGAACGCTCGCCTCGTTGAATCTCTGTCATGGGGGATTAGAACCGCAGTGTCTCTCATGATGGCTCTATTTGGCAAACATCTTCTGGAAAAGACCGTCGCTATCTGCCCTCAATAAAGTCCTATTATGGTGAGCGAACGATCCGCTTGACGCATCGATGAGAGCGGGGCGTCAAAACGAACGTTTACATTTCGGACGGGTCACGTGAGAACCGAGATGCGACTCAGGGAGCAAAGCACCGTCGTCCGTGACGCCGTACCGACCGAATACGCGGAGGTCGTCGTGTTTATCACGGAACTCGGCGGGACGACGCTTCTCATGTTCCTACTCGCCGTGCTGTTTTGGTGCGCGGATCGCCGCCGGAGCGCGCTCGTGATCAGTTACGCGGTCGCCGGCCTGGCGCTATTGCTCTCGCTCAAGGCCGTCTTCGCGCTCCCGCGGCCGCCTGCGGACGCCATGTTGCTCCCGCTCGAGGGAGAGCGCGAGGGGTACGGCTTTCCGAGCGGGCACGCCTTCGCGGCGGCCGTCGTCTACGGCGGCCTCGTCTCGGCGTACGACCGACTGGGAGACTGGCAGGCGGTCACCGGTGCCGGCGTGCTGATCGTCGCCGTCTCACTATCACGGGTCGCTCTCGGCGTCCACTACCTCGGCGACGTGATCGTCGGTGCAGTCCTCGGAATCGCCTTCGTGGCGGTCATGAATCGCATCACGCGCGACGATCCGACGATCGGGTTCGCCATCGCGCTCGTCCTCGCCGTTCCCGCCGCTGCGGTCGCGGGAACGACGGACGCGCTGCTCGGACTCGGGGGCTCGATCGGCGGGCTGCTCGCCACGCGGCGACTCGAGGTCCTGCCGGCGCTGCGATCTCGACTCGAGGGCGTCGTCCTCACCGGTCTCGGCGGCGGATTCGTGGCCCTCATCACGAGTGTCGAACCCGTCGTTGCGACGGTCGAACCCCTGCTCGTCGTCCTCTACGCGATTCTCTTCGCCGGTATTGTTCTCGCCCCGGCCGCCGTCGGCCGACTCGAGGTCGGCGCGCTCGAGTCGCGGCGGGCGTAGGAGCGCTACTGGGACCGGTCGTTCGACCGCCGACCGGACACAGCGACGGTTGCAGACGCAGGGCCCACGTTTAGTGCCGCCTTGCATGTGGATTACGACCGGATTTGATAATGAGTGGGAGTAACAAGCGCGCGCCGACCGAGTCGAATCGACTCGAGGAACGGAGGGCGAACCGATGAGGGCGCTCACCTGGCACGGCGAACAGGACGTCCGTATCGACGACGTTCCCGAGCCGGAGATCGTCAATCCGGGGGACGCGATAATCGAGGTCACGGCGACCGCCATCTGCGGCTCCGACCTCCACCTCTACAACGGGTACATGCCCGGGATGCGAGAGGGCGACGTGCTCGGCCACGAGCCGATGGGCGAGGTGGTCGAGGTCGGCAGCGAGGTCGAGACCCTCGAGGCGGGCGACCGAGTCGTCGTTCCCTTCACGATCAGCTGCGGCTCGTGTTGGTTCTGCGACCACGACCTCTACTCCCTCTGTGACAACTCGAACCCGAACGCCGAGGTGGCGAGCGAGGTGATGGGCCACTCGCCGGCCGGCCTGCTCGGCTTCTCGCACATGCTGGGGGGCTACGCCGGCGGACAGGCGGAGTACCTGCGGGTCCCCTACGCCGACGTCGGCCCGATCAAAATCGACTCCGACCTGCCAGACGAACAGGTGCTCTTCCTCTCCGACATCTTCCCGACGGGATTCATGGCGGCCGAAAACGCCGAGATAGAGGAGAACGACACGGTCGCAGTCTGGGGCTGCGGGCCCGTCGGCCAGTTCGCCATCCAGAGCGCGTGGATGCTCGGTGCCGACCGCGTGATCGCCATCGACCGAATCCCGGAACGACTCGAGATGGCGCGGTCCCACGGCGACGCGGAGATCATCCACTTCGAGGAGGACGACGTCTACGATCGACTGATGTCGATGACCGGCAATCGCGGCCCGGACCGGTGCATCGACGCGGTCGGCACCGAGGCCCACGGCACGGGGGTCACGGGCCTCGCCGATCAGGTCAAACAGGAGGCGCACCTCGAGGACGACCGCCCGCACGTCCTCCGGCAGGCGATCAAGTGCTGCCGGAAGGGCGGCACGCTCTCGGTTCCCGGCGTCTACCTCGGCCGGTCGGACAACCTCCCCTTCGGCTCGGTGATGAACAAGGCGTTGACGATCAAGACCGGCCAGACCCACGTTCAGCGCTATCTGAATCCGCTACTCGAGAAGATCGAGGACGGCGAGATCGATCCTTCGTTCGTCATCAGTCATCAGGTCGGCCTCGAGAAGGGGCCGGAGATGTACGAGACGTTCAACAACAAGGACGACGACTGCATCAAGGTGGTGATGACGCCCTGAAACGGGATCGCGAGTGCGACCTCGTCGCGTCGCGACGCCGGCCGTCGGATCCGGCCGGTCGGCGGACACCCACAGCCGTCTACGCCGGCGAGTAGTCCACTCTCCCCTCGTCCTCGCTCATCCGGATCCAGTACAGGCGAGTGTAGGGCACGTGGATGAAGCTCTCGTCCTCGAGTCGGACCCGAACGCCCTGGACCTTTCCCGAGTCGGTAATGTGATCGGCGTCTACCTCCTCCGAGGCCGTTCCGTCGGGGGCCTCGTATGTGATCTTCGCCATGACTCTCGGAAGAAATCCCCGCCAATAAGTCCGTGCCAAGAATTCTCACAGTCCGGAATTCGCGCGCCCCGTCGGGCGGCGGACCCGACCGGGGGTTTACCGCCGCCGTCGGTGTGGAACCGCTATGTTCGAGGCGCTTCACCCGCGTCGACCCGGCGGTCGCGTCGCTGTCTGGATCGTCACCGCAATCGCGCTCACGTCGATCGCGACCGGCGTCGGCTCGATTCTCACTCGGCCGGCCCTCGAGACCGGCGGCACGCTCGGCGATCTCCAGGCCGTCGCGGAGTTCAGCGGGACCATCGTCGGCTTCGCCCTGCTCGTCACCGCCTGGGGAATGCGTCGGGGCTACCGGCTGGCGTACGTCACCGCCGTCCTCCTCGTCGCCCTGTCCGGGGCCCACGGTATCGTCCAGTTCAGAGCGGTGTCCGTCCCGCTCGTCGTCCTCTCGGTCGGCGGACTCGCCGTCCTCGTCGCCACGAGCGGGCGGTTCACGCGCTCGAGTAGCCTCGACGCGACGCAGATCGGTGCCCTCCTGTCTATCGTCGGCGTGCTCTGTTACGGAACCGCCGGGGCGTACGCGCTCAGAAGCGGGTTCGACGGGGTCACGACCGTCGTCGACGCGGTCTACTTCACCGCCGTGACCGCGAGCACGGTCGGCTACGGCGACGTCCACGCGAGCACCGAAGCGGCGCGTCTGTTCGCTATCTCGTTGGTCGTCCTCGGGCCGGCGACCCTGGCCGCCACGGTCGGCAGCCTGTTCGGCCCCGCGCTCGATACCCACCTCGCCCGAACCGGTCGCGAGGCAACGGCGCATCTCGGTTCCGACGCTGCCGTGGCCGGAGGCAAAGCGAAGCGTAGCGCGGAAATCGTCGTTCTCGGGTCCGACGAGACGATCGCACCGATCGTCGACACACTCGCGTCCCGCGCGTCGGTCGCGGTCGTGACGGGCGAGGAGCGCTCACGGCATTCGGACGGCGTCGACGTACTCATCGGTGACCCGACGGTCGACCGCACGCTCGAGCGGGCCGGCATCGAAACGTGCGATGCGGTACTCGTCTGTACCGCCGGGCTGCGAGACGCGGACGCGGTGATCGACTCTGCTCGGTCGCACACGGACGCCAGAATCGTGGCCTTCACGGGCGGTGGGGAACCCGTGTCCACCGAACGAATCGAGGCAGACGTCGTGGTCGACCCCGAAACCGTGCTGATCGAAGCGACCGTCGACGCGCTGCTCGGGACCGACGGGGTCGCGGGTCAGTCGTCCGCGTCGGCGGCCTCCCACAGCGGATAGAGATCGTCCTCGATCGGTTCGGTGATCGACTCATCGTCGAGGCGGAGTTCCGGCTCGCCGCCCTCGAGGTCCGTGACGGTCCCGATCTCGGCGGCCTCGACTCCTGCATCCGCGAGATCCTCGAGACAGTCGTCCAGTGCGTCCGCGGGGACGGTCGCGAGCAGCGCGCCGGAGCCGAAGATCCGCAGCGGGTCGACACCGGCTGCCTTGCACAGCGCCGCCGTCTCCTCGCGGATCGGGACCGCATCGCGATCGACCTCGAGTCGGACGCCCGAGGCGCGGGCCACCTCGAGCAGGCCGGCCGCGACCCCGCCCTCGGTGGGGTCGTGCATCGCCGTCGCGTACTCGCGGACGATCCGGGCCTCGGGAACCACGCTGACCTCTCCGAGAAACCCCTCGGCGCGCTCGCGGGTTTCGGAATCCACGCCGAGTTCGTCGCCGAAGTCGGCCGCGAGGATTGCCGTTCCCTCGATCCCCGCCGCTTTGGTGAGGAGAACGGCATCGCCGGGCTCCGCGCCGCCGGTCGGGACGAACCGATCGGTCGTTCCCATCGCCGTCAGGGAGAGCAGCGGCCGCTCGAGCTGGTCGACGTACTCGGAGTGGCCGCCGACGATCGACGCGCCGACCGCCCGTGCGGCGGCGTCGAGGTCGTGCGATATTTGCTCGAGGAGCGAGCCGTTAGCCCCGGCGGGAAGTAACACCACGGCCGTCAGCCAGCGCGGGTCGGCTCCCGAGACGGCGACGTCGTTGGTGGCGACGGAGACGCCGAGGGTGCCCACCTCGGCGGCGGCCAGGGAGATCGGATCGGAGCTGACGACGAGCGTCCCCTCGCCGTCGGGCCAGTCGATCGCGGCGGCGTCCTCGCCGTTCGCGGGGCCCTGTACTATCGTCTCGTCCGTCTCGGCCGCCCCCGTCCGCTCGAAGACGTGCGCGAGCAGGTCGTCCGGGCTCACCTTGCCGGGCATACCACGAACTGGGACGATGCACCGTTTGTAGCTGTCGAAGGATTCGTTTCTCGAGGGCGGGAATACTCGAGTCAGTCAGTCAGTCAGTCCGTTAGTCGGGAAGGGGTGGCCACGTCGTCGCGACCGTTTCCTCGATGAGCTGTCTGTGAGCGCGACGAAGTCGCTCCGATACCGAAGACGCAGAGATGTCTAACTCCGCCGCGATTTCTGCCAGGGACGTCCGTCGTGGAATGTCGAAATAGCCGCTCTCGTAGGCCGTTCTGAGCGCCTCTCGTTGGGGGTCGGAGAGTCCGTCACCGGGCGATTCGGACGCGCCATCGCGAGTGAGGCGATGCAACCGAAATCCGGCGTTCCGTCGCCAGAACGACGAAAATTCGTCGAACGCTGCTCGATCAGCGAACCAGCCCGACTGCCGCCATCCGTCCGGGTTCACTTCGATCCGTTCGATGGCGGCTTCGACGGCGGCGAGCGCCTCGAGTCCGGCGAGATCCTCGAGATGGTCACCGAGCTGTTCCGCTAAACTGAGTGCCGGTACCGCCTGATATCGCCGCGTCGAGCCGGCCTCTCCGATCAACGTCCACGCTTGGACATCGACGGCGTCCGTCAGGGCCTCCTCGATCGCCGGCCGAGAACCGCCCGTCACAGTGGCTAGAAACAGCGGTCGGTCACCGTGGTTGAACTGTAGCTTGATGAGAATCGTCGCCTCGGGTACCGCTCTCGCGACCTCGACGAGTGGCAGGGCCTCACACCGGATATCGAACTCCGCGACGAGTCCCATACTGTCTCGTTTTTCACATGTGCTAATGGGCGTGTCGAAAACGCTCGCTGAACCGCGCCCGTCCCGTCCGGAGCGAGGATCGCCGCCACCTGCCTTCAGCGTCGGCCCGGCGCGAATCGGGTCGATTCGCGTCCCCGCACTCATTTAAACGCCCCCATCACTGAGGGAACGGCTTAGCCCGATTCCTCCCGGACGTGGTGGTGCATGAAGACCACCCAGTCCGAAGCCGGCATCGAGGTCACGTCCGAACGCCGCGGTGATGGTCCGCCGCTGATCCTCCTTCACGGCGGAATGGCTCCCGCGGAATACTGGAGTCCAGTCGTACCACATCTGGACGGATATACCGCGGTCGTCCCGCAACGACCGGGATTCGGAACCTGCCTCGACGAGCCGACCGAGACCAGCGCCGACGACGTGCTGAATCGCGAAGTCGAGTACGTGCGAACGCTCGTCGACGGCGTCGACGGCGACCCGATTCTGTTCGGTCACTCCTTCGGCGCACTGACTGCGGTTGAAGCTGCAACGGAAGTAACAGTAGGGGCAGTCGTCGCGTACGAACCGGCAATCCTTCCCGACGACTACCGAGCGAAAGCCGATCTGGCAGACCGAATGCAGACGCTCATCGAGGCAGGTGAGCGGCGCGAGGCGGTGAAGCGATACATCGAGCACGTCCTCCACCCGGACGGGACTGATGACCTCGATGCGTGGTTAGCGGAGTGGCCGATCTGGCCGGAGTGTGTGGACCTCGCCGAAGCGGTCGTCCGGATGAACCGCGCTGTCGAGCAGTACCGACTTCCGAACTCTCTCGATGTTCCCGCCCCCGTACTCGTGTTGACCGGTACCGACGGACCCGATTTTCTTCGCGAAAGCGCCCGCGCCACCCACGAAGCGGTTCCGCACAGCCGCCTCGTCGAATTCGACGGTGTCAGCCACGGCGGCCCAACCGAAGCACCGGAACTGATCTCGGAAGAAGTCGACGCCTTCCTTCGTTCGAAGTCGATAGCGTTCCCGTAACCAACGTAGTTACGGGAGTGATTTCGGAATCCGCTCAGTTGTCGGGCGCGACCGCTTCCATCGTCTGTCGAACCTGCTCCTCGCTCGCGCCGCGCGGGAAGCTGACCGCGATAGCGTCGATGCCGTCCACGTCCTCGTAGCGCTCGAGTTGCTCGCGAACGGTCTCCGGATCGCCGGCCGCGCAGAGGTCGTCGAGGATGTGCTCGTCGACGAGCTCGAGAGCGCGCTCGCGGTCGCCGTCCTGCCACGAATCGTAAATCTCGGTCGCCTCGTCGTACCCCTGGCGCTCGAGAGCGTCGCGGTAGAACGTACCCATCCCGCCGACGTAGAAGCCGATGTGTTGGCGGACGAGCGCGCGGGCCTCGTCGGGGTCGTCCAGTGCACAGCAGGTGACGCCGGCGGTGACCTGCACGTCGTCTGGGTCCCGGTCGCCGAGTTCGGCACCGCGCTCGATGTCATCGATGCGGTCCGCCATCCCTTCGGGGGTGAGCATGATCCCGTGCCAACCGTCGGAGAACCGACCCGCCAGTTCGACTGCCTTGGGCCCCATTCCAGTGACCTCGACCGGCGGTTGCGTTTCCGGTGGATCACATCGAAGGCGGAACCCCGAGAGTTGGAAGTCGTCGCCGTCGTAGTTCACCGTCTCCCCCGACAGCACTTCTCGAACGATTTCGACGGTTTCGCGCGTCCGTTTGAGGGGGTTCCCGAACTCCACTCCGTGCCAGTTCTCGATCACGACGGGGCCGCTCGGGCCGAGCCCCAGGCGGAACCGGCCGTCGGAGAGCTCCTGTAGCGTCGCCGCCGTCTGTCCCAGCAGTGCCGGCGAGCGCGAGTAGGTGTTGAGGATGCTCGAGCCGATATCGATCGAGTCGGTGCGCTCGGCCATCGCCGTCAGGACGGTGACGCCGTCGCGACCCCACGTCTCCGGGAGCCAGGCGCAGTCGTACCCGCCGTCCTCGGCGGTCTGTGCGTAGTCGGCGATCGAGTCGATCGTCGGCTGTGCGGCCACCGGCAGGTGGACATCTCTGTCTGTCATCATCAACCACAGACGGAACGGTGCCTTTTGGGTGTATGGGAACCGGGGGCCCGAAGACTATCGTTTACGGCTCGGACTCGAACGCAGCCTGAGACTCGTATTGCGCGCACGTCGGGCCGATCCGGAGCGGCCGTCGAACCGCCACGGGCTCGTCCGGTTTCGGAACGTTTGAGAGCCGTTGTCGGAACTAGTGACTGTGACCCGCACGCGACTCTTCGCCTCTCTCTGTGGCCTCGTCTTTTTGCTCAACCTCGCCAGAGTCATCTTCGCACCGCTGCTGGACGTGTTTATCACCGAATTCGCGATCGGCGAGGCGACCGCCGGACTCATCGTGACGCTCGCGTGGGTCGGGAGCGCCTCGCTTCGTCTGCCGACCGGGTGGCTCCTCACGAAGGTCCCGAGACACCACATCGTCGTCGGGTCCGGGATGATTCTCGCCGCGTCCTCGGCGATCGCGGCGACAGCGGCGACGGTCCCACAGCTTATGGGCGGGGCCTTCCTCATGGGCATAGCCTCCGGGGTCTACTTCGTCTCGGCGAATCCGCTGTTGAGCGAACTGTTTCCCTCGCGCGTCGGTCATGTCATGGGAATCCACGGGGCCGCCAGCCAGATCGCCGCGGTGATCGCCGCCCCGTTCGTCGCGCTCACGCTCATCATCAACTGGCGGCTCTCGCTGTGGGCGATCGCCGTCGGCGCAGCAGTGGTGACGGCCGCCACGTGGCTCATCGCGAGGAACACCGAGATGCCGAGTGCGGGAGGGGCCGATCGCGACTTCGTCGCCGGTGCCCTCTCGGAGTGGCGGCTCATCGTCACGGCGCTGGCGATCGTCGGCGCACCCGTCTTCGTCTGGCAGGGCCTGTTCAACTTCTACGAACTGTACATGCAGACGAAGGGACTCTCCGATCAAATGGCCGGGATGATGCTCACGATCGTCTTCGCCGCCGGCGTTCCCGCGTTTTTCTTCGGCGGCGACCTGGCAGATCGGTTTCCGCAGGTTCCGTACCTGCTCGGAATCGTCGGCGCGTTCGCCGCGAGCCTCCTCGTACTGACGGCGGTCGAGAGCCTGTTCGCGCTGATCGCGGTCACCGCGGTCGTCGGCTTCGTCATTCACACGCTGTTCCCGGCGACGGATACGTACCTCCTCGATACGCTGCCGGATTCGACGCGGGCGAGCGCCTACGCCGTGTTCAGTTCGATCTGGATGCTAACGCAGGCGCTCGGTTCATCCGCCGTGGGCCTCTTCCTCGAGCGCGGCTACACCTACGACGCGGTGTTCAGCGGTGCCGCCCTCCTCCTCGGCGGCTCGATCGTCGTTCTCGTTCTCCTCGAGCGACGAGACAAACTTCCGAGTTGAACCGTCAACTGCGGCGACGTAGCCGCCGTTGACGGAAGCCGATATCGGGGTCCGCACGGATTCCCGCGATCACTACCACTCCAGTAGTTATCCAGACTGCCGATAAATATACGAGCCGTGCTATCAAATGACTGTGTGATAGTTTCATCTCCCCTCGAGGAGAAAGAGAGTGTGGGTTTCCGGTCGTCACCGGTGCGGTCAGTACTGTTCCGGACGACGAACGCGAAATCCGGAGAGGGGACAATGGTATCAACCGAAACACAGGCGGAGATAACGGAGTACCTCGGACAAGTTCCGAGCTGGATCGAGGCGCTGCCGGAGCCGGCCGCGGACCACAGCTGGGGGATCGTTCGAGACCTCGAGCTCGGAGAGACGGAGCTCGAGCAGCGAGAAAAGGCGCTCGTCGCCCTCGGCGCAGCGGCGGCGATTCAGTGTCCGTACTGCATCCGGTTCCACAGAGCGGAAGCGGAACTCGAGGGGGTGACGGACGCGGAGATGTCCGAAGCGATCGCCGTCACGAGCGGCGTGCGCTACTTCTCGACGGTGCTCCACGGGGCGGAGGTCGATCGCGACGAGTTTGCGACCGAGACCGCTGAAATCGCCGAGCACGTCGAGGAGCAGCAATCTGCGGCAGCGGGTGACGACTGAGACGGTCCGGTGTACCGATGTACCGGAGCAACCGCAGGTCGGTTCGCGGTTGCTCCGGAACTGACTGACAACAGTCCGTATGAGACGGACGACTGTCAGTCAGTTCCGGCGCGCCCGCACGGCGAGTCGCAGATGTGCTGGGACACAGTGACAGCAGACCGTCTGAACGGCCGGACAGCCGGTCACGATATGTTAATTACCGAACGACGGTTTCTTTCCCCGAACGACTATTTCCGTCACCGAACGACTATTTCCGTCACCGAACGGCGAGCGGATGACGCTCGAAGAGCGGTGCGGCCGCGTCGTGAACCGAGTCACTCGAGCGAAACGGGGAAGTTCAGACCTCGCGGTCTTCGCTGATCTGCGGGACGCCCTGGGCGGTGATCGTCTCGCCGACGATGTACGACGAGGCGGGGCTGGCGAGAAACTGGGTGAGGTCGGCGATCTCCTCGACGGTGCCGATTCGGCGCGCGACCTCCTCGCGGTCGATGTTGTCCGCGGAGACGCCCATCTGGCTCTCGACGCCCGGCGTGGCGACGAAGCCCGGCGCGATACAGTTGACGCGGACGTCGTCGTCGGCCCACTCGTAGGAGAGCGTCGTCGTCAGATTGATCACGGCGGCCTTGGCCGCGCCGTAGGGGCTCATCAGCGGCGAGCCGCGCTGGCCGGCGACGCTCGCGAGGTTGATCACCGAGCCGCCGCCGTCCTTGAGGTGCTCCGCGGCGGCGTGCGTGCAGTGATAGGTCCCGTTGATGTTGATGTCGACGATCGTCTTCCAGCCGTTCGGCGAAATCTCGTCGAACTGGGCCATAAAGGACGCGCCGGCGTTGTTGACCAGCACGTCCAGCCCGCCGAACTCCTCGACGGTGGCCTCGACGAGCGCATCGACGGCCTCGCGGTCGGTCACGTCGCACTCGACCGGCAGCGCCCGGCCGGGGCTGTCGCTCTCGTTGATTCCCTCGGCCACCGGATCGACGTTCTCCTGCTCGCGCGAGCAGACGACGACATCGACGCCGTCCGCGGCGAAGCGCTCCGCGATCGACTTCCCGATTCCGCTCGAGGAGCCCGTGATGATGGCGGTCTCGCCGTCGACGCTGAACTGGTCCGTACTCACGTGCGGTCACCTGCGACTGCGACTCGAATTCGATTCGTTACCATTGTTAGGTCCACTCGCCCATTCGCATCAACTGTTAATAAAGATGGGCATGGATACCGTACCGTTAAGTGAGTGGCAGGCACTGACATAGACGTTCACGCGACGGCGGCGGGACGGTCGCCGTCACGGACACGACCATGACATCAGACACCCCCGATTACGGACCGGATCGCCAGGCCGAGGTCTATCTCAGCGGAATGCTCGAGGACGAACGCCCCGAGTTTCCCGTCTCCTACGAGGACCTCGAGGAACGCGCCCGCGAGGAACTCAGCGAGGAGGCGTTCGCCTACGTCGCGGGCGGCGCGGGCTCGGAGTCGACGGTCGCCGCGAACGACCGCGCCTTCGACGCGTGGCAGATCGTCCCCCGAATCATGCGGGACATCTCCGAACGCGACCTCTCGGTCGAGCTCTTCGGCCGCGAGTACCCCGCGCCCGTCATGCTCGCGCCCATCGGCGTCCAGTCGATCCTCCACGAGGAGGCCGAACTGGCCGTCGCCCGCGCGGCGAGCGAGTTCGGAGTGCCGATGATCTGTAGCTCCGTTTCCTCGTACTCGATGGAGGAGGTCAGCGACGAACTCGGCGAGAGCCCGGGCTGGTTTCAGCTCTACTGGAGTTCCGATCGGGACGTGGCGGCCAGTTTCCTCGAGCGCGCCGAGGACGCGGGCTACGAGGCCGTCGTCGTCACGCTCGACACGCCCAAAATGGGGTGGCGGGAGCGCGACATCGAACTCGGCTACCTGCCCTTCCTCGAGGCGCAGGGCCTGAAAAACTACTTCGAGGATCCGGCCTTCCGCGAGCGACTCGAGGTGGATCCGCGGGACGACGAGGAGGCCGCGATCGCGTCCTGGCAGGCCTGCTTCGGCGACGCCTCGCTGACCTGGGACGACCTCGAGTGGCTTCAGGCCCAGACCGATTTGCCGATCGTCGTCAAGGGTGTCCTGCATCCCGACGACGCTCGCGAGGCGGTCGAACGCGGCGTCGACGGGATGGTCGTCTCGAACCACGGCGGCCGGCAGGTCGACGGCGCGATTCCGGCGCTGGACGCGCTACCGGACGTCGTCGACGCGGTCGCGGACGCGACCGCCGCCGACCGCGAGGTTCCCGTCCTCTTCGACAGCGGCATCCGGCGCGGGAGCGACGTGATCCGGGCGATCGCGCTCGGTGCCGACGCGGTCCTGCTGGGTCGACCCTACGCGCTCGGGCTCGGAATCGGCGGCGAGGACGGCGTCAGCGCCGTCCTCGAGAACCTGCTCGCCGATCTCGATCTGACGGTCGGGCTCTCGGGGTGTGCGAGTATCGACGAAATCGACCGGTCGACGATCCGGAGGGCCGAGCGATGAGCGAGGACGCGACGGAGGACGGCGACGCAACTGCATCCGCAGACGGCGAATGGGAGGCCGTCTTCTGGGACATCGGCGGCGTCATCCTCGCGCTCGATTCCGTCCAGGCCGCCCACGCCGAGTTCATCGCGGACGTGCTCGAGCGCCACGAGGTGGACGGGACGATCGAGGAGGCCATCGACACCTGGCGGTCGACCGTCGGGGACTACTTCCGCGAGCGCGACGGTACCGAGTTCCGGTCGGCTCGCGACGGCTACCACCGCGGCGTCGAGGCCATCGTCGGGGAGGAGATCCCGCGAGCGGACTGGCAGCCCCGAT
Organism: Natrinema sp. DC36; assembly: GCF_020405225.1. NCBI lineage: Archaea > Methanobacteriati > Methanobacteriota > Halobacteria > Halobacteriales > Natrialbaceae > Natrinema > Natrinema sp. DC36. The sequence goes on from NZ_CP084472.1 coordinate 2,353,391, forward strand.
TCGACGAGGTCGTCCGCACGTCGATCGAGCCGATTCCAGGGGCCGTCGAAACGATCGAACGCCTCGCCGAGCGGGACCTCCACGTCGGCGTCATCAGCGACGTCGACGACGCGGAGGGTCGAGAGATGCTCGAGCGCTTCGGCGTCCGCGAGCAGTTCGATTCGATCACCACCTCCGAGGAAGTGGGGCGCACCAAACCCGATCCGGCTATGTTCGAGACCGCACTCAAAAAGGCCGGCGTCGACCCGGAACGGTCGCTGATGATCGGCGACCGATACGATCACGACGTGAAAGGGGCCGCCGACGCAGGGATGCACGGCGTCGCGTTCGGTGCCGACGACGGTCCGGCCGTCTCCTACCGGATCGAGACGCCGACGGACGTGCTCGAGATAGTCGATGGTGGCGCACACCCATCGGAAACTCGGGCGCAGTCCGGCGAGGACACGCGAGACGAGTGAAAAAAGCTCGGGTCGATCGCGTTCCCGACGAACGTCCGCGACGGTTCCGCTCGAGCGGCTACTTCCCGTCGGTTCCCAGTCACTATCCGCGCCCATAGGTAACTTCCACCACACAAACATTGTAAAATATGGTTCACGGCGTAACTATTTTCGTTAAGGGGAGACGTATTGGCATACGACAATGCCCACAGCGAATCACGAATCGACGGACGACATCGTATCGGCCGCCCGCGCCGACAGCACAGCCGAGTCGCTCCCATGAGCGAGAACTACTACGAGCGCCTCGTCGATGAGGACGCGCTGGTCGCGTATCTGGGAGAGCACCTCGGCGAGGTCGACGACTACGACATCGAGCGCCACCAGGAGGGGCACTCGAACGAGACACTGTTCGTCACCTGGGGCGACCGCGAGCTCGTTATCCGGCGGCCGCCGCCGGGCGAAACCGCCGACACGGCACACGACGTCCTTCGCGAGTACCGCGTGACGAACGCGGTCGCCGACACCGACGTTCCCGTGCCGACTCCGGTACTCGCCTGCGAAGACCACGACGTCATCGGCAGCGACTTCTACGTAATGGAGCAACTCGAGGGGGACGTCCTCCGCGAGGACGAGCCCGAACGGTTCGCCGAGCCGGACCAGCGCGCGCGGATCGGCGAAGAGCTCGTCGATACGCTGGCGACGATCCACGACCTGGACTACGAGGAAATCGGTCTCGGCGAGTTCGGCCGGCCAGCCGGCTACACCCAGCGACAGGTCGACCGCTGGGGTAAACAGCTCTCGTGGGCGTTCGAGGTCACCGAGGACGAGCGGAAAGTGCCCGACCTCCACGAGGTCGGCGACTGGCTCCGCGACAACGTTCCCGAAGAACACCCCCACACCCTCGTCCACGGCGACTACAAGCTCGACAACGTCATGTTCGGACCCGGGACGCCGCCGGAACTGATCGGCGTCTTCGACTGGGAGATGGCCACGCTCGGCGATCCGCGCGCCGATCTGGGCTGGATGCTCTCGTACTGGCGCGACGCGAAAGACCCCGAGCCGTCGATTCCCGAACTGACGACTCGCTTCATGGAGCGGGAGGGGTACTCGAGCCGAGCCGAACTGGTCGAGCGCTGGGAGGAGCTGACCGGCTACGAGTTCGAGCACGAGCGGTTCTACCGGACGCTGGCCGTCTACAAGCTGGCCGGCCTCGGCGAGATGTTCTTCCGGCGCTACCTCGAGGGGAACAGCGACGATCCGATGTACCCGCTGATGGAAGAGCGCGTGCCGGCGCTGGCCGCGCGCGCAAAGCGGATCATCGAGGGCGACGAACCGCTGTAGCGGAATCGATCCGCGATTTTCCGCCCGCAAGCGTGTGCCGGTCGAGTGGCGAACGAAATGACCGATGAATCGAACAGAACGGGTGTCGTACTCTTTGCTGCTGGCGTATCGAGAGTGAGCAGCGGCGCAGAACAGCTCTGAAGCGGCTGATTCACCCGATGGTCGTCGAACGAACTGTTCAGTAGTGGGTAAGTGGAACAGTGGAATGGAACAGTGGGTTACTGATGGGAGTGTGGGCGACGAAGCGTCCTGCTATCGTGGCAACAGGGAATCGCCACGCCCTCCCCAACCGATTCACTCGGTCATTCTTCCCTCGTTCATCCCTCGCACGGCGTTGCGTCGTGGTTCGCCATTGGCTCACCACGACACAGCGCGCGCCACCGTATGGCGACTGATCAGACTGCAGTGATTGATCGTTCCCCTGTACGTCCCATTCAGAGACTGACGAGGAACATTCGAGTCGGACGACTCGAGTCGATAGCGAAATCGAACTCGTCCCATCCCCGTCGCCCGCTAGTCGGCCGTCCGGTCGGAATAAACTCGAGTCTGGATTACCGACGTTTACTTCAAACTCGAGTCAGCGTTTGCGCGGTACAACGGCCGACAACGGGCTTAACATTGCTAAGTCGGTTCGGTGGTATTAAGACGATCCCGAGCAATCACACGACCATGTCACTGGACAGCATCGACCGCGTTGCAGTGCTAGGCGCGGGGAACATGGGGCACGGAATCACCGAAGTAACGGCCATGGCCGGCTACGATGTCACGATGCGGGACATCAAAGACGAGTTCGTCGAGGACGGCTACGAGTCGGTCAAGTGGAGCCTCGAGAAACTCGAGGAGAAGGAACTCATCGACGAGTCGGCCGACGAGGTCCTCTCGCGGATCGACATCACGACGGACCTCGAGGAGGCCGTCAGCGACGCCGACCTCGTGATCGAGGCCGCACCCGAGGACCTCGACCTGAAACACGACATCTTCACCGACTTAGAGGAGTACACCAGCGAGGACACGCTGCTGGCGACGAACACCTCGAGCCTGCCGATCTCGGACATCGCGGAGGCCGTCGACACGCCCGAGCGCGTGCTCGGCCTGCACTTCTTCAACCCGCCGGTGAAGATGGACCTCGTCGAGGTCATCTACGGCGAGGACACCAGCGACGAGGCCGCCGAAGCGGGCTACGAGTGGGTCGAGTCCATCGGCAAGACGCCGATCTACGTCCGCAAGGACGTCCGCGGCTTTGTCGTCAACACGATCGTCGGGCCGTTCGGCGACGAGTCCTCCTGGATGGTCTCGGAGGGCGAGGCCACGATCCGCGAGGTCGACGCGACGATGGTCCACGAACGGGGATACCCGATGGGGCCGTTCGAACTGGCCGACCTGAGCGGGATCGACATCGGCTACCACGTCCGCAAGGAAGCCGGTCAGCCGGTCCCGCCGATCATCGAGGAGAAAGTCGAAAACGACGAACTCGGCCAGAAGACCGGGAAGGGGTTCTACGATTACGAGGACGGCGACGGCGCGGACTACGAACCCGAAGATGCGGGCGACTTCGACTGGCTGCGCGTCGAAGCGCGCATGATCAACGCCGCCGCCTCCCTGGTCGGCGACGGCGTCGCCAAACCCGAGGAGGTCGACACCGGCGTCCAGCTCGGGCTGGGCTTCCCCGAGGGCATCTGCCGCCGCGCCGACAAGCTCGGCCTCGATACGGTCCTCGAGAAACTCGAGACCCTCCACGAAGAGACGGGCTCCGACCGCTTCGAGCCCCATCCCTACCTCGAGCAACTCGTCGAAGACGGCAAGACCGGCGAGGAAGCCGGTGCCGGCTTCTACGACTACGGCGACGACGAACTCGGACCCTTCCACGACCTGAACTACGAACTCGAGGACGGCGTTCTCTCCGTCGAACTCGACCGCCCGTCACGGATGAACGCGCTCTCGACGGACCTGCTCAACGAGATCGACGAGCTGTTCTCCTCGGTCGACACCGACGAGGTCCGATGTGCGACGATCGAGGGCGCGGGCGATCAGGCGTTCTGTGCCGGCGCGGACATCTCCGGCTTCAGCGACGCGAACCCGACCGACCTGATGGACGTGACGCCCGCCTTCGAGACGGTCAACGACTTCGAACGACCCGTCCTCGCGAAGATCGACGGCTTCTGTCTCGGCGGCGGCCTCGAGCTCGCGCTGGCCTGTGACCTGCGCGTCGCGACCGACCGCTCTTCCTTCGGTGCACCGGAGATCAACCTCGGCCTGATCCCCGGCGGCGGCGGCACGCAGCGGCTCACCCGCATTCTCGGCGAGACCCGCGCGAAAGAACTGGTCTTCCAAGGCAACCACATCGACGCCGACCGCGCCGAAGAATGGGGGCTCATCAACCGTTCAGTCGAGCGCGACGAGTTCGACGACACCGTCGAGGAGTTCGTCTCCGACCTCGCCGGCGGTCCGCCGATCGCCCTCAAGATCGCCAAGAAGGTCATGAACGAGGGCGAGGACGCGAGCATGGAAGCCGCCATCGCCATGGAGAGCCAGGGCTTCGGCCTGCTTTCCAGCACCGAGGACGTCCTCGAGGGCACCGCGGCGTTCGCCGAGGACCGCGAGCCCGAGTTCGAGGGCAAGTGAGATGACCGACGGGCCGTCGGACGCGTCGGGCTGGCCGGAGTGGGCGACGTTCGTCCAGCGACACGGCTACCTGTCGTGGCTCGACATCGAGGTCGAGTCCCTCGCGGACGGACGGGCGGTCCTCGCCATCGAACGGAACGAAGACTTCGAGAACCCCATCGGCGCCGACGGCCACGATCCGGTCCACGGCGGTATCGTCGCGACGTTGATCGACACCGCGAGCGCGTTCGCGCTCCGCACCACGTTCGAGAACCCGAGCGAGGCCTTTCTGACGACGACCGATCTCAGCGTCTCGTATCTTCGGCCGGCGACCGGCGACCTGCGAGCCGAAGCCGAAGTGCTCCGGGCCGGCGGCTCGACCGGCGTCACCGACGTCACCGTCGAGGGAGCGGACGGCGAGGCCGCTGTCGGTCGGACGACCTACCGGCTATTTCGGGACTAGCGGTCCCCCTCTCTTATACGAACTCCTGCCAGTCGGTGTCGGCGAACCCGCAGGACGGTCGCAGTTGTGTCGGGCGTGACAGCAATCCATCTCAAACGAGCCCGAACGGGACAGTCACCGCTCGTTGCGTTCGTCTCGGAGATCCTCGTAGATCCGCGGGTCGGTCTGGAACTTGAGGACGTTGTGAACCGCCGAGTTGCGGATGTTCGCGATGACGTCGCCGTATTCGGTGTAGCACTCGTGGATCCACTGGGAGACCTCCTGGCGGTCGCGGAACATCATCACGGTCTTCCACTGGTACTCCCCGTCCGAGAGGAAGAAGAACAGGGTGTGTTTGTCGGCCTTGACGTACTCCATAGCGTCGCGCCAGCTATCGGCGAAGTTCTCGGGATTGAACTTGAACTCGAACAGCGCGAAGATGTAGTACTCCTCGTTGGGAATGATCGCCTCGCGGAAGACACCCTCGTCGCGCATCCGTCGGATCGACTCACTGACGGTGACGTGGGAGACGTCGATGTCGTACTCCTCCTCGAGCACCTGCGTGAGTTCCCGAGAGGACAACTGTGGATCGTCCGAGAGTTCACAGAGGATCGCGATGTCGCGATCTTTGAAATCCCAGGTTGGTTGGTCACCACTCATACGTGCGTGAGTGTCGTAGCTGACATACTGTTACACTTCCGTTCCAGAGAGGAACTCGCGGAGGCGGTCGGCGTAGGCGTCGGATCGGTCCTCGGGCACCCAGTGATAGGCGTCAGACAGCGGCGCGAGGTCCGAATTCGCGATATCTTCGGCCAGTCGCTCGGCGTAGGCGTAGGGCTGCATCACGTCGTCTTCGCCCCACAGCAGTAACGTCTCCGCGGTGATCGCCTCGTAGTCGATCTCGGTCGTGTGGTTGGTGTTCGTCGCGACGGCGTCGCGGACCAGCGAGACGTGGCCCTCGTCGGTCAGCCACGGCGCTTTCATGCCGTCGACGAACTCGGGATCGGCCTCACCGTAGGCCCCTTCGACGAACGCCGAATCGAGGCGCCCCTCGAGTTCCTCGCGCTCGAGATCGGCCGTTGACGGAAGGCCCAGATTCGAGACAAACTCGACCGGCCAGGAATCGTAACAGACCGCGTTCGAGAGAACGAGCCGGTCGACCACGTCGGGATTGTGCGCCGCAAAGCGCAGGGCAACCCCGCCGCCGATGTCGTGGGCGACGAGCGCGATTCGATCGACGTCGAGGTCCGCGAGGAGGGCCTCGAGCATCTCTTCTTGTGCGCGAATCGAGCGGTCGAAGTCGTCGCTCATCGCGGAGTTGCCGTAGCCGACCATGTCGAGTGCGATCGTGCGTCGATCCTCGGCGACCGCCGGAACGATATCGCGCCAGAGGAACGACCAGGTCGGAATGCCGTGGACGAAGACGACCGGCGGTCCCTCGCTCTCGTCGGGACCGGCGTCGTGGTACGCCACCTCGAGATCCCGGCCATCGACCGAGATCGTCGTCGTCGACTGCTCGTCGCTCCAGGTCTCGTGATCGACCATCTATCGTCCCCCGTTCTGACGGCCGTCCGGTAGCGGACGGTTCACGTCGTTGGATTCGCGATACGGATCGTCGGTCCCTGCGTGTGGAATTGTCTGGCGCGTCATCGGTGATACACCACCATTTCAGTTTCCAACACAAAGTCTGTTTGGGAGAGACCTACCGTTGGTAATGCAGTCTCCGTTACTCGCTCTCCGGCCCCGTCGACAGCCCCGCCAACGACTCCTCGCCGATCTCCGCGAGAACGCGATCGTGAAACGACTGGAGCGCGGCGCTCTCGTCCTCGGCGAGGACGACGTCGCTGGCCGAGAGCGTCGCGAGACCGAACGCCCGCGGCGTCGGTGAATCGAGAAGCTGCCGGGAAACCGCGAGCTCGCCCGCGTCGATCGCGTCGACGATGCCCTCGATCTCGGCGACGTTCAGCTTGTCCTCGAGGATCTCGCGGTAGGTCTCCTCGATCACGGCGAAGTTCTCGAGTTCCTCGGCGAACCCCAGCAGCATCTCGCTCGAGACCTGCTGTTCGCTCGCGGACTTCTCGTAGCCCTTGTAGCGCTTGAGGATCATCAGCGATCGGGTCGCGTTGATCCGGAAGTACCGCTGGAGGAGGTCGGTTCCCGACAGTGACGCCCGGAGATCCGCACGGACGTCGTCGGGCTCGAGGTCGTCGATGACGCCCTCGATGTCGACTTTTCGGTTGAGCGGCATCGAGAGGACGAAGCCGTTGTCCGCGACCGCCACGCGGACGTTGGCCGTCGCCTCCTGCGCACAGCGGTACGCGAACAGGCGCGAGAGCCCGTCGTTGACCTTGCGGCCGTAATTCGAGTGGACGTAGTAGTGGCGTTCGTACTCCTCGCGGTCCCGGACGACCTCGATCGCGAGCCGGTCGGGCGTGCTGACGCTCGCCGCGCCGGCGTACCGGCACTGGTACTCGAACAGGCGGGCGATCGCGCGGACGCTGTCGTCGTCCAGCGGGAACTCCCGGAGCCACGCGCGGACCCGCGGGGGGCCGCCGTCCTCGTAGTGTGCGAGGAGTTCGCCCTGAAAGTCGAGGATCTCACAGCCCAGGTCGTAGGAAAGCGGCAGCCGCTCGGAGTACCACGAGGGGACGGTCGGCCGGGCGCTCGTGCGGTCGACGTAGACCTTGGAACCGCGCCGATAGCTGTACTCGAAGTGATCGCCACCGAGGACGAAGACGTCGCCTTTCTCGAGGGTGTCGAGGTAGGACTCGTCCAGCTGGCCGACCCACTCGTCGCCCGCGCGCGTCTTGACATCGCAGGTGAAGGAATCCGGAATCGTCCCGATGTTGGTCATGTAGATGACCCGCGCGAGGCGGCCGCGCTTGCCGATCAACCGCTCGCCGACCGGGTACTCCTCGTAGTGGTGTTCGCCGTCGGGCGGGTCGTTTTCGTCGCGCCAGACCTTCGCGTAGACGTTACGATCCTCGAGGCCGGCGTATTCCGCCGTCAGGTATCGCATGAGGGACTCGTACTCGGCTTCGGAGTAGTTGCGGTAGGGATACGCGCGCCGGAGGATCGCTTTCAGTTCGGACTCGGGTCTGATTTCGGCGATCGCCATCCCGTAGACGTGCTGGGCGGCCACGTCCTGGGCGTTCTCGGGGATCGACACGGAGTCGACGAACCCCTCCGCGGCCGTTTTGAGCATGACCGCACACTCGATGAGTTCGTCCCGGTCGAGGGCGATCACTCGGCCGGTGACGGTCTGGCCGACGCGGTGGCCCGCCCGCCCGACCCGCTGGAGCAAGGCGGCGACGGACTTGGGCGAGCCGACCTGCACGACTAGATCGACGTGGGGCATGTCGATCCCCAGCTCGAGGCTCGTCGAGGAGGTGACCACGTCGAGGTCGCCGTCTTTCAGCCGACCCTCGATGTCCTGTCGGACCTCCTTCGAGAGGCTCCCGTGGTGACAGCCCGAGTTCTCCTCGTCGTAGGCGTCGAATCGCTCCCGGAGGTTGTGGAGGACACGTTCCGCGCCCGAGCGCGTGTTGGTGAAAACGAGTGTGTTCGTGTGTCCCTGAACGTGGTCGTGGAGCATCCGATAGAATCGCTCCTGGACGACCTCGCGGGGCGTGTTGATCAGGTCGTCCGTCGGGCACTCGAGCTGGAGATCGAACTCGCGGGCGAAGCGGGCGTCGACGATCTCGTAGTCGCGGGGCTCGCGGGTCGCTTCGGTCTCCGTCTCCGTGCCAGTCTCCCGCTTACGTCCGGGGCGTTCACTCTCACTCTCGTTCGAATCGTCGGGGCGGTCACTTCGATCGGGCCCCTCACCGCTCGCGTGGTCCGCGGGCGGTGCGGTCGGGCTGCGAAAATCGCCGTCCGAATCCCGATCGCGTCCCGACTCGTCGCCGCCGGATTCCTCGCAGCCGACCAGAAACTCCGCCACGCGATCCAGCGGCTCGATCGTCGCGGAACAGCCGATCCTGGTGATGTCGCCCGCGGCCATCGCCTCGAGTCGCTCGAGGCTCACCGAGAGGTGCGTCCCTCGCTTGCCCGCCGCCAGCGAGTGGATCTCGTCGACGATGACGTACTCGACGGTACGGAGCTTCTCGCGGAACTTGGGCGAATTGAGGAGGATCGCGAGCGTCTCGGGAGTCGTGTTGAGAATGTGGGGCGTCTCCGCGAGCATCTTCTGGCGGTCGCTCGAGGAGGTGTCGCCGTGGCGAATGGCGTGGCGGATCTCGCCCATCGACTCGTCGCCGTCGCGCTCGGCGACGATCTCCTCGATTCCCTCGAGGGGAACCTCGAGATTGCGGTGAATGTCGTTCGCGAGGGACTTGAGCGGGGAGACGTAGAGGCAGTAGACCGAGTTTTTGAGCCCGTCCCTCTTCTCGCGCTTGAACAGTTCGTTGATGATCGCACAGAAGCTGGCCTGGGTCTTGCCGCTGCCAGTCGGCGCACAGACTAAGGTGTTCGTCCCGTCGTGAATCTTCGGGATCGCGCCCCGCTGTGGCGGGGTGAAGAAGCCGTCGTTCTCGGGAACGAACTCGCCGAACTCCGCGAGCCACCACTCCTGGACCGCCGGCTCGAGGAGGTCGAAGACGTCGCCGTCCTCGATCGTCACAGCGGCGGGATCGAAAGGGAGGGCGTCGTCGGCGACCGGCAACTCGAGGCGCTCGTTCCCGTCCATTACCGTCGTCTCCGGGACCGGCGTGTAAGAGGGTTTGGACAGCACGGTGAAAGTGAAACGGACGGTGGGTTGCGTCCCATCGGTCTCGAATCGACAGGGACACGGATCGGTTCCGCTCGTGAATAGCCACAATCTAATTATTCTTCCGTTCGAGACGTTCAGGAAATGCGACTTCCTCGGCTGTTCACCGTTCTGGTTCTCGTCGTCGGGCTGTTGACGACGGGAGTCGTCGCCGGAGCGACGGTCGTCGATCCCGACGGGGACGGAGAGCCGATGCTGGTGGAACTCCGCGATGGAACCGCCCCGTTCGACGACGACACCGACGGTGACGGACTCGACGACGGCGCAGAAAAGCGACACGGGACCGACCCGACCGTCGCGGATTCGGACGGTGACGGGCTCGCGGACGGAACGGAGGTGCACGACCACGGGACGGATCCGCTCGAGGCGGATACTGACAGCGACGGACTCGACGACGGCGCGGAGATTCGCGACTACGAGACCGACCCCGCTGTGGCGGACACCGACGGAGACGGTCTGGACGACGGCCCGGAAGTTCGCGACTACGAGACGGACCCGCTCGAGGCGGACACTGACGGCGACGGTATCGACGACGGGACGGAAGTCCACCAGCACGGGACGAATCCGTTGACGACCGATTCCGACGACGACGGGCTGTCCGATCCCGACGAACTCGAGACGTACGGGACGGATCCGCTCGCGGCGGATACGGACGGCGACGGGCTCGCGGACGGCCCCGAGATCGGCGAGTACGACACCGATCCGACCGCGGCCGATACGGACGGTGACGGACTCGACGACGGCGCGGAAGTCACCGAGTACGGGACGGATCCGCTCGAGTCGGACACGGACGGCGACGGGCTCGGGGACGGCGCGGAGGTCCACCGACAGGACCTGTATCCCGACGCCGACCCGCTTCGAACCGACATTTACGTCGAACTCAACCGGATGGAAGGGGTCGACCTCGAGCGCGCCGAGATCGAGCGGGTCGTCGACGAGTTCGACACCGCGCCGCTCGCGAACCCCGACGGATCGTCCGGTGCGGACCTGCACGTCGTCTACAGCGGCACGATTCCCCGGGAATCGTCGACCGACGTCGGCCAGCTGACCGAGTATCGGTCCCGGTACTTCGACCGGGCGGGAGAGGGGTATCACTATCTGGCCATCGTCGAGAACGTCGCCGGCGATACGGAGCGAGGGAACGTTATCGGGATGGCGGGCCTCGGAACGATGATGGTCGAAGCCCAGTGGGGCGACGACCACACCGGATCGACCGTGATGCACGAACTGGGCCACTCGCTCGGGCTGTCGAACACCGACTTCGACGGGATCGACTCCGCCAGATACAGCTTCCGGAGTTACACGAGCGTCATGAACTACGACGCGCCGCGGGAGTTCTACGGCTTCTCCTCGGAATCCGGCCCCGGCACCTTCGACGACTGGGGCTATCTCGACGAGCACATGTTCACGCCGTCGACGGCCGCCGTTACCGTGGACGGCTGACTCGAGACGCGGCGATCGACGGGCGTCACCGATCGGACTCGTCGACTACCGGTCCGAACCGGTCCCGGTCGACCCGCTTCGGTCGGCGTCGGTCTCCGTCACATCGACGCGACCCGCGCTATCGACGGACACGTGTTTCCCCCGGTACGTGAACTCGACCGATGACGCGACCGCGTTCGGGTCCTCGGCCGGACGAAACAGCGCGTCGAGCGCGTCCGTATCGATGACCGCGTGCAACGGCGGCTCGAGATCCGTCGGATCGGTCCCCTCGTGTGCCGCCACCCCCTGTACCACCCTGATGCTGGTCGGAATCGTTGCTGACATATCACGGCCGGCAACGAGGATCGCAATAATTCCCTCGATCCTTTACTGACGGCTGGCAGCCAGGCGGCAGACGCGCGTCAGACGACCGAACTCGGCGGCCGCTCGAGCGATCGTTCGACGGGCGGGATTCGGCGGCCGTGAGTCGAACACGGACGAAGGCGAGTTCGATATCGACGTCTCGGACTCCCTCAGCGCCAGCGAGTTCGAGTACAGCGCCCGAATCGAGAGCTACTCGCTGGGATTCGGTCGCGCGTCGCGTTCAACTCGTCGCGTCCGAGATCACCATAAATCACCGCGAGCGACGGGTGTTGTTCGAGCCCGTCGCCTCGAGTCGGTGTTACTCCCCGAGACCCGGGTTGGGGAGCATTTCGGGCGGCATGTGACAGCCACAGGGGCCGACGTAGCCGTCCTCCGGTCCGATGACCGTCAGCGTCGCGACCGGCTCGCCACAGCGCGGACAGTCCGGATGCGAGCGCGAACTTCCGCCTTTGCCGCTGCTCTCATCGGCCATCGGGATCACCGGATCGGGTCGTGAGGCTGGCTGTAGTGGGTGTTGCGGTTGCTCGAGTCGGTACACGCGTCCGTCGGGCGGGACGTTTATATCCCGGTAGAATGTACGGAATCATGCTTGTGAATCCCCGATAGGGATTTGGAAGCACGTCTCGGGTGCTATGACACCCGGGGCATTTCGGCGCAGCCCCCTGCGGCGGATGGAGCGTCGCTTCCATTCTGATTGTTGACTTATAGTATCTTAAAACTACTGCTGTTTCGTAGCGAAGGATAGTGTGGGATTGTGGATTCGTTGTGGCTCAGATGCGGCTCGTGTACTCACATCTCCGAAATCGTGGAGCGACCGTCTCCGTGATGAGTCCGACCCGCTCGAGCGAATGCCGTCAAGTAGAACAGTTCATATGGCTGTAACTAACAGCTATCGGTATGAGTGATACTGCTGACCGCCAGAACGACATCATGAACATGATTATCGGTCTCCAGGTCTCCCTGATCGGGGTCGCCTTCAGAGACTTTTTCTTCCTCTTTATCATCGGAGCGATATTCACGCTCGGAGTGTACACGAACGAACTCCGTCGGTGACTGTGGGTCTTCGTGATGAAATTCGTGCTCGAGCGCGGTCACGATCGCACTCGAGCCCTTGTTTGGTGATCGCTCACGTACCGCATCACAGCGTGATAATCTAAGACGGCAGCCACCGGGTCCTCGTAGGCACCCCGTTGCAGGTGCGCGCGAGGTCGCGTTCGGCGATTACCGGTTCGTTCCACTGCATAGCAATGTCTATTCCCGAATAGTCAAATTCGTATCGTTTCTGCAGAAAAGAAGCAAATCGCAAGACAGGACGGCTTCAAGTCTCCGCTGTAACGTAGATAGGACCCGCTGATTCTCAGTTCTGAAAGCCTTATCAATTGTCGGGAGTTTCACGAACCTTTAACTATATATGGGAGGGGGAGCCTGCTGGTTGTACGCACCAAGCGGAACGGTAAGAAGGCGCGTCGGGTTGGCTGTGAAGTTCCAATCCCCTACGCGCGAAAAGTGGTTCCAGACCACCGCGCATAACCTTTCCGACCGTTCACAGCGGTGCTGTGATAAACATGGATTTGAAGCAATACAGATCGAAGCTGATCGGAAGCGACGACGAACGAGCGGTATCACCAGTCATTGGCGTGATCCTCATGGTTGCGATTACAGTCATTCTCGCGGCCGTGATCGCGGCGTTCGTACTTGACATGGGCGGGAATCAGAGCGCGCCCGCACAAGCTGGAGTGAGTGTCGACGACGGCTACAGCGGCAACAATACTCTCACGAAGACAGTGACGATTCAGTCCATTGGAGACAGTACGCAAGAAGTTTACTGTTCTGATCACCCTAGCGAGAGCGGCAGTAATGTTGGAGATGAGTTTGGCTGCGTGGCTGATTCCAACATCATCGCAGTTAACGACGAAGGTAGCGAGAACATCATCTCTGAAACCTGAAATCATATTTCGGTAATCAGCTAATCATTAGCATTTTTTGACCATCCCTATCTCGGACGTATCGAGTCCTGCAATTTTTCGGGCATGCTCGAAGTCGTCAGCTTCCTCGCTTCCGCCTCGAGTTCCCGGCGTTGTTCTCGTCTGGCCTCCCGAGTAGATCGTCGATCACGCGTCGACCCCCCTTGACGAGTTCGACCGTCCATTCACCGTCACCGATGTGGCGGATGTGGAGGTGGTGTTCTCCCTCGAGATCCTCGTGTTCGTCCAGGCCCCTCGACCCGAAGATCATCTTTCGGTAGAGTGATCCCGAGCGAATGCTGGTCCAAGCGTCTGAGTTCGTTCAGTGCCATGCATCGGCGGCAACCCGCCTTGGTAGAACGTTCGGTGAACCCTGGTTTCCCGACCGTTTCGACAGGAGAGGATGACGACCAGTCGTCTGGCACTTCGCCTCCATCAAACTCGGTGCCAAGCGCGGTACAGCGTGAAGAGAGCATAGACCTGATTGACAGCGCGCTCACACCGCTGTTCGTGCTCGCCACGGCTGGGACTGTTTGTCGTTTCCCGGCCGCACGGCACTCTGGCTGTCCGATCCTCAAAGGCAAGCTGGTCCGCTCGATCGATCTCCCGCTGCTCCGGTGGCACGGTAGTGACGATCAGCGCGGGACCGAACATTCAAAAATCGCGATCGATACCATTTTTTGATAGAACGGCAGGTGGGGGATGCCTCCGAATAGGTGGGGGAGAGGGTGCTCGGAGGCAATTGATTCCTTTCGGATATTGTTATTGATTGTTTCGATAGGTATCACACCACCAACAAGATTATTTCTACGTAATTCAAAGGTGCAGGTGGCGGGGGAAGGATTCAGTCGTTGCCCGACAGAATCTGTCCGACTTCGAGACAAACGGACCCTCGCTGGACCCCTGAGATCGTTCCGACCTGAAAGTCACATTGTCAAACTCGATCTCACAGTCACCCACTTGACACACCACCTATGGGGGTGGGGGCCCGACGCTGGCTCTTCGCCAGCGTTTCTCGAGGCGAAAATTCAATCAGAAGTGACAGCGATGTCAGTCTCGACTTCGACCGACACCGCTCGAGTCGAGAGTGTCTCGGGGATCTCTCGGCGCTGCTCGAGCGTGCGGTCGTCGCGCTCGAAGACCTGATGGGACGCCTAGACGATCTCGCCCTCGAGCGCGTCGTCGCTGCCCGTCAAACTCTCGAGTTCTGACGCTCGAGAACTCATAGCGGCCCCTCTCGTGCATTTGCGAACTGCGCGCGTACAGTCCGGGCACAGCCGACGAAGCGCATCAACGCGGTCACCGCAGCGCTCGCATTCGTCGGATTCGACGAGGCGATTCATCGAGAATCACCATCCTCGCGGTCAGTGTCCGGTTGTAGTGATCGACTAAATGAAACAAGATCTACTAGCTGATCAATTGCTTGCGGACATTTCCATTGGTATTTATTGCCATGATGAGCCGATAGAGTACTGGTTCTGGTTGAAGCCGACGCGTTGCCCACGGTTGGCCCTTTCTCCAGAACCATACAACGTAACTGAATAGAGCGGTCAGTACCGCTCGAGGAGTATCCGCCGTCGGCGCGAACCTCTCGGTTCTCGAGCGCCCGCTGAACGTCCTCGTCAGTCGCTTGATTGGCGGGATGGGCTATGGGCGTCCGACTCTCGACATCGTAAGCTGATTCGCCGGAACGAACCAGCTACACATCAGCCTCACCACCGTGACGACCGGGCGCCGTTTCAGGGTCCGGAATCGAAACGTCGACGCCAGCTGCAGAACCGCGGCTCAGTCGCGCGTAGGTATCGCAGTCACCACAGCGATGGGCGCGATCGTCATCGTCACCGAAGACGCGACGGAACCGGTCGGTGATATGGGCTCCGCAGTTACGACAGGTCGAGTTGTCGACCGACGGCCAGGGCGCGACCGTCACGCCGACCACCTCTCGGTAGTCTGTCGACTACGTGGTAATATACTGAAACCGAGAATTGGATTTTCGGCCGTCTCGAGGGGACGAGACGCTAAGAGTTGAACACTTAGATAATTTCGAGTGGGACCGCCGAGAATTGAACTCGGGTCCTACGGACCCCATCCGCAGAGGATACCACTACCCCACGGTCCCGTACCTGAATCGATGCCCGTCTGCCGCTTAAGAGTGTCGTTTCGCGACCGCTCCAACACGGGTTTCCGCCACCACTCGGTCGAACCCACTCAGACCAGCACGCGCTCGAGATCGACTACAACACCACTCTCAGCGTCGACATCGCCAGCCAGTTCACCGAGACACACCGCCGCACCGTCGGGCGTGTAGCAGGCCACAAGCGCTCCCCGATCGATTCCGTCGTCGGCCTCGAGCACGCCCGGTGCGTAAACCGGCGCGCCCTCGGCCACCTCGCGGGCCGCGTTCCGGGCGATCACCACGCTCGGGATCCCCTCGAGCATGCGTTCTGCGGGCTCGACGACGTCGTACAGCGGTTCGGGATCGTCGTCTTCGAGCCAGAAGCCCAGCGCGTCGAGGAAGTCGTGGGCACTGTGGAGCGTCCGATCGTCGAACGGATCCGTCGCCGTCCGGCGCAGGTGCCCCATGTGCGCGCCCGTTCCCAGCGCCAGTCCGAGGTCGTGGCACAATTTGCGGACGTAGGTTCCGCTCTCACAGCGCATTCGCACGAGGAGCCGCCGGTCCTCGATCTCGAGCACCTCGAGCTCGTAGATCTCTCGCACGCGCAGGCGTCGGGTCACCGCGCTCTTGCGCGGCGGCTTCTGATAGATCGGCCCCTCGAACTCGGCGACGACCGACTCGGCGTCGGCCGGAACGGGCGCGTGACACTCGAGAACGGCGACGTACTCCTTGCCCCCCTCGAGAAAGACCTGTGCGAGCCGGGTCGCGTCGCCGAGCATCATCGGGAGACAGCCGGTCACTTTCGGATCGAGCGTCCCCGCGTGGGCGGCGCGATCGATTCGCGACTCGACGCCGCGCTCAGCCAGCGTCTCGTCGACGGCGTCGCGCAGCCAGCCGCTGACCTGGTGTGATGACGGGCCGGGCGGCTTGTCGAGATTGACGACGCCGAAGGTGAGCAACTCGGCGGGCGAGCGCTCGCCCGGTGGGCCACGGAGCGTCATCAGAAGTCGGTTTCGAGGTCGACGAGCGCTTTCCCCTCGTCGCCGGCGGCGTCGTAGCGTTCGACGGCGGTCACGAGCATATCGAGGACGGCGTCGGGTTCCCAGCGGGCCGTGTTCACCGAGAGGTCGTAGATCGTCAGATCCCGGATGTCGATCCCGTAGTACTCCTCGTAGCGCTGGGCCTCGCTGGCCTCGCGGGCCTTCGTCTCCTCGGTCGCGCGGACGGGGTCTTTCTCCTCGCGCTCGGCGATGCGTTCGCCCCGGACCCGCGCCGGTGCATCGAGCCAGAAGCGGAAGTCGGCCTGGTCGCCGGCCAGCCAGCCGGCGAGCCGGGACTCGAGCACCAGATCGGTCTCCTCGACGGCGATCTCTCGTAGCCGCCGATCGAGATCGCGGTCGATCTCGTCGTTCTCCTCGGCGAGTTTGTTGAACTCGAGGGGGGTGTAGCCGCGTTCGTCGGCCAGGTCGCGGAAGATGTCACCGCCGCTGACGTGGTCGAGATCGAAGGCGTCGGCGAGCAACCCGGCGGTCGTGCTCTTCCCGCTTCCCGGCGGGCCGGAGACGGTGAGTAACATAGTCGATCTGCGAGGGGGCAGGTGAAATGGGTTTTGAATGCGCGAGACCGGTCGATCCGGTCCAAAACGACCGAGAAGAAATGTTAGTCGACGGGTCAGCTCAGGCGCTCGACGGCGACATATCGATGTTCAGCGACTTGCGAATCAGCTGGGAGAACCCCATCGAGCACAGGAAGTACCAGACGATCCACGCCTGCATCGGTCCGAGTACACCTTCTTGCCACTCGATCTCGCCGACGAGGGGCATCACGACGGTCTCCTCTGCCGCTCCGATAGCGCCCGTCCGGATCGTCCAGTACATCCAGAGGAACAGCGGGATCGTCAACAGCATGATCCAGACCATCGGGCGGAACTGCTCTTTGAACATGCCCAGATTGTCCGCCATGGCTTCCATCTGCTCTTCGCGGGCCTTCTCGATCTCGTTTTCGATGCGTTCGATTTCGGCTTCGCTCGCGCCGCGGTCCTCGGCGTCTTTCTTCTTCTGGCGGAGCTCCTTCTGTTCGTTCTGGACGGCCTTCATCCGCTCCTGATATTTGCCCATGATCTCCGTGTTCATCAGGTTCGCCTGGAGCAGCGACGAGTAGAGGCCGGTGAGCAGCGCGACCGAGAGGATTACGGCGTAGAACGGTAACGCCGCATCGAGCGGTCCGAGAAAGACGTTGACGGCGTTCCCGACGACGTTCTGAATCGAGTCGAACCAGTACCCTGGCATCAACAGGATCGCCCCCACGCCGGCCAGCTTGTCCCACTGTGACCAGCTTGATTCCTCCTCGTCGATGTCGACGTCGGTTGCGGCACCGCTTCCGCCGTCGCCATCGCCGTCGAGTGCCCGATCGTAGGCCTCACGATCGGCGATCTCGAACCCCTGGTCGCCGTCGACTAACACACCTTTCTCGATCAGTCGCCCCCACTGTCCGCTCGTCAGGTCGTCGCTGACGTCGGCCCACTGGACCTCGCCGCCGTTCCTGTCGGCTTCATCGCGGATCGCCTCGAGGGCGGCCGCCATCGAGGAATCCTCGCGGACGAGGGCGTCGATCTTGTCGGCTGTACGCGTCATCTGGTTTGTGCTAGGGTGGGTCCGATATACAAGTGTTTTTCTTCGATAGCGACGAGGCCGCGTCGGATCGAACGGTAGTCCTCACCGGTCCGGATACGACGAACCGAAAGATGATAGGCGATGATCGTCGTCTGCCACCCGTATTCGCTCTCTAAGCGGTATTAAACGGAATTGAAGCGTTTGATCAGTCGAACAATTTATAAGTAATGTTGACAATCTTCTTCTAATGAATTCTCGAGGCGAGGGACGCGTAACCGTCACTTCGAATCGCGGGCAGTCGGCGGTACTCAGCCTCGTCATCCTGATCGGGATGGTCGCGACGGTCAGTGTCGGAATACTGCTCGTCGCTGGTGACGTTATGTCCAGCGCCGAACAGCAGTCGGAACACGATCGAGTCGAACAGGCGTTCGTCGAGCTCAGTCATACGATGTCGACGGTCTCGGCGAGCGACGATACGTCGCGATCGGTTCAGTTCGATGCGGGCGAGTCAGGTGCGGTGACGAAAACGAAAGCTGGATGGGTGACTATCAGAGGCGGTGGGGTCAACGTCACTCGACAACCGATGGGGGCCGTCGAGTACGAAGGCGACGACGGAACGATCATCTCCTATCAGTCGGGTGGCGTCTGGCGAGAAACTGGAAATCAGACTCGAATGCTCTCTGCTCCGAATATCAATTACAATTCCGAGGACGACACATTGTGGTTCCCGATTACGACACTCAGCGGACAGCAGTCGCTCGAATCTGGTGAGATTTCGGTCAAACACACCAAAACGAATCCCATGCGACACGTGAGTTTCGTCAAAAACGATTCCGTCACGATCACGATTCAGAGCGACTACTACAGGGGCTGGGAACGGTATTTCCGGACGGAAGCCGGCGGAACGTCGATCCAGAATATCGATCACGAGAACCGGACGATCACGGTCCTTCTCGGATACGCCGATCTCGAGGGGGCGTTCGATGAGGGCGCGACTATTGGATCGGACGATCCGGACGATTTCTACGACAAGCACGATAACTTCGGAAACGATCACCGGACGGGAACGCCCTTGCCGGAAATGGACACCGTTATCGAGCAGATGGTCGCCGATGCTAAAGCCGGTAAGAACGTGGATAAAAATCTCTCTAACGGGAATTATTCGAATCCACTAGAAGAAGGGACATACTTCGTCGACAAAATCGACGGTGACGAGAATTACAGGTTTGACTTATCGAACGGGAATGCAACGCTAATCGTCGGAGATGACGTAAATCTCGGGGATAGCGGTTCGATCCGTGTCGTCGACCAAGATTCTGACGAGAAAAACGTCTTACGTATCTACGCCGGCGGCGACGACCTAGTTCTGGATGGAGATATTTGCGCAAAGAGCGATTGTAGCGACGACGCGCAGGTTATCCAGTTTTACGGCCCGTCAACGATGAGCGTTCACCAGGGCCCTGGGAGCAAGGGTGCGTTCGAGGGAGTTCTCTACATCGCGTCGTCTGAGGAGAAAGATTGGTGGAAAGATAGTGAGGTCAAAAACAATGGGAAATGCAAAGAATACCATCAGATACACATGCAGGGCGGGGGCGACTTTTACGGGTCGATCGTCGCTTACTCTGCCTGTGCACAATCGAAATCCGTCTCCTTCGATCACGACCCTAACCTGAAGGACGCCAACATCGAGCCCTACTCGGATGAGTACCCGCTCCCCCCGCAGATCACCTATCTGAACGTCGCCGTTCACGAACTCGACGTGAAGAACAAATAGCTGCGTCGTTGGCCGTCCTCAACCCTCGAGCGCTCTTCTGTAACGAAGGCGTTTTCGTCAGAAAGGATTACGCTGCGTTTTCGATCGTTTCCTTCACGTCCTCCCAGACCGCGTCGGGAGCCTGCTCGCCGTCAATTCGCTCGAGTACGCCCACCTCCTCGTAATGGTCGATAACGGGCTCGGTGTTCTCGTGGAACACGGAGAGCCGTTCGCGGACCGTCTCCTCGGTGTCGTCGTCGCGCTGGACGAGTCGCTCCTCGACCTCGGGATCCTCGGCCGGGTTGTACTCGACGTGGTAGATGTCGCCCGTTTCGGGATCCATTCGTCGGCCGGTCAGCCGGTGGACGAGTTCCTCCTCGCCGACCTCGAGAGAGAGAACGACATCGAGGTCGGTCATGTCCTCGAGTTCCTCGGCCTGTTCGACGTTCCGCGGATAGCCGTCGAGAACGAAGCCGTCGGCCTGCGAGAGGGCCTCATCGACGATGGCGTTGACGACCTCGTCGGGGACGAGTTCGCCTCGGTCCATGTACTCGCCCGGCGTGTCGTACTCGGTGTCCAACTCGGAGATGTCCATCTCCTTGTTGTTCCGGAGCGCGTCACCGGTCGTGATGTGATCGACATCGAACTCGTCGGTGATCTTTGCACTCTGGGTCCCCTTCCCCGCACCGGGCGCGCCCAGGATCAGGATTCGTGGCTGAGCCATACGACTCCGTTCAGGGGCCCCGCATAAAGGCTTAAAGAATCGGGCACGTCCGTCCGACTATGACTCGCTTCGATGCGACCGAACCCGCCGAGAGACGGAAACTGTACGTCGACGCTATCGCGGCACATCGAGAGCGCGAGAGCGCCTTTCTGACGTTCGAGGCCGACAACGCCGTCCTCGAGGCGGACGCAGACGGGAGTGACGAGACGGAGACGATGCCCGGTTCCGAGGAGGATTCGGACGATGTGCCGCCCGCGGAATTGGGCGTTCCGTGGATCCAGTTCGGTGACGGAACGGTCAACCTCGACTGCACCGACGCGGAGCTGGAGACGCTAAAGACCGTCCTCGGGGAGTTTCCGGCGTTCAAGATCGACGAACTGATTCGACCCGAGGAGGCCGAGGGAGTCAACGCCCGGATCAGCGCAAAGGCGGACTCGAATCGGATCGCCCAGTTCGTCGACGACGCCTTCCTCGAGGTGTATGATCTCCCGACAGGGTTTCGCGTCTGGGTCGCCGAGGTGTAAACGGTCACGAAAGACCGTTCGAGACCGTCACGCCGGCGGACGGTATCGGGGAACTATAATACGAAGAGTCACAAGAGTCGCTATGGACTTCGCGCGACGCACCGACCAGTCACGTCAGTTGACGGGTTCGGTCACACCCCAGTTACGGCGACCGACAGCCGGACTGCGGCCGCCATCGACGATCGTTCGACGACCAGTGATCGGCGGTCAACTCTCTTACGATGAGTGACGAAGAACTGGCGAAGGACCTCGGCCCGCTGGCCGCGCTGACGATCGGTGTCGGGACGATGATCGGAGCCGGGATCTTCGTCCTGCCGGGTGAAGCCGTCGCATCAGCCGGACCGCTGGCTGCGGTCGCATTCGTTCTGGGCGGTGGAATCGCACTACTGACGGCGTTTTCCGCGAGCGAACTCGGGACGGCGATGCCGAAATCCGGCGGCGCGTACTTCTACGTCAACCGGGCGCTCGGACCCCTATTCGGCTCCATCGCCGGCTGGGGCAACTGGATCGGGTTAGCGTTCGCATCGGCGTTTTACGTCTACGGGTTCGGCGAGTACATCGTTCGGATGGGCGGCCTTACCTTCGGGCCGCTGGATCTGTACGTCATCTCGCTGTCGGCCGCCCAGGTGATCGGGATCGGTGCGGCACTGCTCTTCATCACCGTGAACTACGTCGGCGCGAAGGAGACCGGAACCCTCCAGAACGTTATCGTTTTGATCCTCGTCGGCATTCTGACCGTCTTCACCGCGTTCGGGGTGATGAACGCGGACCTCTCGACGCTCCGACCGATCGTCCCACCGGAGAAGGGACTCACGCCCCTGTTGCCGGTGACCGGACTGATCTTCGTCTCCTATCTCGGCTTCGTCCAGATCACGTCCGTCGGCGAGGAGATCAAAGATCCCGGACGGAACCTCCCGCGAGCGGTCATCGGCAGCGTCGTCCTCGTGACCGTGATCTACGCGCTCGTGTTGATCGCCGTTCTCGCCGCCGTCGAAACCGAACTCGTGGCAAACAACGACACGGCGGTCGTCGACGTCGCCAGCACGCTCATCGGACCGATCGGTGCCGGCGCGCTCCTGCTCGGCGGCCTGCTCGCAACGGCCTCGTCCGCGAACGCGTCGATCCTCGCGTCGTCACGGATCAACTTCGCGATGGGGCGGAACAAACTCGTGAGTCCGAACCTCAACGCGATCCATCCCCGCTTCGGGACGCCGTACCGGTCGATCGCAGTGACCGGCGGCTTCATCATCTTCTTCCTGCTCATCGGCGACATCAGGACGCTCTCGACGGCCGGCAGCGTCCTCCACCTCATCATCTACGGCTTGCTGAACGTCGCATTGATCGTCATGCGCGAGGCCGAGCCCGAGGGGTACGACCCGGACTACCGCGTCCCGTTCTATCCGTTCACGCCCATACTCGGCGCGATTCTCTCGTTCGCCCTCATCGCGTTTATCGATCCGCGGGTAATCGCCCTCTCGGGCCTGTTCGTGGTCGTCGCCGCGCTCTGGTACCTGTTCTACGCCCGCGATAAAACGGAAGCGCAGGGCGTTCTCAGCGAGTACATCCTCAACCGGGCCGACGAAATGCCCGAGCCCGCCGTCACCGCCGCTACGAGCGTCAAACCCGACGGTGGAACCTACCGCGTGATGGTCCCGCTGGCGAACCCGGATCACGAGACGGACCTGATTACGCTCGCCAGCGCGCTCGCCAAACAGAAAGGCGGCACCGTCGTCGCGACCCACATCGTCCAGGTCCCCGACCAGACGCCCCTCGAGAAGGGTGCCGACCACGTGGCGAAGCTCGACTCGGAATCAGGTGCGCTCCTCGAGCAGGCTCGACGGGACGCCGAGACGTTCGGGGTCGACGTCGAAACGAGAACGATCCTCTCACACCGGTCGTTCGACGAAGTGTTCGACGCCGCGCGGACGAACGATGCGGATCTCGTCGTGATGGGATGGGGGCCACACGCACACGGCCGTGCGGAACAACGGATGGACGAACTCACCGGGGATCTCCCCTGTGACTTCCTGGTCCTCAAGAACCGCGGGTTCGACGCGTCGCGCATCCTCGTTCCGACCGCCGGCGGACCCGACTCCGAGCTCGGCGCGACCGTCGCCAAGCTGCTCGCCGACGAGTACGACAGCGACGTCACGCTGCTGTACGTTCGCGACGACGACGAGTCGGCCGCCGACGCCGAAGCGTTCCTCCAAGAGTGGGCGACCGACCACGATCTCGCGGACGCGACCTTACAGATCGAAGCCGGTGATCCCGGAACTGCGATCGGGCGCGCCGCTCGAGAGCAGACGATGGTGGTCGTCGGCGCGACCGAACGAGGCCTCCTCACTCGACTCGTGGGAGAGTCGCTGATCGACGACATCGCCGAAACCGTCGACTGTTCGGTGTTGCTCGCCCAGCGCAGCCACGACCGGTCGCTCCGCGAACGCCTCTTTGGGGGGCGAGAGTAACGGTCCTCGCCCGCGACGATAACTCGTCGATCCGCCAGTCGACCCGACAACACCGTTCTCGAGGAAGTATCGGAGCCGATCAGAGCGTCGGAATAGGGGACCGAGAGGCACGACCGAGTCGAGAATCACGAACCGTCCGGGTGGCGACGAGACCCCCTCTCAGTTGCCGCGGCCACGAACGTGTTCGCCCGACTACGCGATGATTCATCTCCGACGGGCGTCGTCCGGCCGAAAGAACGATAAAGAAAAGGTCGTCGACACCAACGACATCGTGATGAGGAAAACTGACGGCGGTGGACGGTCCGCCGATCGAACCACGAACCGCAGTCTGACTCGAGAGACGGGCGCGTCCGGGCGGTTTCCAAATAGATAAGTGCCCCCAGCAACCATCGTCCGACATATAACTGGCCGACAAAAGAGATGAATACAATCTACAGCGCACTCATTGCCCCGATGCAGCGGACCCGCGTCGACGTGTTCGAGAATATCTTCGTGGTATTCCTCGGACTCGGGACGCTCGTCGGTATCGCCGTTGTCGCGTACACGTTGTACAACGCGTACAAGTACCGTGATACCGGCGAGGCCGCCGAGGAAGACGAGGATCTGCCATCCGTCGGGGAGTTACCGACAGGCGGAAAGGGCGGGAAAAAACTGTTCCTCTCATTTGGCATCAGTGCCATCATCGTCATTTCCCTGGTGATCTGGACGTACACGATGCTCCTGTACGTCGAAAGTCCCGGAGACGGCAACCAAGAAGAGGCACTCAACGTCGATGTGACCGGCGATAGCTTCGCGTGGTACTTCGAGTATGACAACGGAATCGAATCGACAAGAACGCTCCGAGTCCCCGCAGACGAACGAGTCTGGCTCCAGGTGACGTCGGGCGACGTCTGGCACGCGTTCGGTATCCCCGATCAACGGGTGAAAGCCGACGCGATCCCGGGCGAGTACGACGAAACGTGGTTCGAAGCCGAGGAACCCGGAACGTACGAGATCAAGTGCTTCGAGCTCTGTGGCGAGTTCCATACCTCGATGACCGGAGAAGCTCAGGTTATGGAACCCGACGCGTTCGACGAGTGGATGAACGAGCAGTTGACGATGTCGATTACGGTTCAAGACGGGAACGAGACTCCCGTCTCCGAAGAAACCGGATACGGAGATGTCGGATACGAGATGACCCTCGAGAGTCAGGAGTGGGACTTCGAAGAGACCTACACGGACGACCAGTTCGATAACGGGACGATCACGGTCAGCAACGTCAGCGACATCGAACAGGGCGGCGTCTACAACGTAACGATCTCACCGACCGAGGGCGGTCAGCAGTTCGAACCGGTCGAAGAGCAGTTCGACATGACCGGTCCGGTCGACGAGTCCTTCACGCTCGAGCTGAACGCGACGGAAAGTGAAACCAATGAAAGCGACACGAACGACGGAGGTGAGGCCTGATGAGTGATCTCCCGCCGATGAAATCGGTCAAGCGGTGGTTAGTAACGACGAACCACAAGGACGTCGGAATCCTGTACATCACGACATCGCTGTTCTTCCTCATCTTCGGTGGTGTCCTTGCCCTGCTGTTCCGCGCCCATCTCTGGGAGTCGGGCGGCATGCAGTTTGGCGGCAGCGCGCTGCTGTCGAACGATCAGTACTATCAGTCGGTCTCCGCGCACGGACTGATAATGGTCTTCTGGTTCCTCTCGCCGATCGCGAGCGGCTTTGCGAACTACTTCGTTCCCCTGCAGATCGGCGCGAAAGACCTCGCGTTCCCGCGACTGAACGCCCTGAGTTACTGGTTCTACCTGTTCTCGGGAATCCTCATGGGGATCTCGTTCTTCCAGGGAGGCACGTTCTCCGGCGGCTGGACGATGTACGCCCCACTGAACGTTCCGGTGTATACACCGGCGATCGGGGCGACTGCCGGCAGTAACGCGACGATCCTCGCGCTAACCCTGTTCGTCGTGTCGATCACGATCGGGTCGGTAAACTTCCTCGTGACGATGCACCGGTCTCGAGCCGAAGGGCTCGGTCTCTGGAATATCCCGATGTTCTCCTGGTCGTGGCTGCTGACCATCTGGATGATGCTGTTCGCGTTCGCGGCGCTGCTGGCAGCGCTCCTGTTGCTGTCGGTCGACCGCCTGTTCCTCACACAGTACTTCGCCACTGACCAGGGCTCGAGCCTGTTGTGGGCACATCTGTTCTGGTTCTTCGGCCATCCGGAGGTGTACATCGTCTTCTTCCCGGCGCTGGGAATCATGTTCGAGACGTTCCAGACCTTCTGTGGTCGACGACTCGTCGGCCGGAAGTGGGTCATCATCGCGATGGTCCTGGTGGCCGTCCAGTCCTTCCTGGTCTGGATGCACCACATGTTCCTGTCGACGATCAACCTCCCGATCAAGACGCTCTTTATGGCGACGACGATCGGTATCTCGCTGCCCTTCGACCTGATGGTCTTCGCGCTGATCTACACGATGGTCAAGGGTCGCGTGCGCTTTACGACGCCGTTCCTGTTCTCGCTGGGTGCGCTCGTGTTGTTCATCCTCGGCGGGATCACCGGCGTCTTCCTCGGTGCGGTCGTCCTCGACTACGAGTTCCGCGGGACCTACTGGGTCGTCGCCCACTTCCACTACGTGATGGTCTCCGGTGTCACCGCGCTGTTCGCCGGCCTCTACTACTGGTGGCCGAAGATTACGGGGAAGATGTACTCCGAACGGCTCGGGAAGCTCAGCTTCGCGGTCTACTTCGTCGGCTTCAACCTGCTGTACTTCCCGATGTTCCTCGCGTGGGAGACGCCGCGGCGCGTCTTCCACTACGCCGAGAGCGCACAGCTCTACCACCAGATGGCGACCGTCGGGGCGTTCGTCCTCGGTGCGGGTGTGCTGCTCGTGTTCATCACGCTCGGGAAGAGCCTGCTGTCCGGCCCCGACGCACCGGACAACCCGTGGACGTTCTCGCGAACCGCCGAGTGGGCGATCCCCTCGCCGCCACCGCTCGAGAACTGGCCGAACCGTCCCAGCTACGCGAGCGGTCGACTCGAGTTCGTCGACGACGCCCCCGCGGCGACCGATGGCGGCGTCGCCCACGGAGCGACCGCGACCGCCGAGAAGCACGAAGAGGAACACGCCGACCACGCCAGCATCTGGCCGGTCGGCATCGGTGCCGGGACCTTCGTCTTCTTCCTCGGGCTCAGCGGCATCACGCCGTACGTCTACTCGTTCGTCGAGTCGCACATCCACAGCGATGTCGGCGACTTCGTGACCCTGGCCTCTGCACCCAACCAGAGTATCGTCTACCCGATACTGACCGCGCTCGGGCTCGGCCTGATGGGGATCACGCTGTTCCAGTTCGGCCGCGAGCAGTTCGACGCTCCCGAGATGGCGATCGCCGAACGCTGGCCGTTCGGCGGCATCAGCAACGAAAAGATGGGCGTCTGGGTCTTCCTGGCCTCTGACGTCGTCGTCTTCGGGGCCGCCATCGGTGCGTACATCTTCATGCGCATTCACGGCGGCTGGCATAACTGGCACCTCGAGTCGATCACCATGGCGGGGCTGTTCAACACGTACGTCCTGTTGACCTCGAGTTTCACGGTCATCCTCGCGCACGTGATGGCCGAACGCGGAAACAAGAAGGGACTGCTCGGCGCACTCAGCGCGACGGTCCTGCTCGGGTTCGTGTTCATGGGCGTCAAGGCCTTCGAGTACAGCAGCAAGTTCGACGCCGGTCACTACTGGTTCAGCGGGATCGAGTACTCGTTGTACTTCGTGACGACCGGGCTGCACGCGCTGCACGTCATCCTCGGCCTGCTCATCGCGGGCTTCATGATCTACCGCGTCGTCTCGATCGACGCCTACCTCGAGGACCACATGCCGGTGGAGTACTTCGGTCTCTACTGGCACTTCGTCGACATCGTGTGGGTCTTCCTGTTCCCACTGTTCTACCTGATGTAGCGGCCCGCCGCTACACGGGTTCAGTTCGCATTCGATTACGATACCGTTCTTCCTGACGACTACTGAGACGACGTTACGAGTCCTCGGCGTTGCGTTCGCTGACGACACCCGTCGGTACCCAATACTGGTGTATCGATCCGGGCGGTCGATCGTCCTCTCGAGTGGCGAGAGGCGACAGCGATCCCGTCCTCACGATCGTCTTCGAACTCGAGAGTGCGGCGAGACGGCACAAATCAACCTGCTGGCTCGAGCGACGACGTGCGAGACGAAGCGACGGCAACAAAGAGAGTGCAACATCGACGGCCGGAGCCACGATACGGGAGCGGCTCGAGCCCCGGGCGTTAGCCGGCCCAGACGAGCGCGTAGACGAACGTAAACAGGAAGTAAACCAGAAACACGGAGATAGCTGCCTTGAAGTGGAACGTAAAGAGGTCGTACTCCTCGTCGTCGCGTTCGGCTTCGAACGCCTCGAGTTCGTCCTCAGAACACTCCGCGGCGTGATCAACACCGATGTGGAACGTGGCGTAGCGCTCGGATCGGAACGGCCGGCCGCAGTACGGACAGGTCTTGCCGGGCGTTTCCTCCGGTGGAACCTCGTACTCCCGCTCGAGCGGTCGATCGATCGCCATTCGACCGACAATTGCGACGGCGGGAGGAAATGTTTGCCGGTTCAGTGGGCCGAGCGGTTAGCGAGCCCAAACGCGACCGATGGTGAAGGGGTGGCCACGACGGTTACCCCGGAACGTACGGCGGGCTCATCGACCCCTGGGAGACGAGATAGAGGCTCACCATCGTGAAAAACACCATCACGACGATGAGCGGGTACTGGCTCCTGATCGCCTGCAGCTTGCCGGGAAAGAGGTCGAAGGAGACGGTGTGGGCGATCCACACCGCGAGAACGTGACCGAGCAGGATGCTGGCGATTTCGACGTAGCCGAACCAGCCCGGGAGCGCGTACCGGGTCGGGTTCGGCGGCGGGGAAAGCGGCATCGCCAGCGCGTCGAACAATGACGGCCACAGCGAGATCGCAAAGCCGATGTAGTGTGCGAAGTGGTAGCCGGCCGCGATGGCGAGCAGCGGCGCGGCGAAGCGAAGCCCGAGATACCGACGGGAGAGATACGTGTCGGCCCGATTGCGGGTCCGGTCGATCGCGATCCAGTACACCTTCCAGAACAGGGCGAAGCCGCCCACGAGCAAGAGCAGGTAGACGATCACCGGCGGGACGCCGATTCCGACGAACGCTCTGACGGTCCCGACGCCGACGGGAGTGACGATAAACCCGCTGTAGGTGAGCTCCCAGACGAGCGCGAGGACGAACGCCACGACGGAGGTGTCAGTTACCAGGTCGTCGTCACTCAGCCGAGAACCGGGAAATCGCAGTTCGAACCCGTCGTCCGTGCGCTGAATCGGCGCGACGGCCCCGTAGAGTCGAAACCACAGCGAGAGCGGATCGCCGCGACGGAACCACGTCTCGGGGGAGAAGACGACTGCACTCGAGATCGTAAACAGCGAGTACATGATGAGCACGAACACCAGCGCGCGCGCCGACGAGGTCAGCGGAGCGACGACCTCGAGCCAGATGAACGTCAACAGCGCCACGACGGCGGGCCAGGAGCCGAAGGCCGACGGGTACGATTCGTAGCCGTTGGGCAGCGCTGCGGCGATCCGCCGCCAGGGATTGAGCGCCGGCCACGGGTTTCCGACGGCGTACGCGACGATCGTCAGTAGCGCTCGCCCGCCGACGAACGTCACCAGGACGGTCGCGCTGACCAACCCGATTGCGGGACCCCGGATTCCGGCGAGCAGGATCAGCGCGAGCCCGAGGAGACCGAGGACGCCGAGCAGGAGCGAGCCCGCTGCCAGGAGCCGATCAGTCGAGGTCTCGAGCGCGCGGTCGTGGTAGGTCCCGATCACGTCGCGATCGGTGACGAGCATGGTCAGCAGCGCCGAGGCACCGACGGCACCGCCGCCGGTCGCGAGGTAGAGCCACGTCGGAACCGACACGTCGCTGCCCCCCGAAAGGCCGGCTGCCACGTTGCTCGCGGCGACGACGCCGGTGCTCGCCGCGAGCACCGCGAGGGCGAACACGAACCCGATACCGGTCCGGCGACGGAGAGCCGAACGTCCACTCATTGCCGGCGATTCGCACCCGCGATCCATCTACGTGTCGCTTCCGTGCGATCGCGGTCGGTCCCGCACGACCGTCGATTTACCATCTCCTTCCGACGGACGCGCAGACGCCGGCCAGCCCGGCGAGCGATCGTATGAGGAAGGTATAAGTATCCGTCAGTCTCATTCCTCACCAATGGCGAGTATTCGGAACTACGCATTGATTTACGTGGCGCTGATACTGCTAGCGACGGGGAAGTTCGTCTTCTTTCACTTCCCGGAGATCTTCACCTATGAACTCGCAGTGGGCGGGACGATGATTCTGGCAGTCATCAAGGTATCCCTGATCGCCGGTTACTTCCAGCACCTGAAAGACGAGCCGCGGTCGATCACCTACCTGATGCTCACCGCGGTGTTCATGGTCGTCCTGCTCACCCTTGCAGCAGGGTACTCGATCCAGTAACGCCACACACGCACGGACGGCGTCTGAAACCGAATCACGCCTTCTCTCCTTTGCAGCCGGTATCAGTGTTAGCAGGTCCGATCCGCCGGTCGAACGGCCCCGTCGCTCGACGCTCATCGGTGACGTGACTGCTCGAGGGAGGCGTCCGCAGCACGAACGGAGTCGCGATGGCCTGACTCGGCTGTGTCTGCGTCGGAACTGGAGTCGGCCACTGGCTGCGAATCTGTGGAAGACTCCGTTCGCTGGCGATCGAGTCGGCACCGAATTTCCTCGAGGTTGTCGTAGAGGAACGTCAATCGATCGCACTTCTCCCGCGGATTCGCGTGGAAGCGCCACGGACTGTCAGACTGGAAGTGAACGTCGGTCTGGGTCACGAGCGCGTGTCCGAGATAGATCCCGAACGTCCGCGGGTGAACGCCGATCGCGTCGCAGTACGCGACCGACTGCTCGTACACGCGGTCGGCGTAGGGCGTGTCCTCGAGCAACGTGGCCCGGACGCCCGCCTCGAAGCCGCCGAAGGAGAACTCGGCGAGTTTCAGGGTGAAGAAGCCGGGATCGGCGACGGGGTTGCGATCGAGCGCGCTGTACTCCCAGTCGATGACGCGCTCGATCGTGCCGTCGTCGGCGACGAGGACGTTCCCCGGGTGGTAGTCCCCGTGTGCGGGGACCGTCGGATACTCGACCGGATCGGTCACTGCCGGCGGTGTCACGTCGAATTCGGCCGAGGTCAGCTCTCGATGTACCGTCTCCGGTGACACCGTTACTCGCGGCCCCGCGTGCGTTCGCTGTAGCCTCCCGATCCAGTCGAGTCCCGTCTCGAGGATCCGAGCGAAGGCGTCCGGATCGGGCGGCGTCTCCAGTCGAGCGACGACGTCCATGAGCGGCGTGCCCGCGGCCGGCGGTTCCGACAGCACCGGACCGAGCGGGGACTCCTCGAGCGCCACGTCGGGGAGCGTCCCCGTCAGCGGGCTGTCCGCAGCCGCGAGCGCAGAGAGGGTCGACGCCGCGCGTTCGTTGTAGCGGCCGTGCTGGGGGGCGTTCGGTACTTTTCGGACGGACTCGAGGTCGCCGTCGGCGAGTTCGAAGACGATCGACCTGTTTGCGCCGCGTCGGAGCACTCGCGTCCGCTCGGGCCCCCTCCCCGATTCGGCGTCCGTTTCCGGCTCCGACGGCCGCGTTCGACAGACGGCGACGTAACTGGGATACGACTGTGTGACGACGCCCATCCTGTTGGCGAGAGTTGCACCACCTCGGAGCAGCCCAGCGGCCGTCGTGTCCGCCTCGATCGTGTCCAATACCCACTCGAGGGCGTCGGGGTCGGCGACCGGTACCGCCCACCGGTATTGCCTCCCGCCGGGAAGCAGCCCGAACAGTTCGACCTCGTCGAACCCCCTGTCCTCGAGGGCGTCGACGAACCGCGAGGGAATCGATCGCCAGACGGTCGCCGGGGATCGATCGCCGGCCGTCGCCGACCCGCGCTCGAGGCCGACCAGATCCGTCATTCCGGTCGTTCGGGGCCAGCCGTTTATCTCGGTGATAAGTGTGCCACCGTCCTCGATCGACGCCGTGAGCCTGTCCACGTGATCGAAAAAGTCGCGGTCCGGTGCCCGCGGTCCCGTCGTGACGATCGTCGCGAACGAACGATCGCGGACCGCCGAAGTGAGGTCGTCGGCTTCGACTGATACGACGTCGGCACTCTCGAGCGCCGGTCGGGCCTCGAGAAGCCGACTGCCGGTATCGGTCGGCTGGTACGTATAGACCGTCTCGGCGAGTCGACTCAGGAGCGGCGTCGTCCGTCCCCAGCCGGGGGTCAGATCGAGACAGGAGCCGGAGATGTCGTCGGCGACGAGGGCGTACCAGCCGTCGTATCCGACGCCGAAGAGCGAGGTAAGTATCGAACGCGGCTCGTCGGCGGTCTCGAGCAGGGTCTGGACCGCCGCGTGTCGCTCACCCCGCTCGAACTGATCGACGAACGACCGACGGGCAGCCCCGTCGGTATCGGAATCGAGGGGTCGTGTATTCACATTCTCGATGCCGACTATATCCTATTTTGATATGAACGTGTTACCGGTATATAGCGCTCTGGAAGGGTATTGTTACCACCGGAGATGAGCGAGCCGATGAGTGAGCGCTCGTTCTCGAGAGCGCACGAACGGACCGGAATGGGGCGACTCGAGCGTGAGCGATCGGACACAGTGCAGGCAGGCGGTTACTCGAACGCAGTCGGTCGACACTCGAGAGAACGTGACGACCGAAACTGGGTCTCGAGCAGGGAGTTCCGGAAAGCGCCAAGACCAGCAACCGCCGGCGAAGCTAGGTCAACAGCGCGAGCGTCTCTCGAGGATCGACCAGCCCGCTGAACGTGATCAAGCATCCCCAGATACCGACGCCGAGTGCGATCACGCCGGCGAGGGCGATCAAGTTCGAGACGTAGGGGACGAGGATGAGGACGGCGACGCCCATCCCCGCGGAAATGAGGGCGATGAGCGCGATCGATCGGCCGACGCCGCCGTAATCGAACGCGATCTCGCGGTACATCACGAAGACGTTGACGGCCGTGTAGATGCCGTAGGTGACGACGGTGGCGAACGCCGCCCCGGCGACGCCGAATCGCGGGATCAAGAGCACGTTGAGGACCGCGTTGGCGGCGGAGGTGACTCCCTTCGCGATCGCGCGGTCGGACGCCCGGCCGAGGTAATCCAGCCCGTTCGTGGTCACGTTGGTAATCGCCTGGAAGATGACGTAGATCGCCATCAACTGAAGGACGGGGACGGCACCGGCGTAGTCCGCGCCGAACACGAGCCGAATGGCCGGATCGGCGACGAGGATCAGCCCGACTGCCGCCGGGATGTAGAGGAGGAGGACGTACTGTAGCGTCGACTCGTAGATCCGCGCCGCCTCCTCGAGCGCGTCGTTGGCCTTCTGTTCGCCGTAGGTTGGCGAGACGGAGAAGCCCAGCGAGCCGGCGGGGACGAGCACGAACTCCGAGATCTGCTTGCTGAGCACGTAGTAGCTCACGGCCACCGGATTGAGGAAGAATCCGACGAGAATCGTATCGATCCGATTGTCGAGAATGCTCGCGCTGGTCGAGGCGGTCAACGGGATACTGTACCGCAGCATTCGATTGCGCAGCGTCTTCTCGCCGCCGTCGTCGTCATAGGTCACGTAGAACCGTCGGTAGAGGAGGACGATCCCGACGCCTGCCGCGAGCACTGCGCCGACCAGATAGCCCATCATCGCGCCGACGACGCCGAGTCCGAGGACGGTAAAGGCGACGACGAAGCCGACCCGCGTGACGTTGTTGACGACGCTGACGACGGCGCTGAGCTCGACCTGATTGAACCCCTGAAAGACCGTCTGTGTGTAAGAGTTCAGCGACTGGAAGACGAGATAGACGCCGCCAACCAGCAATAGCGTTGCCGCCTCCGGCGTCTCGAGCAGGGCGGCGAGTTGCTCGTGGCCGACGACCAGCGTGGTGGAAACGATGCCGATCAACACCAGTCGAAATCCGAGCGACGCCCGGAGGAGATACGGGATCTTGCCGGAATCGGTCTCCTTGGACTCGGAGATGTATCGGGCGGCCGAGCGACCGATTCCGAGGTCGGTAAACATCCCCGCGACGCCGATGACTGCGATAACGAAGAACAACAACCCGTACTCGTCGGGCGTGAGCAGTTCCCGCGCGAGCAGGAGCATCAACACCCCGTTCGCGAGGTTGGTGACGAGACGAGCGCCCAGCGTCGCCTTGAAGCCGTCGACGATCCGCTCAGTGACTGACATTAGTCAACGCGAACACCGGGTCAGTTGGGAGGCGACGACAGCGCGACGTCGGCGACTCCACGAGCGCGGACCGGGGATCTGCCGTCGCACGGTCCGACCGGTGACGAACGGCGAGCACGTTCCTGATCACTGCGTTGACTGTCGCCGACGGACGGCATTGTTATCACCCTCCTACCGTCAGTCGAGACGGATTCCCCTTCGGAAGGGAGGACGTAACCCGCGCGACGCCGCTCGAGACTCTCGTTCGGTGATCGAACGGCTGTCGCCCGGGCGACGGCGAGGAGTCAATCGTCGGTGTCTCCGTCCCGATCCCCCGTCGTCACCCCTCGAGTTCGGGTTCGGGTTCGTCGTCCGACGCAACGCTTTCGGCCGAAAACTCGGCCCTGATCCGGACCGCATCGTCGGTGATTTCGTCGATCGCGTCGTCCTCGAGCGGGACGACGTCACCGGTTTCGGGCTCCCAGTCGAGTACGGCCTTGATCGAGTCGGTCATGTCCGGTTCCGGATCGAGGTGTGCACGCTCCGCGTCGGCGTCGACGACGGTACCGAGCGTCTCGCCGTCTGCACTTTCGACGGACTTGCCGACATCGTCGTCGGTAACGGTGGGACTCATTCCGTCGAATGTAACGTCCCGCCCCGGAAGCCGTCTCGGCCTGCACGACCCGGGCGGTCCCGGTTCCGTCACGACAACTCGAGGGGCGTCCGTAGGTTCGTCGGGAAGAGGGCACGCCGCGAACCATTGGAGACGACGCGAGACCGCCATCGATGGCACGCTCGAGACGGATCGTATGCGGGCACATGCATGCTGTAGCGCTTTCCCTCGAACGGACGGATGGTGAAGAACAGATGGCATTCAACCCGCCGATCGAGTGTCCGATCTGCCGGGACGTGCTGGAACTCGATCGGACCCTCGAAAACCACCTCGCCGGGGCTCACACCCACGACGAGGTCGCCCGCTATCTCGCCTCTCTCCACGACCGAGTCAAAATGGAGCCGGTCTCGGACTGAAGCGCTGGCAGCCGAACGCAGTCCGATCGCTCGCGCGACAGCGGTCGGTCTCTCGGCCCCGCGTCTCGCGTAGCGTTTGCAGACTGCACGTCCCCGTCGTGACGCGAGAGCGGAGCGGCTGTCACCCCGTCCCGTCGACCGTGTACTCCGGGATCCAGGGCGGCATCGACCGCTCTTTCGACCACTCGAACAGGTGGCGCTTCTCGTTCGCGTAGTAGTAGCGATAGGCGTCGACGTAGTCATCGGCCGTCCACCCGCCCGTCACCTGCGGCGGGTCCTCATGGCCCTCGGCCGGCCACTCGAGGCCGCGAACCCGGTCGTCGTCGAGCGAGCGAACGGTCGCCCAGCAGCCGTGGCGCTCCGTCGGCTCGTGATCCCAGCGGTAACGCCACTCCTCGTGAGCCGCGTCGGTGTACGCCCGGAGGGAACGCCAGTTGGCGACGGACCGCGCTGCCCAGCGAGTCAGCGGGTGGTCGGGATGCGTGAAGTACAGCGCGTCGGATTCCGGGTAGCCGTTTCGCTGAACCGCCGTCGTCAGTACCATCGAACACTCGAAGACGCTGCTCGTGACGTGACGATCGACGAGCCACGTCGCGGTTCGCTCGAGATCGCGATCAAGCCAGAAGGCGTTGACCATGTGTCAGGGTACGTTGTGCAGCGGGTTAGGTCTCTCACCGGCTGGCGACAGCCCACAGTTCCGTACCGACTGGTGCTGTTGTGCAACCGCTCACGGGCTGGAGAACTGAAAGAGAGACGAGATGGGCGTTAGTCGCCGCCGCCGAACATCTCGCGCATCATCGGATGCATCTCCATCATCTGCTCCTCGGCGATCTCCTCGTACAGCTTGTACGTGATGGAGACCGCCAGCAGCAGTCCGGTTCCGCTCACACCGCCGATGGTGCCGAGCATGTTGGCCCAGACGGCCAGCAGGCCGACCAGCGCACCGCCGATGACGGTCACCTGCGGAATGTACCGCTCCATGACCTTCTCGATGACGCCGACGTTCTGTCGGAAGCCGGGGATCTGCATCCCGGAGTTCTGGATCTGCTTCGCCGTCGATTCGGGGCCCATATCCGTCGTCTCGACCCAGAAGATGGCGAAGATCGCGCCACCGACGACCATGAAGGTGACGTCGATGCCGATCCGGATCATCACTTGCCACCATTCCTGGCCGACGTTCGCCGTGAACCACATCCAGTCCTGGGGCGAGTAGATCGGAGAGACGTAGTAGAAGAATCCACCGTCGGGTTGGCCCTGCGAGTAGCTACCAAGCCAAGCGGGCATCCCGGCCCACTGGCGGTTGAGGATCTGCCCCATGAACTGGACGTTCGCCTGCACTGCGCGAACGAGGATCATCGGCAGGACGCTCGCGTAGATGAGCTTCACGGGGAAGCGACCGCGAGCGCCCTTGACTCGAGCGTGGCTCAGCGGGATTTCGACGCGGACCGACTCCGCGTAGACGACGATCCCGAAGATGAGCACCGTCGTGAACAGGGCGATGATGTGCCCGTCACCGAGCAACAGCGTCTGCAGACCGGCGCCGGAGACGAGCGACCCCACCTCGACCTGTCCGGTCAGGATGCGGTACCAGTCGAAGAAGAACCCGCCCTGAACCGGGTTGATGAGCCCGGTGACCAGTCGCTGGCTCACGCCGGCGATGATGAACAGGCCGATCCCGCTGCCGACGCCCCACTTGCTGACGACCTCGTCCATGTAGAGGATGAGGATACCGCCGACGACAATCTGGGCGAACATCAGCATCTGTACCTGCGTCTGATCGAGGGTGAGCCCGCCGAGCTGGAGCTGGGGCACTGCTGGCAGGAAGCCGCCGGCGAACACCATCGGGAGCCCGGTCAGGATGACCATCATGACGACCAGTACCTTCTGGAGGCCCTGATAGAGGACCTGGTCACGGGGATCGTCCGTATCGAGCCCGAGCAGATTCGCACCGCCGAGCAACTGCAGGACGATGCTCGCGGTGACGATCGGACCGATACCGACCTGGAGCACCGATCCGTGCGCCCCGGCGAGGATCGCACGGAACTGTCCGAAGAGGTCGTCCGCCCCGCCGGACTGGAACCCGAGCAGCGAGATGTTCGTCAGGAAGAAGTACAACATGAGGATACCGACCGTCCACATCAGCTTCCGCTTGAAGGGGACGTGCCCCTCCGGACGGCGCACTGTTGGCATCCTCGTCAGGACCGGTTCAGCGGCTTCCTTCCATCCCATAGTTATTCCTCGTCCTGTTCAGCGTCGGCTTCGTCGTCCTCGTTCTCGGCCGCTCGCTCCTCGCCGCGCTCGGAGAGGACCGCTTCACC
The DNA here is from genome assembly GCF_020405225.1 of Natrinema sp. DC36. Taxonomy (NCBI): domain Archaea; kingdom Methanobacteriati; phylum Methanobacteriota; class Halobacteria; order Halobacteriales; family Natrialbaceae; genus Natrinema; species Natrinema sp. DC36. The sequence goes on from NZ_CP084472.1 coordinate 2,390,563, forward strand.
GCCGCCGGCCTCGAGTTTCTCCTCGGCCGTGTCGGAGAAAGCGTCCGCAGTGACCGTCAGCTGATTGCGGACCTGTCCCGATCCGAGGACCTTGACGACGTCGACCTCGTGGCCGTCCTCGACGACATCGCGTGCGTCGATTTCGTAGCCGTCGTCGGTCTCCTCGGCGAGGTCCTCCGCGACGTAGAGGATCGCGTCCTCGTCTAACTTCTGGACGTCGATCTCCGCGACCGTCTCGCGGATGTCGTGGGGTCGCTTGAAGCCGTGTTTACCCTTCGGTTCGTAGTTGTGGAACTCGTGTTTGCTGCGCCCGGCACGGCCGCGGCCACCGCGATGGCCCGCACCGCGTCGATTCTTGTGGGAACCGCCGCTGTGGGTCCGCGATCCGCGCTGGCGTCGTTTTTTGCTCGTCATGGTTATCGCATCGATTCTAGGAGGTCGTTAATCTCCCCTGTTGTATGCTTTCCGAGTTGGCCGCCCTCGACGGTCGGCTTTTTGATACCGTCGTGACCCCCCCGCGGCGGGTGGAGTCGAAGCGTCGGTGACAGTCCCTCGTCACGAAGCGTCGTCTCCTCGTCGAGCAGCGCGTCGGCCAGTTCACCGAAGGTGTCGTACTCGGTGTTGTCGGCCAGCCACTCCTCGTCGACGTCCGCCTGCTTGCCCTCGAGGGGCTCCGCTCGCTTCGCGAGCAGGGTCTCGATCACGTCCGCGTCGGGCTCTCCGACGGCGACGTAGTCGTTGACCTTCGCGATCATCCCCTCGTAGGGGTCGGTTTCGGGAACGAGCGTGCAGTGGTTGACGTTGTGGATGTTGAGCATCGACAGGGTGTCCTGGACGTCTTCCTGTCGATTCACTTCGCCACGGATCTGGACGATCGCTTTCATTGGTCAGCCACCTCGGCTTCGTCCCGGCCGCCTCGCTGTCGCGGCTGTCGCGACTGGGAGGCGTTCTCGAGCGCGTTGTACGTCGCTTTCGCGAGGTTGACCGTCGTTCGAGTGTTGCCGTGGCTCTTGGTCCAGGCGTTCTCGATGCCGGCCAGTTCGAGGACGTGACGGACCGTGTCGCTAGCGGCCAGTCCGAGCCCTTCGGGGGCCGGAATGACCTCGACGACGACGGAGCCGGCCTTGCCGGTCGTCTTCCGCGTCAGCGAGTGGGGCCGATCCGAGCGGTCCTCCCAGGAACCCGAACCGCGGGGCACCTGGATCATGTTCAGCTTCGCGATACCGATCGCCTTCTGGATGGCGGAGCCGACCTGGTCGTCTCGACCCTCGGCGTAGCCGACGAAGCCGTTGCGGTCGCCGACGGCGACGACGCAGCGGAACTTCACGCGTCGTCCGGAGTCGGTCATCCGCTGGACCATGTTGATGTCCAGTACTTCGTCTTCCAGTCCGGGAAGGAGCTGGTCGATGATTTCGGGTTCCTTTAGCGGGAGGCCCGAGTTGAGGGCGGTCTCCATATCCTCGATTTCGCCCTCCTGGACCTTCCGGCCGAGACGGGTGACGGGTTCCCATCCGCTATCGTTGTAGTTACTCATTCGAGAATCGCCTCTCGTACCTCGTCGAAGTGTTCGGGGAGATCCGTTGCGTCGAACTCGCCGCTGTACAGCGGCTCGTCGAGCTGTTCGGCGTACTCGGCGATGTGCTCGCCGCGCGTACGCGACCAGTCAGCGAGTACACTGTCGTTGTGCGGGATCTCGAGGCCGGCATCGATCGCGCCCTCCTGTACCGCGAACACCTTGTTGCCGGGCGTGGCCGTGTTGAGGCCGATGTCGAGGACCGCTTCCTCGAGACCGGCGTCGACGGCTCGTTTGCCGGCCAGGAGGCCGGTCAGATACGCCGCGGAAATGTTGCTCGTGGGGGCGTCCCAGCCGTACTCCGCCAGATCGCTCGAGTGCGCGCTTGCAAGCGTCTCGTCTCCCTGAGGTCCGGGAGTAATCAGCTGCGCCGTAGTGTGCTTGTTACTCTTGCGAGCAACGAGGCGGGGCTTTCCCGATTTCAGCAGGCGCAACCTCTGGTGGTAGTCCGTCCGGACCTCACGGCGACGCCGCATCGGCACTTTGTATCGTGGTCCTGTCGCCATTATTGGTTACCGTAGTTTTCGTCGATATAGTTCAACAGGTACTGGACGCTACGGAACTCCCCGCCGCCCGCCTTCTTGTAGAGCGTGCGGTACTGCGTGGGCGTCAGTTCGCCCTTGTCGCGGAGGTCGCGTAGCTTCCGGCGCTGTGCGCGAATCTTCTTCTGCCATTCTTCTTTCTCGTTCTGGCGTGCGCCCTTCTTGCCGCGGCGCTTGCCCTGGCCGTTCTGGTGGCCGTAGGCGCGTTTCGCGTTGCGCTCGCGGGCGCGACCGCGAGAGTTGCCGGAGGGTTCGTCGGCCTGAATGCGACCCTCGTCGACGAGTTCACGGATCTCGTCGCGAGTAATCGCTTCGGCGATGTCTCCCTGCGCATCCGGGTCGAACCAGACGCGGTTCTTGCCGACGTCCATGACGTCGGCCGCCAGTCGCTTCTGTGCGCTCAGATCAGTCATCTGATTCCACCTCGACTTCCTCGTAGGTCGGGTTCAGGACGCGAACGCCCTGGTCTTCGGCTTCCTCTTCGATCCGCTCGCGCTTTCGCGCGCCGACCGCCGAGGCGATCCGGACCGCCTCGCTGTCGCCGTCGACGCCCGCGAGATCGTCGAGATTCTCGACGTAGACTTCCTCAAAGCCGCTGGGGTGTTTCCCCCGGACGGCTTTCGGCGTGCGGTAGCCGGCTTCGACTTTCGGGCCCTTGCCCTTGACACCGCGGCGCTGCTTGGACAGCTGGCCGCGGGGTCGTCGCCAGGATTCCGGCGTCCGCTTTTTCTTGTGGTAGTCCTGACGGTTGAACTGCGGCTTCCCCTCGCTCCGTCGGCGGTTGAGGAGTCGCTCCTCGTTCTCGGAGAGGTCGGGCGTCTTCTCGGTCAGCCCGCGGGGCTGCAGTTCCGTCTCGACATCTTCGTCGGGTTCTTCTTCCTCGGCGCTCTCGTCCTCGATCTCGGCTTCGGTCTCGTCGGTGACCTCGAGGTCGCCGACGTCAGCCTTGATACGAGCCGCGAGCGCGTTCCCGACGCCGTCGGCATCGGCCAGGTCGTCCTGGTCGGCTTCCTTGATGTCCTCGATGGACTCGAAACCGGCATCGCGCAGCGCGTCCGCTTTGCTCGCGCCGACGCCGCTGATGTCCTCGAGAGTCCGGGCGTCGTCCGAGGCTTGCTCGTCGTTCGATTGATCGTCTGCCATCTTTTAGACGCCTCCTTTGGCGGGTTTGGTGGTGATGTAGACCCCGTCCTGGAAGACGCGGGTGTCCTTGCCGCTGACCTTCGTCAGTTGCTCGATGTCGGCCGCCGTCTGTCCGACGTCCTCCTTGTCGGGGCCGGACAGGACGAGTTGCTCGTCGTCGACGGCAACGTCAGTCTCACCGTGGATAGTCGTTCGTCGCGGTGCCTTTTCGCCGAGGAAGTTCTCGATGACGACCTCCTCGCCTTCCACGCGGACCTGCATCGGGAAGTGAGAGTAGAAGACTTCCATCTCGTACTCCCAGCCCGTGGTCACGCCGTGGAATGCGTTTCGGATGTGGCTCTCGAAGGTGCCGACGGTCGAATTCGTCTTCGCGTCCTCGGCACCGCTTTCGATGACCACCTGATCGTCGTCGGTCTCGACGGTCACGTCGGGGTACCAGAGGCGGCGTGCAACGCTGCCTTCCGGCCCTTCGACGGTCACGTCGAACCGATCGACCTCGACGGTTACGTTCTCGGGGATTTCCAGTTCTACTCGCATGGTCAGTAGACGTATGCGATCACCTGGCCCCCAATACCCTGCTCGCGAGCCTCGTAGTGGCTCATGATGCCGCTGCTCGTCGTGACGACGAGCGCACCGAAGTCTCGAGCGGGGAGATAGCGCTTCTCCCACTTCTCGAAGTCCTCGGAGCCGACGGCGTAGCGGGGCTTGATGGGGCCGCACTGGTTGATCGCTCCTTTCAATTCGACCTCGAACTGACCGGCTTTACCGTCGTCGACGTACTCGAAGCCGTCGATGTACCCGCGGTCGTAGAAGACCTCGAGTACGCTGCCGATTTCGTTCGAGGCGGGCGTTACCTCGTGGGTGAGATGACCCACACTCTCGGCGTTATCGAGTCCCGAGAGCGCGTTACTGAGTGGATCGTTTCCGGTCATGTTATCGATACTTCCTGAATCCCATGTCGCGGGCGATCTCGCGGAAGCACTGCCGGCAGAGGTTGATGTCGTACTTCCCGACAAGCCCCTGCTCGCGGCCACAGCGCTGACAGGACTCAATCTGTCCCGTCCGCTTTGCTGCGTGCTCGCCCGTGCGGTCGTTTTCTGTTTCGCTTTCACTCATCGTCTGTGCCCTCTACGGTCACGTCGAAGTTCGCCTCGAGGAAGCGAATCGCGTCCTCGGGGGTCAGTCGGTGGCTCGAGGGGATCGATCGGGTGGCCTTGTCGCGCTTGGCGATGCGGTAGCCCGGACGTACCAGGTTGACGGTGACGTCCAGCCCGTAGATCCCGACGTTCGGGTCGTACTCCTGGCTGGGGAAGTCGGTGTGTTCCGCGACACCGAAGCTGAAGTTCCCCGTGTCGTCGAACTGCGACGACGAGATGTTCGCCAGGGGAAGCGCCGTCTCGAGGAACTCGTAGGCGTCCTCGTCGCGAAGGGTCACCTTCGCGCCGATCGGATCGCCCTGACGGATGCCGAAGTCGGGTTCGGTCCGCTTGGCCTGCGTGCGGACGCTCTCCTGACTCGTGACCTCCTCGATGATGTCCTCGGCCTTGCCGAGTTCGCGACCGCCCTGGCCGACGCCCATGTGGACGACGACTTTCTCGACGCGGGGCTCGCGCATTTCGTGGAAGTCAGCGTTGTCGGCTTCGCTCATTCGTCATCACCTGTGTTTACGGGCTCGTCGTCTTCGTCACCGGTGAAGTTCTCGTCGATAACGACGACGTACTCTTCGACGGTTTCGAAGCCGCCGTCGTCCATCGAGACGCCGACGTTGTTCGATCCGCTGCCCGGCGTGATGTCGATCGCGTCGATCTCGCCGACTTTGCCGCCGTGGTTGCCACGGACGGCCGTCACGAGCGCACCTTCCTCGTACGGGAAGTGTGCGACGACGGATTTGTCGTCGTTGTCGATGACGATCGAGTCCTTCGGCCGGTACTCGTCGGAATCGGTGAGGACGTTCGTTCCGTCGTGGAGCGTCAACTGCGTGTCGCCGCCCGGAACTTGCTGTTTGCCCTCGATCTTGCCGAGGCGGCTCCCCGCTGCGTCCTCGTCGATTGCGGTCAGCGCGAGCCGACCACCCTCGTCGGGGAAGACGCGGTAGTACTCCTCGAGAGCGGGGAAGGCGACGATGTCGAACATGCCGATCGGGCGCTGTTCGTCGTTGATCGCGTTCCCGTTAATGAGGATCGAATCCTCCGAGAGTGCGTAGCGCGCTTCCTTGCGCGAGTCCACGTAGCCGAGCACGTCCCGCAGGAGGACGACGAGCGGTACGCCGTCCTCGCCGTGCGGGCCGGCACCGGCCTTTACCGTGAAGGTCTCGGTCTTTCTCTCGACCGGCCAGGACTTCGGAACCGACAGTCGCTTCTGGTGTTTCGTCATTCGGTATCACCTTCGAGACGCGCCTCGCGACGCTCGTCCTCGAGGTCGAGCTCCGTGAGACGGACGTTCGACGGGTCCAGCGGCCGCGGCACTTCTTCGCCGTCGGCCGTCTCGACCGTCACGTCCTCGACGTGGATGGTTCCATCCTCGAGGATCGCGCGCATGACCTCGCCCTCCTCGCCGGCGTGGTCGCCGCGCATGACCTCGACCGTGTCGCCCGCGTTGACGCGGGTTCGACGGGTGTCGTACTCCTCGCGGAGGTCGTCGGACAGCGTCGCGTGCAGCTGCTTTCCTCGCTCGTGCAGCGGCGCGTTTCTCGTCTGCGTTCGCTGTTTGTGTGGTTGCGTGGTCATATCTATACGATCATCGTCGCCGTACTGGCGATTGCTCCGAAGCGTTCCGCGACTTCGCGGGCGATGGGCCCCTTGATCTCCGTGCCGCGGGGCTCCTCGTTCTCGTCGATAATGACCGCCGCGTTGTCCTCGAACTTGAGCCGCGTGCCGTCCGGCCGGCGGATCGACTTCCGCTGGCGAACGACGACGGCCTCGAGAACCTGTCGGCGCATCTCCGGGGTACCCTTGGTGACCGAGACGGTCACTTTGTCACCGATCCCCGCCTTCGGCTGGCGGTTCTTGGTGCCGTGGTAGCCCGCGACGCTGATGATCTTCAGCTCACGTGCGCCGGTGTTGTCGGCACACGTGACCAGGGATCCCTTCTTGAGGCCCTGCGTGACGTCGGCTTTCATCGCCTCCATCACTCATCACCCTCGTCTTCGTCGGTCGCGAAGTCCTCGTCCGAAAGCTGCGGCTCAGGCTCGGCCTGGCTCGTGAGTTCGGCGAGGTCCTCCGCGGTCGCTTCTTGGGTTACTTCGACGACCACGTGCGATTTCGTCTTCGACAGTGGTCGGGTCTCTGCGATCTTGACCGTGTCACCGACCGAGAGCGGCTCGAGCACGCCCGGTACGTGTGCCGGGATGCGCGAGCGTCGTTTCATGTGTCGGTCGTACTTCGGGACCGCCACATCGTACTCTCGCTCGACGACTACGGTCTTGTCCATGTCCGTGGAGACGACCGTCCCCTCGAGGATCTGTCCTCGAACGGAGAGGTCGCCGTAGAACGGACACTTCTCGTAGTCGTATTCCTCCGGATTGTTCGGTTCCGGAGGGGTTTCAACGTCTAGTCCTATTGCCATGGTGAGTCACCATTCGTTTCCGTGCGTCGGGCGGGTCGTGAGAGCAACCGCGATCCATCGACCGTAACGTAGGCTACATCCTCGCCAGCGCAGTCCGCAGCGGGTGAGGATCGTTCCTCGGATCCCCCGGCGGGTTCAGTGTCGGCCAGTTTGGACGCAGTCCCCGACTCCTTCGCGGAGTCGGCGGCTTCATCTGTGATCGCGAACTCGAACGTCGAGCCCGACTTCGGCACCATGACGACCCGGGACTCGCCGTCGTCGCGAACTTCTATCGAGAGGGTTTTGGTCGTCTCGATGACGATCCGTCCCTCGAGGCCGACCCGCGAGGAGTCGTCGCTCTCGACGACTCGCACGGGGAGCCCGTTGAGTTCGTGTCGCGGCAGGGTCTCGGGTGTCAGTGCCATTGGTGTGTCGTTATTCCGCGGTTGCTTCCGCTTCGTCCTCGAGATCGCCTTCTTCCCGCTGGATCGTCTTGATCCGCGCGACGGTGCGACTGAGTTCGCCGATGCGACCCGGATTCTCCGGGGCACCACCGGCGGCGAGGACGGACTTCTGGTTCAGCAGTTCCGTCTCGAGTTCCTCGAGTTCTTCCTCCCGCTCGGCGGGAGTCATGTCGCGGATCTCTTCGACGTGGAGGATCGCCATCAGGCGTCACCTCCCTCGTCTGGGTCCGCTTCGTCCGTCTCGGCTTCGTCCGCGTCTGCAGCTGCCTCGTCCGTCTCCTCGTCTTCGGAGGCGCTTTCCGCCTCCTCGTCCATCTCTTCGACGAGCTCTTCGGCTTCCGCTTCGACGTCTTCCTCGAGCTCCTCGAGCTCTTCGTCGACGTCTTCGTCGTCGGGGACTTCGACCTCGTCGAACTCCTCGTCGGCGTCGGCCTCGACCTCCGCTTCGATGACTTCCTCGACGACGTCTTCGTCGAGGTCGGCTTCGTCGGTTTCGACGGCTTCGTCAGCCGCAGCCTCGGCATCGCCTTCGGCGGCCTCGGGTTCGCCCTCGAGGAGTTCCTCGACGCCGCCTTCCGCGTTGACTTCGACGGCGTCCGGAACGACCTCTTCCGGATCCATGTCCTCGCTGACCTGGAAGTCGTCGGGGAGCTCGGCTCCCGGCGGGATGATCTTGACGTCGACACCGATGGTGCCGAGTTTCATGACCGCGACGCCCTGACCGTGGTCGACGACCGTCTCGGCGGGCTCGCCGTTGTGCTTGATGTAGCCGCGGTTGAACTTCTCGACGCGCGATCGCGCGCCGGTGACCTTCCCCGACAGGACGATCTCCGCGCCGAGCGCGCCGGCGTCCATGATCCGGTCGATCGTCGTGTGACCGGCCTTTCGGAAGTACCAGCCGCGCTCGAGTGCGTTGGCCAGTCGGTCCGCGACGATCCGTGCGTTGAGGTCGGGTTCGTCGACCTCCTGCACGTCGATCTGGGGGTCCTCGAGGTTGAACCGCTCCTCGAGGGCCGTCGTGACCTTCCGGATGTTCTCGCCGCCTTTGCCGATGACCATCCCGGGCTTCTCGGCCTTGAGGACGATCTGGGTTCCCATCGGCGTCTTGGCGACGTCCATACCACCGTAGCCCGCGCGGCCGAGCTCTTCCTGGAAGAACTCGTCGATCTGGGACCGCTGCAGGCCGTTTTCGATGAATTGGTGTTCGTCAGCCATTAGTTATCGTCCTCCTCGTCTTCGACTTCTTCGACGACGATCTCGACGTCGACCTGTGGCGTGTTCCAGGCCGAGGCACGCCCCATCGCGCGGGGCTTGCGGCCCACGGACTCGCCGACCTTGTGGGCGGCGACGTGGGCGATCTCCATCGACTCGCCGTCGAAGCCCTGATGATCTGCATTTGCTTCGACGTTCTCGAGCAGATCGAGGAACTCCTTGGAGACCTTCTCGGGGTACTTGCCGGCGTCCCAGCCGTCGATATCGGAGCGGTGACCCGCGCCGGTATTGTGGGACTTGAACGGCACCGACTGCTTCTTGTCGATTACGTCCTGAAGGTACGCTCGAGCCTCGCCGACGGTCTGGCCCTTGAGTTGGCGTGCGACCTCCTTGCTGTGCTTGTTGCTCATATGACGCTCCCGAAGCATGGCTTTCGCCGTGGCGTCGGGATCCGCGTCGACTGAGTAGTTGATTCCCATGCGTGGATCACTTCAGTGGGACGAACTTGGACGATCGGGTCGCGCCGATACCGGCCTGACCGTGCTCGACGGAGGTCCGCGTCAGCTGGAACTCGCCGAGGTAGTGGCCGATCATTTCGGGTTCGACGCGAACGCGCTCGAACGACTGTCCGGTGTAGACCTCGAAGGTCAGTCCGACGAACTCCGGCAGGATCGGCATATCCCGCAGGTGCGTTCGGATCGGGGCGTTCGCCGTTTCTTCTTCGCCCTTGTCGCTGGCCTCCTCTCGGAGCTTCTCCTTCTCGACGGAGAGGCCGCGTTCGATACTTCGCCGCTGTCGTGCGGGTAACAGTTCCACAACCTCGTCGAGCTCCATCGACTGCAGCTCCTCGAGCGTGTGACCACGGTAGGTAAAGTCACCTTCGCGGCCGGTTCGGTACTCCTGACTCATTGCTTTCCACCTCGACCGGTGCTCCGGGACGCGATGTCACCGACCTTCCGTCCCGGCGGGGCGTCCCGCGAGACGGACTTGGGTTTGCCGGGGTGCTGTCGGCCGCCGCCACCGAACGGGTGGTCGACGGCGTTCATCGCGACACCGCGGACGCGAGGCCACTTGGTGCCCCGGGACTTCATCTTGTGATACTTGTTGCCGGCCTTGACGAAGGGCTTCTCCGTGCGGCCGCCGCCGGCGACGACGCCGATGGTGGCGCGACACTGCGGATCGAGGCGCTTGACCTCGCCGCTGGGAAGCTGAATGACCGCCGCGTTGCGGTCGTGGGTGATCAGGTCGGCGTTGGTCCCCGAGGCGCGAGCGAATCGTCCGCCATCGCCCGGGTTCGCTTCGACGTTACAGACCGGCACTCCTTCGGGAATCTCCGCGAGCGGGAGCGTGTTGCCGGGCTTGATCTCCGCCGTGACACCGACCGCGAGCTCCTCGCCCACGGTGATGCCTTCGGGTGCGAGGATGAGGCGCTGATCGCCATCGTCGAACTCGACGGCCGCGATCGGTGCGGACCGAGCCGGGTCGTGTTCGATGTCGACGACCGTCCCGCGGACGACATCGTCGTCTTCCTCTTTCTTGTGCTCGAGGTCCGCCTTGTATCGGTGCGACGGGGCGCGGAACGTGGAGGTCCCGCGACCGCGTCGTTGTCCTTGAATGCGTCGTCCCATTCTCAGAACACCCCGATTCGCGAAGCGACTTCCTGTGCGTCGTCCTCCTCGGAGAGGCGGACGATCGCTTTCTTTTTACCCTTCATCGTTACCTGCGTGTTGACGTTCTCGACCGAGATCTCGAATCGCTCTTCGACCTCGTCCCGAATCTCGGGCTTGGTCGCGTCCGGGTTGACGACGAACTGGAGCTTGTTCTCGAAGTCCATGTCGTTCATCGCCTTCTCCGTGACGAGCGGGTGTTCGATGGCCGAGCTCATCGGTCGGCCACCTCCTCGAGTGCGCTCTCGGTCCAGACGGTGAGTCGTCCCGGCTGTGCACCGGGGGCGAGATCCTCCGCGTTGACCTCCGCAGCCGTCGTCACGTCTGCACCGGCGAGATTCCGGGCCGCTCGCGACGGGCCGGTCTCGCTGGATGTGACGAAGAGGATCGACGTCGGCGTCTTGTACTTCCGGCCGCGGGCTTTCCCTTGACCGGAGCGAACGCTTCGACCCTCGTCGGCTCGTTGGATGTCGTCCGCGAGACCCGCTGCCTCGAGGAAGTCGACGACCTCGCGCGTCTTCTGGAGGTCCTCGAACTCGTCGTCGACGACGACGGGGAGCTCGGCGTCTTCGTCGAACTCGTGGCCGCGTTCGGCGACGAGTTCGGCGTCGGTCGTCGCAGCGATCGCGCTGCGGACGGCCAGTTTCTTTGCTTTCGTGTTGATCGATTCGGACTGGTCCTTCTCGGCTTTCGGCGGGTGGGCCTTGCGTCCCTTGACGGCCTGGGGAACGCGGCGTGCGCGACCCTCCTGTCGTGGAACGTGGGCCATCCCGCGGCCGCTACCGAACGATTCGGCCGGCGTTCGAAGGCCGGCGAACTCGTCGGCACCGTAGTCCTGTTTTCGGTTTGCCTGCGCGGCGCGCACGGCTCGGCCGATCAAGTCCGGGCGGTACGTGGTCTCGAAGACCGCCGGGAGCTCGACCGTGTCCGCGTCGTCGCCGTCCAGGTTTCGTACTGTTGCGTCCATGTGTTATCCCTGGTTGGATGCGGTGGAGACGTAGCGCACCTCGGGATCGAGGCGCGGCTGGTCTCCGGGTCGGATCGCCGGGCGGAAGCGTACGAGACGCTGTTGCGGCCCGGGGAGCGAGCCCTTGATCAGCGCGTGCGGTCCGTCGACTTCGCCGTAGTTGACGAAGCCGCCGTCGACCGTCGCGTCTGCGCCGTCGCCGATGTCGACGAGGCGCTTGTTCAGTTCCGTCCGCTGGTGGTAGCCGGTCTGGCCCTGCTGGGGAACCGTCGACCGAACGCGGGACGGATTCCAGGGGCCGAGGTTACCGATGCGACGGCGCCATCCCTGCCGGGCGTGCTTGCCCTTTCGTTTCTGGACGCCCCATCGCTTGACGGGACCCTGCGTCCCTTTCCCTTTCGTGACGCCGCTCGCGTCGACGTACTCGCCGGCGCGGAACACGTCGTTCATGACGTGTTCGCCGCCGTTCTCGATGGTCTCGAGGGCGAACTCGACGCGATCGTCGACGGAGCCGCCGCCGACGCGCGTTTCCATCACGTCCGGTTTCTTCTTCGGCATCGAGGGCAGCTCCCCCGGTACCGTGTGGGTGATGACGCGAACGTCATCGACGCGACCCTCCTCGTGGAGGGAACGGAGTTCGTCCGTGGTCGCGCCGGTGTCGTTATCGTCACCGGGAAGGTCGAGAACGCGATCGAGTTCGGGAACGAACTCGTCGGTCCAGACCTCGGTTATCGGCTTCATACCGTACGGCGTGTCTTCGTATGCTCGCAGAGCGACGGCGCGCATCGGCGGCGTCTCCACGATCGTCACTGGGACGGTCTCTTCCATCCCTTCGGTCGGCGAGTTCGCTGTATCGTCGACCATGACGACGTGGGTCATGCCGGCCTTGTAGCCCGCGAAACCCTGGAGCGTCGGCTGTCCGTCAGTGTCCGGCCACGAGTTGAAGCGTGGGACCTCGCTGGTCGCACGCTGTCGTGGGCCGAACCCGAGTGAGCCTTTGCGTGGTGTATTTGCTTGTGGCATTCTATCACTCTCTCAGTGAGAGGGGAGCGAGGGTGGCGAACAGAGCCTCTTCCGTTCGCACGACCTCGCTTCCCTGATCCGGAACCGTATTTAGCCAGAGGTCGAACCCCGGATCGGCAGTGGGTTCGACTCCGTTATCCCCGCCGACGGCTGCGTCCTGTGCAGCGCCGACGGCGGATTCCTCGATTTCGAGGATCGCCGGCAGCCCTCTCTCGGGCGCGCCGAAGGCGACGGTCATCCCGTCGCGCTGAACGCGTCCGGCCAGCGTCTCGAGCCGCCCGACGGTGAGTTCTTCACCGAATCGGGAGGCCGCGATACGAACGCCGGCGTCCTCACGGCCGAGTGCTGCCCGCAGGTCCGTCTGCTCGATCGAAAGCCCCGGAAGGGGATCGTCGACGAGCTTCGCCCGGACCGGTCGTCGCGAAGAGATCCTGACGGTCACGCGCTCCCCCTCTTCAACCGCCATGTTCGGCGGTACGTTGAGGGAGATCGGGTGTTGCAGTCCGCAATTGACCCGGACGCGCCCTTCAGGTCCGACCTCGGTCACGATTCCTTGTCTTGACGACCCCGAACCGGTAGATTCGGAGCCGGTCTGTGACATGGCGCGGAGCGGCGGTAAGATGCCCGCGTACTTCAGTTCGTCCCGCATCCCCCACGCCTCGTTGCGGAGGTACGGGGGCGTTGCGGCGTACCGCAACACGATGCTGACGAATCCGCCGTCAAATCGCCCGGTTTCCCCATCCCGATCGGGATAGACGACCAGGCGATCGGCCCGGAAGATCGTCGCCGCGCGGGCGACGTATCCAAGTTTGCGAGTTGCCTCGCGTTTGTCCTCGGCTTCCCGGCTGATTGACGACGGCACGAGTACGCTGACAGTCATACCGAAACGCTTCGGCGCCGCGTCACTAGACTGTAGCGATGTATTGCGGAGAGGGTCTTAAAAGAATAGCGGATTCGATTCCGGCTGTGAACGCCTCACACCCCCGAATTCGTGCTGAACGGACACACATTTGTCTTCGGTAACCAGTTATATCCGACATGCGAGCAAGCCCGGAGAATACTGCCGGGTATGTGCGGAAATTGGCAGTACGATTACTCGAGAATCGGCATGCTGCGGCATGCCGAAGGCGGGTCGATTCGCAACCCTTATACATCCGTCCGGCAGTAGATATGAGTGCAGCAGGGCGCTGGTAGTGTAGTGGTATCACGTGACCTTGCCATGGTCACAACCTGGGTTCAAATCCCAGCCAGCGCATTTCTCTAAACACAACATCGCGAGCGTTGCGTAGCAACGCGAGTATTCGTGTTCAGAGAAATCGTCCTGGATTTGAACGAGAGAAGTCGCAGCCTGCGAGCGAACGAAGTTAGCGAGCAGGACCGTCTTCGCGTTGTTCAGATTCCAGGCAGTTGAAACGTATTCTACCTCCAACGACGATTCTACATCGCCGCTTCGGTCTGTCGTCGAACCTTAGCGCGCAGCTTATTCCGTGAAATCGCACCGCTATCGGCTTTCCGATGGCAGTCCGGGCAGAGAACGATTAGGTTAGAAGAGTCATTTGGACCGCCTTCACTCCGAGGCTCAATGTGATGGACCTCTGGGTGATCCGTCCGGTTATTACACCATTCACAATGCTGGTTCGCACGATCGAAATACAAATCGTCTTTCAAGGATTGTGGTGCTGGTGGTGTTCGCTCGACAGTACCCTCGCCGTTATCGCCAGTATTCGATTTAGAATCGGATTCATCATTAGTGTCTACTGTGGTGAGAAAAGACCAGGCTTCCGCGGCTCCATCCCGTTTGTACAGCGCAATCGCCCAGCCAAAGATTATGAGGCTACCAAGGAGCAGCGCCGTGCTGACGTAGAAAACTGGCGTTCCGAACTCGAACGATGAGGAGAACAGAAACAAACCGCCAGCAACTAACATCACGAGTGCTATCCCACCAGGCGGCAGGTTTCCATCCCCGTCAGACTGCACTTCACCGGACGAACCAGACGGATAGCCGAGTTCGGTCCCAGTATCAGACAGTCCGGAACTCGGGAGGATCGATGCTGAATTACTTTCGACGATATCTTCGAAAACTGACCGAGCTTCGGCTGCTGAATCAGCCTCATAGATCGGAACACCGGCAACGAATCGATCGTCGAACATACCGGGATCGTACTCTGGCGTGGTGATTGTCGCCTCTGTCCTCTTTTCGTGTGTGACTTCGTAGAAGCCAGTATCCTGTTTTTCTAATCGCCAACGCCCTTCGCGCCGTACAACTCCCATACAGGAAAACATAACCCAGACGAAAAATAAGTTTGGAAGAAATCAATATCATTCGGCTAACGAAGGACTTTGAAGACGGGCAGACGAGGCGAGGGTAAGGTTAGAACTGGGAAAATAGCGCTTCCTCCACTAATATTCTATTAGTGGCGACGAGCGGAGCGAGGAGTCTGTTCATCGAAACACCGTCCTAAATTTGAACGAGAGAAGTCGCAGCCTGCGAGCGAGCAGGACCGTCTTTACGTTGTCCAAATTCCAGCCAGCACAGACTCCGAACACGTCATTTGCTGTCGATTTCACTGAGCCATCGCATATTGGAATCAACGTTCAGCGAGTGTGACCTCGAGATCACAGCCAAAACGAGACGACGATCGGACGCAACGACCTCGAGCGACTGCGCTACTCGATAGTCACGACTTCCGGTCCGCCGTCGGATTGGCCGTCCTTCTCCGCCAGATCCTCGAGGGCCAGTTTCAGGTTCCACTTGTTGGCCTTCCAGAAGGCGTCGAAAATGACGCCGAGAACGGGGACGGAGCCGATGACGGCGTCGACGCCGACGTTCGCGAGCATGCGAAGCAGCGTCGACTGGGAGACGCCCATGCGGGCGGCTTCGGCGACGAGGTACAACGAGACGCCCGCGGCCGCGGCGTCGCCGGCTCCCGGAAGGATCCCGACGATCGGATCGAGTCCGACTTTGAAGTCCGTCCCTGGAACCCGAACCCCCTCGTCGAGAGCGTGCGCGACGACGCGCATGCGTTTGATCGCCGCCTCGTCGACGGCAGCGGGGAGGTCCTCGCGAAGTTCCTCGAGTTCCGAACTGAAATCGTTGGTTGAGTCGGTTGCCATACGTCGGATTGGGCGCGTGTGTGGATAAGCCCGCGGGCGGCCGTGGCAAGCGATTCGCAGATCGGCCAGTCGCCATCGTCGCCCGAATCGGCCTCGAGAATCTCCCCTCCCTCATAACGGGTTGGAGCGACCGGTCCAGTACATACGAATTTCGTCGGTAGGAGTCGACTATCGAAGCCACGCCGAACGGCCCCGTTCACTGGCAAGTGCGACGAAGCAGCCCGTCACGCGGAGCTCGGGGGTACGCGATCGTCGCGACGAGAATCGAGTGGGGGTTCGACCGGAAATAACCGGTTGTCGTCGTAAAAGCTCGTATTGTCGCGAGTGTCATCGCCGTGACGCTGGCGATGCAGCGCGCAATCGGCTGCTGGCAGTGGTAGTTGACGTATTATACTAACAGAGAACGGTATCTCACATATACGTACTATTGTCGGCGACGAGTGGCTTTTATACTATGAGTAGCTACAGTCTAATACACGATTGAACGATCAGATATAGATATGCAGACTGAACTCTCACCCGCAGACGGCACGGACGACCTCCAGTACGACCAGCCAAACGATCGCTACGTCTTCCACCACGACGTCGACGGCACCGCCACCATCACCACGACGATCGTCCACGCGCTCGCATCGATCGCGGACACCGACGTCTCGCAGGGGGAGTTCTCCCTGTACGATAGCGTCGACCCGGACGCGCTCGACCGCATCTTCAGCCAGAAGGCGGACGGCTCCGATCGCGCGGGCGGCCACGTCGCGTTCACCGCCCTCGAGCACGAGGTATACGTCTACGCGAACGGCGATGTCATCATCTACCCACCCGCGGAGACGCCCCGGACGCCGACCACGAACTGAACGCCGGCGGTCACTGCCCCAATCCCGATCCCGGCCCCGGTCCCACTGGTCGTTTTTCCACGCTCACACTGCCGACTGACCGTGAGCACCGCATCCGTTTGACGCTCACGAGCAGTTGACGGCAACCCGGTGAGACGATCCGTCGGACGCGGTATTTAGGTTCCGCCCGGTATCAGTGGTCCATATGACGGTAGTCGCACTACTGAGCGTCGCACCGGTAATCGAGGACAGCATGGCCGACGAGGTCGCGAAGGCCGTCGACGCCCTCGAGGAGTACGACGTCACCTACGAGACGAACCCGATGGGAACGGTGATCGAAGCCGAGACGACGGACGAACTCTTCGCGGCTGCGCAGGCGGCGCACGACGCCGTCGACGCCGACCGCGTGAGCACGGTCCTGAAAATCGACGACAAACGGACGCGAGACATCGATGCCGCAGAAAAGGTCTCGGCCGTCGAAGAACAGCTCGGACGGCCCGCCCGAAATCGCGAGGAATAACGGTCGCGGATCGGCTCCACTGCCCGCCGCGGACACCGCTTGAGAGTACGAGAGACCGTCGAGACAAGGCGAGAGTGATCGCGGCACCTGTCAGACGGCGGTCAGACACGAACGGACAAACGGTTTTACCACGGGGGCTGAATTCGATTGCATGGAAAGTCTCAATCGAATGGCGATCGAGCTGGTCGACGAGGCCCTCGACTACGCCGAGGAGTTGAATATCGGGGGTTACGACCTCGAGAACGAATCGACGGTACTCGACTTCGGCCTCGAGTTCGACGGCGGTATCGAGGCCGGGCTCCTGTTGACCGAAATTCAGACGGCTGGGATGGCGACGCCGAGCTACGAACTCGGCGAACTCGGCGGCGCGTCGATTCCCTTCGTCGAGCTATCGACGGATCAGCCGGCGCTCTCGCTGCTGTGTTCTCAGAAGGCGGGCTGGGAGGTGCTGACCGAGGACTTCGAGGGCCTCGGTAGCGGTCCCGCTCGAGCGCTGGTAGCCGAAGAAGAGGAGTTCCGCCGCATCGGCTACACCGACGCCTTCGACCTGACAGCGCTGGCCATCGAGACGGATACTGATCCGACCGAGTCCGTGGCCGAGCACGTCGCCGAGCGCGCCGAGGTCGAGACGAGCAGCGTGTTCCTGCTGGCCTATCCGACCGCGAGCCTCGTGGGGAGCATTACGAACGCCGCCCGCGCGGCCGAACTCGCGACCTTCCGGCTCTCGGAACTCGGATACGATCCCCTCGACATCGTCTCTGCGACGGGGCGCGCACCGGTCGCACCCGTCGCTGGCGACGAGCGGACGGCCATCGCGCGGACGAACGACGCGATCGCCTACGGCGGACGTGCACACCTCACGGTCCGTGAGGACGCAGATATCTTCGACTCGGTGCCCTCGAGCGCAGCCGAGGATCACGGCCGGCCGCTCGGCGAGGTCTTCGACGACCTCGAGTGGGACTTCTCGGAGGTGCCGTCGGATCTCTTCGCGCCCGCGGCGGTGACGATCGACGTGATCGGCGGGCCGACGTACGTCCACGGCGAAACGGACGAGGAGATCCTCGTCGACTCCTTCGACCTGTAACCGTGCGGTTCAAGCCGGTCCCCGAACCGCCCGCGGATCTCGCCGCGGTCGAGACGGTCCGCCGCGCCCTCCCCGCGGCCGCCGGCGACGCCGACGACTGCTGTCGACTCCTCGTCGACGAGACGCCCCTCGAGACCCGCGACGAGGCGGCGACGTGGCTCACCTTCCTGCGAGCGCTCGAGCTCGCGACCGAGGAGCCGGCGGGCTTTCGCCGCCGTGATCCGGGCTCGAGTGGCGAGCCCGATTCGGACATCCCATCAGCGCTCGAGCGCGACCGGCTCCGTCGGGCGTTTCGAGAGCGGGTGGACGGAGCCGACGCAGTGCTTTCAGCGCTCGAGCGAGCCGACGGCTCACTGACTGCAGCCGAAGGTGTCGCGGCGCTCCGCGAAGCGCGACGACAGTCCGGCGAACGCGGTCGGCGCTCGAACCCCACCGAGGGAACGCAGCTCGAACGGGTCGAACGGCTGCTCGAGTGGGCCGTCCTATTCGGACTCGCAGAGAAGACGGAAGGCAGCGCAGAGAAGGCGGAAGGCGGGTATCGATCCGCGCCCACGCGTGGGTAGGCGCGGAAGGACTGAGCTATTCGTCGGAGAGGCGGCCGGGAGACCACTCGCCGTCGAACTCCCGGTGCGTGAACGGTTTCGCGTCCTCGCCGGCGTAGGTGGCGACGAGTTGGCCGTCGCCCTCGAGGTGGTACTTGTAGGTGGTCAGTCCCTCGAGGCCGACGGGGCCGCGGGCGTGGATCTTGCCCGTGCTGATGCCGACTTCGGCACCGAGACCGAACCGGTAGCCGTCGGCGAAGCGGGTCGAGGCGTTGTGGAAGACGCTCGCGGAGTCGAGACTCCGCATGAAGGTGCTCGCGCGCTCTTCGTCCTCGGTCACGATCGACTCGGTGTGTTTCGAGCCGTGGGTGGTGACGTGATCGATCGCGGCCTCGAGCGAGTCGACGACCCGGATCGAGACGATCAGGTCGCCGTACTCGGTGTCCCAGTCGGCGTCGGTCGCGGCCTCGACGTCGACGATCTCGCGGGCGGCCTCGTCGCCGCGAATCTCGACGTCGGCGGTTTCGTAGCGGTCCGCGATCGCCGGCAGGAACGCCGCGGCGATATCCTCGTGGACCAGCAGCGTCTCGACGGCGTTGCACACGGCCGGGTACTGGACCTTCGCGTCGTAGGCGATGTCTTCGGCCATCGAGAGGTCGGCCCCGTCGTCGACGTAGACGTGGCAGATCCCCTCCGTGTGGCCCAGCACGGGGATGCTCGTGTTGTCCTGGATGTAGCTCACGAATTCGGAGCTTCCCCGGGGCATGAGGAGGTCGATCGCGTCGTCCATCTCGAGCAGGGCGTCGACGTCCTCGCGGGCCTCGACGTGCTGCGCCCAGCCGTCGGGGATGTCGGCGTCCGCCGACGCCGCGGCCGCTTCGATGATCTCGAAGAGGGTTCGATTCGAGTGCAGGGCCTCGCTTCCGCCCTTCAGAATGACCGCGTTCCCCGATCTGAGTGCGAGCGCGGCGATCTGGACGAGCGCGTCGGGTCGGGACTCGAACACCGTACCGACGACGCCGATCGGGACCGCGACCTTGTACAGCTCGAGGTCCTCGTCGAGTTCCCGCGCGGCGAGGGTCTTCCCGAGGGGGTCGTCCTGACCGGCGACGCTGCGGACCATGTCGGCGATGCTCTCGATCTTCGACTCGGAGAGCTTCAGCCGATCGACCAGCGCCTGCGTGTACTCGCCCTCCTCGAGCAGCCGCTCACCTTCCTCGACGTCTCGCTCGTTTTCCGCGAGGATCTCGTCGGTTCGCGCTTCGATCGCGTCGGCGATCTCGTGAAGCGCCCCGCTCCGCTCCGCGTCGGACAGTTTCGCGAGCTCGAGGGCCGCGGTCTGTGCCTCGTCGACGTCTCGTTCGATGTCGGTCTCAGTCATCGCTCACACCGTTGATGGGAAGGAATAGGGTCCCCACGGGCTTGGCAGTAGCGATCTTTGCGAGGACGTCGGGCTCGGTGGACTTCGCGATGACGGCCGGAATTCCGTGCTCGCTGACGTCGCGCGCGCCCTCGACTTTCGTCTGGATGCCGCCGAACCCGTCGGACGTGCTCTCGGAAATGATCTCCTGTACCGTGTCGTAGTTGGTGCCGACCGCTTCGATGCGTTCGGCGTCGGGATCGCGCTTCGGGTTGCCGGTGTAGACGCCGCCGACGTCGGTCAGCGTGACCAGCAGGTCCGCATCGATGCCGATCGTCGTCGCCGACGAGAGCATGTCGTTGTCGCCGATCCGGATCTCCTCGGTCGCGACCGCGTCGTTCTCGTTGATGATCGGAACGACGCCCCACTCGAGCAGCGTCTCGATCGTGTTCCGGAGGTTCGTGAACCGCTCCGGGTTCTCGAGGTCGTGCTGGGTCAGCAGTAGCTGGGCGACCTTCCGGTCGTAGCGCGCGAAGCTCTCGGTGTAGCGGTGCATGAGGTGGCTCTGCCCGACGGTCGACAGCGCCTGGGACTCCTCGACGGTGCCGGTCGACGCCCCGACCCGGCCCGTACCGGCCCCGATCGCGCCCGACGAGACGAGGATGACCTCCTTGTCACGGGAGAGGAGGTCCTCGAGGTCGTCGACGAGCTTGTCGAGTTTCTCGTCGTCGAGATTGGAATCCGCGTCGGTCAGGGAGTTCGTCCCCGCCTTGACGATCACGCGGTCCGCGTCGGCCGCGAGCTGTCGCGCCGCCGCGACGGCCCCTTCCTCGAGTTCGCTACTCATCGTCCTCACTGGCGAATTCGCTCGCCAGTTCCGCCGAGCGTTCTTCGGCCGCCGTCACCGCTGCGGCAACGTCGGCGTCGGCGTCGCTGTCCCAGAGGACTTCCATTCCCTCGATCGTCGTCCCGTTGGGCGAACAGACGGCGTCGATCAGTTCCTCGACGCTCCGGTCCGACCGGAGGACGGTCTCGGCGGCCCCCTTGAACGTCTGGGCGGCCAGCGTCTCGGCGTCGTCGGGCTCGAGGCCGCCCTCGACGCCCGCGTCCGCCATCGCCTGGATGAGATAGAAGACGAAGGCCGGGCCGCTCCCGTTGACGGCGGTCGCGATGTCCATCCGCTCCTCGTCGATTTCGGCGAACTCGCCGACATCGTCCAACAGTTCCCGCACCTCGTCGGTGACGCCCTCGGCGGTCACGGCCGCCGCCATATCCCCCGTCTCGGCCGCGAGATTCGGCATAATCCGAACCACGTTCGCGTCGGTCCGCGCTTCGACGTAGTCGGTCGAGACGCCCGCAGCGATCGAGATCAGCGTCTGCTCGGGCGAGAGATCGAGTTCCTCGAGAACCGCGCCGACGATGTCCGGTTTGACCGCGACGATCACGACGTCGGCGTCGGCCGCCTCCGAAACGTCCGAGGTCGTTCGATCGACGTAGTCGGCGACCGACTCGAGTGCGTCGGGATCGAGATCGCACGCGGTCACCGTGTGGTTCCCGGCCCGCCAGAGCCCCTTGATCAGGGCGCTCCCCATGTTGCCACAACCGATAACGCTCGTCTGTACCATCTTATCTAGGGTGTGGAGCCGAGGCGGACATACCAACTTTGGTTTCGATCGGCCGCCGCGGTATCGATCGGTCCGCGTCTTCGCTCGAGGCCGCCGGTCATCGGCGGCGTTTAAAGAGAACCGCGTTTCCGAGGGGTCACGCTGAGGCGTCTCGGTAGCGATGGCTCCGCTAGAGATCATGCGTGGTGTTTCCTCACAGGCGACGGGGCGAACGCGACGGGGCAATGGCTCGCTCGAGACGAGAGCGCGACGCGATCGATCTGCGACGGAGGTGCGGTGATCGGCGATGCAGACCGGATACTACGATCGGGATCGGTACGACGTCGGTGACTCCGTCCTCGAGCGCCACCGTTCGGCGGCGGAGACGGTTCTCTCGCGCGACCGGTACGGCCACCTGATCGACGGCGAGTGGGTCGACGCCGCCGACGGCGAGGAGGGACGGGCGATCGACGCGACCACGGGCGAAGCGCTCGCGACGGTCCAGGTCGGCTCCGCCGCGGATGTCGATCGGGCCGTCGAGGCCGCGCGGGCGACGTTCGAGGGAAGCTGGGGCCAGCTCTCCCCCAGACAGCGCGCCGACCGACTCGCGGAGATCGCCGACCGACTCGAGGATCGCAAGACGGCGATCGCGAAACTCGACAGCCTCGAGGCGGGGAAGCCGAACCTCCACGCGCTGTTCGTCGACTGCGAGGTGCTGATCGAGCAGTTCCGCCACTTCGCCGCGCTCGCGCGGTCGACCGATGAGGGCCGGGTCGTGCCGACGGGCGACGAGAAACACGTCTTCACGCGCCGCGAACCGTACGGCGTCGTCGGCGCGATTTCCGCGTGGAACTTCCCCGCGATGTTCGTCGCGTGGAAGCTCGGCCCGGCGCTGGCGACCGGCAACGCGGTCGTCCTCAAACCGTCCGAACGAGCCACGCTCTCGTCGCTCGAGGTCGCGCGGGTCTGCGATCGCGTCCTCCCGCCGGGAACGGTCAACGTCGTCACCGGCCTCGGCGAGGACGTCGGCGCGGCGATGACCGCTCACGACGACGTCGACAAACTGAGTTTGACCGGCTCGCACGCGTCAGGCGTTGCCACTCTCGAGAGCGCCGCGCAGACGATCACGCCGACGTCGCTCGAACTCGGCGGGAAGAGTCCGAACATCGTCTTTCCGGACGCCGACCTCGAGCAGGCGATCCTGGGGACGATCGTGAGCATCTTCTTCAACTCGGGACAGCAGTGTACGGCGGGGTCACGGCTGTACCTTCACAGGGAGATCCGCGAGGAGTTCCTGGACCTGCTCGAGAGCGCCATCGACAACCTCGGCGTCGGCGACCCCCTCGCGCCGACGACCGACGTCGGGCCGATGATCGATCACACCCACCAGTCGTCGGTTCGCGAGTACGTCGACGACGCCGTCGCCGAGGGCGCGACGCTGCGCATCGGTGGCGAAAACGCCGCGGTCGACGACGACCTCGAGGGTGCCCCGTTCGTCCAGCCGACGGTGCTCACCGACGTGGGCGACGACGACCGCGTCGGCTGCGAGGAAGTGTTCGGTCCCGTGCTTTCCGTCTTCGAGTGGAGCGACCGCGACGACGTTCTCCAGCGGGCCAACGACACGTCGTACGGGCTCGCCGCGGGCGTCTGGACCACGGACCTCGGCGCGGCCCACGAGTTCGCGGCCGAACTCGAGGCCGGGACGGTCTGGATCAACACCTACAACGACCTCTTCGATCCGGCACCCCACGGCGGCTACAAGGAGAGCGGCACGGGTCGAGAGCTCGCCGAGGAGGCGCTCGAGGACTACTCGCAGGTGAAGACGGTCAAAGTGAACCTCGGTGGCGTTCCGAAGATGGGCTGAACGCCTGGATTCCTGGATTCGTCGGAACCCGGTTTCAGCGGATTCGGTTTCACCGGACCCGGTTTCGATGGAGCTCGGTTTCAATGGGACTCGGGGTCGACCGAAACCCGGTCCGGATCGGACTGAAACGGCCGTCGGGCATCCCGTCAGCGACAGCCACCACAGAATATATAATTATTAATCATTATATTTATGGTGGAGGATGTCGTTCGAGTAGCCGTGAAAGCAGTAGTCTTCCAGGGCGCGAACGAGCCCCTCGAGATACAGGAAGTTGACCGACCGACGTGCGAGGAAAACGGCGTGGTCGTCGAAACCGAAGCCTGCGGCATCTGTCGGAGCGACTGGCACGCCTGGCAGGGCGACTGGGACTGGATCGGACTGATGCCCACGCCGGGACTGATCTTCGGACACGAGCCCGTCGGCCGGGTCGTCGAGGTCGGCGACGGCGTCGAGCGCTTCAGCGAGGGCGACCTCGTCACAAATCCGTTCAACCTGAGCGACGGGACCTGTCCGCACTGCCGGGAAGGACGGGCGAACATCTGCGAGAAATCGGTGCCGATGGGCTTCGTCCCCTTCCAGCAGGGCGCGTTCGCCGAGGAGTACCCGGTCCGGAACGCCGATCAGAACCTCGTGACGGTCCCCGAATCGGTCGATCCCGCCGAGGTCGCGGGGCTGGGCTGTCGGTTCGCGACCGCGTTTCACGGAATCGTCCACCGCGTGGACGTCACCCCCGGCGACTGGGTCGCGGTCCACGGCTGCGGCGGCGTCGGCCTCTCCGCGGTTCACATCGCCAGCGCCCTGGGCGGGAACGTCATCGCGATCGACGTCGTCCCCGAAAAGCTCGAGTTAGCTAGAGAGCTCGGTGCGATCGAGACGGTCGACTCCGAGCGCGTCGACGACGTTCCCCAGGCGGTGAAGGCTCACACCGAGAAGAGCCGCGGCGTCGACGTCTCGATCGACGCGCTGGGGATCGCGGAGACGGTCCGAAACTCGATCAACTCGCTCGGCAAGGGCGGGCAACACCTCCAGATCGGGATGACGACGTCCGAGGAGGGCGGTGACGTTTCCGTCCCGGTCGACACCATGGTCACCGACGAGCGCGAGTTCTACGGCTCCTACGGGATGCCACCCAACGAGTACGACGACATCTTCCGGATGATGGACGGCGGGAAGATCGATCCGGGGAAGATCGTCACTGAGACCTGCGCGCTCGAGGACGTTCCCGGCGTGATGGACCGACTCGGCGAGTACGAGACGATGGGGATCCCGGTCTGCACCGAGTTCTGAGCCGGTCGATCCCGCTCGAGTCGTCTCCTCTGAGATGCGCGACCGGCCTGTAGATACATACGAACGGCTCTCGAACCGAGACGGTATGGCCGCAATCGAACTCGAGGAGCTCACGAAGGACTACGGGGAGGTGCTCGCAAACGACGGCGTGACGTTCGACGTCGAGCGGGGGGAGATCTTCGGCTACCTCGGCCCGAACGGCGCGGGGAAGACGACGACGATCCGGACGCTGCTGGGGTTCATCTCGCCGACCGCCGGTTCGGCGCGGCTGCTGGGTCGCGACATCACCGACGAGGGGGACCTCCTCGAGGCCAAGCGGCGACTCGGCTATCTCCCCGACAGCCCGGCGTTCGACGAGACGGCGACGGGTCGCGAAATACTCGACCTGCACGCGTCGATCAAGGGCGACGAGCGCAGCGGGGAGTTGCTCGAACTGTTCGACCCGCCGCTGGATCGGCCGGTGCGGGAGTACTCTCGGGGGAACGTCCAGAAGCTGGGGCTCGTGACGACGTTCATGCAGGATCCCGAGCTGGTGATCCTGGACGAGCCGACGAGCGGGTTAGATCCTCTGTTACAACAGCGGTTTACGGAGTTCCTCCGGACCGAACGAGAGCGGGGGCTCACGGTGTTTTTCTCCTCGCACATCCTGAGCGAGGTGCGAAAGCTCTGCGACCGCGTCGGCGTCATTCGGAACGGGCGGCTGGTCACGGTCGAACCGGTGGAATCGCTCCTCGATAGGAGCGGCAAGTTCGTCCGCCTGCACGCCGCGGAGTCGATCCCGAGCCGAGCCCTCGAACTCGACGGCATCCACGGCCTCGAGTCCGAGCGCGGTGCCGGATCGGGCGCCGGATCGAGCGACGGGACCGAATACGCGTTCACGTTCACCGGCGATATCAACACCCTGCTCGAGCGGCTTCGGGAATACCGACTGCTCGATTGCACGATCGAGGAAGCGCCGCTCGAGGAGGTTTTCATGCGGTTTTACGGCGACGAGGGGACGGACGCCGGCTCGGCTGCTGGGGATCGAGTCCCCGCCGGTACCGGCGCGGCGGACGACGGCGTCGGGGGTGACGGCGATGTTTGAACTGACGCGGTACGACGGTCGTCACCGGGTTCGTGGGGGGATCTATCTCTCGGTCGGGTTGTCCCTACTCGCCGCGATGGTCATCTGGGTGTACCCCTCGTTCGAGGCCGAGATCGATCTCGATCAGCTGCTGGCCGCCTATCCGGAGCCGATCCTGCAGGTGATGGGCGTCCAGACGATGGCGAGCCTGGGCGGCTTCCTCTCGTTCGAACTCTACACGTTCGGATGGATCATCCTGCTCGGCCTCTATCTGGCCTACGCCACGGCAGGGACGATCGCCGACGACGTCGATCGCGGTCGCATGGACGTCCTGTTGTCGATGCCGATCTCTCGGTCTCGAGTGGTCGCCGAGCGCTTCGCCGCGATGGCCGTTCCGATCGTCGGCGCGAACGTCCTGCCGCCGATCGTCGTCTACGTCGGCGCGCGATTGATCGACCATCCCCTCGCCGCCGCGGACGTGCTCGCGGTCCACCTGCTCTCGATCCCCTATCTGTTCGCCTGCGCCGGGATCGGCCTGCTCGCGTCTGTCGTCTTCGACCGGGCCGCGATCGCCCAGCGGGTGGCCCTCGGCGTTACCTTCGCGCTGTTCCTGTCGGAGTCGCTGTTGTCCGGGACCGACGCCGAAGCCATCGGGGCAATCGCACCCATGCGCTACTACGATCCGAACGCGATCCTGCTCGAGGGGACCTACGATCTCGCCGGTGCGGGGGTTCTCGTGGCCATGACTCTCGGGCTCCTGATCGCGGCCCAGTTCTGGTTCGGCCGGAGCGACCTGCCGTAAGACTCGAGGAGCCGACGGTCGCGGTTCTGATTCGCGTCTCGGCAGTCCCGATTCGCTCGGGGGCGATACGACCGCACCGCGCCGTCGATCGGGTCATCTGACTGCTCCGATGCCCTATTACGATCCGTCCACCAACGATCGGATGATGCGTTCCACCGAGTGGTTGCAGCGCCGGCAGATTCTCGTCTACGCGATCGCGGTCGCACTCGCCGTCGGAATCGGCGCGGGGCGGCCGTCGACTGCGCCGCTCTTAGAGCGACTCATCACCCCCGTTCTGGCGGTGTTGCTGTACGCGACCTTCCTCGAGATCCCGTTCGGCCGATTTCGCGATGGGTTCACCAACGGTCGGTTCATGGCCGGCGCACTCGGGTTGAACTTCCTCGTCGTCCCGATCGTCGTCTACGGCCTCACCCGGTTTCTCCCGCAGGAGCCGGTGATTCTCGTCGGCGCGTTCATGGTGCTGTTGACGCCCTGCATCGACTACGTGATCCCGTTTACGGAGCTCGCCGACGGGGACGCCGAGCAGATCACCGTCGCGACGCCGGCGCTCTTGCTCCTGCAGTTGCTCCTCCTGCCGCTCTACCTCTGGCTGTTCATGGGGGGTCGGATCGCGACAGCCGTCGATCCCGAGCCGTTCCTCGAGGCGTTCCTCTTCCTCATCGCCCTGCCGCTGACGCTCGCGTGGCTCACCGAACTGGGTGCGACGCGCTCGGGGATCGCTCGCGGATGGCAGTCGGCGATGGGATGGCTTCCCGTCCCAATGATGGGGGCGACCCTGCTGGTCGTGATCGCCTCACAGCTCCCCCGCGTGCAGGATTCGATCGGGCAGATCGCGGCGGTCGTCCCGGTGTACGTCGCGTTCCTCGTCGTCATGCCGATTATCGGCCGAGTGGCGGCCGGCGTGCTTCGGCTGGAGACCGGTGAAAGCCGCGCGCTCGTCTTCACCGCCGTGACACGGAACTCGTTGGTCGTGTTGCCGCTGGCGCTCGCGCTCCCGGCGGGTTATGAGCTCGCACCGGCGGTCGTCGTCACGCAGACGCTCGTGGAACTGACGGGCATGGTTGTCCTCACTCGAGTGGTGCCGGCATGGCTCGTCCAGGAACCCCCGGACGCGATTTCGGTCCCCGGCATCGCGCCGGAGGAGTGACTGACGGTTAGGGCGACTGAGCGTCCGGGTACACCGTGTTCTCGATGAGCGTCTCGACACCGCGCCGGAAGCGCTCCGAGGTCGCGTTCGGCGAGATGCCGAGTCGCTGGCCGAGTTCGGCGAGCGAACACGACCGCGGAATGTCGAGGTAGCCGGCGTCGACGGCCGCGACGAGCGCTTCCCGCTGTCGATCCGTGATCCCGTACTGAGAGCCGGAGTCGTTGGTGAGCTCGCGCCCATCGTGCAACTGCTGCAGTTCGACAGCGAGATCCTGATCCACGAAGAAGGCGTGAAACCCCTCGAGCGCCTCCTCGCTCGGGAACGCGACGCGAAAGCGCCACCCCTCGTGCGTCGCAGTTACCTCCTGTAAGACATCGCCCGCTTCGATCACGGTCGGATAGACGCTCGCCCGCTGACCGTCGTCCGTTAACTCGAGTTGGTAGAGTCGGCGACCGTCGAGGTCGACCACCTGTAAGGGGGTTTTGACGGTCGGGTCGACCTCGAGACCGGCGTCGAACGCAGCCACCTCGTCGTCGCCGTCGACCCAGACGAGCATCTGATGGGTATCGTCTCTGGTGAGGTCCGACTGTTCCCACGTGACTTTCGTATTCGGTGCGCGCGACAGCGTTTCGCGGAGAATAGGGTAGTCGATTACAAGCGTCGCAAGTAGCATCGCCATGAGATACCGCTGATACGTATCGGTTGGGTATCTCCGTTTCGGCCCCGTTCCTCACGAGTGATCGCGACCGTCGTAAAAAGGCCGTGAATACTTACGCCCCGTCCCTATCCGGTGGGACCGTTCATTGGGAGGTGATGACTGACCAAGACGGAATGGGGAGCGAGGACTCCATCCCGATCGATTCGTCTTTTGTCGCGTTGAGCGATCCGTGCCGTCGTTCCCTCTGTCGGTACGCGATGCGGACGGAGACGGAGCACGTTTCGCACGAGGAACTCGTCGATTACGTCGTCGAACGAGCACCGGAGCCGGTCGCGGCGGACGCCGATCGGCGGACCGTTGCGACGGAACTCGTACACATTCATCTCCCGAAGCTGGCCGACGCCGGATTGATCGAGTACGATCGGCAAAGCGGCGTCGTTCACGTCGATCGCGCGACGATCGAGGAATGCCTCGAGCGGGCCCGTACGACGATCGCAGACTTACAGGACGTGTGAGGTATCGTGGCCACTGAAACGAGTTATACACTGACTTTCAGTGGCTACTACAGGTACCGACGGCGTCAGACCACGTCGCCGCGTACCGTCACGCCGTCCTGTTGTTCGCGCCAAGCGTGGAGCTCCTGTGCTGCTGTCTCGGCCTCGTCGCCGTCCAGCCCGAGCATCTCGAGCGCCGCGGACAGCGTCGGCAGGGCGAGCTCGCTCTCGCGGAGCTTCCGGAACGCCTCCTCGCTTCTGGTGCCGTCGGCCCAGAGACAGACCCCGCGGGGGTCGAGCAACTGCGTGTACTCATCGCGCAACTGCGCCCCGCGCAGCCGCTGGGTGACGTTGTCCTCGAACGACGAGTTACAGACCTCGAGGTGGATCGGCTCGTCGTCCCCGAGGAGGTGGGCCGCGAGACACTGCTCGGGGGCAGCGTGGCCGTTCGCGTTTGCCCGCAGGTACTGGGGGTACTCGCGGGCCCAGTCGGCCCGGACCGTCTTGCCGACCCCCTCGATACCGTGGGAGTCCCGGAACCGGGTCTCGGGATCCGATCCGTCACCGTCGCCGTCCGCGCTCGAGGCCGTCGGCTCGCTGTCGTCGCGCAGCAGGATATCCTTCGTAATGTAGACGTCCAGTCGCTCGACGGGATCGAGTCCGAGCGCCACGTCGCCCACGGCCCACACCTCGCGAACGGGTACCGGCATCCGCTCGCCCTCGACGGCGTCGACCAGTCCCTCGAGACGGTCGACCGCGCGCTCCCGTTCGAATCCACTCATTACGCGAGTCTGGGGTCTCGAGTCGCAAAACGGTTTCCCGTTACGTCCCTCTGGATCGGTCCGTCGCGGCGTCGACGGCCTGTCGAACGGGTCGGATGAACGGAACCCTCGGCGTCGACCGGCTCGACCGTGTCGGTGCGATCGACGGAATCGGTGTCCGCGGCCGCGAGTTCGGCTCGTCGGCGGAACCGCTCGTGTCAAGGAAGCAGGTTTTTACCGTCTCCCGGCGAACGGACACCTATGCGACACCGGATCTTCAACGAGGACGGCGACGAAGAACTCGTCTTCGTCATGGGCTGGGGCAACCGCTGGACCCACGAGAACGTCAGCTGGCTCGTCGGACAGCTGACCGAGGCCGGCTACCGGGTCCACGCGTTCGAGCTCCCCACGAACATCGACGACTTCAAAGCCGACTGGCTCGAGCCGGTTGCCGAGTACGTCCGCGACCTCGAGGAGTACCAGCTGCTGGGCCACAGCGCGGGTGCGCTCGTCGCACAGGCCTTGGACGGCGCGGACAACCACGTCTACCTGAGTCCGTGGTGGGGGTACGGCAAGGGGTTCCCGGAACCGCTGCTCGAGGCGGTGTCGAAACTGCCGACCACGTTCCCGTGTCTCCCCGTCGGCGACATGGATCGAGCGGCGCTCGGCTCGAAGGCTACCGACCATCAGATCGCAACGACCCCGTCGTGGGTCTCCCCGGCGTTCGTCCGGGAAACTCGCCGCGCACAGGACGAGCTACTGACGATCGATCACGACGCCGTCGTCTTCTGCTCGCTGCGGGATCCGGTCGTCAGCCTCCGAGCGATCGGCGAGCGCGTACCCGCCGAACACGTCGTGCTGTACGACGGCGGTCACGAACTGTTCTCGTCTGGGAGCCGCGAGCGACACGTCGACACGCTGCTGGCAGCCCTCGAGGACGGCGCCGAGGCCGTCGAGGCGGACGACGAGTCCGAAGAAGAGACGGATCCGGTCCCGGCCTGAGGCCGCGATCGGCCGGCGACGAGGGATGACGGACCGACGGACCGATGACCGCTTCGGGCCTG
The DNA here is from genome assembly GCF_020405225.1 of Natrinema sp. DC36. Taxonomy (NCBI): domain Archaea; kingdom Methanobacteriati; phylum Methanobacteriota; class Halobacteria; order Halobacteriales; family Natrialbaceae; genus Natrinema; species Natrinema sp. DC36. The sequence continues at coordinate 2,420,894 of NZ_CP084472.1, forward strand.
CTCAGTCCGGTAGCGAGGGCACGATGGTTACGAACCGTTCAGAGAAGAATAATTTAATGGAAATTGAAACAATAGTGGAATCGATATGGGTAGGGGACCGACGGAACGCAGATCGACGGGACGACGCCGAAGCCGAACCGATCGTCGAACGTTCCTCCGAATCGCTGGATCGGGTGCGATAGCGACAGCGATCGCCGGCTGCAGCGATACTGCGGAACCGACGGCTTCAGATACGGACTCGAGCGGGAACGAGACCGACGACGGCGAACCGTCCGACGACACGGGCGTAGTGAAGATCGGGCATCTCGCCCCGCTGGAACTGCCGATCGGGCTCGGATCGCAACGAAGCGCCGACGTCGCGGTCGCCGAACTCAACGAAAACGGGGGCGTGCTCGACAGCCGCGTTCGGCTGGTCCTCGTTCGTCGAGGTCGGCGGCCGGATCCGAAGGGACCCGCAGCTACTACACGACTGCGTTGGAAGCCGCCGGTCGTCTCGTTCACGAGGACGACGTCGATGTCCTCGTCGAGGCGAGTACGACGTCGGTGGCCCGCGGAATCGTCGATATCGCCGCCGAGAACGACGTTCCGTGTCTTCTCACCGGAACGGGATCGACGGCGATCCTCGAGGAAACAGTCGGCGAGGCGTACGACCGGTACCGAAACGTCTTCCGAACGGGGCCGATCAACGGCAACTTCAAGGCCGAACTGATGGGCGATTACGCCGCGTTCCTCGCGGACACACACGGCTGGACCGACTTCGCCCACCTCCCCGAGGACGCGCCGTGGACCGTTCTGTTCCGCGATCGGTTCACCGACGAGGTCGAATCCGAGGGCTGGAGATCGTGTACGAAGAGACCGTCTCCCGCAGCGTTAGCAACGACAGGCCGATATTCGACGATATCGAAACGGAAGCTGCGGACGCGCTCTTCCGGTTCGTCGATTCGGCAGGGAAACTGCAGATGCAGTGGATTACCAACCTGTACCCGTTTTCGATCGAAGGCATCCACTACGCCTCGATGCTCCCCGACTTCTGGGAGCTAACGAGGGGTGCCCGTTCGTACGAGACGACCGGCCACGTCGGAGGCGGTGGGATCGTCGATCTGACGGATCAGACGCTGGAGTTCGTCGACGCCTACGAGGACGCGGCCGGCGACGAAGCGCCGGGAAAGCCGTTGGAGACGGGAGTGAGCACGTACGACGCGATCCACTGCTACGCGCAGGCCGTCACCGACGCCGGGACCCTCGACTACCGAACCGATCTCGACGCCATCGTCGACGCGATGCTCGGCCTCGAGTACGTGGGTGCTGCGGGCGAGGTTTCGCTGTACGGCGAGGACGGGGCGTACCCGCACGACGTCCGACCGGTACGCAACGGGGACGGGCGGATCACGAACTATCCGGTGATCCAGTGGGTACCGGACGGCAGCGGCGGCGGCCGACAGGAGTGTGTCTTCCCGCGCGAACACGCGACCGCAATTCACCGGGTTCCACCGTGGCTGTAGGGCGGCGTCGGACGCGATCACACTCGGCAACGAAACCGTGATTGGCGGGGGGCGACAACGGCCCGCTAATGGACTGTAACCGGTGTAACGAGGAGGCGATCATGCACGCCGCGTACTCCGGAGCCCACCTCTGTCCGGACCACTTTCGCGAGTCGGTCGAAAAGCGGGTACGTCGCCGGATCCGGCGGGACGATCTCGTCCCCCACGATATAACGCCAGAGAACCCCCAGACCTGGGTGATCGGCCTCTCCGGCGGGAAGGACAGCGTCGTTCTCACGCAGATCCTCCACGACACGTTCGCCGAGGACCCCCGCATCGAACTCGTCGGCCTGACGATTCACGAGGGGATCGAGGGCTACCGTGACAAGTCGGTCGAGGCCTGCGTCGAACTCAGCGAGGAGCTGGGGATCCGCCACGAACTCGTCAGCTACGAGGAGGAGTTCGGCGTCCGAATGGACGACGTCGTCGAAGATGACCCCGAAAACATGGCCCCCTGTGCCTACTGCGGCGTCTTCCGGCGGGACCTCCTCTCGGAGTACGCCGAGGCGCTCGAGGCCGACCTCCTCCTGACGGGTCACAATCTCGACGACGAGGCCCAGACCGCGCTGATGAACGTCCTCGAGGGCGACGTCGAACAGATGGCGAAACACTTCGACGCCAGCCTCGGTCCGCTGTCCGACCGCGAGGAGCAAGACGAGTTCGTCCCGCGCGCGAAACCGCTCCGGGACGTTCCGGAGAAAGAAGTCGCTCTCTACGCCCACGTCGAGGACCTCCCGGCCCACATCACCGAGTGCCCCCACGCCAGCGAGGCCTACCGCGGTGAGATCCAGCAACTCGTCTACGACCTCGAGGAGAACCACCCCGGGACCCGGCACTCGATCCTCTCGGGATACGAGGAACTGGCGTCGATCGCCGCCGAAAAGTACGCCGGCGACGACGGTGCCGACCTGCAGGAGTGCGTCGAGTGCGGCTCGACGACGACCCGAGAGGTCTGTCGAAAGTGTTCGTTGCTCGAGTCGCTCGCGTAATCCGAGTTCGGTCTCCGCTCAACTGTCCCGTTTTCCGATCCCTGTCGTCTTGATCTCGTCCCGTCGGTCGTTCCGTCCCGGGACCGTTCGTTCTCAGCCGGCAGCGCGACGGACGTTCTACAGTGTATACGTCGTGTTATACACAGTCGAACGAATCGGCCACCGATGGAGCGTGCCGTCGGTGAGCGGGACGATATCGGATACCGAAGACAGCCATCTCGCCGAATGCTATCGCTCACAAACCAAACGACCGTAAAACGCGACTGGTGATACCGACTGCCGGTCGGCACGACGGTGGTGTGTCAATCGTGTGGTCGTGCCGGATCGGTCGAGCGGCGTCCCGTCGCGATTACCGGATTACGTCGACGCCGTTCTGTTTCTCGACTTGCTCGCGGCCGCCGTCGCTCTGCGCGCCGTATTCTTTGCCCGTCTTTTCGACGTTATTGCTCGCGTCGAAGTCGGCATCGTTCAGGCCCTCGATGCTCTGTCGGGACTTGTCGGCCTGCTTCTGGGTGGTCGGTCCGAGCACCTGTGCGCTCTGGACGCCGGTCATGATCGCCATGACGCGAACCTTGCCCTTGTAGTTCTCCTGAATTCGGGCGCCCCAGATGACGTTTGCGCTGGCCTCGAGGCGCTCGGTGATGTTGTCCGCGATTCCCTCGGCCTCTTTCAGCGTGAGGTCGGGGCCGCCGGTGATGTGGACGAGCCCACCGGACGCGCCGCGGTAGTCGACGTCCAGTAGCGGGTGGTTCATCGCGTCCTTGACGACCTCGTCGGTCTTGTTCTTGTCCTGGGTCTCGCCGACCAACATGACGGCGACGCCGCCCTGGTTCATGATCGTGGACATGTCCGCGTAGTCCAGGTTGATCAGCGAGGGCTGGGTGATCGTCTCCGAGATACCCTTGACGGTTTCGGCGATGATCTGGTCCATCACCGAGAACGCCTTGCCGATCGGCAGGTTCGGGACGTAGTCGAGCAGTCGGTTGTTGTCGAGGACGATGATCGAGTCGGCCTGTTCGCGGAGCTTCTCGAGGCCTTCCTCGGCTTTCACCGTGCGGGCGCGCTCGACGTTGAACGGCGTCGAGACCATCCCGACGACGATCGCACCCTGCTCTTTGGCGATCTTCGAGACGACGGGGGCGGCACCCGTGCCGGTGCCACCGCCCATCCCCGCGGTCACGAACACGAGGTCCGCGTCGCCGAGGACCTCCTTGATCGTTCCCTGGGCCATCTCGGTCGCGCGCTCGCCCATCGAGGGGTCGCCGCCGGCGCCGAGCCCGTTCGTGAGCGATTTGCCCACGAGGATCTTCGTGTCGGCCTCGATCATCTTGAGGTGCTGTTTGTCCGTGTTGATCGCCACGGTGTCAGCACCGTCGACGCCGATGTTGTACAGTCGGTTGATGGTGTTGTTACCGGCACCGCCCGCACCGACGATGACGATTCGGGGCTCCCCGAACTCGTCGTCATCGTCCATCGAGGCGTCCATCTCCCGGGCTTCTTCCTCCGCGTTCTCCAGGGCGTCCTGAACGATATCCTGCATCGTTACACCTTGGCCCAGTTGCGTTTGCCGGATTGGTCTGTGGGGCCGTCCCCTTGTTCATTTATCATCTCACGGACGGCCGACCGGATCGCTTCGCTCCGGTTCGGGAATTCGCCCGAGTCGACTAATTGCTCTACCTCATCGATCTGCTGTTTCGGAATTCGCAGTGTCACACGCTCCATGGTTGTATTCCCCGTTTGGGGTAAGACGGTGGCGCGCCCCTGTCAGACGCGGCGTGTCTTACGTTTGAACCGCCCGTCATCGGGCGATTTCCCGTCTTTACGACGAGTGTAAGACAATCCGTCTTACGCGAATAACCCGATGTCCGGCATAGATAATAAAGCTTTCGTCGACAGTGATTGTCTTCGTCTTACACCGGTCAGAACTGCGTCCCGTCGGACTCGAGGACGTCCGCCGCGGGCGTCCGACGACCGCAGCTGGGACAGAACGACCAGTCGGATCGGATCTCGTCGCCACACTCACAGAACAATCGTCGGGAGGCCTTCTCGCCACAGTTGGGGCAGTACACGTGGTCGCCGCCGAGTCGGTCGCCACACTGGTTGCACTGCCGTCCGTTCTCTCGTCCGTCGGGGGACTGCGTCCCCGCGCGTTCACGAGCCCCTGCCGCCTCTCCGTCGTTCGGAGTCGGCTCGCGCGCACCAGTCTGCCGTTGTCCGCTCGACTGCGAGTTCCGCTCGCTCGACTGGACCGCCGCCCCCTCGAGCGAGATCGAGACGTTGACGTCCTGCGGTTCGGGCGACGGCGTCGGGTCGCGTGCGTTCGAGCCCGCGCGGTCGATGCCGAGTTCCCGGAGTCGGTCGTCCACACGCGTGCGAATCAGTTCGTCGATCACGTCCGTCCGCGCCCGGTCCGATTCCGGGCGATCCTCGCTGCCCGCAGCCTCGTCGCTCCCCTCGAGGTACGATCTGAGCGCCTCTCGCATCGCTTCGCTCTTGGAGGCGTCGAGCTCCTCGAGTTGCTCGACGAGGTCGTCGTCCGCGCGGAACGTGATCTTGCTCATGGCCGAAGTACCTCCGTGTTATCACCCCTCCTATATCAATCATTCTGCTGTTCCGGCTCAGTTACACGTTCGTCCAGTCTCGAATAATAACCCTTATGTGTTCCACGGCGGCTACGTTTGGGTGCCCGCCCTTAGCTCAGACTGGTAGAGCAGTCGACTGTAGATCGACTTGCCCCCCGTTCAAATCGGGGAGGGCGGACTTTTACGACGACCAACACCGCGAGCGGAGCGAGCGGACTGGTCGTCGTAAAAGGAGACCGCGACACGATTTTGAACATGGAAGTCGCACGCCCACGCAGCCGAGCGAAGCGAGGCGAGTCGGAACGTCTTCCATCTGTTCAAATCGGGGAGGGCGGAAGCGAGCGCACCGGACTGTCTGACAGCTGTTCAAATTCACTCCACTCGAGACGGCCGCAGATTCTGAGTTGAACGAGGACCGTGTCGGGGGTCCGGGCCGTCCTCGACGAGATTAGCACGCCCCTCGAGGGCGAGAGGGTGTGGGCGCGGACTCAGCACGTCTAGGTGATCGTGTCGCCGATACGGTACGCCAACGGTGAGGGCACCGTCGAGCCGGGAGCGAACGCAGTCGCGTTGCGGTCCTCGCCGATTGTATTTCAGTGAGTCCCCGATCGTCATCCGATCTGCGTCCGACAGCAACTCACTCGTCGATGATCTGGTTCGCGCGGACGATGACATAGAGCAGGACGAGTCCGGTGCCGATTGCGAGGATGAACTGGCTTGCGAGCATGTACAAAAAGCCGAGTCCGGAAGTCAACCCTAGTAGGCCGTTGAAGACGACCCGAAAGAGGATCGGGACGAGGGCAACCAACACGATGGCCCCGATGAGTCTCGCAAGGGGGATCGCTTCTTCGATAAGCGGAACGGTATCGAGTTCTCCGGTCTCGGGATCGAAGAACGGTCTGGAGGGCGACATCTGCTAGAGATGACTATCTCGCAATAATATATTTTTCGACCGATAGTATCGGAGAGAGCCGCCCATACTACTGCCGCTTCCGGTGGACAGTCTGCAACTCGAGCGGTTCAAACACGAGTACGACATCGTTCTCGGCGGGGCCGATCTCCACGCCGTCCCGCGTGTACCAGGGATAGTCGACGCCTTCTCGTCCGGAGGTCGCGACTCGAGTGAGCTGTGACTCGCGCGCAGCGAGCGAGCACGTCTTACAGTCTTCGAATGAGAGCCGTATCGACCGTCGCCGCTGTCGTTTACACAGAGATTCCGAGTATCCCGTTGCCCACTCGTTCGCGTAACCCGCGCGATTTCGAGGGCACTGCCACGGCCGTTCGACGAGATCGCACCATCTCGAGTCGCCGATCCTCACGACAGCGGTAGTCCGCGTGCTCGTCGCGAACGTCGTCGGACGCCGCGTTCGATCCGAACTCGAGTCAGCCCATCGATCGGTCTCAGTGACATCGTGGGCGAGCCGGTAGTTCGGCAGTGTGCTCGAGTGGCTGTCGGAACCGCCGGTCGGTTCGCTCTCTTGGAGTGGTGAGTGCTCAAAGAGATCCTTGAGAGAATTGATGAAGGTCCAGCAATGTTGAAGATGCTGGTGCAGCAGTAGTATATTATGAGGAAACACTACGTCAGCGTTCTGCAGAGTTGTTAAGTAAGGGTCGTCACTAAGAGCTAGTATCCATGAAATCCGGAAGTATTGCCATTTCGAATGGTAGTGTTGAAGAAATCGATTCCTGCACAAATACGGTAGACAAACACGGATTTGAGGCCATAGAATGTATTGATATTAGAGAATCGATCACTGACCTATCCGGAAATACATTAGCTTTCAAGGGAGTTGCTGCAGAACAGTATCTCAAAGATGGGAAGTCAATTTCGATTTCTGAAGAGAGTGATTCGATCTCAGTTATAGAGGGAGCAGACCTTGCCTGGCGATATACAGATCTATTGATTATTCCAGATGATATTCTGGTCTTAGGAAGTAGCTCTGCCGACTTTGTATTTGAGATTATCAGATCAAATTTCGGTATTAACTTCGAAAGGGCGGAAATAGATCTTCAAGCCTACAGAAAGACCGTTGAAGATGAGTATTCGGATGTAGAACCTTGGAAAATAGGATTCTATGGTAGAGAAGGAAATGCAGATAACGGAGTCATTCACGGGAACAATCTATTGGATGATTCCGATATTGGTGAGATTCTGTCACACAATGCAACTAACCAAATTGGGTTGAATTTCTCACGGGACGGTAAACAGATGAAGACATTTGTGACGGAAAGTGGATATGTGGACATTTATCAACCAAGCGATTATGAATCCGGGCAGTTTGTGAATTATCTGAAGGAAGATATTCGACCATATCTTAGGACGGATTTAGTACTGTAATATAATTTCAAGTAAATATATATGTCAGGACTATACTTGATAGTAGTATATGAAATCAGAACGAGATGTTTTCGCAAATACATATGATTTAAGTGTACTTCGATCATCTGCGAATAAAATATCAAAAGGTGTAGAAGAGGGGCTGAATGGCTCACTGAGAGAGGAGATTGAAGCCTTAGATGCCTTGTTTTCTCGAGAAGAGTTTAAGGAGTGGATCGACTCATTGGACGAGGATCTATTCCAAAGATTGCGAAGGACTGTTCATCGAGAAGACCGCCGAATGACTCTAAGAAACCGAAGTTCGAAGCTCTCTTACATTCATAACGTAGATATTGATTCGGGCTTAAAAAAAGATGAGAAGATAGAGAAACTCGTTCAGCAACTGTCTTCCAGAGAGACTGCATATTATGATGCCCATTTTGAATTTGCAAGTACTAGCTCTTATTTATATACTATAGATGGATTTGAGGGAGTAGTAGGGGGTATTGCTACAGACGCCGCTGGGCCTCACGACGCTGAAGAAAAATTTGCAGAACGTGCCAGAGAGCGAGACGACATTGACGAAACATATGCATCTGCTGCAGAGGGGCTCGCACCAATCGCTGGAAAACTAGAGAAGGCACCAAAGCCAAGGGTGATTAAATTTGAAGATGAGGATCACATATTTATCGAATTTTGGGCTGTAGGGACAGAGGATAGCATATTTGACGGACAAGAGGGATATTCAATGAACTACAATCCTCGAATCCGATCTGCAGCTCGAATGCATCTTGATACTGGAATGGTAGAAGTGTTTGATGGGAAGAAAAAAGAGCAACACCGAAAAACACTCGTTGATCGGTTAGAAAAGTTGTGTAATGGGGCGAAATTAGTAACAGATGGAGGTGAACAAAAAACAAGAGAGATTAATATTCTACGGGAAAAAACACTCTCTGAAGACAATATTTGGGATGTTATGGACAGCATTGGTATGCTTACAACGCTAGAAGGTTTTGGAGGTAGGACAGCAGATGCAAAGCTTTCTGCAGTGCATAATAGAGACGTCCGGAAAGACGATACCCATGAGGACCTCCGTCATGATCGTAATTTAGAACTTGCAAATATTAAGTTATTTTTTGATGATCTAGAAGGGATTCGAGAGTTTGTGAAGCCATCTGAGATAGGTGAAAAAATAGAATTTGAGAAGGAGGCAACACAGTCAGAAATGAAAGAAGAGATAGGAAAAATGTTTGATTATAAAAATATTGACCACGTAACTTTGACTTTAAACGAAGACAATAACACGTTTCGAGTGCAAAAGAAAAATTGTTCACCAGCAACCCGCCAAGCAGTATTTCATTTGGTTTCTGAAGAGCTCGGGTGGTAAAATGAGGGAAGAATGGATCACAGATCCAAATAAGTTCGAAGTCCTTACAAAAGTCGTAAGAGAAACTGCTAGAGGAGGAATTCTAAAAGAATCAAAGATAGATACTGATGAGTTGGAGATCATTGAAGACGGAGTTAATGAAGATGTGTTTAAGAAGGACGAAATCAGAGCCTGTCCCAGTTGTTACCACAAATACCCAGAAAATAGTATCCCAGAAATATGTGAGGAATGTGATACAAACTTAGATAGAAACGAACCTATATCATCAAAGACAAGATATTTTGAATCGGTTTGGCCAGAAAAATTAGAAAAGGTACTTGATCCTTACACAGAAGATATCGAAGTTAACTTTACTAAGTCGAGATCGATAGAAGATGTTTCCCTATCAGATGTTACTATTGAAGGAAATGATCCCATATTACATATTTCACCATATTTTGACTTGGAACATCAATGGTACTCATTCCCACAGTATAGTGATGTATTTGTGGATTGGGTGCAAATTCCGAAATTGATAACAGAACCAGCTGATTCGAAAGAGGCGATCCGAAATTTTCTCGACACCAATGAGCTTAATGCCTCTAAGATAGGTGACGAACTTGGTGGTGTGGAAAATATACACTACACTGGTCCTGGGGCACCAGGTCCACAATACACCTCAAAGAGTTCTTGGTGTACTCTTCTTGATCGAGTCGAAGATAAACCTAAAGCGAATGAACTCTCAAAACGAAGATTTGGTATCAATTACAATGAGATGTTCGAAAGACTTGGGATAGAGTTCACCCACGCGCTATTTCCGTACGCAAATACACTCCATTTTGGTGGTAACCACGTACCAGACGGACTCCTTCATTTTGCGAAAGAAGGTGTCGAATCCACCTATCTGGTAGAATCAAAGTGTTACTCAAGAGATTTTAAAATATTTGAGGAACAGGATAAAGCAACAAGGTATATTGATAGGTTTGTGGAAAACGTTGAGGGTGATCCAGATATGGCTCACGATCTGAAAGGATACGTATTCTTTGCGTGCCAATTTGACGAAAAACGGGTGAAAGAAGACATCCACCAATTCATAGAAAAAAACTCACCGAAGAAAGATCTGGACATTATATGTATGAATGGTGGTATGTTGGAAGAAGGAATGGGGCGCTTGTCCTACCTATATCGAAGAGAGCCATCAGCAACTTATCGTATTTGGAAGCATACGAATTGGTATCAAGAAATGATTAACGGACTAATAGATTTTTCAGAGGAATATACAAATGATAAAGATTTATTTAAAAAGGATATACTTGAGACACTGGAGAATATCGGACATAAAAAGACTAGTACTGAAGAAAAAATCAGAGATGGTTTGAAGAAACCTCCATCGTGGAACGAGATCCAAAGCCAGACCGAAAACAATCGTCCTGAAGATTATCGAGTGACTTCCTAAGCGAATTACAGTGTCGGCAGATGTGAATATTTCACATCTCATTCATAGTGTGATTAGAATCTTCTTGATGTAGGGGTCTTTGAGCGTAATTCCACGCTACAATTTTCTGAAAAGGGGATCGTTTAGTGTTCGCGACCGCACCGTCCTCACATCCCAGCGAACATATCAAACAAGTACATCTGCGACAAGTATGTAGTCCTGTGGATCTTCAGAGAAATATTCGAGGACCGCTCGTCTAGCGCACAATCCATCAAGTGGGTTCCGATTTATTACGGTTCCGAGGAATGACTTGCAGGGGGGTCGTCTTGTGAGTCGTTTCCGGTGAGATAAACCTCGTTTTCAGCGTCGTACTCCTCATCGAGGTACGCTTTTCCTCGGTCGGTGATTGTGTAGACACCATTCCCGAGAGGAGTGAGCAATCCGTGCTCTGCGAGCTTCTTGCATCGCCGGGATACCGAGGATTGAGAAATTCTAATCCCGTTCCGTTCCGTTCCGTGAGATCCCCCACTCTCCCCGCGTCTTCCTCTCGAATGATCTCGAGGATCCGATCATCCCAGATCGTCATCCATGTCCCAGATTGCCTCATTACTACCCATAACGGTATAGATAGCCCTAACAGCCCGCATTATACTGAATGAGGGTATTTTAGCCATATTTGCCTAACCAATTCATTTATGCAATATTAGCCCGAATGTAGTTGGTAGGAGTAACTAACTCGGCGAGGATGGCTCTCTCCGGGTAGTCACACCGGACGGCGTCCCAGCGCCGTCCGGCAGAAGCTCCGTGATCCAGAATGAATCTCGAGCGTTCCGTGGGACGAAAATCCCACACACGGCAGGAGGTATCGCCAGCACAAAGATTTGGGGTTCCCGCTCCCTGTAACACCCGAGCCCCAACCCCCACTAGCACCGCCTCGACGGCGCGGGAGGTGATCCGAATTGCTCCCTGACCCGCGACCGCCGACGTGGATCCAACTCACCGCCTTCCAGCGCGACTGTCTCGAGGCCGTCGCCCGCCGCGAGCGGACCGGTCGGTGCTGCGACGAGCGCGGGATTATCCACGCCCTCGAGCGCCGGTATCCCAGCGTCACCCGAACCCGACTCGAGCCGAACCTGCGGACCCTCGTCGGGCGCGGCCTCCTCGCGAACCGCGCGGGAGCCGACGACCGGCCGAGCTACGCCCTGACCGACGAGGGGCGCGCCCTCCTCATCCAGCGCGCCGAGCGCTTCGCGGTCACCTGCGGGATCGGCGCGACCGATCGCGACGCTGGGGCCGGAGCCACCTCGAGCGAGATTCGGAGACGGATACTCGAGGCTCGAGACGAGAAGCCGAAACGGTGTCCCGACTGCGGCGCGGCGGTGCCCGAACGCGATCCGCTGGTCGGCTGGTGGTGCTGTGACGACTGCGGGATCCTCCTCGACGACGACGGCGAGCGGCTGACGTGACGACCGACTGCTGTCGTCCGACGCATCCGGAATCCGGCCGCCGTCCGGGCGATCGAACCCCTCCCAGAAGCTGACTACCACGGTCGCCAACCTGTACGCCCACCTTTCAGCGCCGGTCCAGCGGACAGTACGTCCCTACCGCGGCGGAACGTTCTCGAGGAGGCGACCGTCACACAACGCGATGGAGCGTCGCTAACGCTCGCATCTCGGAGTGGCTACCCGACCGTTGCCGGCGACGGGAACGGGGTTAACGGGCGTCTTTCAGGGGTAACCGGGTCGAAACAATGTGCCGGTGCGCCGTCCGCTGGCAGTGAGACCCCCGTGAGGATGTTCAACCGATCAGTTCAGGATTCGCGATCGCCGGCGAGGGACCGAACGGACGAGCGCGAATCGACGACGGCCGTTCGCCTCGAGGGAGTCACCCACCGCTACGGCTCGAGCGGGGGCCGGTTCCGATCGGGTGACGAGCGCACGGTGACCGCGCTCCGCGACGTCTCCTTCGACGTCCCGACGGGGACCATCGTCGGACTCGAGGGCCCGAGCGGAAGCGGGAAGTCGACGATCCTGCACGCGGTCGCGGGGCTGCTGGTGCCGACGGAGGGCAGCGTGGAACTGCGCGACACCGACCTCGCGGCGCTGTCCGACGGGGAGCGAACCCGGGCGCGGCGACGCCACATCGGGATCGTGTTCCAGCGGTTCCACCTCCTGCCGTCGCTGTCCGCCCGCGCGAACGTCGCCCTGCCGCTCGTGCAGGCGGGCGTCCCCCGGTCCGACCGGCGAGAGCGCGCGACCGACCTGCTCGAGGCGGTCGGCCTGGGCGATCGCACCACGCACCTGCCCGGCGAACTCAGCGGCGGCGAGCGACAGCGGGTCGCGATCGCGCGGGCGCTCTCGACGGACCCGGACGTGATCGTCGCCGACGAGCCGACGGGCGAACTCGACACGGCGACCGGCGGGGACGTCCTCGAGCTCCTGACCGATATCGGGCGCGACCGAGCGGTACTGGTGGCCTCGCACGACGCGGCCACGCTGTCCGTCGCGGACCGCGTCGTCACGCTTCGCGACGGGCGGGTGGACGATGTCCGATGAGACCGACGAGTTACCCGAGGGCGTCGAGACGCGGCGACGAACCCGGTGGTCGGGCCTCGTCGGACTGACGCTCGCGAGGTGGCGCCAGCGGGCGACGGGAACGACGGCGGGCCGGATCGCGTCGACCGTCGGCGCCGTCGCACTGACGATCGCGTTCCTGCTCGTCGTGACGGGCATCGCGCTGGCGCTGGCCGACGGCGGCGCGACGAGCAGGGACGACGCGGACGTCCGTATTACGCCGACCGAGGGGAGCACCCTCTCGTCCGTCGACGGGGTCGAAGGCCCCCGCCTCGGAGCGACGAACGAACGGGCCGGGACGATCCGCTCGCACGACGGCGTCGAGCACGCGTCCCCGGTGCTCGTCGAGACGGCGCGACTCGAGTCGACCGACGGCGACCCGCGGACGGTCCGTCTCGTCGGCGTCGTTCCCGACGGCGAATCGCGGACCGTCGCGGGACTACCGACGGACCGCCTCGAGCCGGGTGACTCCCACTACGCGAACGGATCGTACGACGGCCCGCGAAACGGGGAGATCGTGCTCTCTCGCACCGCCGCCGACCGACTCGACGCGTCAGGCGGCGACGAGCTGGCCGTCTCGAGGGGGCCGATGCAGTCGAACGAGACGGCAGTAACGGTGACGGTTGCGGCCGTGGGGGATGGCGGTGGCGGCGGTGGCGGCAAGGGCAGCGAGGGCGGCGCTCCGATCGCCCTCGTGCACGCGAGCGAACTCCAGTCGCTTTCCGGGGCCGCGGACGGCCAACTCGCCGATCGGGTGTTAGTCTGGGGCAACTCCGACGCGGCGCAGTCGGCCGCCACCGACGCGTATCCCGACGCGTCGGTCGAGATCGCCGGAACCGCCGATCCCACCGCGTTGTTCGAGGACGGCCTGGCGTTCGCGACCAGCGTGATCGCGCTGATCGTCGGCGTGACGATCTGTGCCTCGTTCGTCGCGACGACCATGGGCATGACCGTCGACGAGGACCGGCGGACGCTGGCCGTCCTCGAGTCGATCGGCGTTCCCACTCGCGGTCGCCTCGCCGTCGTCGCGATTTCGACGGGGATCACCACGTTCGTCGGCTCGCTCGTGGGAATCGTCTTCGGCGCGGGAGGGATCGTGGGCGTCAACGCGATCGCCAGCGCGACTATCGCGCCGGGGGCGGTCGCCCAGTTCCATCCCTTGTTCGTCCCGTACGCGATCGCCGTCGCGCTCCTGTCGGGCCTCGTGGCCGTTCCCTACCCGCTCGCGGTAGCCGCGCGAACGTCAGTTCTCTCGGAGGTGGGACGATGAGCGTCGGCGGCGCGGTCGTTCGAACGCGAGCCGTCATCGGACTCGCGCTCGCCCAGCTTCGGCGCTCCCCCGGCCGAACCGTCCTCACCGTGCTCGCGGTCACCCTGGCCGTCCTCTCGGTGACCGTTCTCGCGAGCCTCGGCGTGGGCGTCGTCGAGAAGGGAGAGCAGGGACTGGACAGCGCCGGTCGGGACATCTGGATCTCGCGCTCCCCGGTCGATCCGGGGTCCAGCGGCACTGAAAACCCGATATCTGGCGCTCACGGCACGGCAGCCGAGCTCACCGCGCGGGACGATATCGCCTCGGCCTCGCCGATCGCGATGTACGACGTCTACCTCGGAACGGATCCGTCGGACCTCCAGCGCAGACCCGCGGTCGGCGTCCAGGAGACCCACGACGGCTTCGACTTCGAAGCGGGCCACGGGTTCGAGGTGGACAGGGAGACCGCCGCCAGCCCCCCACCTGACGAGCCCCAGCGCGACGAGATCATTCTCGATCCGCAGGTCGCCGACGAACTGGGCGTCTCGGTCGGCGACACGATCTACGTCGGGACCAGCCGACACACGGCGGAGGCGAACGAGCTCACCGTCATCGGGATCTCGGGCTACTACTCGCAGTACCTCGGCTCGCCGGCGGTGACGGTCCCGCTGGGCGACCTGCAGGCCATCGCCGGCACGTCGGGAACTGACCGGGCGACCTACCTCACCGCCGACGTGGCGGACGGCGCCGACCGCGACGCCGTGGCGGCAGAGCTCGGCGAGGCGTATCCCGAGTACGACGTTCGGACCAGCGATAATCAGGTACAGTCGATGCTCGAGGAGCGCACGATGGTGCTCGCGAGCGGCGCGACGCTGGTCGGGCTCGCCGTCCTCGGCGGAATCGTCCTGACGGCCAACCTGTTCGCGCTCGTGGCCCACCAGCAGCGCGAGGAACTGGCGGCCCTCCGTGCGATCGGCCTCTCTCGCCGGCTGCTCGCCGGCACGATCGGCACGCAGGGGCTCGTCATCGGTCTGCTCGGCGGCCTGCTCGCCGTCGCGGTGACGCCGCTAGCCGTGATCGGGTTGAACCGGTTCTCGGCGTCGGTGCTCGGCTTCGAGCGTCTCCTCCGGACGCCGCCCGAGGTCTACGCGGGCGGGTTCGCGCTCGCGCTCGGTGCCGGAACGATCGTCGCGATCGTCGCCGGCTGGCGCGCCGGCCGCTACGCTCGTATCGAGCATCTCCAGGCCTGATACGGTCTGGTGTACCGATGTACCGGAGCAACCGCAGGACGGTTCGCGGTTGCTCCGGAACTGACTGACAACAGTCCGTATGAGACCCTCGAGGCCTGAACCCGAACCAGCGGTACTGACCGAGTCCCGTCGACGCTGCCGGCTTTCGCACGCCGAACCCACTTGCCGGCCGGACCCGTACGTCTCGTGATGCGACTACGAACACCTGCTCGAGATCGATCGCCCTCGGCGGCGTCCGGATCGGAATCGACGGCTGACGCTTCCTCGACGAGCGGCCTCGCCAGACACCTTCTCACCGCCGTCGGGATCATCGCGCTCGCGTACGCCGTGTCGCGGCTTCTGGACTCGAGGGAGTCGATCCCCGCGGTCGAGGAAATCCGAGAGCGAGCCGTGGAGACCGTTCCGGACGAGGTCCAGAGCCGAGCCGTCGACGCCGTCCCCGACGATCGGATCGAGACGATACGGAACCGAACCGGTCAGACCGTTCCCGACGATGTCACTGAGATTTCCATCGACGGGCCCAGGAACGAAGCGGCCGAGGCCGGGTCCGATCCCGACTCGTCCACCGAGACGATCGAGAGCGGCGACGAGTCCGACGTGACGGGGCTGAACGAGGACGATACCGACGAACTCGACGAAGGGAGAACGGACGAGGACGGCGACGACGCGGTCGACGCGGAGTCCGATAGCGATCACGATGCGGGACTCGAGGAGTGAGTCGTCCCGCGGTGAAGGCGACAGCGAGACGATAGCATGACGAAATCGGAATGACAGCGAGACGAAAGCGGAAGGAAAGCGGAAGGAAAGCAGAAGGAAAGCGGAACGATAGCGAGGAGAAATACACGGCGTCGGTCGCGGGTAACTGGCCGAAAACGTGGTCCTTATCCGCCGTTCGTCCCTAGCGCGTTTCGATGACTGACGGGGACGTCGCGGCGTTTACGCACCTCGGGTCGACGGTTCGGGGAGCGCTCTCCGAACGCGGCTTCTCGCAGCCGACGGCGCCGCAGCGACTGGCGATTCCGCCGCTGTCGGCCGGCGAGAACACGCTCGTGATCGCGCCCACCGGGAGCGGCAAGACCGAGACGGCGATGTTGCCCGTCTTCGACCACCTCGTGGCGGACGACGGTGAGCCGAGCACACCGAGGCAATCCTCGTCGGAGGATCCCGCCGACGGCGGTCCGCCGGAGGGATTCGGCGTGCTCTACATCACCCCACTACGGGCGCTCAACCGCGACATGCGCGAGCGCCTCGAGTGGTGGGGCGACTACCTCGGCCTCGAGGTCGACGTTCGCCACGGCGACACGACCCAGTACCAGCGGGGGAAACAGGCCGAGGATCCCCCGGACGTGCTGATCACGACCCCCGAAACCGTGCAAGCGATGCTCACCGGCAAGCGGCTGCGGGAGGCGCTCGCGGACGTCTCTCACGTCGTGATCGACGAAGTCCACGAACTCGCAGCGTCCAAGCGGGGCGCGCAGTTGGCGATCGGCCTCGAGCGACTCCGGGACCTGGCGGGGCCGTTCCAGCGGATCGGGCTCTCGGCGACCGTCGGCGATCCGGGAGAGGTCGGCCAGTTCCTCACTGGCGGCCGCCCCTGCGAGATTCGCGAGATCGACGTCGGGAGCAACGTCGACGTGACGGTCCGCGAGCCCGCCGTGACCGAGGAAGACGAACGACTGGCCGGCGAACTCATGACCGAAGCCGACACGGCCAGTCACGTCCGGCTGATCCGGGATCTGGTCGACGAACACGAATCGACACTGATCTTCGTCAACACGCGGCAGACGGCCGAAGCGCTGGGGTCGCGGTTCAAGGAACTCGACCTGCCGATCGGCGTCCACCACGGCTCGCTCTCGAAGGAGGCCCGGATCGACGTCGAGGACCGGTTCAAGGCCGGCGAAATCGACGGCCTCCTCTGTACGTCCTCGATGGAGCTCGGGATCGACGTGGGGCAGGTCGATCACGTGATCCAGTACAAGAGTCCCCGACAGGTTACCCGCCTCCTCCAGCGGATCGGTCGCGCGGGCCACCGACAGGACGAGGTCTCGAGCGGCACGATCGTCACGACGCGACCCGACGACACCTTCGAAGCGCTGGCGATCGCCCGCCGGGCCCGCGACGGCGAGGTCGAGCCGGCGGCGATCCACGAGGGGAGTCTGGACGTGGTCGCGAATCAGCTGCCGGCGATCGTCCAGAGTCGCGGCGACACGTACGTCGACGACGCCGCCGAAACCGTAAGGCGGTCGTATCCCTTCCGGAACGTCCCCGAAGCGACTATTCGCGAGATCGTCTCCGAACTCCACCGGAATCGGATTCTGTGGTTCGACGAGGCCGAAGATCGCATCGAGACGACCGGCGGCACCTGGCAGTACGTCTACGCCAATCTCTCGATGATCCCCGACGAGGAGACCTACGAGGTCCACGACATCGCATCGGGAGGCCAGATCGGGACCCTGGACGAGCGCTTCGTGGTCAACTTCGCCCAGCCCGGCGAGGTGTTCATCCAGCGCGGTGAGATGTGGCGGATCGCCGAGATCGACGACGAGGAGGCCCGGGTCAAGGTCAGTCCGATCGAGGACCCCGCGGGCGAGGTGCCGTCGTGGATCGGCCAGGAGATTCCCGTCCCCGCCGCGGTCGCCGGCGAGGTTGGCGAAATTCGGGCCGTCGCGGAGCCCCAATTGGAAACCGGTGCCGACGCCGCCGCAGTCGGCCGCGAACTCGCGGGCCGCTATCCGGCCGACGAGTACACCCTGACCGAGGCCTGCGCGCAACTCGAGGCCCAGATCGACGCCGGCGCGCCGATGCCGACGGCGGATCGACTGGTGCTCGAGCGGCAGGGCCGGACGATCGTGCTCAACGCCCCCTTCGGCCACACGGCGAACGAGACGCTCGGACGAATTCTCTCGGCACTGCTGGGCCAGCGCGCGGGGTCGTCCGTCGGCCTCGAGACCGATCCCTACCGGATCGAACTCGAGGTGCCGAACTCGATCGCGACGAGCGACGTGCTCGCGGTGCTCGAGGAGACCGACCCTGACCACGTCGAGGCGATCGTCGAACTCGGGCTCAAGCGCTCGGACGCGCTCGCCTTCCGCCTCGCACAGGTCTCGGCGAAGTTCGGCGCGCTCAAGCGCTGGCAGAATCAGGGGTCGGGCCGCATCTCGAACGACCGCTTGCTCGCCGCGCTCGAGGACACGCCGATGTACGAGGAGGCGATTCGGGAGGTGTTCCACGAGGACCTCGACATCGAACGCGCGAGTTCGGTGCTCGAGCGGGCCCAGTCGGGGGACCTCGAGCTGGTGACCCACCGCGGGCGCACGCCGGTCGGACTGGGCGGTCGTTCGTCGGGTGGCAAGGAACTCCTCGCGCCCGAAAACGCCGATGCGAGCGTCATCAAGACGGTCAAGGAGCGGATTCAAGACGACCGCGTCATTCTGCTGTGTACCCACTGCACCGAGTGGAAGGTGAAGACGAAAGTCAAGCGGGTGCCCGACCAACCCGAGTGTCCCGAGTGCGGGTCGACGCGGATCGCCTCCCTGAACCCGTGGGCCGACGAGGTCGTGCAAGCGGTCCGGTCGCAGGAAAAGGACGACGAGCAGCGGGAGATGACCGAACGCGCGTTCCGGGCCGCGGGCCTCGTCCAGAGCCACGGCAAGCAGGCCGTCATCGCGATGGCCGCCCGCGGCGTCGGCCCCCACAACGCCGCTCAGATCATCAACAAACTTCGCGAGGACGAAGCCGAATTCTATCGGGACATCCTCTCGAAGGAGCGCGAGTACGCCCGGACGCAGGCGTTCTGGGACTGACGGGCGCTCAGGAGTGACGATCGGCGTCCGACCGACTGACCCCCCGCCACACCTCGTTCCACAGTCCTTATCTACGCTACGACCAAATTCGGGTCAATGAATCCCGGCCCGTCAAATGACCCGTCCGCGGCTGCGGACGAGTCCGAAGCCGGTTCGTACCCCGCCCGGCTAGAGGGGCTACTCGAGGCGGCGGACGTCGCCTGTTTTCGAGCGACGCCGTCCGGGACGATCGTCGCTGTCAACGACGCGTTCACGCGGCTGACGGGCTACGCGCGGAGCGAACTCGACGAGCGGCCGTTCGACGCGCTTTTCGACGACGGAACGAGCCTCGAGTCGCTCGGTTCGGATCTCGACGGAGGGAGTTCGTCGCCGACGTCGACGCCGGTTTCGATTCGAACGAAGATGGGGAGCATCCCCTGTACGGTCCACCTCGAGGTACGGCTGCGAGGCGACACCGATCGGGAACCGACGATCACCGGAATCGTCCGCCGACGGCGCGTCCCCGCCCGCTCGTCGGCGGCGTCCGACTCCGATCTCACGTACGGTCGGACCTTCGAGGCGCTGGCGAACGCGCTCCCCGACGGCATCATCGTCCTCGATACGGACAGCGACATCCAGTACGCCAACCCGGCCGTCGAACGCATTCTCGGCCACGATCCCGACGAGCTCGTCGGCTCGAGCAAGGTCACTATCATCCCGGAACGACTGCGCCAGACCCACCTCTCCGCGCTCCAGCGCTACCTCGAGACCGGCGAGCGAAACATCAACTGGACCTACGTCGAGCTGCCGGGCCAGCACGCGGACGGCAACGAGGTCCCGCTCGGTGTTTCGCTCAACGATTTCACGTTCGACGGGGATCGGTACTTCGTCGGCCTCTTTCGGGATATCTCGCCGCGCAAAGAGGCCGAGCAAACCCTGACGGAGAAAGTCGTCCAGCTCGAGTCGGTCTCCTATCTCGGTCGAAACGCCCTGGAGAACGGGGATATCGACGCTCTGCTCGAGAAAGCAACCGAACTGGTCGCGGCGTCGCTCGACGCGGAGTACGCGACCGTCTTCGAACACGACGCGGCGGACTCCGACGCCGCGGTGCTCCGACTCCGGGCCGGCAGCGGTATCGATGTCGCCGACGGTGCGACGACGCCCGTGTCGGACTCGATCGCTGCCGCCGTACTGGCCGGCGACGGCCCCGTCGTGATCGAGGACCTCGAGTCCGACGACCGGTTCGACGGTCCGTCGGTATCGGGCGATCGCGACGTCCGGAGCGGCATCACCGTCACGATCGGACCGGTATCCGACCCGTGGGGTGTCCTCGACGTCTACGACACCGATCGACGGGAGTTCGCCGACCACGACGTCGACTTCCTCGAGAGCGTCGCCACGATCATCGCGACGGCGATCGAGCGCCAGGGGTACGAGCGACGCCTCAACGAGACGGTTTCGGAGCTCGAGGCGTCGAACGAACGCCTCGAGCAGTTCGCCTACGCCGCCTCCCACGACCTGCAAGAGCCCTTGCGGATGGTCTCGAGCTACCTCCAGCTCATCGAGAGCCGGTACGCCGACGAACTCGACGCGGACGGCCGCGAGTTCATCGACTACGCGGTCGACGGCGCGAATCGCATGAGCGAGATGATCGAGTACTCCCGAATCGACTCGCAGGGCGACCCCTTCGAACCCGTCGATCTCGACGCCGTGCTCGAGGACGTGCTGACCGACCTGCAGATGATGATCGACCGATCGGACGCGGAGATTTTGATCGGGCCGTTACCCGAGGTGCGAGGCGACCCACATCAGCTCCGCCAACTGTTCCAGAACCTGCTCTCGAACGCGATCGAGTACAGCGGCGACGAACCGCCGCGAGTGGACATCACCGCCGAGCAGTGCGGCGGGACGTGGGAGATTTCGGTCCGCGACGAGGGGATCGGCATCGGACCCGACGAGCAGGATCGAGTGTTCCGGGTATTTCAGCGCCTCCACAGTCACGAGGAGTACGAGGGGACGGGAATCGGACTCGCGCTCTGTCGCCGCATCGTCGAGCGCCACGGCGGCCGCATCTGGGTCGACGCCGAACCCGGCGAAGGCTCGACGTTTACCTTCACGATTCCCGTCGACGGATCGCGGTAGCGACTCGAGAGGAGAACCGTCGTTCCGATCCGTCGATCCGTAACGGCCATACGCCTCGCTCACGTCAATTGGCCCATGAAATTCGCGCCGGGGGCCTGGAAGTACGCCATCGTTCCACTGCTCGCCGCCCCGTTTGCCCTTCTCATTAGCGTTACAGCGAGTCTCGTCGCGCTCGCGGTCGGTACGGGAACCCTCGCGTTCTTTCGGGATCCCGAGCGCTCCCCGCCGCCGACCGGCGTCGTCTCGCCGGCCGACGGAAACGTCTCCGTTCTCCGTGAGGAAGGCGACCGAGTTCGGCTGGGCGTCTTCATGAACGTCTGGCACGTCCACGTCGTCCGTTCTCCCTTCGCGGGCCGGGTCACCGACGTCGAACACGTCTCCGGTGCGAACCGTCCGGCCTTCTCGAAGGAGTCCGACCGAAACGAACGCGTCCACGTCCGCTTCGAGACCGATTCTTCGCAACTGCCGTCGGCGGAAGCCGATGGCGACGAGACGGAATCGATCGCAGCCGACGACCCGAACGCACACCCAGACGAACCCGACCACGACGCCGACGTCACGCTCATCGCCGGCGCGTTCGCCCGCCGCATCCACCCCTACGCCGAGCGCGGCGACGATCTCGAGCGGGGCGAACGGATCGGCCACATCGCCTTCGGCAGCCGCGTCGACCTGCTCTTTCCCCCGACGGTCGATCTCGAGGATGTTACGGTCGATATCGGGGACTCGATGACCGCCGGCGAGAGCGTCGTGCTCGAGTCGTCGGCCGACGCGCTGGCCGGCGAGTTCGACCTCGAGGCCTGAATTCGGCGATCCTTTATCCGATATCGAGCGGCCAACACGAGCATGATCGAACTCGACTGGGAGATCGACCGGATCGAGGGAGTGACGCTGGTTTCCGCGACCGTCGCGACCACCGCGACGACGCCGCAGCGAGTCCGTATCGAGAGCCGACTCGACGGCCCCCTCTGGCATCCAGGTCGCGGACCGCATCCAGATCCCGAGTGGACCGACGCAGGCTGGGACGGGATCGTGGAACCGAATCAGTACCGCGGTATCGGCTTCGCGAGTCCCGCAGCGCCCGCTGAGCCGCCGCTCGAAGTGGTTGCCGCTCGGCGGGCACCGACCGATCGGTCGGCAACCGAGGGCGACGCGCTCGCGTCACTGACCGAGTGGAAACCGACGCCCGACGTTCTCGAACGGCAGCGATGATCGTCGCCGTCAGCGGCGGCAAAGGCGGCGTCGGTAAATCGACGATCGCGTTGAACCTCGGTCGCGAACTGGACGCGGTCGTCGTCGACGGCGACCTCACGACCGCCGACCTCCCGCGCGGTCACGGCCCGGACCTCCACGACGTGCTCGCCGGTCGCGCCGAACCGCTCGAGGCGATCGACCGCCGCGATGCGGTGCGCGTCCTTCCGTGCGGGCGAACCCTCGCCGGCGCTCGCGCTGCGGACCTGACCGCGTTCGCGCGAGTGATCGATCGGATCGAACGCGAGTTCGGTCGCGTCCTCGTCGACTGTCCCGCCGGGCTGGCGCGTGACGTGGGCCGACAACTCGCAAGCGCCCACCTGGCCGTCCTCGTGACGACGCCGACCGAGCCGGCTCTGACCGATGCGCTCCGGACGAAGCGGCTCGCTCTCGCTCTCGAGACGCCGATCGCCGCCGTCGTCCTCAACAGGGCCGACACTGCGGCCATCGATCGGATCGGTGACCGCGTCGAACGACACTTCGGCGCACCGGCGATCGGGCTCGAGGAACTGCCGGCGGTCGCCGACGCGCAGGCCCGTCGGCGTCCCGTTCGCGACGTCCATCCCGACTGTCCGACCGTCGACGCCGTTCGGACGGTCGCTCGGCGGATCGAACGCTGCGAGAAACGACTGACCGATCGAATCGGTGTCCACTGATCGGTCCGATACCGGAGATCAGGTACGAGTCGGCTACGTCTCAGAGAGCGAGTCAGAACCCGTTACTATTCGGAGCGACCGTCTCCTCTCCGAACTCGAGTTCGATCGCCTCCGTGGTCGCCCCGTCGGCTCTATACTTCAGAATCGACAGATAGTGTTCGACGTTCGCCCCTGTCTCGGGCGTGACCGCCGTTATCTCGAAGACCGCATCGGCCGCGTGCGTCGTCACTGTTCGATTCGACGGAATCGTGTGACCCTTCAGACAGTGTAACAGGCCAATGCTCCCGGTTTCGACCAGTTGCTCTTTGAGGTCGTCGAGAAACGAGACGTACTCGTCACGACCGTCCCGCTCGAACGCGTTCACGGGATCGACGATCAGCGTGGACGACGCCGGGAGTTTATCGGTCATCGACCTCGCCTCGGCGATCCCGTTCTCGTCAGAGAGGCGGCGAACCGTCGGCTTTCCCGTCGCCGTCGGAACGGACTCGAGCGCTCGCTGAACGTTGGCCGGCGACCGTTCGGTCGACAGATAGAGCGTGCCACGGACGGCGGTTGTCTCGGAGAGAAACCGTTCGGAGCGACTGGCCGGGGCTGCCACGACCGCGACCATGGATCCCGGTTCCAGCCCGCCACCGAACGCCCGATCGAGTGGATCGTAACCGGTCCGCAGCAGGTCTTCGTCGTACGGTGGAGCCGATCCGTCCATCGCGGTTCTCGTCGCTATCGTCGCCGCGATCTCGTCGTAGGCCGCTCGAGTCGCCTCGTCCGTCAGCGGTGCCGTTCCGTCGGGTACCCGGCCCAGGACCGGCACGTCGGTCCACGACCTGATCGTCTGTGGGACGCTCTCGCATCTGTTTACTACCGTTCCGAGTATCGGCACCTCGAGTCGGCGAGCTATCTCGATCGTCGTCTCCGCGGCGGAGATGCTGCGCTCGCTGTCAGTCGTCACGACGATCACTCCCTCGGCTGCCGAGAGCGGTTCGACAACGTCGATCCCCGCCCCTGACGGACAGTCCACGAACGTTCGGACGGTGTCGGACTCGAGCCGGTCGAGCGCCACCTCGAAGTTTACCCGGTTCGACGATTCGGGGGCCGACAGCAGCCCGACGTTCGACGTTCGTGGACTCGGCTGGACGACCGATTCGACGGTGGCGTCAGACTCGAGTGCGGCGAGCGTCGGCGTCCGATCAACGCCGCCCGCGACGTGCAGGTTCGGCAGTTGACAATCGGCGTCGACCGCGATCGACGTCGTTCCACGTCTCCCGACGGCCTCCGCGAGTCCGATCGTCGTTACCGTCTTTCCACAGCCGCCCTTCGCGCCGGCGATAGCAATCATACCGACAGTGGTGCGGCATCCTTTTTCAACCTCCGTCCCGGTCCTGAAAGGCGGTCACTCTGGTTCTCGGGATGGCTGTCGCTTGAGGCGAGAATCCGACGATAGTCAACTACTACTCCGCAAACGATCGCATTCGACGTCAGCGTTCCTGATCGAGACAGTATCCTAAGAATTATACTTTGCTGAAGTAAAGTGATCGTATATAACATGGGTCGGAAATCGATTCGGACACGCCGGAACTGGTTGGCGAGTTGTGCGAGCGTTACTGCGGGGCTTGCAACGCTGGCTGGCTGTATGAATAGTGACGAGACGAGTGACGAACCTGAAAACAGCGATGACCTCCCGCCTACCACATGGCCGATGTACGGCGTCGACCCACAGAATACTGGTCATCATCCGACAGCGACTGGACCGAGTGGTGGAGAGGTAGAACTGCGGACCGTCTTTGAATCGGAGGGAGTGATTAGTAATAGTCCAGCAATCGCTGACGGGACGTTGTACGTCGCTGCGGACAACCATCTCCACGCAGTTGATCTTGCGACTGAGGAACTCGAGTGGAAGAAACAAGTGAATGCCTCACCTAGTGCTCATCCCGCTGTTTCTGATAAAGGGGTGTATGCCGGAACGAAAGACGGGATTGTCGCAGTAGAGCGTGGCGGCGATTCGGTGCTCTGGCGGAATGATGTGGGAATCAGTAGCATAAATCCTGTGATAGCTGACAATGCTGTAGTCGGTACGCAGAATCTGATTCTCCATCGCTTTGATCCGGAATTTGGTGACGAAAAACCCCTGCATAATATGCGAGATTATCAGGGCGGTGGACCGCATACAAATGTTCCTGCCGTTGCTGATGGAACTGTGTATTTTGCGGGTGAAAATACCCTCTATGCGGTGGATCTCGAGACTGGCGAAGTTGAGTGGCAATTCGAAAACCCAGCAGGAGAACCGTTAGGTGAGAGTAATCCTGCAGTCAAAGATGGGACAGTTTATGTTGGTGGCGAAGACCAGCGTCTTTATGCGATCGATACTGAGAATGGCTCTGAAGAGTGGTCAATAGAAATTAACGCAAGCGTAGAATGGAGTCCATCAATAGCAGATGGGACGATCTATTTCGGTGGAGCTGGTGCGGGTGCTCAGAAGTTTTTTGCTATTGATCAAGAGTCTCAAGATCATGTTTGGGGACCGAAGGACCTTCGATACAGTGTGCGCTCAAAGCCGATAGTTGCTGATGGGATTGTCTATCTCTCTAATTATCGTGATTTGATTGCCTTCGATTCTGAGAACGGAACAGTGAATTGGAAATATGAAGATATCGGAGAGGGAGTGAGTGAATCTATAGGTGCTACACCTGCACTTTCTGATGGCCAACTCTATTTTTCGTCATTAGCTGGTGAGGTTTGTAAGATTACCAGTTCGTGAGTATCAGCACCTATTATTAGATTAAATAGTATTTATATAGTTAGTTATGGCCACTATAAGACTAAACTGGCAAACTTCCTGTAGCCTTATCGGATATACACTCGTTACTATTTGCTTCAAAACTAGGGCCAGTACTGTTCCAAGCGACTGAACAGTCCTCCTGTGGAGAATTTGAAGTCTTGTATCGCCATGTATCACCGACTCCCGGGGATCCCTTAGCCAGTAGTTGGGGACTCGGAACAACGATTGGGATCGCGAGGTTATTATCGAATGAGATCGGTTCAACAGACCCGGCTACAAGTTCGTCCTTTTTAGCCCAAGGTGGTGTATCAATCGTTACATCTGTATCTTGTCGCACATATGTTATTCCGCTTGTGCTCGTTGGGTCTCCGCTATTGCCACGTACTTCGAACCGGGCGTATTCTCCTTGTATCTCAAGATAATACGCATCAAGCTGCAGGTAGAACAGTGATGGCCACGGCATAAGAGGGAAACCGGGATGTCCGACACCGTCGAAGTATCCAACTCCCAACGGGGCATGATCTGTCTCATTGATATTATCGATAGAGAGTGCATCACCTCCTTCTGGTCGGACTGCAGGGACATCAGTTCGATTAATAGTTTCTAACGAGAGATACGTCGGTGACGCCTCGACCTGATAATTCACGTCCTCCATCAATGGTGGACCCTTGAGCGATACTCGTGCATCTTCAGGACGCGTTTCGGGATCCATCTTCTGATCAACGAAGTTCATTGGACCACCGAGGAGATCATTACTGGTATCGAGAAGGCCTCCAAGAAGATCATTGAGTATGGCATTACTTTCACCGAGTGTATCGTCGTGCCAGCTACTGATCCGATCGATATTATCGTATGTATTCTCAAAATATTGCTTCCGAACCTCTGCCCGGAGGAGATCGGCTGTATTATCGTACGGTTCGGAGACGTTTTGATACACTATCTCGCCTTCTAGACTACTCACATTCCTCTTAATTTTCTTGAGAGGGCTTGGCTTCTCAACCATATTCCAGAGATCAGTTTGATGGGGTTCCACGGTCGTTATGACTTTGTAGTGTGTCTGATTAAGGTCGGCTAGTACCCACTGGTACAGTTCGTCCTTGTTCCGTGGCTTGACATCAATATTCGGAGATGAAAAGTATGGAATCGCCTTGTCGAAGTCCCCTGCCGTGATTATCGATTCACTTGAACTCTCAATCTTCCGTTCAAGTTCCCGTTCTTGTGACTGCACAGAGGTTGAGCTCAGATTAAATACCTCTTTGATAGCTTTGCTCTTGATATTTCTAAAATTCCAAACTGGACTATACTCTTCACCCCACGAATTTGTTTTAAAGAGCGACTGAATACCACGGGTTTCCCTCTCAACTTCAATATCATTCGAGATAAAATCTCCAGTAATCTCATAGCTTGCACTATATGTTATGTTATCTTTCCAGTTCCAGCGTGTACGTGATGAATCATTTTCGTCTTCATGCACCCATTCTGTCCTGACTCCAATAGAATTCTTATAGTCAATA
Organism: Natrinema sp. DC36; assembly: GCF_020405225.1. Classification (NCBI taxonomy): domain Archaea; kingdom Methanobacteriati; phylum Methanobacteriota; class Halobacteria; order Halobacteriales; family Natrialbaceae; genus Natrinema; species Natrinema sp. DC36. The sequence goes on from NZ_CP084472.1 coordinate 2,448,314, forward strand.
GTGATTCGAGCCAGATCTCGGTTATCGAAGCTAGTATCATCTTCTTCTGAAATTATGTTAATTGAGGCATCAGCATCTGCTGGTGAGATACCAGCATAATACGTTCTGTTAGCGGAACCAGACCAGTTTTTTGGGTTTGGAGCCCATTCACTCGGAGGCAATGGTTCTGGTAAGTTGTCATTCCTAAGCAATCTAGATTCAGTCGACTTAATTTCTGCCTGGTAAATGTCGTTTATTGAATTCGATATCTGATCACTTCCGGGGTATTCATTTGTGAACACTCTCTCAATGCGCTCCATAACACCGCTATCATCGTCTCTCAGATTCCCTACCCTGTCCGCTATACCTTGGTTATCTACTCTGTCTGAGTAGTAGCTTTCCAGATATGCTTTGGAAAATTGGTTGCTTTTCTTAAGCCGTCCGTTAAACTCCGACTCTACTCGATCCATGTTCATTCCAGCCACCATCTGCATATACGCAACATCGGCAAACGGGTGGGCCTGAATCTCGACATCGGTCTCGACGTTGTCCTCGAGCATCGTCAGCATTATATCCTGTACAGTCGGCGGATCCGGAAGTTCCCCTTCCTGATCGATTAGATCACTATTACAGATATTAGTCCGATTAGAGAGATTACTCGCCTCCCCGTCCGGGAGGAAGTCCGCGGTCTCGATATCGCCCGCGCTCGAGGCGAGATCACCGGCCATACAGAGCGTCGGTAAGAGCATGGCGCGGTCTTTGTACGGGTCGGTTGTACCGAAGGTTTTCTCCTGCAGTCCGAAGACGGCGTCGTTGACCATGACTTCGGTGTGCTCGTTGGGAGTAAGGTTGTGGAAGGCGCGATCACCGCTGTCGAGTCGGTCGTAGTAGGCTTTCCCCCACGCGTACGGGTACATCCGAGCGGCAAAGTACCGCCCGAAGCCGTCGTACTGGCCGTCGCTTTCGAAAAAGCCCGTGTTGAGCTGCGATTGGAACTCGTCGGTTCGGTCTTTGAGTTGATAGAGCGGCGTGCCGACAGTCACCGACAGCTCCCGCCGCTCGGTGACTGGCTGACGCTCCGTTTCGTCGACGGTGAGTTCGATGCCGTCAACCGTGACGGTGAGGACCCCCGATTCCTCTTTCTCGAGCGAGACTCGATCGATCGCCGCCTCGAGGTCGTCGCTGTCGCTCCAGTCGATCCGTTCGACGGCGGCACGGGCGGTCGTCTCCCCATCGAATTGCTGATGAGCGCTCGCGAACGACTCCGAAACCTCTCGGTAGATGAGGAGTTTGAGATACTGGTCGAAGACGGCCTCGTCGTCGTCCATCGCGGCGCGAACGGGGGCATCTGCCCCGTCGGTCGACGTGACGGGGGCACCAGCGGCATCCTCGGTTGCGCGGACGACCGCCTGCCGCAGTTCGGCGATCGCGACCGACTCGGCGCGATCCATGGCGAGCGCCCGATCGGTGTCGACGGCTGGGGTGTCTCTGGACTCCAACACGCCGACGATCGCGATGCTACTGACCAGTAGCAGCACGGCGATCAGGGCGAACGGAATCCGGGCTCGGTCGTCGTCTGCGATCGAAACTGTGTGGGGTCTGCGTGTCATACGTGCCAGGTTTGAATCGTAATCGTGACCTCGTCGGTCGATACTTCGTCGGCGAGCAACGCGGCGATCTCCTCGTCGCGTCGCTCGCCGTCGTACTGCTCCTCGATCGCCGCGATTTCGTCTGCCAGCGCCGTTTGCAGGTCCTCCCCGAGCCAGTGTCCCAGCCCACTCCGGCCGAATGTGTCCGCGTCCGCGATCCCGCGAACCACCTGTGCGTTCGCTTCGACCGCGTCCGCCTCCTCGCGCTTGAGCGGACCGTGGTGAGCCGGAGCCGTCGTCCCCGTGAACTCGTACTCGAGCGGTTTCACCAGCCGCTCGTACTGTGAGACGGTGAGTTCGTGGGAGAGCCCCTGGCTCTCGAGGGATCGCTGGGTCGCCGCGGGCGGGAAGTAGCCGTCGACGATCGCGTCTCCGATCACCATTCCAACCGCTTCGTACGCGTCTGCGTCCACGGACGCGGTTTCGACCTCGTCCGAATCGATGGCCGGAATCCCGCTCGAGGCCGTCAGCGTGACGCTCGAGACGTCCTCGTTCGGCGGCGGTCGTTCACCGGCCGTCGCCGTACCGTTGATCGAGGCGCCGTCGTAGGGCTCCCACTCGGCGATGACGTAGAAATGGCGGTTCGACCCGATGAGGGCGCTTTCGACGGACGCACCGACGGCGGTTTCGAACTCGTTCCCTGTAGGGCGAATTCGAGTGCCGTCGACGCGGGCGTTCGCGACGGCTGCGTCCGCGAGGAGTCCGGTGGCGGAGCCGTACTCGGTTCGGTGGTACTCCCCCTCCCGATCCGCGATCGGCGCAGCGTCTTCGAGGCTGTACTGAACGCTGATGGTCGATTCGCCGAGAAGTTCGGCCGTCCGGTCGGCCCGATTCTCGTCGAGCTCGTCGTCCGAGTTGTGCAGGTGGATCCCGATCAGCAGGACGCTGGCACTAATGAGCAGGAGGGCCATCGCGACGTCCATGACCGTACTCACGGCGCGGTCGACGCTCATCCGTTCCACACCCCAACGAGTAGCGTTCCACCGCGGACCGCACCGGGCCTCGTGGCGACGGCGATGGGACGGGTAGCAACGCCCGCTTCGGCCGGCGGCCCCTCGAGTTCGCCGCTCTCGATTGGATCGCGATTCGGCTGCCCGTCAGTTCCGAACAACGCGTCGGCGACGACGGTCTCACGGCCGTCATCGACGACCGTTACCTGCACGTAAACGTTCCGTCCGTGCGGGAGCGACGCCGTCTCGATCAGGGCCTCGAGTTCGTCGTGATCATAACTGCGAACGACGCCATCGGTCTCGATGTCCCCTTTGATCCGAGTCACTGCCGTCTCTTCGGTCGTCCGGTCGGTGGTTCCGGGAAGCGTATCCGTCAGATAGAGGCCGTAGAGTCCGATACCGACGATAAGCGCCGAAACGGCGACGAGTGCGGCGAGCGGCTCGGTCTGCCCGCGCTGTCCGTTAGGCGCTGACGAGCGTGACATAGAACGACTCCGATTCCTGGTTTTTGTTCACGTATCCGCGGGTCTCGAGGTTGGTATCCGTGATATCGATTGTTTCTCCACCGGGCCCACAGAGAGGGACCATCTCACTGCCACGGTCGGCCCGAATAGTCTCCTTACAGATGGTCGCGCCCTCGGCGTCGATCTCAACGTCGACTGGAAATTTCAACCAACTGTTCTTATGGAAATCGTACGGTCTAGCGGGTGCGGTTTCTCTCGAGGGAGACGCTTCGACGGATTTCTCGATGTATGTGTCCAGTTCCCTGCTTTCGGCGGTAAACGTCAGTTTCGTGTCAGTGTTCGCCTCGTACGCAAATGTGGCCTCATGAGTCGTGCCAGCTGCATAGATCAGTTCGATTGACGCGCGTATCGTCGGAACCGGTGTCGTACTGATCGTTCTGACCCGTAGCTGATCGTCTGCAGTCCGCCACTCACCTGTGTTATCGTCATATGCGTCTTCGACGTCCTCGAGAAAGTCGTCGAGCGCGTGCGTCTCCGTATCATCGAGTTCCGCCGCGTATTCTTCTTCGAAGGATCGGCCCGCTGTGAGGTTCTCGAGGCGTTCGTGCCCCATCACGGGGACGACGTGGCCGTAGCTGAGACTCGCCCGGGAGGTGCCGTGCTCGTTTCGCATCGCGAGCGTTCGGCCATCGAACTTGATCTCGGTCGCGTCGTGATCGTACGTGGCACTCGCGTCGTACGAGCTCCCTGCGGTTCGCTCGATGGTGTTTACGGCTCGGTTCGTGTCCGGGGGTGGTCCGGTCGGTAGCCCGAGTGCGATACCGGCGACGGTGGCGCTGATAATCGAGACCGCCAGCCAGACGTACCACGCGTCGACCGGAGCTTCCAGATCCATGCTGCTGGTGGCCGCGTATTCGTATTTAAATCCGAGTCCGGATCGAACCGAGTCCAGATTGAACCGAGGCCGGATCGAGAGCCGCGACGCGACGAGCGCGGGACCGAGTTGATCAGAGCAAGACGCCGATGACGGCTACGGTCAGGACGTAGAGAATCATCGCCGAGACGAGGGTACGACCGACGTGATACCCGACGAGGGCCCGGTCGAGGCCGTGACGAAGCCCGATCGAGAGCGGGGTGATGATGAAACAGAGCGCGATCAGGTAGAGACCGACGACGATCGCGAGCGATTCCGCGGGGAACGCGGCGGCGTTCACCTCGCCCGAAGCGATGATATCCTCGCTCGACATCATGGCGGCCATGCCGACGGTCGCGCCGGCGACGAGCGGAGCGAAATACGCCGCCGTGTTGTCGAGCGTCCCGGTAACCTGCTCGAGGTTTCGTTTCGTCTCGGCTTCGACCTCCTCGAGTTCCTCCAGATGGTCGGCCATGGAGACGATAGCGCGGCCGGCTGGTTTCCCTTCCTCCGAGGCGATCGCGAGCAACGCGGCGGTCCCTCGAGTCCGGGGGCTTGGAACGTTCCGAAGGGCACCATACTGACCGAGGAACGCCTCTCGAACGCCCGTATGGAGCCGCTGCTGAAGACCGGCGGCGTCTTCGAAGACGGCACCGGTCTCGGCGGGGACGCGGTCGCCGGCGAGTTCAACCGCCGACTCCACGGACTCGCCTTCGGCGACCTGTCGGCCGACGATGTAGAGCGCGTCGGTCAGGTGGGCCTCCACGTCGCGGACGTACTGCCGAACCGCGAGGACGGGATGATACGTTGCCACCAGTGCGACGCCGACGCCGAGGCCGATCGCCGCGACCGGGGCGAGGTGACTGGGCCCGATCGCGACGATTGTCACGTACCCACAGAGGCCCGCGAGAATGCCCCATAGCAACCGCAATCGGAGCCGATCGGGAACGTCCGGATGATCGTGGTCGATCGTCGGTGGCGGAAACGCGACCGGTCGCCGGACGAGCAGCCAGAGGCTCGCCGCGATCAGGGTTCCGGGGAGAACGACGTTGTACAGCAGCACGAACAGCCAGATGTTGACGGAATAGCCGACCATCGGCACCGTCGGAACGAGCGAGACGAGCGCGAGCGGAAGCATGATCCCGAAGGCGAACAGGCCGGTCGCCGGTGCGCGGATCGCCGACGTGAAATCCGCCATCTGGTTTCGAGTGCCGTTGAGAACGGCCGAGAGCGACCGGTCGAGCGTTCGGACGCGTTCGGCGTCAGGTGCGTCCTGGGCGGCAACGAGCAGATGCGAGGACCGCCGAAGCGCCGGGAACCACTCGGCCCATTCTTCGGCGAACGAGAGCAGACCCGTCCCGGACGTTCCAATCGATCGATCGATGTGGCCGGCGAGACTCGTGGACAACGGGCCGGAGCCGGTCTCGGCCGCGAACCGAACCGCGCTCTCCAGTGCCGGCTGTACCTGCATGCGCAACACGGCCCGCCCGACGAGGTTCGGCGTCTCACCGAGCGCCTCGGTTCTGCGGAACGCCGCCTGCAAGTGCGGCATCGAATGGACGCTATGGATCGCCGCGAGCGGGAACACGAGCACGAAAAACAGGACGAACGAAATCGGAGCCGACGTCAGCAACAACGGCAGCGGCATGACGGCGGCAACGATACCGGCTCCGTATCCCGCTCGGACGATCGTCTCGCCGTCATAGCGAGAGTCGGTAAACGACAGCGACTCCGCGAGTCTATCACTGACGGCGACGTCGGCCGGGTACAGTGCAGCGAGCGCCTGAACGAGAATCGATACCAACGGCATCTCGAGATCACTCGCCGCCTCGATCGGTAGCTGGTGGCTTGTCGGTCCGATCGATAGCTGGTGACTCGTCGGTCCGATCGGTGTGAGCCGTCTCGCCGATCCGCGAGACATCTCCTCTCTGGTCGCCGCGGTCGGCGTACGCTGTCGCGACCGCCTGTGGGCTCGTTCGGCCGTCGTTCGCGAGCGTCGACAGGAGTTCGGTTCGCGAGGAAATCGCCCGCCGAACGGCGGCGTAGTCTTCAGTCGGCCCGGCGAGTCGGTTCACGATCCGACTCTCGCCGCGATCGATCCGCCTCGTCGCGACGGCGCGGTCGCCCTCGAGTTCGTACAACGATTCGAACCGGATGTCGTCGCCGTTCCCGACGACTTCCTCGACCCTGGCGAGTCGTCGATTTCGTCCGTCGGGGGCCCGGTAGGCCTGAACGGTGACGACGATGTCCGTCGCACCGAACGACGACGGTTCGACACCGAGGTCAGAAACGACCCGCTCGTAGACGTCGTCGGCACCGTCGCCGTGTATCGTTCCCAGTACTGCGTTGGCGTTCGCACCGACCCGCATGGCCTCGTAGAGGACCTGTGCTTCTTCACCGCGGATTTCGCCGACAACGAGGGCTCCGTCGCCGAGACGAAGCGCAGTCCTGAGCGCTTCCGCGGCCGATATTTCGGGACCGTCGCCGGTTCCGGTTCGGAGCGCCTGCACGTCGCGGCCGACCGACTGCAACGCCTCCACCGGGAGCTCGGGCGTATCTTCGATCAGAACCGTCCTCGTTTTCGGTGTGAGTTCGTACAGGAGCGTCCCCAGTAGCGTCGTCTTCCCCGATCCCCGGGTTCCGGCGATGAGGGTCGCAGCGTTGCGTTCGACGGCGACCGAGAGAAACGCCGCGACCGCTGCAGGGACGGTTCCGTTCGCGACGAGCGCCGGGAGCGTGAACTCGTCAGCGGGCTGCTCCCGGAAGGCGAAGGCGATTCCGTCCGCGACCGGATCTGTGACACCCGCGACCCGAATCCCGGTACCGTCTCCGAGCGAGGCCGTCGCGTCGACCGTCGGACTCGCCCGGGAGAACGCCCGCCCGCTGGTGCGGCGAACCCGCGAGGCGAGTGCTCGCGCACCGCTGGGCGTGAGCTGGACGTTCGTGGGCATCGACTCTCCGTCGACGACGACGCGAATCGGGTTCGCTGCCACCGGCGACGTGACGTACACGTCGGTGACGCGCGGATCGGCGAACAGGTCCTCGAGAATCCCGTACCCGCTCGTGTGCTTCGTCAGAATAGCCGTCAAGAGCGGGTCGGCCGGCCCGTCGCTGGCGTACTCGATCGCTCGGGAGGGCGCGCGGTCGCCCTCGACGACTCCCTCGGCGATCGCCTCGTATCCCTCGAGGAGCCGTCGTCGGTCCGCGTCGGAAAGGGACGTATCGACCACGTCGAGGGCGTAGCGCGGAACGTCGCCGGGCCGGCCGTAGATCCGCACCTCGCTTCCCGTCCGCAGCGACTGGAGGTCTCGGAGATGCGCGCCGTCGTCGATCGTTCGGTCGACGAAGTACTGGCCGATGGTGAGCCCGACGGTGGCGGGCAGGACCGTCTCGTCGCTCTCGAGACCGGTCGCCGCCGCGATCAGCCCCGATTCGACGCCAATATCGGCGATCGGTCCGGCTCTCGTTCGGACCTCCGAAGCGACGGCGATCGGGTCCCGCGCAGCGGCCGCGGCCAGCCGCTCGTCGCGCTCGCCGAGCAGCGAGATGAACCGCCCGGCGGACTCGAGGAGGTCGACGCCGCGGTCGGCGTACCGGCGTTCGAGGCCGTTCGATCTGACGACGATTCGTGTAGCCGCTCGATCGGCGAGCGCTTCGATCGCCGTTCGACGGCAGGCGGTCGCGTTCTCGAGGTCGCCGTCGCAGTCGGTCGCGTCGAGAACGAGCGTCTCGTCGTCGAACGATACGGTGCAGCCACACGACGAGGGAGTGTCGGTTCGGCTTCCGAACACGCCGCCGAGGGCCAGATCGTCGACGACCGATCGAAGGCGCGTGATCCCGTCCGGAGACATACCGATGCTGGCAGCGGCATCCATTTTAAACTCGAGCACGGGTGGCGACGACGATCGGTGTTCGGTTCTCGTCAGCGTGTAGCGACAACACGAGTTGCACCTCACCAGCTCCGTCGAGTTCGACCGATTCGTTCCCGTGTGGGTCGTTCCAGACCACTGGTTCGTCGATCACCCCGGTCCGCGTTGTCCCGTCGTCGAGAACGTACCGAACGGAGCTGTACCGTCCGGTTTCCGCCACAATGATCTCGAAGTGAGCGACGGATTCGGTCGTGAGCGATCCTCGAGGCAATTGCACGTCGACGACTCGCCTGGGGTTCGGATGGTCGTCGGGAGAGATCTCTTCCGTTTCCACGAGCGACGTCGCCGCATCGTCGATCGCCGCGATGCTCGTTTCGACCTGCCGTTGCGTGTTCAGCGATGCACCCCGCTCGATCGCCGGGACGGCGAGAACGATGAGGGCGACCGCGAGCAAAACGGCGACGACGATCCGGATCACGGGAGCTTCGACCGAAGTGATTCTAATACGCCGTCTCCGGGTTCGTCGTCCACGTTCGACGCTGGTTCCTCGTTCGACACCGATCCCTCGCTCGAGCGGTCGCCGTTCGCCGAGTCCGCGAGCCGGCAGTCGAGTGCGTCCTGTGTGGCCTGCCTTCCGCTCCAGGTGCTATCGGCGCTCGTCGACATCGAGTCCGCTCGATCGTCGAAACTGCGCCCGTCCTGTCGGTTTGGGCACTCGCCTTCGCCGGTCGGTGCTGCGACGATCTCCGTGGCAGTCTGTTCGACGGAGAGCGAGCCGTCGGCTTGCTCGTTCGAATCGACTGGCAGTAGTGCCCCGCGACCGTATCCATCGGTGGCCGAGTCGGGTGCCGCGGCCGTCTTCCCTCGGATCCCCGCTCCGTCGCTATCGGAGGGGTCCCCTCCGCCGTCGGCCGTCTCAGTGCCACGTTCGAGCGGGACGTCGTCTCGATCGGTGGGAGCGGTCCTGACTCCATCGGCGTCGCGAGAGTCGAGGACGCGCTCGAGTTCGTCGATACGGTACTCGAGCCGATCGACGGCTGCGACGGCCCCGTTGGCCCGCTTCTCGACGGTCTCGTTAACGGATTCGACGGAACCGACGAGTCCGTCGAGTGCGTCGATCCGTCCCTCGAGATCGGCGATTCGTTGCTCGTGCGCGTCGATCCGGTCGGTGAGAGCCGCGAGATCCTCGGTGAGGGACGCGGCGTCGCCGACGGCAGCCAGTTCGAGATCGCCGTCGACGACCGCGCGTTCGACGGTCGACAGCCGCCGTTCGATGCGTTCGATATCACTCATGGCGTGCGTTGCCGCCCCTTCTCATTTAAACTCTGAGCTAGATCGGGTTCGAATCGGCGAGTCGAGTCCGGATCGGCGAATCGGATTCGGATCGCCATTTCGACCGGTCGCGTTCGTCGACTGTCACGCACCACGGCTCGATTGCGTCTACTGTCGGCTATAGGTGCCACTGAAAGTCATTGTCCACTTGATCGAGCGACAGCGTTGCGATCAGTGTGTACATCGTTTCAATGAGTACGGGAGTACCGCGGCGATCTGTTGGCCTGTGCGGGCGAATCAGTTGCCTAATCGCGGCTATGACTATCGTTTCGATCGGTAAACCGCTCGTTCACTGCGGACGATTCCGTTGAATCAGTCGCGATTATTCGAAACGGTCGGACCGGTATTTGCGTCGTCGCCGAGAATACGTACCTCCCCCAATGGCGAGCCCACCCTCCCCCACCGACCGTCGATCCGCCGACTCGAGCCCGCCGAGCGAACGTCGTGATGACGAAGATGGCATGCTCGAGCGAGCGACACCGGGGCTCGCCACCCCGATCCGCGCCGCGGGATTCTGGACGGCGATCGCAATGCCGATTCTGTACGTCCCCGTGCTCGCGACCGGGTTGTCGTCCTCGTTCGACGGCGTTCTGTTTCTCGGACTGATCGCCGGCAATCTCCTCGCGCTGTACGTCGGCCACGCCCATCGCCGGTAGCGGCGCCGGACTACTCGCTCGAGCCTCGCGATCGAACGTGGCCGAACTCCCGTCGGATCGCCCGTCGTTTGACGAGACAGAAACCGACCGCGATGAGCGAGAATCCGATCAGCGTCGCGGTATCGACCACCTCGCCGAGATAGAGCCAGCCGACCACCGCGGTGACGATCGGTGCGACGTACGAGACCATATTGATCTCGACGGCCCCCAGTCGCTCGAGCAGGTCGAAGTAAACGAGGAAACCGATCGCGCTCGCGCCGAGCGAGAGATAGGCCAGCGCGCCGATCGCCTCGGGATGAGTCCACGCGGCCGGCTCGAGCGGTTCGCGAATCGCGGCGCTGACGAGGTGTAATACGAGCGCGCCGCCGAGCATCGACCAGGCCTCCATCGTCTCGATCGGCAGCGAGGTGTCGAAACGGCGAGTGAGAACGCTGCCGAGCGCGAACGACACTGCGGCACAGAAGACGAGCCCCTTCGCCACGATGCCGGTCGCGAGGAGGTTCGACGGATCCGGCCGAACGATGACCGCGACGCCGGCGAGGCCGACGACGACGCCAACGATGCCGACCGGGGAGAGAGCGTCTGCGGGAACGAGCACTCGAGCGAATCCGGTGCTCAGAATCGGCGAGAGACTCACTAGAATAGCGGCGGCCGCCGCCGTCGTGTGCTGCTGGCCGACGAAGAGGAACGCGTGGTAGGCCGCGATCAAGAGCACGGCACCGACGGCGACCTGCCGCCATTCGGCTCCGGTGCGAGGTCGCCATCGATCGACGGCGACCGCGGCGTAGCCGAGCATCACGACGCCGGCGATGTCGTAGCGCAACGCCGCGAACAGGATCGGCGGAATATACGAGAGCCCCGCACTGATCGCGACGAACGCCGCGCCCCACAACGTTGCGAGCGTCAGAAAGAGACCGAGGTTTCGATACCGGGACACGGTGACTGTCTCGAGAGAAATCGCCTATACATTTCGGTTCGAAAGGTCGGGATCGAGCCGCCACTGAGCCGTCTCCATCATGGGCTGAAGAAGCGACATCCGTCGCTACCGGATCGCAGCCTCGGATAGCCGTGTTGTTGCGGGCTCGGACAGCCGTCTTCCAGCGGGTTACGAGGACTCAGAATAGGCGCGCTTTAGAGCGGCGGTCGCTCGCGGATCTCGGGTTCGTCCTCGGTCTGCCGGAACTGCTCGAGGAGGGGTTTGACGTCATCGAATCCCGTTGCCAGCACGATGTCGCCGCTTCGCAGGTCGTATTCGATGATGTCGTAATCCTCGAGCCGCGGCAAGTGGTTGTGGACTAACGAGACGTACATTCGTTGTCTGCTCTCCTTGTCGACCGCGTGGGCGTGGACGTCGAGCTCCCAGGCGGCGACCTGCGCGACCAGATCCTCGAGGTTTGCGGTTCGGTCGTCCGCCAACTGGTAGAGCAGGTACCGTCGTTCGGATTCCGCGAGGAGAGAGCACGCCGCTTCCATCCGGCTGGCGTTCGTCTGGTTCATATCTTGACCAAGTACCAGGCGGTATTACACCTACCGCCAACACAGATAGGGTTCGGACCGGTCGGTCGAAACCGAGATCCCCCGATGATCGGTAGTTCAGCTGTTTCAGCCTCAAAATGCCCGAAACAGTCTCATTAAGATGACCGTCATACTTAGTTAGTTTTTTCGAGGGAACCACACAGATATAGCGTCGAACGGCTGACTCCCATGTGAAACAATGTCAGCTGTTACCACGGGCGGTATCGTTAAGTGTGCAAATAGCCTACGCGTTGATATGGCCGCTCACGGCCGGCCCGCACTGCGGGACTTGTTCGACGAGTCGCCCACGCCCCACATCGCCCACCCCCCGCGGACCCACCATCGTGATTTCTACGTCGCAACCGACGGGTCCTTCCGGGACGCTGGTGGTGGGCTGGGTGCCGTTATCGAAACGCGCGACGGCACGCGCGTCGCACGCGTCGCGACCGCGGATACGCCGCCGGACAACAACGTCGCCGAGTATCGGGCGTTGCATCTCGGACTTGACGTCCTCGCCGCTCGAGCGCCGCGGGACGCCGCCGTCGGCGTCCTCATCGATCACGACGCGCTCGCCAGTAACGTCAACAACGCCATCCTCGCGACCCGTCATCCCGACGGGAAATCTCCCCGTCCGGTTACCGTCCCGACCGCGACGCAGTATCACTGGCGCGGCATTCAGGCCCGACTCAACGGGTTCGACGAGGTCCGGGCCGCCCGCATCGACAGCGACCAGAACCCCGCACACCCCCTCGCGAACGCGCCGGAGCAATACTACCACGTCAACCGGGAACCCGACCGCTGTGTCCTCCCCGAAACGCCGGAGGCAACCGCCACCGAATTCCCGCCGCCGTCCCGAGCCGACCGCAACGGCGGCAGTGGTGGCAGCGGCGGCCGCGCCTCGGACTGATCGCGGGCCGACGTGCGGTGGCGCGCGCTGTCCGCCGACCGTGATTTCGGAGACGGGCATCGCCCGGAACCGCCATCGTTTTCTCACCGCTCGAGCAAGTCGTCTCCGATGAGCCTTCGCGTCGCGGTCGCCGCCCCGTTCATCCAGCACGGCGCGCGTCGCCTCAAGGAAAACGAGGTCGTCGTCGCCCTCTCGCTCGATCGGGACTGGTTCTCCCCCGATCAGGCCAAACGGCTGATCGACATCGCCACACGGGAAGGGCTCCTCGAGCGCGGTGACGACGGCCTCGAGGTGACGTTCGATCCCGCGGAGGTGACGGTGCCCGAGGAGTTCGCCCCGAGCGAGGACCTCCTGCAAGAGCGCTCCGCGTTCGAACGCGTGCTCGATTCGCTGGTCGCCGACGGGATGGAGAAACACGAGGCCGTCGGCGCGATCAACACGCTGCAACAGGAACTCGGCCTGACCATCGAGGCCGCCGCGGTCGTCTACGCCCGCCGTCAGGGGATCGACGTCGGCGACCTCGCCCCGATCGCCCGATCGGCCGTGCTCGACACCGAAGACGGTTAATCCCGCCGCCCCGACCGGTCGGTATGGTCGACGACCGGATCACCGACGGCCGCCGAATCGCCGAACTCCTCTCGAGCGAAATCGACGGCCGCGAGGACGGCGAACTCGCACACTTCGCCGTGACCAACGCCGATCGAGACGTCGAACCGACGGCCGACGGCGCTCGCGCCTACGACATCACTCGTCACGACGAGCGGATCGGTCGCGCGTTCGTTCACGACGACAGGGCGCACCTCGAGCTCGAGGCGGGGCAAGACGTCGCGGCCGAGGCGGCAGCCGATGTCGATCTCCGGGTGCGGCCGAAGACGACGCAGCCGCCGAAAACGCTCGTGTTCGTCGAGAGCGGGGCCGAGGTCAAGCGAGCCACGGACGTGTTACAGACCGTGAGCCGGCGGCTCGAGGAACCCGACGCGTAGGGCGGATCTCCCCTGATTGACCATTCCTCGAGCGGTGGCGCGCGCTGGGCCGCGGTGAACTGCGAGGCCCGAACGAAGTGACGGCCTCGATGGTGTGAGCGGTGACCGCAGGGAGCCGCGAACCACTGTGAACCGCGGCACGATGCTGCGCGAGGGATGAGCGAGGGAGCGGAGCGACCGAGCGAATCGGCTGGGGAGAGTGAGGCACTCCTAGTTGCCAGAAGAAGCCATTTTAGAACTAATAGAAGGGTTGTTTCGCCAAATGGATTCTAATGAGAAGGAACGCGATCGAGTATCCTGCTACCGTGGCAACAGGGAATTTCCACACCCTCCCCAGCCGATTCGCTCACTAGCGTTCGCTCATCCCTCGCGCAACGTCGTTGGCCGACCTCACTGGTGTTCGGTCGGCCCACGGCGCGCGCCACCGCACGCCGGTTGACCAGTCTCGAGTGACATTGCCCTTCCCCTGTACTGATCGATTCCGTGGAGAGCGCAACGGCTCGTCTATAGAAAACGTTCGTCAGGCCGAAACGGATCTCACAGGATCCGTTTCACTCGAGCGTCGCAACGAGTTCCGGAAGCGTCGCCGCGATTTCCCGCTGCTCGACGTGACCGATCGCGCGCGAATCGGGTTCGGAGCCGTCCTCGAGCAGTACCTGAATCGCTCGCATCCCCGCCTCGGTCGCGCCCCGAATATCGGCTTCGACCTCGTCGCCAATGTAGACCGCGTCGGCGGGATCGACGCCCAGCTCGTTGGTGATCGCCTGGAACGCGCGCGGATCGGGCTTGCCGGCCTCGAGTTCGCCCGTCACGAGCGCGGCGTCGAAGGCGTCCTCCCAGCCCAGCGTCTCGAGTTTGTCCCGCTGGGCGCGGACGGGGCCGTTGGTGAGCAGGCCGACCCGGTACTCGCCGCGCAGGTCCGCGAGCATGGCTTCGACGCCGGGGAGCGCCTCGAGGTCGTCGGCGATCGTCTCGCGATAGGCCGTCGCGACCGCGGCCGGGTCGGCGTCGCTCTCGCTGTCCGCGAGCAGGTCGGCGAAGATGGGCTCGCGCGTCTCGGTGGTGAGATTCCGGCGGTGGGCCGCGAGATACGCGTCGCGAGTGAGCGACGGCGCACCGGTTGCGGTCGTGGCATCCTCGAGAATCGTCGCTCGATCCCGCTGGGGAACGGCGAGCGTGTAATCGAGATCGAAGACGACCGCCTGTGGCATAGGAGTGAAAGGGGACTCGAGCGGGTTGAAGCTATCCCTTCGGAGACGCCACCCCGCTCTCACTCCTGTACCGCCTCGGCGGAGCCGGAGCGCCGCCGCTCGAGCGCCGAGACGACGACGGGTTCGATCCGGCTCGAGTACTGCATGAGCGACGTGCCGAGGATGCTCATGACGAGGACGTAGCCGACGGTGAAGGCGTAGATCGTCTGTGCCGTCACCGTCGCGATGCCGCTGCCGGCCCCCGAGAGCGCGAGGCTCGCGATGATCAAGGAAAACTCGCCGCGGGTGGCCATCCCGAAGCCCACCCGGAGCGAGCGACGGTCGTCGAGACCGTAGATCCGGCCGCCCAGGTAGCCGCTGACGAGTTTCGTCGGCGTCGTCACGACGACGGCGGCGGCGATCATCCCGAGAATCGAGAGCGTGAACAGCCCCGGATCGGTGACGAGGCCGATCCAGAAGAAGAAGATCGCCGCGAAGGCGTCCCGGAGCGGTTCGAGCAGTCGCTCGAGGTCGTGGACGTGGTCGGTCGACGAGAAGGTCATGCCGACGAAGAACGCGGCGACGGCCTCGCTAACGCCCATCGCGAGGGCGATCCCGGCGACGAGGATCGTGACGCCGAGCGCTCGGACGACGACGAACTCGTTGGTGTCGGCGTCCAGAAAGCGCTGAAAGAAGTCGGTTCCGAACGTAACGAGTGCGAGCAGCGCGAGGATGACGCCGATCGCGATGCCGATCTGGCCCGCGGCCGCCCCGACGTCGCCGCCGCCCAGCACCAGCGCCGACGCGATCGCCAGATAGACCGCGATGAACAGGTCTTCGTAGACGAGCGTCCCGAGCAGCGGTTCGGCCTCGCTGTTGGCGATCCAGCCCAGATCGATCAGCGACTTCGTGATGATCGCGCTCGAGGAGATGTAGACGATCCCGGCGGTGAGAAAGGCCGCGAGAAAGTCCCCGAAGACGAGGTAGCCGAAGATCAGTCCGATCCCGAAGTTGATCGCGAGATCGACGGTCCCCGCCTTGCCGATCCGATCCCTGCTCGCGAGCAGCCGATCCAGGTTGAACTCGAGGCCCAGAAAGAACAACAGGAGGACGATCCCGATCTCGGCGCCGACGACGATGAAGTCCGTCTCGCCGAGCGCGAGTCCGCCCAGCGCTGCCAGGAGGTCCATCCCGCCGATCGTCACCTCTGGAACGACGACCGAGACGCCGCCGACGCCGACCTCGCTGCCGACGAGCGCGGGAAGTTCGCCGAGTACGTTCGAGCCCAGCACGACGCCGATGATGATGTAAAAGGGGATCACCGACTGATCGATCCGACTCGAGAGAATGCCGGCGAACGCGGCCGCGGTAAAGAGGATGCCGACGTCGATGAGCGCCGTTTCAGTTGCCACTACCGCTCACCTCCGGCGGATGTATCCGTGGCGATCACTCTTCGAGTCCGGCTCCGAGCAGTTCCTCGAACTGGGCACAGCCCTCGCGGTCGCCGGTGACGACTAACGTATCGCCGACCGTGAGAACCGTCTCGGGCGTCGGCGGCGAAATCAACTCGTCATCGCGCTGGATGGCGACGATGGAGACGCCCGTCCGGTCGCGGATGTTCGCCTCGGCGAGGCTCTGGCCGGCGACTTCGGCACCCTCGGCGACGCCGTACCACTCGAGGTAGGTGTCCTCGGAGAGCATCGTTTCCACCTGGTCGGCCTGCACCGGCTGGAAGTACGCCCCCTCCAGGATGGTGCCGATCTTCCGGGCGAGCCGATCCGAGGCTTCGAACAGCTTGTCGCCGTCCGCGTCCGCGTCCGCCTTCAGGTACACCTCCCGTTTCCCCGTGTTGTGCGTCACGATGACGAGCCGTTCTCCGTTCTCGAGTTCGACCTCGAACTTCTTCCCGACGCCGGGGAGGTCGCTCTCGTAGACAGTCATACCAGTACGTTCGAAGCCGACGCATTAAATAGCGTGTCCTCGCGGAAATGCGAGATCGATGCTCCCCCGCAGTGATCGATTCTCGGAGCCGACGAGGAACTATTTCGCGAGCCCGCGATGAAACTACTCCGCGAGTCCCTCGATGAGGAACGCCGCGGAGGCGAGGTTCGTCGCGAGCGCCGTGTCGCGAACGTCACAGATCCGCAACAGCGCCGAGATATCGGGCTCGTGGGGCTGGGCTCGCAGCGGATCCCGGAGGAAGACGATCCCGTCGAGTTTCCCCTCCGCGACCTCCGCACCGATCATCAGGTCCCCGCCGAGCGGTCCCGACTCCTTGCGTTCGACCTCGAGATCAGTCTCGTCTCTGAGCCGCTGCCCGGTGGTTCCGGTCGCGATCAGTTCGTATGCTCGCAGTTGTTCCTCGTGAGTCCGCGCGAACTCGATGAGGTCCGGCTTCTTCTCGTCGTGGGCGATCAGTGCGACGCGAGTCATACCCAGCCCGTCCACCCCGCGGCAGATAAGCGCTCGCTCGCGGGGACGATTCACTCACCCCAACGAGCGGGCCATTCGGGACGGCGGAGTGGCCGGCAGCCGAGATCGAAACGCTTCGACGGCAGCCCGACGAGCGGACTCGAGGCGGCTATCGACTTTTGACGCTGGCGACCGACCACCGACTATGGACGATCCCACCGAGCCCGGCGATCGATCGGCGAGACACGTCTGGTCGGCCGGTCGGTATCCCGCGATGGCACCGAACATGCTGCCCGCCATCGCACGACTGGTCAACACCGCGGGGATCGATCCGGGCAACCGCGTCCTCGACGTCGGCTGCGGGACCGGAAACGCCGCGCTGACGGCCCGTCGAGCGGGCGCGAACGTCGTCGGCCTCGATCTCGCTCACGGAATGCTCGAGTTGGCCCGTGACAACGCCTCGCTCGCCGCCGAAGACGATATCGGCTGGCTCACCGGCGACGCCGAGGCCCTTCCCGTCCCGGACGACGCGTTCGACGTGGTCCTCTCGAACTTCGGCCACGTCTTCGCGCCGGACTCGGCCCGCGCCGGCGCGGAACTCCGACGCGTAACGAAACCCGGTGGTCGAGTCTGTTTCACCGCGTGGTCGCCCAACGGCGTCGTCGGGGACCTCACAGCGGTCCTGACCGACCACGTCGCCGAACCGCCGAGCGATCCGTGGTCGCACCTGCAGTGGGGCAAGCCGGAGTTCGTCCGCGAGCAGTTCGCCGACGTCGCCGCCCTCTCGTTCCAACGTCGGCTGCTCGAGTTCCGCTACGCCACGCCACACCACTTCTGGCGGGAGTTCGCCGAGGAGTCCGGTCCGCTTTCGCCCGTCCTCCAGCGCATGAACGACGACGACGCGCGGGCCGCGCTCCGCCGGGACGCGGTCGCCGCGCTCGAGGACTGGTTCGGGGACAACGCGATCCGCGTCGAATACCTTCAAGCGCGAGCCGTGATCGGGTAACTCCGTCAGCGCGATCGATCGTCGTCGGCGAGCGCCGAGACGCGTACGGCAGTTCCTCGAGCTGACGGTCACGCATCGAGTACCGTTTTGCTTTCCGGCAGGGCGCTTTTGGCGCTCACTCCTGTGACAGTGACCATGGGCGTGTTCGACAGTTGGGACGGCAAGCGCGTCGCCTGGGTCGTGCTCGGAGGAGTCCTCGCGGTGCTGATCGGACTCGCTCTCTTCAGGTACATCGGTCCGTTGCTCTTCGCGGTCTTCCTGTACTACGCGACGCGGCCGCTCTACCGCCAGATCGATCGGGTCATCGACCATCCGAACGTGACGGCGACGGCCACGATCCTGTTCGTCATCCTGCCGATGATCGCCGTCGTCGCCTACGCGGGCATCGTCGGGCTCAGGGAACTCGATCAGTTCCTCGCCGCGAGCGACCTCGAGGCCTACCGGTCGACCCTCGAACCGTATCTGCAGCCGATTCGTCGGGGAAACGTCGGTGAACTTCGAGACGCGCTCGGGAGCGGCTCCGGCGGCTCGTTCGCGGGTGCGCTTCGACAGGGCGTCCCGGGAGCCGTCGGTCAGCTGCTGTCGATCGCCGGAGCGATATTCTCGGTCCTCGCCCGGTTCTTTCTCATGCTCACGATTCTCTTCTACCTCCTGCGGGACGACGAGAAACTGCGTCGGTGGTTCTACGAGAGTATCGACCACGACGACGACATCGTCTCGTACACCCAGGCGGTCGACGACGACCTCGAGACGGTCTTTCTCAGCAACTTGGCGGTAATCCTGGTGGCAGCCACCGCCGCCGTCGTCATATACTACGGGCTCAATTTCGTCGCCTCGGGCGGGACCGTCGTCGGGACGCCGGTGTTGCTCTCCCTGCTCATCGGGATCGGGACGCTGATCCCGGCCGTCGGGATGAAGATCGTCTACGTCCCCTACGGGTTGGTTCTCCTCGGCGTCGCGCTGACGACCCCGAAGCCGCTCTGGCACCCGCTCGCGTTCTTCGCGCTCACGTTCGTCGTCATCGATACCATCCCCGACTTCTTCGCGCGGTCGTTCCTCTCCGCGCGTAGCGGCGTTCACATGGGACTCGTCCTCCTCGGCTACTTCCTCGGCACGCTCGCCTTCGGCTGGTGGGGGCTGTTCCTCGGTCCGATCGTCGTCGTCCTCGCGGTCCACTTCGGGGAGACGGTCTTTCCCGACCTCGCGAGCGATTTCCTCCGAGAGTGACGCTGCCGATGGCCCCGCGAGGGCTCCGATAGTAGCCACTGAAACCAGTTACGTACTGATCGCAACGCTAGGCGGTCAGCTGTACGATGACGGTCAGTGGCTACGATACGACCGCTGGTTGAACGACGCGGACTGCAAGGCATCATTAAAGACGGTTCGCGTCGAGAGGGACGATAAATGAGTGACCAGGTCGTTCTCACCGCGGAAACCGCTCCGGACGCCGTCGACGAGACCCCGCCGAGCGCCAAACTCGTGCTGACGGTCCTCGCACACGAGGGAAGTCTCACCCAGTCTCGACTCGCCGACGAGACGATGCTCCCCGCTCGAACGGTCCGCTACGCGTTACAGCAACTCGAGGAGCACGACCTCGTCGACTCGCAAATCTCGTTCGCGGACGCCAGACAGCACGTCTACTCCCTCAACGAGGCCCTGTTTGTGAAATCGGACGCACGAGAGCCGCAGTCGTGACGGCTCGAGCACACAGTATTTTCTGAGGAGCCGAACCCACGGCACTCCACAGCGGTCTTTCCAGTCCTTCCCGGCGATCTTCTCCCGTCACCTGCGCTCTTCTCCGTTCGTTCCCGGGTTTATTGACGCTGACTCGCGTACGGCTTCGTATGCCCGAAGACATTCCCGGCATCCACCACGTGACCGCTATCGGGAGCGATCCCCGTCGCAATCTCGAGTTCTACACCGAGACGCTCGGGCTCCGTCTGGTGAAGCGAAGCGTGAATCAGGACGACGTCTCGGTCTATCACCTGTTCTACGGTGACCACGGCGGGAGCCCCGGAACGAGCATGACGTTCTTCCCGTACACCGACGCCCGTCCGGGACGGGTCGGAACCGGCCAGGCCAGCGCGGTCGCGTTCCTGATCCCGGCCGAGTCGCTCGAGTTCTGGACCAACCGACTGGCGGACGCCGGCGTCGACGCCGAGACGGGAACGCGGTTCGGCGACACCGTCGTTTCGTTCCGGGATCCCGACGGCCTCCCGCTCGAGCTGGTCGCCCGATCCGATGCACCCGCCGGCGATCCGCCCGAGGGACCGGTTCCCGACGAGCACGCGATTCGGGGCTTCTTCGGCGTGACGCTCTCGCTGTCGACGGCCGATCCGACCGCGGAACTCCTGCGGACGATGGGATACAGCGAAACCGACGAAGCCGGCAGCCGTCGGCGCTACGAGAGCGACGGCGAGCTGGGATACGTCGTCGATATCTGTGAGGAGCCACAGGCTCCGCGCGGACAACCCGGTGCCGGTACCGTCCATCACGTGGCGTTTCGAACGACGAGAGACGACCAGCCCGAGTGGCGCGACGTGCTTCAGGGGCAGGGGCTCCGGCCGACCGAGATCATCGACCGCAAGTGGTTCGAATCGGTCTACGCCCGCGAACACGGTGGCGTCCTCTTCGAGTTCGCCACGAAGGAACCGGGATACACCGTCGACGAGGACCTCGAGGAACTCGGCGAGCGCCTCGTTCTCCCCGAGTGGCTCGAGGATCGGCGCGACGAGATCGAGGCCGGCCTGCCGGAACTCCGGTCAGAGGGGTAACGCGGCTCGAGGTCGGTCAGCCCCGAAGCGTTCCGCCGAGGACCTTCGCGGCGACCAGGACGGGATCCCACGTGGTGTTGAACGGCGGCGCGTACGCGAGGTCGTAGTTCTCCACGTCGGCGACGGTGGCCCGCTCCGAGAGCGCCGCGACGACGGCGTGGCTTCGATGCACCGCCCCCTCGCCGTACTCGCTGACGAGACTGGCCCCGAGGACGCGCTCGGAGTCGCGGTCGGCGGTCAGCGTGATCGTCACGTTTCCGCCGTCGGGGTAGTAGCCCGCGCGCGACTTCGCCGTCACCGTCTCGGTTACCGGATCGAACCCGGCGGCGCGGGCCTCGTCGTGGTCCAGAATTCCGGTTCGCGCGGCCTCGACGTTGAAGGCCTTCACGGCGGCCGTCCCGGCGACCCCGCCGCCTTCGGTCGGCGTCCCGGTGACGGTCTGACCGATCGCCCGACCGTGCCGATTGGCGGTCAGCGCCAGCGGGACGTACGCCGGTTCGCCCGTGACGACGTGGGCGGCCTCGGCGCAGTCGCCCGCGGCGTAGACGTCCGGCGCGCTCGTCTCGCGGTAGGCGTCGGTCGCGATCGCCCCCGTTGCGCCGCGTTCGATTCCGGCGGCTTCCGCGAGCTCCGTTCGGGGTCGCACGCCGGTGCCGATCAGGACCATCTCGACCGGAATCCGGTCGTCTGCGGTGACGACGGCCTCGACGCGGTCGCCGCCCGCGAGTCCCGTGACTTCGGCGCCGAGATGGAGCGCGACGTCCTCTTCCCGGAGGTGGTCGACGACGTACTCGCTGGTCGCCTCGCTAAAGCCCTTCAGCACGCGGTCGCCGCGCTGGAAGAGGTTCACCTCGAACCCGTTGGCAGCGAGCGCTTCGGCCATCTCGATCCCGATGTAGCCGCCGCCGACGACGCCGACCGGCCCCGCACAGTCCTCGAGGTAGCGACAGGCCGGTCCCCGATCGGGCTGCTGGAAGCCCTCACCGTCGCGGGCGCGGGCCACGTACTCGCGGAGTTCCTTCCCGTCGCTCATCGAGCCGAGCGTGTAGACGCCCTCGCGGTCGGTGCCGTCGATCGGCGGCACGACCGATTCCGAGCCGGTCGCCAGCAGGAGGTCGCCGTAGGACTGCGTGACCGTCCCCGACTCGCTCTCGGCGGTGACCGTTCGCTCGTCGGTGTCGACGGCGACGACTTCGTGGCCCGTCCGGAGGTCGATGTCGCGCTCCTCGCGGAACTCCTCGGGTGTGACCGAGACGAGTTCCTCGAGCGACTGGATCTCTCCCTTGACGTAGTAGGGGAGTCCGCACGCGCCGTAGGACACCCACTCTCCCTTCTCGAAGACGACGATCTCCCGGTCGGGCGCCTCGCGCCTGGCCTTGCTCGCCGCGGACATTCCGGCTGCGTCACCGCCGACGACGACGAACGGATCGGTCATAACGACCGTGAGAACGGGAAGCCACATAACTACTGACCGGACTGCGGCGCCGCAGTCCGGCAACGGCGAACCGGCCCGAGGACGCCGGACTCAGGCGATCGAATCCGATTCGTCCGACGCGGCCGCGAGGTGTTCGCGTCCCCAGTCGCGCATCTCCACGATGACCGGTTCGAGCGATTCGCCGAGTTCGGTCAGCGAGTACTCGACGCGGACCGGTTTCTCGTTGACGATCTCGCGGTTCACGAGGCGTTTTTCCTCCAAGTCCTCGAGCGCATCCGAGAGGACCTTGCTCGAGATGCCGCCGACCTCCTCCTCGAGGGCGTTGAACCCGAGCGGCCCGTTCTCGAGCAGCCGGTGGACGATGACGGTGTGCCACTTCTTGCCGAGCAGCGTTGCGGTCGAGGTGATCGGGCACCACTCCTCGCCCGCACACCAGACCTCGAGTTCCCGTGTCGACTCTTCCATGCGCGTGAGTTGGCGCTGGCGTCGTTTATAGTTACCACCTGTAACCGACTTACTAGCTGTTACTCTCGACCGTTCGGGTAACTGGACCGTCCCACCGCCGTTCCCGAGGGGCGAACGGCCGCGGCCGCCATGTATTCGTGACTGCTGTCGTGGGGTCGCTTACCGATCCGTAACCGAGTTACCTTCACGATAGCTGATAATTATACGTGAGGAGTGGTAACCGAGTTACTATGAGTGAGTCAGATGGGACGACCCGCGATTCGATCGCAGAGGAGCGGCGGTACGACGTCGCCGTCGTCGGCGGCGGCCCCGCGGGGCTGACGGCCGCGCTGTACGCCGCGCGACTCGGCCACGAGACCGCCGTGTTCGACCGGGGCGGCGGCCGCGCGGCGATGATGCAGGACACGCACAACGTCATCGGCACGCCGGAGTCGGTGTCGGGAAACGAGTTCCTCTCGACGGCCGTCGACCAGCTCCGGTCCTACGGGGCCGACTACCGGCGGGAGTTCGTGACCAGTGTCGAACGCGCCGGCGACTCGTTCGCACTCGAGACGACCGAAGGGCCGGCCGCCGCGGAACAGGTCGTCCTCGCGACCGGCTTCAGCGACGAGCGACCCGACCCGCCGCTGCCCCGGACCGGTCGCGGGCTACACTACTGCCTGCACTGCGACGCCTACATGTTCGTCGACGAGCCGGTCTACGTGATGGGCCACGGCGAGAGCGCGGCCCACGTCGCGATGATCATGCTCAACTTCACCGACGAGGTCGACCTGCTGACGCGGGGCGACGAGCCGACCTGGAGCGACGAGACCGCGACCCTGCTCGAGGGCCATCCCATCGACATCGTTCGCGAGGACGTGACGGGCGTCAGAAACGGCGACGACGGCTGGCTCGAGGCGCTCGAGTTCGCCGACGGCTCGACCCGGGAGTATCGCGGCGGCTTCGCGATGTACGGCTCCGAGTACAACAACGAAATCGCGGCGTCCCTCGGCGCGGACGTAAACGACGACGGCACGGTCGCGGTCGACGACCACGGCCGCACGTCGGTCGACGGGCTCTACGCGGTCGGCGACCTGACGCCCGGCCACAACCAGATCCCCGTCGCGATGGGACAGGGCGCGAAGGCGGGGCTCGCGATCCACAAGGAACTCCGCGAGTTCCCGAAATCGATCGACGAACTCGAGGCCGAGGGGTCGGTTTCGGCGAGCGACGTGCCCGCGATGCCGGCCGAGTTGCGAAATCAGGCGAGCGACCACGGCTCGACGGCGGACGACTGATCGCGAGCGGACGCGGACGGGAATCGCGGGCCGAGACGCCGGCGGGCGCTTACTCCGAGACGCGCGTGTTGACCCCCTCGGAGACCCGTTCGCCGGGACGGCGGAGCGCGCCGCTCTCGACCTCGTAGACGTACCCGTAGACCTCGACCTCGTCGGGGATGAGGGGATGCTCCTCGGTAGTCGATCTGGGCCCGGCAGGCTTCGTCGATGTCGTCGGTTATCGAGACCCAGTCGGCGATCGACGCGTCGCCGATGTCCAGTTAGCGTAACGGCAACCGGTGCACCACATCGCTGGGGTGACCGTCTCGCTGAGCGGACGGCGGGAAACCCGCGATCGAGCGCGGCCGTCAGAACGTGAGTACCTCGTACCCGTCGTCGACGAGCGACCGGACGCTCGGGTGGCCCTCGTTCTCGTCGAGGCGCACGATACCGGCGTCGTCGACGGCCTCGTCCGCTCCGAACGTCCCCGCGCAGTAGTCACAGACCGCTACCTCGTCGCGGACCGCCCGATAAAGGTCGTGGTACTGGTGACCCTCGTCCTCGAGTTCCTCGATCCACTGCGTCCCCGCCCCGTCGAAGATCAACGCCAGATCGTCTCCGGCCGTCTCCGCGAACTCCCTGGCGGCTTCGAGCCCGTTGACGAGGCGGCCGGTATCGGCCTGCGATTCGGTACCCGCGAGGATGATGATGGCTGCGTCTCCCATGGTGCGGCGTCCTATCGGCGGCCGACGTAAAACGAGACGGCGGGAGTATGCGGGCTCCCCCACTAATCGGCGCGTCTCGAGCGATCGTCCCCGTCGCCACCGGCGATCAGACGGAAGCGTTTTTCCGCCGCGCTGGGACGACAGAACCATGGCTGCCCTCAGCGCACACCACGTCGGAATCACCGTGGCCAACCTCGAGGAGACGCTCGCGTTCTACCGCGACGTGCTCGACCTCTCGGTCGCCGACCGATTCAGCGTCGGCGGCGAGGCGTTCTCCGACGCCGTCGGCGTCGACGGTGCGAGCGCGGAGTTCGCGCACCTCGAGGCGGACGGAGCCCGGATCGAACTCGTCGAGTACGAGCCCGAAGCGCGGGGCTCTCCGGCGGCGGGGCTCAATCAGCCGGGCGCGTCACACGTCGGCCTCTCGGTCGACGACCTCGAGTCCTTCGCCGAGGCGCTCCCCGAGGACGTGCCGACGCTCAGCGAGCCCCGGACGACCGAGAGCGGGACGACGATCATGTTCCTGCGAGATCCTGAGGAGAACCTGATCGAAGTGCTCGAGGCATAACGAAAACGAATCGCGAATCCGAGCGACCGAGAGCGGAGTCCGGGACCGTTAGCGGCCGTTGCAGGCCAGCGTCGAGCTGACCTGTTCGACCTCCTCGTCACAGCCCGAGCAGACGCGTTTCTCGGTGGCGATGTAGACGTCGCCACACCGCGAGCAGTGGAAGAGATTGCCGAACCTGCTCGAGACGCTGTCCCCTCTCCCCCGATCGCTTTCGTCGGCCGCTGTCTCCGTCTCGTTCGTCAGCGTCGATTGAACTCGCTCGCGAAGTCGCTGCGAGAACGACGTCGCGTTCTGTCGTATTCCCATACAGTGGCAAACGATTATAGGAACGAAGTAGCTGATGTCTAAAGTATTTGGAACGGTTCGGTGTACCGTGGCATGCCACTGCTCGTCCGCTGTCGGGCCGATCGGCACTGATACCGATTCGCTGCCGGTCGATAGGTGCGTATAGCAACCTTTTCGACTATCGCGTGACCACTCCCGGCATGAACTTCTTCGATCGCCTGCACGACCGCATCCGAACGGTCGACAGCGTCGTCTCGGTCGGGCTCGATCCCGACCAGTCGCTCATTCCCGATCACCTGCACGAACACGACCTCCCCAGGTGGGCGTTCAACCGGCGCATTATCGATGCGACCCACGAGCACGCCGCGGTCTTCAAGCCGAACGCGGCCTTCTACGAGGACCCGGACGGTTGGCGCGCCCTCGAGGAGACCGTCGCCTACGCCCATGGGAAGGGCGTACCCGTCCTGCTCGACGCCAAGCGCGCCGATATCGGGAACACGACGCGGCAGTACGCGCGGCTGCTCGAGACCGTCGACGCGATCACCGTCAACCCCTACATGGGACGCGATTCGTTGCAGCCGTTCCTGGCGAACGAGGAGGCCGGCGTGTTCGTTCTCTGTCGAACCTCGAACCCGGGCGGCGCGGATCTGCAAGACCTCGAACTCGAGACCGGCGAGTCCGTCTACGAGCGAGTGGCCGCGCTGGCGGATCTTTGGAACGAAAACGACAACGTCGGGCTCGTCGTCGGCGCGACCCAGCCCGACGAACTCGAGGACCTCCGCGAGCAGGTCCCGGATCTCCCCTTCCTCGTCCCCGGAATCGGGGCGCAGGGCGGCGACGCCGAAGCGGCGATCGAGTACGGGCTGGCCGACGGCGTCGGACTCGTCAACTCCTCGCGCGGAATCATTTTCGCGGGCGAGGATCGCGGTGAAGAGTTCGCTACCGCCAGCGGGCAAGCCGCGAAGCGACTCAAAAAGCGGCTAAATCAGTATCGAGACGAGTAGCGGTCCGTCGCCTTCTCGCCGGCGTTCTACCGGTGGTCCGGATCGGCATCGACTACCCGCCCCGCGAGACGACCGTCGACCACTCGAGCGACGACTTCCACCGTGACCGGCTCCGCCGGCGGCCGCTCCTCGAGGCGAGCCAGCCCCTCGACGACGGCGATGTCCATCGGACTGGCGTCGTTCGGGTGGTCGGCGACGAGGGTTCCGTCGTACTCCTCGAGTCGGAGCCGATACGTCTCGCCGACGCCGAGTGAGTCGCCGAGCAGGTCGCGTATCGAGGTCACGAGATCGCCATCCTCGGTTTCGTCGGTCGGGTCAGAGCTGGTTGATCTCCACGTCGTCGTTCCCGGGGCCCGGCTGAGCCTGCGAGGCGCAGTCGGCACACAACCCCATGCTGTCCTCGTAGTGAACCGCACACGCGAGCGTCCCGCAGTTGGAACATCGCTCCTGGGCCGGACGGGATTCACAGATCTGACAGAGGCCACTGACGCTCATGGCTCGAGGTACGGACTCGAGGGGCTTGAAAGCGGCCCCGGCACGTTCGGCCCGGTCGCGCGGCCACGCGACGATCTCGGACACTTCAGGACGTTTTCGCGGCGTTCGAGTCCCTGTCGGCGTAGTTTTCTTCGATTCAGGAGTTGTACCATGTCAAACATTGTCAATACACGGGAAGGCTTTTGCCATGTGCCCCGCTACCAGGGGATATGAGCCGTGACCGGGCTCTCCTCGAGCGAGCCCTGGACCGTGGCGAACAGGACGGTGGCAACGTCGAGTTCAAGGAACGACTGTCGCGAGACGTCCACCTCGAGGGTGGACGACGAGAGAGCCTGGCCGCGCAACTCCGACACCGACTCCTTTCGGGCGACGGCGAGGCGACGTACGTCGTCGGCGTCACCGACAACGGCGGTCTCGCCGGCATCGATCCCGACACCTTCTCCGAGACGATGGACGTCCTCTCCCTGCTGGCCGAGGAGGCCGACGCACACATCGAAGACGTGCAGACCTGGGGGATCAACGAAGGGCTCGTCGGCGTCGCTCAGGTTCGCGAGGGCGGCGTCCTCGAGACGGACGACGAACACGTCGTCGTCGGGACGGCGGGCCACGTCGACCACGGAAAGAGTACCCTGGTGGGGTCGCTCGTAACGGGCAAACCCGACGACGGGGACGGTGCGACGCGCGCGTTTCTCGACGTGCAGCCCCACGAGGTCGAGCGCGGGCTCTCGGCAGATCTCTCCTACGCCGTCTACGGCTTCGACGGCGACGGACCCGTTCGAGTGCGGAATCCGAACCGTAAGGCCGATCGCGCCGAAGTCGTCCGGGAGGCCGATCGACTCGTCTCCTTCGTCGACACCGTCGGCCACGAACCGTGGCTCCGGACGACGATCCGCGGCCTCGTCGGGCAGAAACTCGACTACGGTCTGCTGGTCGTGGCCGCCGACGACGGGCCGACCCGGACGACTCGCGAACATCTCGGCGTCCTGCTCGCCACGGACCTCCCGACGATCGTCGCGATCACGAAGACCGACACCGTCGACGAGGAGCGCATCGAGGAAGTCGAACGCGAGGTCGAGCGACTCCTCCGCGAGGTCGACAAATCGCCGCTGCGGGTCGCCCGCCACGGCGTCGACGCCGCCGTCGAGGAGGTCAGCGAGCGCGTCGTTCCGATCGTCGAAACCAGCGCGATCACGATGGCCGGTCTCGAGACGCTGGACGAACTGTTCGATCGGCTGCCTAAAACGTCCCAGGACACCGGCGAATTCCGGATGTACGTCGACCGAAGCTACTCGGTCACGGGAGTCGGCGCGGTCGCCTCCGGCACCGTCATGGCCGGCGAGGTCGAGGCCGGCGACGAACTCCTGCTCGGCCCGATGGCCGACGGCCGGTTCCAGGAGGTCGAGGTTCGCTCGATCGAGATGCACTATCACCGAGTCGACAAGGCCCAGGCGGGCCGGATCGTCGGCATCGCACTCAAGGGAATCGCGGAGAGCGCGGTCGAACGCGGTATGGTCCTCCTACCCCGCGACGCCGATCCGGACCCCGTCCGGGAGTTCGAAGCCGAAGTCATGGTTCTCAATCACCCCACCCGAATCGGGGAGGGGTACGAACCGGTGGTTCACCTCGAGACGATCGGCGAGGCCGCGGCCTTCTACCCCGAGAACGGTCGGCTCCTGCCGGGCGACACGGGCGAGACCACCGTCCGGTTCAAGTTCCGCCCGTACCTCGTCGAGGAGGGTCAGAAGTTCGTCTTCCGCGAGGGCCGCAGCAAGGGCGTGGGAACGGTGACCGACGTCCATCCCGCGGACTGATTCGTTTCGGAAACGACGTCTTTCTCCGGCCTGGTCACCCACTGCGGTGGCGCGCGCTATCCGCGAGAACTCCAGTCTCGCAGACCGGTTACTATACCCCCTGTTGCCGCGATAGCAGGACGCTTTCCGTCACCGCTTCTCCGCCGAAATTCGATCCTCAATTCACACCAGACACACCTGAAAAAGCGGCCGCAATCGGAGCCGTTTCCGGATTACAGCGCGTCGAGCCCGAGCAGGTCGTCCTGCACCCGCTCTCCGACCCGGATCTCGCTGTCCGCTCGCGGGTACGAACAACACAGCAACACGTAGCCGTCGTCCTCCTGTTCGGGGGTGAGCCCCGTCCCTTCGCGCCCGTCGAGTTCGCCCTCGAGCAACTCGCCGGCACAGGAGGTACACATCCCGTTTCGACAGGAGTGGGGCAGCCCGAGGCCGGCGCGCTCGGCCGCGTCGAGGACGTACTCGTCCGGGCCGACCGAGACGGTCTCCGTCCCGTCCTCGAGGTGGAACGTGATCTCGTACATCTATATCCGCTGGCGGAGCTTGTACAGTTCCAGCGCTTCCAGACGCGGGTCGCCGGTGCCGACCTCGTCGTGCTCGAGGCTGGCACCGCTAATGCTCTCGTTGAACGACGTGCTGACGCCCTCCTCCTCGAACGTCGAGTCCATGATGTAGGCGACGTTATCGCGCACCGTCTCGAAGCTCTGGCCGAGTTCGTCGGCGGCGTCCTCGATCGCGTCGATTACCTCGTCCTCCGAGGCGGTGAACTCCGCGCCGCGGGACAGTTCCCGCAGTTCGGTCTCGGTCGCTGTATCGGACTCGGTCGCCGTTTCGGTGTCGTCACTCATGGTATCGCCCTCCGTCCGCCGCGACGCCGCGTTTGCGCTGGTAGACCTCCTGGTACTCCCGGACCTCCTCGTCGATGTCCGTCTCGAGACACTCCTGATGGCGGTCGGCGACGAGGCCGATGATCTTCCGGTGGTCGATGTCGAGGGCCAGCGTCTCGTTGAACTGGCCGTCGATAAGGTGGCCCACCCGCATCAGGAGGTCGTCGAAACTGATCTCGAGGGGGTCGCCGACGGCGTCCGTGAACATGTAGCCGAAGTCCGCGACCGACGCCACGTTCTCGTAGAGGACGTCCTCGATGGCCCGGCCGACGCCCTGAAACTCGGGCTCGCCGGCGCGTTCCTTCGCGAGCAGTTCGCCCAGCGCCTCGACGCCGTGGGTCATGTGCCGCCCTTCGTCGGTGCTGATGAACTTGAATCCGTGGTTCAACAGCGGGAGCGGGGCGTTCCGCGAGAGTTTGTTGATCGCGTAGAAGCCGCCGCGGGCGAGCAGTCCCTCCACGATCATGTGGTAGACGGTCAGCGCCTTCGCGATATCGACGGGGTCCCGCGAGTGGGCCGCTCTGGCGGTCAGTTGCCCCTGTCGGTCGAAGATCTCGCCGAGCCCGGTCGCCTGCACGATCGGGATCCGAGCGCCGCCGCGTTTCGGGTTCAGATCGGCGAACACGTCCTGGTCGCCCATCACCTCGTGCATGTAGACGTCGAGGAACTGCGTGTGCTTGTGTTCGGTCAGCGTGAACATCGTCATGTACATCTCCATCTCCTCGTTGTCGTCGAAACACGGCGCACCCACGATGCGCTGGAGGTGATGACTCGCGTCCTCGCCGACCGCGAACTCGCCGTCGAGAAAGCCCGATACCAGATACCGGATCTGCTTTCGTTCGACGGGCTCGAGCGAGTGCCAGATCTCGCGGTCCTCCTCGAAGCCGACCTCCTCGAAGAGCTTCTCGACGTTCCACGTGCCGAGTTCGACCCCCTTCTGGAAGAGGTCGTACCACTTGCTCTCGGTGTCGATCCGTTCCGCCCGGAACCCGTCTGTTGTGGTAACTTGTGACACAAGCGTAGGTCGCCGGTGTCGACAATGAGCGTACTCGTTCGAATAACTGGCAGTTGAAGTCACGCCGAGCATCCGCGCTCGACCGATCCGCTCATACGGTCTGCTGTAACGATTTACCGGCGCGACCGCGATCCGGCCTGCGGTCGCGCCGGTAAATCGTTACAGCAGACCGTATCAGAACAGGTATCGCGCGTCGGTCTCGCCGGCGACGTCACCCATCGCCGCTGCGGCGTCGCCGTAGTGGATGACCCGCGTCACGCTTCCCTCGAGCGACATCTCGTTTGACATCACCGATTCGATGACGTCCGCACCCTCGAGGAGGTCCGTCCAGGTCTCGTAGGGTGCCTCGAGTTCGAACCCCGGATCCTGCGCCGACGGCTCTTCCACGAGTTGGGCCCGCCGGCAGACGCCATCTTCCAGTTCGAGGTGCGCGTGGACTCGCGAATCGTCGACGACGTACGTCTCCAGTTGCGCGAGCAGCGAGTCGAGGTCGCCCCGGATCTGGTCCTCGAGCGCCGGCCAGGCCACGTCGGGGACGTCGGCGAGCGCTATGCCCGAGAGAGTTCGCCGGAACCGCTCTCGGTCGCTGTCGTCAGCCTCGCCCTCACCCGACTCGAGTCGCTCTTCGAAAGCCGATGTCGCGGTCTCCCGCAGGCGGTCGAACTCGTCGTCCTCGAGCGCGTCGATCCGGTCGTAGAGGTCGGCGGTCAGTTCGTCGGGGAGGTCCCCGAGCGCGGTCTCCTCGAGCGGGAGTCGCGTCAGGACGAACCGGAAGTCGCCGTTGAAATCGACGCCCCAGCCGTCGCTTTCGGCCGCGTACGCGTCGTCCTCGTTGAGATTGGCGCGGTAACTCTCCAACCACTCTCTGGACGGAAACCAGTCAGCCATGGGTTCACGGACGAGATTCGTCGGTTTCAGCGTTCGTCCGGGAATCCGAGGCGATATATGTGAGTGTGGTTCGCACGGGGACCGATCGACGGACGCGGAAGTCAGCGGGAAATCCGCCGAACGGGTACGGCCGGCAGCGAGCGGCTCATCTCGAGCGTCACCCGATGGCTGATAAACCCCCTCGGATACGCGGAGCAATCACAACAGACGTTCACACTGTGCACAGTTCTATATCGGGTCCATCACGGCCCGGTGGCCACACATGAGCACGCAACGACTCCGACCGATCGAACAGTATTTTCCGACCAAACCGTGGCTCGAGGCGTATCGAGACGCGATCAACGAGAACGACGAGTACGGGGAGCACTCGGCGGGCTGGGGCGTCGACTTCGACGGCTCGTTCATCTTCCAGATCGAGGACATCCCCCTCGAGAGCAACGCGATCGCCGACCTGCCGCCGGAGATCGTCGACGCGGTCGAGGACGAACTCTCGGAGCCCTCGGAGAGCGAACTCGAGGAGATGCTCGAGGAAGCGCCCGCCGAGGTACGCGAGCATATCGAGTCCCGTAGCGGGCCGCTCGAGGAACGCGTCACCGAGGAGGTCCTGGAGACGACGATGGCGGAGGTACCCGACCGAACCTGGCCGGAACTGCGGGCGGAACTCCCCGACCTCCTCGCCGAACTGATCACGCAACTCGAGGAGAACATCGCCGACGACGGCACCGTGTACTCGTATCTGGACCTCTACGACGGCGAGTGCCGGGCGGTGGACACGATCACCGACCTCGACGAGCGGGAGTACGGGTTCCGACTCGTCGGCGACTACGAGCAGTGGACGAGGCTCGTCCGCGGCGAGGGCGGCGTCATCGACATGCTGATGTCCGGCGACTTCGAGATCGACGGCGACATGCAGAAGATCCTGCAGTACTCCGACGCCG
Source organism: Natrinema sp. DC36 (assembly GCF_020405225.1). Classification (NCBI taxonomy): domain Archaea; kingdom Methanobacteriati; phylum Methanobacteriota; class Halobacteria; order Halobacteriales; family Natrialbaceae; genus Natrinema; species Natrinema sp. DC36. The sequence goes on from NZ_CP084472.1 coordinate 2,480,682, forward strand.
CGGTCGATCTCGCCGAAATTTCGGCAGACGTCGACTCCCGGTTCATCTTCTGATTCGACTCACGGCACGAACGGTCTGCCAGCCACCGGTCGGAAGCGATCCGGTGGCGTCCTGGTTCGAGACCGCTCGAGCGCGGTGACTCGTTTCCAGACCGTCCTCGACTGCACTCCCTTTCGCTCCGTCCTTGACCACACCACTTTCAGTTCCGTCCTCGACTGCACTCCCTTTCGCTCCGTCCTTGACCACACCACTTTCAGTTCCGTCCTCGAGCGTCCCCTGGCGACCGATTCAAAGCCATTCCTGTCGGCGAAAGTGGACGAGCAGCAGCCCGGCGAGTACTCCCATTCCGAGCATCGTCGCCGGATAGCCGTACGTCCAGTACAGTTCGGGCATGGCCAGGGGCGTGTCGGCGAAGTTCATGCCGTAGACTCCGACGATGAACGTCAGCGGGATGAAAATCGTCGCGACGACCGTCAGCGTCTTCATCACGTCGTTGGTCGACTGCGAGACGGTATTGAGGTAGATATCCCGCGATCCGCCGGTGAGGTCGCGGTACGTCTCGATGAGGTCGACGACCTGAACGAGGTGGTCGTAGACGTCTCGAAAGTACTTCTCGTTCTGATCGGCGATCTGGGGAACGTCACCGCGCGAGAGGAACGAAATGGCCTCTCGAGCGGGCCAGGCGACTTTTCGGAACGCGAGGAGATCCCGCCGGACGTCGTTCAGCGTCGCCAATAGCTGGGGGTCCGGCTCGTCGAGAACGCGCTCTTCGACCGCTTCGATATCGGCTTCGATCTCGTCGAGGAGAACGAAGTAGTCGTCGACGATGGCGTCCATGATCCGGTAGACGAGGAAGTCGGTCCCTCGGTCGGCGAATCGGTGGCCGTTCTTCGCCCACCGGGACGCCGAGGGGTCGACGAGCTCGACGTCGGTCGTCGACATCGTCACCACCCAGTCGGTACCGATAAAGAACCCGACGGGGCTCGTCTGTACCTCCTTGTGGAACGCGATATCGTCGCGCTGACTGAGCCGAACGGTCTTCAGCAGCACGAACGTGTGCGTCTCGTACTCCTCGGTCTTCGGTCGCGTCCCCTGGTCGAGCACGTCTTCGATGGCCAACTGGTGAATGTCGAAGCGCTCCGCGATCGCGTCCACCTCGCTTGGCGCGGGGTCGGCAGCGTGTATCCACGTTTCCCCCGGCGTCTCGATCGCGGTCGCCAGATCGTCGTACTGCTCGGCGCCATCGGGCGTATACACCATCGCGTCGAGACTCATACGCTCTCTCCCGAGTCGGACCGTCCTGCGATCGCGACGAGAGCGATACCGACGATGATCGCCGTGATCGAAAACGCCCGCCCGGGGTACTCGACGGAGACCCCCACGACGTACCCGATAAATCCGATGGCAAACAAACCGGCTCCTGCGAGTCTGGCCCGATTCATGGCCGTATCCATTCGAGCCTATCGAGAAGAAAGTACGGTGCCGACTCGAATTCGGAGCCGAGACCCCGTTTTCCGTCGAGTGTCCGTTGTCCCGTTTGACCGGTGGTTCCGTCAGTACTCGAGGATCAGTCCGTACACCAGCCCGAGCGTCCCGCCGTAGAGGGCCCACGCGATAACGCCGACGAGGCCGCCGACGGTGACGTTGGGAATCGCCATCGGCACACCCATCGCGACCGTCAACCAGATGGGAAACACGAACAGTGAGAGGACCGCGCCGACGGCGACCCCGTAGCCGTTGCCGAGCGCGAGCGTCGTCGTCGTGAGCGCGGACCGCTTGAGCAGCGGGACGAGGAGTTTCTGGAGGGACTCGTTGCGACTCGAGAGCAGCATTACCTTCGAGACGAAGGCGTCGATCGAACTCGAGACGAAGACGCTGAACGGCAGCGCGAACAGGACCCCGAGCGCGAACATCCCGAGCCAGCCGCCGTTCAGGGTCGGGGCCCCAAAGATCGCACCGACCCGCTTGATCGCGTCGGTGTCGTACACCTGGATTACCAGCGCGGCCTGAAAGCCGCCGGCGAGCCCGCCCGCGATGGCGGCTTCGATTTCTCGCGCATCGAACTCGAGAGACTCGATCGTCTCGACGAGCGAGGCCGGCGCGACGCGAGATGGCGGCTCGTCAGGGTCGGCGTTCGAGCCGGCGTCGGGTCCGGTGCTGGCGTTAGAATCTGCCATCGTCGATGCGTATCCATCGATCATCGGTGACGTGCCTCAGCCTTGTTCCGCGTATCCGCGGTGATTTATACGGTCAGGCGTCGGCTGCCGGACATACCATCTGAACTGAGTTTCCCGAATAAGCCACAAAAATCATTTACTACGGGATGTGGGCTGAAACCATATGAGCGAATTATTCGCACGAAGTCTCAGCGGCAAGCCGATCGTCGGAATCGACGGCACCGACTACGGGACGCTCTACACCATCACGATGGATCCCGAATCCGGCTCCCTCCGCGATCTCGTCGTCGACTCCGACAGCGGACCGTCGTCCGTGATCACCAGCCGATCCGACGACGCCGGTCGACTGCGGATCCCCGTTAGCAACATCGAAACGGTGAACGATCGGATCGTCGTTCGATCCACCGACTGACACGGTCTGTTGTAACGATGTCCCGGAGCGACCGCAGGACGGTTCGCGGTTGCTCCGGAAATGACCGACAACGGTCCGTGTGAGGGTCCGCGCGGCTCGCGGCATCGCAGCCGACGGGGCCGAGGAAACCGAGCGAGACCGAGAAACCCGATCGGAACGAAGCGCGAGCGAGCCGAACGGTCAGTAGGCGCTCATCCCGGTCAGTTCCTTGCCGACGATGAGCTTCTGGATTTCGGTGGTTCCGTCCGGGATGGTCATCACGCGGGCGTCCCGATAGTAGCGCTCCATGCGGTTCTCGAGGTCCAGCCCCGACGCGCCCAGCACCTGCAGCGCGTCGCTGGTCGCCTCGATCGACTGTTCGCAGGCGTACCCCTTCGCGAGCGAGGAGAGGAGTCGAGCGTCCGGATCCCCGTCGACGAGCGCTTCGGCCGCGCTGCGGGAGAGGCCGCGCGAGGCCTCGATCGACGTCCGAACGTCGTAGAGCTTCTCCTGGACCAGCTGGTGCTGGCCGATCGGTTCGCCGAACGTCTCGCGCTCTTGGGCGTACGCCAACGCGTCCTCGAACGCGGCCTCCATGATCCCGACCGCCATGAACGCCATCCCCGTTCGCATGAACGAGAACATGACGTTGAGCGGCTTGTGCTCGAAGAACAGCTGACTGACGTTCTCGGGGAACGGGACGATATCGTGGATGTCGTGGCCGTCGGCGATCGCGTCGCCGAAGATAGTCGAGAACCGGTTCTCGACCGGGATCCGGACGTCGTCGAAAACCATTCGACCGTTCGGGACGCCCTTCCAGCCGAGCTTGTTCATCTCCTCGGTCTCGAAGTCGGCGTTCGCCCGGTCGACCAGGAACATGTCCTGGGCGTCCTCCGAGGCGTCGTGGGCGATGACGAGCGCGACATCGGCGATCTGGGCGTTGCCGACCCACACCTTTTCGCCGTTGAGCACGAACTCCTCGCCGTCCTTGCGCGCGACGGTGTTCGGGTGGGCCGTGTCGCTTCCCCCCTCGGGTTCGGTCACCGCGAGACAGCCGAGACAGCGGTTCTCCTCGAGTTTCGGGAGCATGGCCTGCTGCGTCTCGTCGGCGGCGAAGCGGACGAACAGCGACGGGAACGACATCTGGAGCGCGACGTTCAGGCTCGGCCACACGCGGCTGATCTCCTCCGAGGCGATGACGAACCGCCAGACGTCGCCGAAGTACTGGTCGACGGTGTCGGGGGTGAAGCCGATCCCGAGATCGTGCAACCCGTCGAGGTACCCCACGAGGTCGTCGCGCGTCATCGGGCCGTTGCGATCCGCCTCGTCGACGATCGGTTCGATCTCGGACTCGAGGTACGCCCGGAGATCGTCGCGAAACGCCGTCTGGTCCTCGGTCAGGCGCATTCTATGACTCCGCGGGGACCTGTTCGGACAGCGAGTTCATGATCGGCGCGAGGCGCGTGCCCTTCTGCACCGGCCCGTCCATCTGGTACTTCTGCTTCATGAAGCCCTGAATCGGATCGACGCTGCCGACGATGAGGCCAACGAGCGTGTCCGCCGGGCCGGTGATCTCGAGCATCGGATCGGCGAGTTTGCCCGCGCCGCCGCGCATCGTCCGTGCGTCCTCGTCGACTTCGAGGTGGCCTTCCATCGGGCAGTCGTCGGCCTCGAAGTTGACGGTGATGTCCTCGTCGATGCTCTCGCGGACCTCGGGCGAGGTCTCGACGATGACGTTCATGCCGGCCCAGAGCAGTTCCTGGAACTGATCGGCGGTGTCGGGGTTCTCGGAGACGAACGACGCGATGTCCATCGATTCCATTCGCTGAACCACGCGGCCGAACGTCTCGGGGTATTCGCGGACGAGTTCCTCGGTCTGCCCCTCCATCTCGCCGAGTAGCGCCGGCAAGTCGTCTTCGAGTTCGTCGTCCGACTTCTCGAGCGATGCGTCGATCTCTTGGATGAGTTCGTCGTTCGTCATGGCTATCGGTTCGGGCCCGCCGGATGGGCGGGTCCCGCTACCTGTGAATAGGGAGCAACCGACGAACAGTGTGATCCGTGGAATACGCGGAGGTTTATATTCCATCCCGTGACGGTCGGCGGATCGATCTCGACTCAAGTTACGTGTCTACCGATCATGCCGCCCTCGGATTCTCGACCACGGGTCGTTCGAAACGGCGTCGCGTCTCGAGTGCGATTCGAGAGAGCAGTGCCTTCTCGTCACTCAGATCGCCCTCTCACTCGGTCCCTTCAGGACGGAGAGACTGTCCGCTGCGTTTCGGTGAAGACGGCTTCTGAACGGCGTCTCCTCTGGCTCGAGTATTGCATCCGTTATACGATCCAGAATATGTAATTTTTATAATTAATAGTGGTTGCGGACATAGCAAACGTCGTTACTATACTATCATACCAGTGACCAGAGGATTTTCGCTGAAAAGCGCGATTATGGGGCGCTGTGCAGTCCTATCTATTGGTGTGAATTTCAACGGCAGGCACTGGAAAGCACTCTGCAGTTCCCACGTAACACAGAAGAAGGATGTATGAGACGAAAACAAACCGAGCGAACCGAAGACGACTCGAGAAGCATACTAGACCGAGCGAGAGGACGATCGGCAGAGTCGACTTCGGACGAGTCGGGGAGCTGGTTCGATCGAGCCAGAGCGAAATACGGGCTCGGCGCGCTGCTCGTCGCCGCCGGGGTCGTGCTCTTCGTCTTCCCGGAACCGATCACGTCGACCGTGGGTCTCGCACTGATCGTAGCAGGGGCCCTCATCTGGCTCGTCAGCTGATTCCGGTAGCCGAGCGCCGTCGGTCGACGAGGACGCCGATCCTCGAATACTCGATTTTTGGGCGTCGTCGGTTGGACGAAGCGAGTCAGTCGGCAGCGCCGGCCGTCGCGCGCTCGCGAAGCGCCTCCTTGTCCGTCTTCTCGATGTCGGTCAGCGGAATCGACTCGACGAACGTTACCCTCGAGGGCATCGCGTGTTGTGGCACGTTCCCCTCGAGGTGATCGATCACGTCCGCCTCGGTCAGGTCGGCGTCCGGTTTCGGTTCGATGAAGATCCGGACCCGTTCGCTTCCCGGCCGCTCCGGATCGGGGACGCCGACCGTCGCGGGTCGTTTGACCCCCTCGAGTCCGTACAGGACCTCGTCGACCTCTTCGGAGTAGACCTTCAGCCCCGAGACGTTGATCATGTGCTTGACGCGGTCGACGACGTAGAACCGCCCCTCGGAATCGACTTTCGCGATGTCGCCGGTGGCCACGTACCCCTCGTCGTCGAAGGGGTCCCTGCCCTCGTCGAGGTATCCCTTCATCCGCTGGGGGCCGTTTACCAGCATCTCGCCCTCCAGTCCGTCGGCCGCGGCCGCCTCGAGCGGAATCTCCTCGCCGGTGTCGACATCGCGGAGTTTGACGTCCGTGTCCGGGACGGGGATGCCGATGGTCGGCTGATCGAGGCCGTCGTCGTCCGACGAGCCGGTCAAGAACCCGTGGATCCCGTGGATGTTGAAGTGCGTGATCGGGGACATCTCGGAGAGCCCGTACCCCTGGGAGACGCCGCCGGACTCGCGCTCGAACTCCGATTTCGTCTCGCTCGCCAGGGGTGCGGAGCCGGAGATGCCGAGCACCTCCGCCGACAGTTCTTCGTCGACGAGCTCCATGAACTGGGTCGGAACTCCGAACATGATCAGCGGGTCGTGCGTCTCGACCAGTTCGCTCATCTGCCCCGTGTTCCGCGCGTCGGGAACGACCAGGAGGTCGAGCGCGAGCTCGAGCAGACTGTTGGTGATCGAGTAGCCGTACGAGTGGTACATCGGCAGCGCCATCACCGCCGCCTCGCTGCCGCGCATCATCTCCGCCAGCTGGGACTGCGCGGCGACGCCCTGCAACGCGTTGGCCACGAGGTTGCGGTGGGTCAGCAGACACCCCTTCGGGAGGCCGGTCGTACCGCCGGTGAACAGCAGCGTGTGAACGTCCGTCTCGACGTCGAAATCGACGTCCGGGGGCGCTCGCTCGGCCCCCTCGATGACCGCCGGTAGCCACTCGGCTCCGTCGACCGCCTCGTGGTCGTCCGGTGGATCGGCCGAGTAGTCGTCCAGCGACGTGAGGATGATGTCGTCCAGCTCGAGGTCGTCCGCGAGCGAGCGCACCAGCTCGAGGTGTTCGTCGTGGCCGATCAGGACCTCCGGGTCGCCCTCCTCGAGCCGATAGGCGAGCGAGTCCTCGGCGTCGAGGAAGTCGTTCGGAATGTGGACGCCGCCGGCTCGCGAGATGGCGTTCGAGGCGACGACGAACTGGACGGACGTCGGCAGGATCGTCGCGACCCGGCTGCCCTTCTCGACGCCGCGCTCGCGTAGCGCCATCGCCAGTCGTTCGACGTCTGCGAGCACCTCCGGATAGGTGTACCGCTCGCCGTACTGGACGATCCCCTGTTCCGGGTAGTCGGCCGCGGCGTTCTCGAGGAATCGGTGGACCGGTTCGTCGGGATACGGCTCGAGCGTTTCGGGAATGCCGAACCGTTCGTACGCCGTCGACCAGAGTGTCGCGTCTCGGGACATTCGTTCTCGTTACCGCTCCTGATTTGCTAAAGGATACCCACTGCCATCCGGGGGAGTTGAAGGTCGACACCGATGGACTCTCGGCTTCCGTGAGTGGGAACGCCTATCGAATCAGTGACCGAATCGCGATCGATACACCGGGAACGAGTTTGGCGACGATATAAACGACCTGCGATCCGTCGAGCAATTTCCTTCGTCGTCGCCGGTCACTCTCGGCGCATGGACTTCGGACTGGACGACAAGACCGTGCTCGTCACGGGGGCGGGCGGTCGGATCGGGAGCGTCGACTGCGAGGTACTCGCCGCGGAAGGCGCCGACGTAATTGCGCTGGACGTCGACATCGATGCCGCCGAAACGGTCGTCGACGACATCGAAGACGCGGGCGGGACGGCCCGCGCGCTCGAGTGCGACCTGACCGATCGCGACGCGGTCGCGGAGACGGTTTCGGCGATCGACGAGGACGTCGGCGGCATCGACGTGGTGATCAACAACGCGGGGCTGGTCGACGCCCGCGACAGGATCGAGGACTTCGACGACGAGATCTGGGATCGCGACGTCGCGGTCAACCTGACGGGGACCTACAACGTCACCCGTGCGGTCTACCCCGGAATGAAAGAGCGGGAGTGGGGACGCATCATCACCATGTCCTCGGTCGCCGGCTGGCAGGGCGGCTTCGGTCAGGCCTCCTACAGCGCGACGAAGTCCGCGCTGATCGGCTTCGGCAAGACGCTCGCCCTCGAGGGAGCCCAGCACGGCATCACGAGCAACGTCGTCGCCCCGAGCATCGTCGTCGGCGCACTCGCGGACCTGCCGATCGACCAGTTGGAGGGGGTCGACGAGCACTTCGCCCGGATCGCGAAGGCCACGCCGATGCGACGACTGGGACGGGAGGAAGACGTCGCGAACCTGATCGCGTATCTCTGCTCCGAACAGGCCGAATACATCACGGGTCAGGTCGTCGGCGTGACCGGCGGCGTCGACCTCTTCAGTTTCTAGCCGTTCGGCGCTATAGCGCCCGATTTACCCCGTTGATCGAGCCGGCTATCCCGCGAGATTGCGGCCGACGATATCGCAATATTGCGGCCACCGATCTCGCGGGTTGCCGGATCGGTCGCTATCGACGCTCGAGACCGACTGTGATGGATCGCCAGGATGGCGTAATACAGCCACCAACTACTGCCTCGTGAGAAAAACGGTCATCCGATCCCCGTCGCACTACGGCGGTCACAGCCGCCATCCCCGTCATACTCCGCAGGTTGCAGCCGGTCTCCCCTCGTCTCGCGTCCTGATTCGCGCGACCGCGGCCGTCACGGAATGATCTGTGTGAGGATTTTTGACTCGATCTTTCGCAGGTGGCCGCCCACTGTTCCACCGGTGCAGCCGAGCTCGTTGCCGATATCCTCGTGCGTCACCGCTCGAGGCACGTTGTAGTAGCCCATATCGACGGCGGTCTGGAGGATCTCCTGTTGGCGCCCGGTGAGCTGAGAGAACAGGCGGTCCGTGTTCGGTTCGTATTCCCCCGTCTTGAGGAGCTTGAATCTGATTCCGTCGGGAACGTCCGGAATGGCGTCCTGAAAGCTCCCGACGTCGCCAATCATCGTGACGCGCAACCCGCCGCGCCGCGTGAACTCGAGGGGCGTATCGAAGATGAACTCGAACTCCTTGAGCATGCTCAACAGGCCGACGAGCCTGGTGTGAGCCTCGACGTGGATGTAGGCGTGAATCTCGTCGTCGACGCCCGAGAGCTGGTACTTGCATACCATCGGTGAGTCTTCCAGAATCGTCTCGAGGGCGTCCCGATCACCCGCGAATTGATAGATCGTGACGATCGTCTCGTCGGCGAGGAGGTTGACGTTGTGAAGGAGTTCGCGCGAGACCTCGGGATGGTCCGCGATCCGCTTATCGACGGGGTGCAACCCTTCATCGTCAGGGATGATGATGCATTTTGCGTATCTCATCGCACGATAGTTACCTCACTGTGAACGTACTTCTTGTTACCGCTTGACAGTAGGGTCGCAAAGCGAGTCCGACAGCGGTCGGCCGGTCCGTACTCCGAGACGGTCGTCTGCCGCTGATACCGGCGCTCAGTTCGGAATCGTCGATAGATCACTGGCGATGACATCGGAGACGTTACTCGGGAAGTTCGGCGGTGAAGTTGCCGTGAACTGCGATCCCGCGCTCGATGATTTCGTACTGGTGGTAGAGCGTCACGCCCTGCTCGACGGACGACTCGCTCTTGAGGCCGAGCGCGGCTGCGATCCTGAGGAGAGGCGTGACGGCCAGTGAGAGCACCCACTGGCGTCGCGACGACGGAATGATCTGCTCGTAGTGGTCGTCGAACGTCACGTCCGTGAATCCGAGTCCCTCGAGGGCCTCCCGGAACTCGCTGATATGCGCGAAGTCGGGAACGGCCCATCCGTCGAGGACCGTTCGTAACTTCTCCGCCTCCGGGTCGGTCAGCGCGGTTCGACTCCTGAAGCCGTCGGCTATCATGAGACGGCCGCCCGGCGCGAGGACGCGGCGAATCTCCTCGAGGACCCGTTCCTTGCGATCCGAGTGACAGACCGTTTCGATACCGGAGACCGCGTCGAACGTATCGTCTGGATACGGAATGTCGTGGTAGTCCCCGACGCTGAACTCGGTCGACTCGGAAACCCCGCGCTCGCGGGCGTTCGCCCGGGCTTCGCTGACGTGCAGCGGATCGATGTCGATGCCGTGGACCTCGGCTCCGTGTTCGGCAGCGACGTGCGTCGGGAATCCGCCGCGCCCCGTCCCGATGTCCAACACCGTGTCCGTCTCGTCGACCTCGAGCGTGTCGGCGTAGACGCGGTTGGAGTTCGTCATGGCTTCTCGGTGGGTCGTGGATTCGTCGTCGTAAAAGCCGTAGTGAAGGTTGGCGGTACTCCAGAAGACGCGATACTCCCACGCGGTCTCGTTGTAGAAGTCGACGATTTCGTCGGCGTCGAACCGTTGCGTTTGCATGCTCTGAGGCGGACCGTTCCGTCCAATAGTCCTTCTCCCGCGTTTCCACGTCGATTTATACCGTTCCACTCACAAACGGCGTCACTCGCTTCTCTCTCGGCTCGTCGAGACAGCAGCGAGGAGTGGACTACTCGGGAGATTCATCTCAAATATATACTATTTGTGGCCGAATTTCGTATAAATCCCCCCGTATACAAGGAGGTAAAATGATTACAAATCGTGTTGGGTGTGTTCTTGTGTCATTCACAATGCAACACCGACTCGGCCGATTATCGGACGATTCAGGCCCGATCTCGGCGAATCGCCGCGAATTTTCGGAGATACTAATCGATAAAAGGGAGTAATATGTACAATAAAAAGCGACTAGTGGGCGGAACCGGTGCATCGTTCTTGGTTGTCGCGCTCGTAGGAATGATCGTCCTCTCGTCGGGGACGGCCTACGCTGCGCCGCTGGCGAGCGGGAGCGGGTTCACCGTCGAGGCCGACGAGATCAGATCCGACGAGTTCCTCCTCTACCCCAGCGCCGGCGAAGGCGATCAAGGAGAGACGCCGGTCGTGGTCGTCGAGCAGCGCGGCGTCGAAATCGACGGACTGGTGCTGACGAGAGAGCAGGAAGTGCCCATGATGGACGGGACGATGGAGATCTCGTTCACCGCCGACGAGACGGTCACGGCGGACGAGCAGTACATCAAGCTGACCGGGCTGGACGCGGAGAACGCTGAGTTCAACGGTCAGGTCATCAACGCCCAGTCCAGCGAAAACCCCGAACAGCAGTTCCAGCAGACGGCCGGTGAGAACGCCGATCCCGAGGAGGGCTACCTCACCAACGTTAGCGGAGAAGCGCCCGGAATGGTTCAGGAAGACGTCGAAATCGACATGGTGTACCTCGCCTCGAACGAGATCACCCTCCCCGGTCTCGACGTCGGCGTTGAATACAACTCGAGCGAGTGATTTTCAATGGCAACTCAAAACAGCCAGAGCGACTCCGAAACCGATCCCGACCGATTTGAAAGCCGGTGGAAGCGGGGAACCGGGTGGATCGGGAGCCGATGGAACCGGTTCAACGACTGGCGGACGCGACGCCCGTTCATGGGCGGCGTCCTGCTCTGTCTGGCTGGGATCCTCATCACCTGGGTACCGATGCAGATACTGCCCGATCTCATCTTCATCGGCGGAGAGATGGCGGGCTTTCTCACCATCGGTGCCCTGATCGGCGTGTTCGTCTTCCTGACGGGCGTGTACGCACTGTACAGCCCGTCTAAATCCCACGAGATCGGTGTTATCGGCGTCGTTCTGTCGATCTTCTCGCTGTTCGGTTCCCTCGGCGGGCTGTTCCTGGGGATGCTGCTGGGCATCCTCGGCGGCAACCTCTGTATCGCGTGGAAACCCCGAGACGACGTTGCCGACGACGCGCTGGCGGAACCGAGCAAGGTCGACCGAGCCATCGCGCGATTGCGAAAGCGAGTCGGACGTGTCGTCGAGAAAGCGAGCGCACGGCTCCGCGAGAGCGCCGAAACCAACACCCAACGGAGTGCCGACGAATGACACCGGCACGAGCGACGACGCTACTACGAACGCAGCCGGTTGACTCGCCCGATACATGAGCCGACCCCGCACGCTCGGCGTCGTCTTGCTGGTCGTCGTCGGGAGTACTGCGACCGGAATCGGTACGCTCCCAGCAGCCGCACAGGAAGACGATAGCCTCTCCACGGTCGAACTCGGCGTGATCGAGGGTGCCACCGTCTGCGTCCAGCAACTCTCGTCGGATACCAATCGACTGGTCGTCCGCAACGACGCGTACGAGGACGTCACCATCTATCTCGACGGGAACAGACGGGTCGAGCTCGAGCAGACGCAACCGGAGGCGACCATCGCGTTGCAGACCGACCGGCAAAACGAGGGGATAAACAACCTCTCCGAGGTCGGCGAGTGCGTCACCGCCGACCGGAGCAACGTCGTCGTCAACGCTCGCTCGATCACCATGCGAGGACTCTCGACGAGCGGCTATTCGGTCGAAACGGACTCGAGCGCGGGTATCCCCGAGCCTGCGATATTCGACGCGCCCGCCAACGAGAGCGCATCCGCTACCGAGAGCGACGGGACGAACGACGAAACCGACGGGACGCCGGACGAGAATGAGGCCAACGACTCCGCAAACTGGCCGAACGGAGCGGACAGATCCGATGAGACGTTGGGTGACACTGGAAACGAATCGAACGAGACTGACGGACGGGATGACGACGCCGTGACCGAACCGGTCGACGAACCCGGTGACCCCCTCGATGAGACCACCGGGACGGTCGACGACTCGCTCGACCGAACCGAAGAGGTGGTCAACGACACCGTCGATCACACTGAGGAGACAGTCAACGACACCGTCGACCACACCGAAGGAACGGTCGAAGGCACTGTTAATCACACCGAAGAAACGGTCACCGGGACGATTGACCACGTTGGGAACACCACCGAAGACGTGACGGAGACAGTCACCAGCGAACCGAACGAGACGGACGAACAGCTCGTCGGATCGACCGAAGAGACGGCCACCGAAACCGGTAATCACGTCGAGGAAACGACCAACGAAACCGGTGACTACGTCGAGAAAACGGCCGAGGAACCGACCGACTTCCTTCGAAAAACGACCGAAGAGACGACGGAACCGCTAAGCTAGTAATGCAGACGCACGCAATCGGTACGCTGTTCAGAAACGTGGTGAACTTGAGAGATGAGTGAATACGAGACGGTCGGCGTCGAAGCGAACGACCCATCGATCGAGGCGGTCGACACGTGGATCATCGCCGGCGCCGCCACCGTCGGCGTTCTCGTCAACCTCACCGGGTTGATGGTCCCGCTGCTCACTCGTCTCGGCGGCGGCGTCGTCGCCGGATTCATCGCCGCGTACGCCGTCGGTCGGATCGTCTCCGGCATCGGTCACGCGGTGATCGCGAGCGCGATCGTCGGTGGCGTCGCGGGAACGGTGACGGCGTTCCTCGGGACGCTTCTCGGACTGTACAACGAACCGCCGCTGCTGGTACTCGCATCGATCGGCCCGATCAGCCCGATGCTCACGGGACTCGGACTGCCGAGCGTCGTTCTGATCGTGCTCGCATTCTCCGTGCTGACCGCCATCGACGGGTTCGTCGGCGGACTGGTCGGGAGCGGTCTGCGGGCGCTTCTCCCGTGGTGAGCCGTGGCGCAACGCCGCTGCCACACGTCCCTTTCTCGGAACTGGACGATAGCAGCCACTGCCAGTTACCAGTCCCAGTCACTGCACCCCCGCTCGTACAATGGCGTTGCCATCGGTGTGTGATTCGTTTCAGTGGCTACTGGCGGTAACCCGCCCGACGGTGACGAAGAACGGGACCGTTTCCGCGCGGCGATACTCCTTCGCACCCATCTGCTCGACGACGGTTCGCCCCATCTCCCGCCACGAACTGCGAAGCTCGTCGTACTCCGACTCGGTCACCGCCCCCGAGAGGATAGTCTCCCGGTCGTCGGCCAGCCCGTCGCCGGTCGCCTTCCGGCGGGCCGCCGTCAGCGCGCCGTCGCTGTACGGCGGTTCGACCGTTCGAACGTGGTCGTACCGGCGAGTTGCGAGCACCTCGAGCCCCGCCGTCTCGAACGCGTCGCGAGCGCCAGCCCCGAGTGCCACGTCCGTGTCCACGCCCTCGAGGTAGGCCCGCCGCGCCCGTCGCTCGAGTCGGCCTTCCGCGTCGACGCTCGAGTCGATCTCGACCGCGGCGTTGTCGGGTTCGACGGCCGCGACGAGGTCGGTGGAGACGCGGGCGAACTCCTCGAGCGCGGCCGCGGGATCGGGGAGGTTGATCAGGAGTGCCTGACAGACCACGAGGTCGAAGGTGTCGTCGGGAAACGGGAGCTGAACGGCGTCGCCGGCGACGGTGGGAACGTGCTCGCTCGCGGCCGCGAGCAGGTCGGAATCCGCGTCACAGCCGATCACCTCGCCCGGCGACTCCGCCGCGAGGACGCGGCTCAACTCGCCGGTCCCACAGCCCGCGTCCAGAATACGGTCGCGAGAGTCGAGGGCGAGCGGCTCGAGCGCATCGCGGGAATCGGCCCACATCCCCTCGCGGGTCCGACTGAGGTAGGATTCGGAAAACTCGCGCACGGACGGCGTTTCGAGCGTCTCGAGTAAAAACGGGTCGATTTCCCGGATCCGCTGCAGGTCCGTGACGTTCGGCGCTACCCTGGCGGTCTCGGCTACTCGTCGTCGCGAAGCTCTTTGACCCGCTGAATGTTCCACGCGAAGCCGCGGCCGTCCTCCGTCGGCGTCTCGAGCGCGAACGGCAGCTCCCGAAGATCCGGATGGTTCACGATTGCCTTCATCCCGTCTTCGCCGATGTAGCCCTCGCCGATGTGGGCGTGCTCGTCCTTGTGCGTGCCCACGTCGTGTTTCGAGTCGTTGAGGTGGATGTACTCGAGGTACTCGAGGCCGACCACGTCGTCGAAGCGGCCGACGGTCTCGTCGACGGCCTCGGGCGTCGTTAGGTCGTTGCCCGCGACGAGCGTGTGAGCGGTGTCGATGCAGATTCCGATATCGGTCTCGGTGCGGTCGATGATCCCCGCGAGGTGGTCGAATTCGCCGCCCAGCTTGGTCCCGCTACCCGCGTCGGACTCGATGAGGATCCGAACGTCGTCGGGCACCTCGAGATCGTCGATGACGCTCGCGGCGTTGTCGAGCCCGCCTTCGACGCCCGCGCCGGTGTGGGCCCCGAGGTGGACGTTGACGTACGGAATCCCGAGTCGCTCGGCGGCGTCGAGTTCCGCCTGCATGCTCTCCATGGACTTCCGGCGGAGGTCGTCCTTCGGCGTGCAGAGATTGACGAGGTAGGCCGAGTGGATGACCCACGGCCCCTCGAGTCGTTCGTCGCTCGCTTCTCGGAAGCCCGCGGCCGCCTCGTCGCTGATCTCGGGCTGTGCCCAGACCTGCGGCGAGGTGGTGAACACCTGCCCGCAGTTGCCGCCGAACGCGGTCTGGCGGTGGACCGCGTTGCGGAGATCGTCGTACGGCGGCGTTTCCTCGTCGGACGAGACGCGCGAACCGGAGATCGAAACGTGTGCGCCGACCTTCATGGCCACTCGTCAGTACCCGTTCGTGATAGGTACTTCGGAGCGACTCGAGTTCGGACGACGACTCCATACCGGCCGAGAGACGTGCGGTGGCGCGTGCCGCGCTACGGTTCGCCACCGGCGAACCGTCGCTCGAATCCGCGCGAGGGATGAGCGAGGGAATGAAAAGACCGAGCGAATCGGTTGGGGAGGGTGTGGAAATCCCTAGATGCCAGTATGAGAACCGGTGATCGGTTTTGAACAGATAGGTTGTATCATACCGGAGTAAATAGCTGTCACCTACTTCTGGTAACTAGGAATACCACGTCCTCCCCAGCCGATTCGCTCACTACGTTCGCTCATCCCTCGCGCGGTGTTTTACCTGCGATTCACTGGTCGTTCATCGCAGGACAGCACGCGCCACCGCAGCAATCGTTCGAGCCCGTCTACGAGACGCCGGTCGATCGCCGACGGTCACTGGTTGTCCACCTCGAGCATCTCCCGATTCCGAACCCACGCATCAGAACCGAACTTCCGGTCGGCGAGATCACGGGCGGCCTCGAGGTCGCCGTCGTTCCAGGTCGACTCCTCGGCGTCACACCAGTCTCGCAGCGCCCCCGCGATCGCGTCGACAGCTTCCTCGCGATCGATCCCGGTCTCGTCACGGATGCTCGTCACCCGATCGGTGAAGGTCGACTCCTCGAGTTCGGTATCGAACACCCCGACGTGTTTCCGGGGCTCGAGGGCGTAACTGATTGAACCATGCTGGATGACGACGTCGCGCTGGCGGTACTGAGCGTTGCCGCTGATCTTACGTGCTCCCGTGCCCGCCTCCGCGGGCGCGACGATGTCGTGTGCCGGGTTGATGTCCCGCAGATAGCACGAGGGCTGATAGATCGCGTCCCGTTCGGCCGACGCGAAGGCGGCGTCGACGCCCATCCGATCGAAGGCCTCGAGGATCGGCTCG
Source organism: Natrinema sp. DC36 (assembly GCF_020405225.1). NCBI lineage: Archaea > Methanobacteriati > Methanobacteriota > Halobacteria > Halobacteriales > Natrialbaceae > Natrinema > Natrinema sp. DC36. The sequence goes on from NZ_CP084472.1 coordinate 2,496,823, forward strand.
CAGAACAGTTCGTAGCACTCCATCAGGTCCCCCGGAACCTCGTCGGCGGGAGCCACGATCGTGTACGAAATATCGGCGTGTCGGTCGTGATAGATCCCGCCGCCGCCGGTCTGCCGGCGGGTGACGTCGACCCCCTCGCGCTCGCAGAAGTCCCAGTCGACCGTGTCGGCGTCCTGCCGGTACCCCAGCGAGAGCGTACTCGGCTCCCACGAGTAGGTTCGAACGGTTCGAACGTCGTCCTCGAGCGCCGTTCGTGCGGCGATCTCCTCGAGGGCCATCTGCGTCGCCCCGTCACGGGGTTCGTCCCGGATCAGTCGCCAGTCCCGATCGGACAGTGCCGTCATGTCCGACTCCACGCGGACGAGGTGGAAAGTGATTCCGACGCCATCGACATTTCGTATAGCACTAGAAGGTTTATTCTGGGTGGAAACGCGGCTTCGAGCTCCCTCGAACGGGAGCCTCGAGTCAGGTCACGTCGCCTCGAGCGAGCATCGACACGCTCCCGATCGCGGTACGAACGCCAATATCGCCGATCGATCCCAGGGACGAGCGCCGATCCCGCTGATCGGCCCCGAGTACGAGCGCTCGTCACGCCGTTTTTACGTACACGCCGGCTATCGGCTCGTATGGTGCGCAACGTCGCCGGGTTGCTCCCGGAACTCGAGGCGGAGGACTTCTATCTCCTCTCGGGGGTCGAACAGGGGATGCGGTTCTCCGAGTGGGTCCAGCGGGAGAAGCTCCCGAAGTTCTCCGATCTGAGCGAGGAGGAGGTCGACTATCGGCTCGGGCGCTGTCTCGAGCGCGGACTGGTCGAGAAGAAAACGATCCAGTACGAGGGCTACACCCTCCAGTTCGAAGGCTACGATACCCTGGCCCTGCGGGCGCTCGTCGAACAGGATACCATTTCCGAGTTCGGCTCGCCGCTGGGCGTCGGCAAGGAGAGCGACGTCTACGAGGTCAAGTCGTACAAGCCGCTGGCGCTGAAGTATCACCGCGAGGGCTATACGAACTTTCGGAAGGTCCACAAGGAGCGCGATTACACGTCCGAGAACGACCACGTCTCCTGGATGTACACCGCCCGAAAGGCTGCCGAGCGCGAACACGGCATCCTCGAGGAACTCTATCCCGACGTCGCGGTGCCACAGCCGATCGGCCAGAACCGCCACGCCATCGTGATGGAGAAGATGGACGGCGTCGAACTCTCCCAGACCCGACTCGAGGACGAGCAAGTCCTGGGCGTCCTCGATCTCCTGCTCTCGGAGGTCTCGCGCGCGTACGCGAAGGGGTACGTCCACGCCGACATGAGCGAGTACAACGTCTTCGTCAACGAGGAGGGCGTGAAAGTCTTCGACTGGCCCCAGGCCGTCCCGACGGACCACGAGAACGCCGACGAATTCCTCCGACGCGATCTGACGAACATCGTCGGCTACTTCCGGCGCAAGTACCCCCAGCACGTCCCCGACGGACTCGCGAGCGACGAACTCGCCGAGGCGATCGCCGATGACTCGTTCGAGACGGTCGCCGAATTCGTCTGAGACCCTGATTTTCTGCAAGTGGCGGTTCGAGCTGATTCTTCCCGATACCGGAGCCGTACGTCTCGGCTCCGTTACAGGGTTCGAAGTCGGGTATCGGACGGATACCCCCGGAAACGACAGTGAGCGGACGATCGGCGTGAAAAACGCTTTCCTCCCCAATCAGTACACGGCTCGCCCACCCAACGGCTTCGAGCAGCGTTCTCGAGATCGATCGCGCAGCGGGTCAATCGATGGAATACGGCCCTCCGTTCGGCCCAATGAATTTCATACCGCTATATGAAATTCGGGAACGCGTGATACCCGCCCGTTCGAGTAGCGGCCGTTCGAAACGCTCGAGTGCCGTCTCAGGCGGCCATTCCGGCGGATCCCGGTCGTGGCTCCGGATCAGCGGGATGCTCGAGGCCGCGAAGCTGGTCGTATGCGCGGGCGGTGGTCGCGATGGTGTACACCGTGACGACCGCAGCGACGAGCTGCGTGAGGACGAGCCCGGCGCCGTCGCCGAGCAGGAGCGACGGAATCGCGACGGTCGCGTTAACGGCGAGGCCAAGGACGACGACAGCGATTCCGAGGCCGAACAGGCGGAGGCGACTTCCCCGGGTCAGCGTCCAACTGCTGCGGAACGCCCGGACGAAGTTCTGATCCTCGATCGCGACGAACGCGCTCCAGTAGTAGAGGCTGACGAGCACGAACAGTCCCGGCACGAGCAGGAAGATACTGCCGACGGCGACGAGCACCACGAAGACGATGGTGCCGACGAAGGCGTTGAGCGTGGCAGTGGCGATCTTCCGGCGGCGGAACTCGCGGGGAATCGTCTCGGTTTCGTCGGACGCAAACGTCCGGAGCGCGACGATGGCCGCGGCGATCGTTCCGAGCCCGATTAGGAGCGAGAGCACTCCGGTGGCGAGTCCGACCAGTCCCGTAGCGGGCGTTGCACCGGTGGCAGTTCCGATTTCCACCGGGGCGACGAGTGCGTTCAACAGTGCGAGAACGGCGAATACGGCGACGAAGACGAGTCCGTTCCGCTCGGTAGTGCGGGAGAACCCGTCGGTCATCGCGTCGATGATGCGAAAGACCATGTGAGAAACACGCGCCCAACCCGTATATAGTAGCTACTACACAAATCCTGAATAACGACTTCTCAACCGCTGTATCGCCCCAAAGCAAGATCTCGGGAGCAGTACTATCGGATCGGTTTCGAGTGGTTATCCGTGGCACTATCGGATGAGAGACGCCCCAATTACGCGTTCGTCCGCAACGGCAGCTTCAGGGACACTCACCGTTTCCAGTGTGTCTCGAAAACCGACGAATGGAGACCTTGATCAGGATCAGATCCGTATCTCGACATATGAGTGGTACTAACAAGCACGATACCGACAGCATCGGAATCTGGGGCGGTGGCGTCACGGGTGGCCTCATCGCCGGTATCGCCATGGGACTGGTCCTTCACCTGGGTGGGAACCAGATCGAACTACTCGGCGGACTCGCGACGGAGCCCAGCACGGCGATCGGCATCGGCTGGACGATTCACCTGATGATTAGCATCATCTTCGGGCTTCTGTTCGCCGCTATCGCCTCGCGGTCGTTCGTCCGGGAGCAGATCGGCTCGTTTGGCGATTACGTCATCATGGGACTCGTCTTCGGTTCCGTTATCGGGCTCTTCGCCGGCGGCGTCGTGTTTCCGCTGGCGATGGAACGGGCTGGCGTTGCGGCATTGCCGCTGCCGTTCCTCCCCGTCTCGGGAGCCACGGCGGAACTCGTCAGCGCGCTCGTGTTCGGCCTCGGCCACCTCGTCTACGGGCTAGTCCTGGGAGCCGTCTTCGCGACGGTCAACGGAATTACGCCCGGCGGCGTGCACGAGCGCGTCCCGGTGCGGTAACCCGTTGATGCGATAGGCGGCGTTCACTCGTCTCGCTGGAATCGTTCCGCATCGGAGTTCGAAGCCCTTATACTCGAGAGTTGGGTAGGTTCGGTAGACTCGCTGGTTCGCGCGGGCATCAGCGGGCACCTGTACGACATCACGTCACAGGTCGGGATGTGATCCGCGGGGCTCGGCCCCGGTCGGGATTGAACCACGCAACGCCCGCGGGTGAATACAATGGCAAAAAGCTTCTATTCCCACATCAAGGACGCATGGAAGGACCCCGACGACGGCAAGCTCGGGGAGCTACAGTGGCAGCGCAAACAGGAGTGGCGCGATCAGGGCGCGATCGAGCGAATCGATCGCCCGACGCGACTCGACAAGGCGCGCGAACTCGGCTACAAGGCGAAACAGGGCATCATCGTGACCCGGGTCTCGGTCCGCAAAGGGACCGCCCGGAAACAGCGACACAAGGCCGGTCGGCGCTCCAAGCGCCAGGGTGTCAACCGCATCGGGCGGCGCAAGAACATCCAGCGCATCGGCGAGGAACGCGTCTCCCGGAAGTACCCCAACCTGCGCGTGCTCAACAGCTACTGGGTCGGGGAAGACGGCAGCCAGAAGTGGTTCGAGATGATCCTCGTAGATCCGAACCACCCCGCGATCGAGAACGACGACGATCTCAACTGGATCTGCGACGACGACCACACGAACCGCGCGTTCCGCGGACTCACCAACGCCGGCAAGTCGAACCGCGGCCTCAACAACCGCGGTAAAGGTGCAGAGAAGGTCCGTCCGTCCAACAACGGCGGTCAAGGCCGCGCGAAGTAACGCGGATAGTCACCACAGCCGATTTCACGTCGATTTTTCTGCGACTCGAGTCGAGAGCGACCGTGCGGACCGTGCAGTCGCCTATCCGACGACTCCCACAGCAGCGCCGAGCGCCGGCCACGCGATGGCCGAGACGGGCACTAAGTAGCCAACCGTCGTACCGGAGATATGCCGCGCTCTCAGGTCGCCGCGTTCTCGATCGATCGCGTCGAGATACTCGATCAGGAGGGTCGGGTCGACGAGTCCCTCGAGCCCGAAATCGACGACGAGCGACTGCTCGAGTGGTACCGGACGATGAAGCGATCGCGGCGACTCGACCGGCGGGTGATCGCTCTCCAGCGACGAGGTGAGCTAGGGACGTTCGCGCCCGCGACGGGGCAGGAGGCCGCCCAAGTCGGGAGCACCGCGGCGCTCGACGAGACCGACTGGACGGTACCCGCGTTCCGCGAACATCCGTCGGCGCTGGCCCGCGGCGGGTCGGCACAGGAAATCATCGAGTACGCGATGGGACTCGAGGAGGGCGGAGCACCGCCCGAGGGCGTGCCGATGATGCCGCCGTCGATCGCCGTGGGGACCCAGCCGCTTCACGCCGCCGGAATCGGCTGGGCGGAGTCGATGAACGATACGGAGTCGGTCGCGCTCACCTACTTCGGGGACGGTGCGACCAGCGAGGGCGAGGTGTACGAGGCGATGAATCTGGCCGGCGTCTACGAGGCCCAGACCGTCTTCTTCTGCCAGAACAACCAGTACGCGATCTCGACGCCGCTGTCGAAACAGACGCGGGCCGCGACCCTCGCCCAGAAAGCCGTCGCCGCGGGGATCGAACCGGTTCAGGTCGACGGCAACGATATTCTGGGCGTCTACGCGGTTACGAAAGCGGCCATCGAGCGCGCTCGGCGCGGCGTGCCGACGCTGATCGAGGCGACGACCTACCGGCGGGAGATGCACACGACGGCGGACGATCCTTCCGTCTACCGGACGACCGAGGAAGAAGAAGAGTGGGAACCGCTGGATCCGATCCTGCGGTTCGAACGCTACCTCCGAGACCGCGGAATTCTCGACGACGAGACCATCGAATCGATCGAGTCCGAGATCGAAACCGATCTCGAGGAGTCACTCGAGGCGGCCCGGGAGACGGAAGCGACCGCCGAACAGGTGGACATGTTCGATTACGCGTACGCGGAACGACCACCGTATCTCGAGCGCCAGCGCGAGGCGTTCGTCGCGGACGACGGGCACACGGTCGCGCCAGCCGAGGGGGGCCAGCGAGGTGACGGTGGGTCATCGACGTCGGACACGGGTATCGGTGAGGGGAGCGGCGCCAGCGAGACGGCAGAAGCCACCGAGGCTGCCCTCGAGGACGCCGACCGACTGAACATGGTCGAAGCCATCCGGGGGACGCTACGCGCCGAACTCGAGCGCGACGACGACGTGCTCGTCTACGGCCAGGACGTCGGCGTCGACGGCGGCGTCTTCCGGGCGACGCAGGGCCTCCTCGACGCCTTCCCCGGTCGGGTTCACGACGCGCCGGTGGCCGAGGCGGGCATCGTCGGCCTCGGCGTCGGCCTCGCGGCGGCGGGCTACCGGCCGGTCGCCGAGATCCAGTTCGCCGGGTTCAGCTTCCAGGCGTTCGCCCAGATTCACCAGCACCTCTCGCGAATTCGCCACCGTTCGCGCGGGAAAATCACCTGTCCGATGGTCGTCCGCGCGCCGTACGGCCTCGGCGTCTCGGCCCTCGAGCACCACTCCGAGAGCTACGAGGCGGGCTACGCCCACATCCCGGGGCTGAAAGTCGCGATCCCCTCGAGCGCACGGGACGCGGCCGGACTGCTGCGCTCGGCCATTCGAAGTCCCGATCCGGTGCTCTTCTTCGAACCCATGCCGCTGTACCGGGCGGCCCGGCGACCGGTCCCCGACGAAACCGTCGTCCCGCTCGGCGAGGCGCGCGTGGTCGAGGAGGGAACTGACGCCACGGTTATCGCGTGGGGCGCGATGGTCCGGGAGGTCGAGGACGCGGTCGCGGGTCTCGAGGCCGATATCGAGGTGATCGACCTGCGGACGATCAGTCCGATGGACACCGAAACGGTCCTCGAGTCCGTCCGCAAGACCGGTCGCTGCGTCGTCGTCCACGAGGCCCCGCGGACGGGCGGGTTCGCCGGCGAGATCGCGGCTCGAATTTCGGACGAGGCCGTCTGGTCGCTCGAGGCACCCATCGAGCGGGTGACGGGCTACGACGTGCCGATTCCGCTTCCAGCCCGCGAGGACGCGTATCGGCCGGGCTCCGAGCGGATTCGGGCGGCAATCGAACGAGTACTCGCTCCGTAGAAGTATCCGATTCCCAACTCGCCGGGTCCAGAGGTGGACTTATTCCGTCGGCACGCGAACGATCTCGTATGGCACGACACGTTCTCGTGGCGGTCGACGACTCGAACCAGTCTACCGAGGCACTCGAGTTCGCCTGCACGGAGTATCCGGAGGCGACGATCACCGCACTCTACGTCCTCGATCCGGGCGACTTCTACGCGGTCAGCGGCATCGAAGGGACCGCGATGGCGAACTACGACGAGGTACAGGGCCACCACGAGGAGCGAGCCGAGAATATCCTCGAGACGGCGCGCGAACAGGCGGCCGAACACGGCGTCGAACTCGAGACGGAACACGTCCTCGGGAGCGTCTCACGATCGATCGTGGATTACGCCGCCGAACACGATATCGACCACATCGTCGTCGGCAGCCACGGCCGGACTGGCGCGAGTCGAATCCTTCTCGGCAGCGTCGCGGAGACGGTCGCCCGCCGGTCGCCGGTGCCGGTGACGATCGTTCGGTGATCGTTCGTCGCCGTCGGAGTCCCTGTTGCAGACGTCGACAGCGACTACGCAGAGTAACGAACAGCGACTACTGATCGAGCAGTGTGACGCGAAACGGAATGACAAGAAACGGTACTGATTAGACCGAGACGGTCTGGCCTTCCCGTTCGGACTCGGCCGAACGGATGTCAAGGTCGGCTTTTAGGGCCTCGATGGCCTCCTCGGGGTCGGTCTCGGAGTCGAAGACCCGATCGAAACCCATCTTTCGGAAGAACGACCGCGTCTCGTCGAAGTCGTCCTGTCCGACGGCGAGGTTGCCGCCGATGTAGGTCGTGACGTCGATGTCGGATTCGGCGATTCGCTGGTGGAAGCCCTCGCAGTCCTGTTTGGCGTGGCCGTAGAGCGACGAGACGAGTACAGCCTCGGCGTCGTTGGCGGACGCGGCTTCGACGAACTCCTCCTGGGAGCTTTGCACGCCCAGGTTGACGACGTCGAATCCGGCTGCCTCCAGCGCCTGTTCCAGGATGGTAATCCCGACGACGTGTGCGTCGGACCCGATCACGCCGAGGATGACTGTCTTCGTCATGTGCGTACCTCCACTAACTGGCGACACCACCATAAACCTAATGATTAATAATGTGCCAACCGTTCACACGGTTCCCCTCGGGCGATTACTCGGCAGCTGTTGGCGAACCAATCGCTCGACGAATCGTCCGTTCGATCTTGAGGACGATCGCCGTTCGGTCGTCACGTCGAGGATCGAAACTCGAGTCACTCGGGCACCCTGTCAGACGGATTGCCGGACCGGGTTCCTGGTACAACTGCGGCCGTCCGACTGCGACCATCCGACTCGCGGCCGTCCGACGACTGGGCCGAACACGACGGACAGCAGTCCGTATCAGACGGTAACGAGCGAGCCGATCGGGGCGTCGGTGCGTTCGCGGGCGCGCCGAATGCCGTCCTCGCCGGCCGCGATGAGCGCGAAGACGCCGGCGACCTCGGCCTCGGCGGTGTGGGCAATGTCCAACAGGAGTTCCTGGGTCTCGCCCGAGCGAATGAGGTCGTCGACGACCAGTACCGATTCGCCCGGATCGATCGCGGAGGCGGGCAGATAGTAGGTGAGTTCGATTCCGGACTGGAGTCGCTGGCGGGCCTCGATGAACTCCTCGACGGCGGTCTCCTTTTGCTTTTTCGCGTAGGCACAGCGGACGCCGTAGTAGCTCGCGAGCGCCGCCGCGAGCGTGATTCCGTCGGTCGCGGCGGTGAGGACGACGTCGGGTCGCTCGAAGTCGAAGCCGTTGGCCACGACCGGCGCGGCCAGATCGAGGAAGGGCTGATCGAAGACGGTTGCCGAATTGTCCACGTACCCCTCGTCGTCGACGCGGATGCGCGCGTCGAGCTCCTCGGCTAATGCCTCCCGGCCGAGCTCGTCGACGACCTCGCGCGCGCGATCGGCACCGGGAAGGACGTGCCCGTTGACGTATCGGTTGAGATCGCCCGCCGGCAGCCCCGTCGTCTCGGCGAGTTCATCGTACGTTCTCGTCTCCTTCAACATCCGCAGTACGTCGACGGCCCGCAGCTGGAGGGCTGCCTTCTCGGCTCTGTTCATACGGATATGCACGATTCCGCAACTATGGGTATTACGATCGGGTTCTGCTCGTGAAATCAGCACGAATGTGGCACGCACTCGAGCGGGCAGTGTCTCACTCGAGTGAGTCCGAGCGAGCGACCGATACCCAAACTGAGCGGCCACTATGGCAGCACGATAGCAGAGAAATGTCGAACCGCTCGGTAGCGGTCGTTACCGCAGGAAGTCCGGTTCCGTCCGCTGCTCTTCGCGCTCGGCCTCGAGATGGCTCCGGAACGCCTCGATTTCGACGTCGTACTCCTGGTCCTCGAAGCGGTCCCGGACCGAAATACTGCCGTCGTCTTCCTCGTTGTCGCCAACGATGATCTGGTAGGGGACCCGATCGTCGTGTGCCGCGCGGATCTTCCGCTCCAGGGTGCTATCGCGGCCGTCGACCTCGACGCGGAAGTCGTCGAACTCGTTGGCGACGCGGTGGGCGTAGCCGAGGTTGTCGTCGGAGATGGGCAGCACGCGGACCTGTTCGGGCGCGAGCCAGAGCGGGAACCGACCCTCGTAGTGCTCGATGAGCATCATGAAGAACCGCTCGTAGCTGCCGTAGAGCGCGCGGTGGATCATGACCGGGCGGTGTTCCTCGTTGTCCTCGCCGACGTAGTTCAGGTCGAAGCGCTCGGGCATGTTGAAGTCCAACTGGACCGTCGGACCGTCCCACGAGCGGCCGATGGCGTCCTCGAACGCGAAGTCGATCTTCGGCCCGTAGAACGCGCCGTCGCCCTCCTCGACCTCGTACTCGTGGCCGTGTGAGTCGAGCACGCTCTCGAGTTGCTCCTCTGCGCGGTCCCAGATCTCGTCGCTCCCGACCGACTTCTCGGGGCGGGTGGCGAGGGCCATCTCGTACTCGAGGTCGAACGTGTCCAACACGTCCGTGATCATGTCCATGATCTGCTCGACCTCCGATTTGATCTGCTCGGGGCGGACGAAGAGGTGGCCGTCGTCGATCGTGAAGGCCCAGACCCGCGAGAGTCCGGAGAGTTCGCCGCGCTGCTCTTTGCGGTAGACCTTGCCGTTCTCCGCGTAGCGGATCGGCAGGTCGCGGTAGCTCCAGGAGTGATCCTGGAAGATAGCCGCGTGGCCGGGACAGTTCATCGGTTTCAGGCCGAACTCGTCGTCGCCGACGTCGAAGATGAACATGTCGTCCTGATAGTTCTCGTAGTGACCCGAGCGGTGCCAGAGATCCGTCTTGAAGACGTGGGGGGTTTCGACGTAGTCGTAGCCCGCGTCTTCGTTGAGATCCTCGACGAATCCCTCGAGTTCCTTGAGCACGGTCTTTCCGGCGGGGTGATAGAGCGGCAGCCCCGGCCCCGTCACGTCCTGGATCGAGAAGAGATCCATCTCGTTGCCGATTCGGCGGTGATCGCGTTTCTCGGCTTCTTGCTTGCGATTGAGGAACTCCTCGAGATCGCTCTCGTCCTCGAAGGCGGTGCCGTAGATGCGCGTCTGCATCGTGTTCTCCTCGTCGCCGCGCCAGTAGGCACCCGCGATCTCGAGCAGTTCGACGGCACCTATCTCGCCCGTCGACTCGACGTGCGGGCCGGCACAGAGGTCCTCCCACTCGCCCTGCCTGTAGAACGTGACCGTGTCTCCCTCCTCGGCGAACTCCGCGAGGAGTTCGAGTTTATAGGGCTCGTCGGCCAGTCGCTCCTCGGCCTCGTCGATCGAAACGACCTCGCGCTCGATCTCGTAGTCCTCGGCGATGATCTCTTCCATCTCGTCCTCGAGGGCCGCGAGGTCTTCCTCGTCGATATCGAGGTTGTCGAAGTCGTAGTAGAAGCCCTCGTCCGTCGGCGGGCCGATGGCGAGGTCGACATCGTCGTAGTGCCGTTCGACGGCCTGTGCGAGACAGTGCGAGGCGGAGTGGCGCATGACCTGCAGGTACTCCTCGGACTGGTTCGTGACGATCTCGAGTTCCGCGCCGTCGTAGACCGGCTGTTCCTTGGCGACGAGTTCGCCGTCGAGTTTGCCGGCGATCGTGTCGCTGCCGAGACCGGGGCCGATCTCGTAGGCGCAGTCCTCGACCGTGGCGTCTTCGGCGACCTCGAGCTCCGATCCGTCGGGTAGTACGACCGCTATCTGCCGCTGTGAATCTGATTCTGACATGACTGTGGAAGTGGTGAAAATCCCGGTGGCGTGTCCGCGCCGCGTCCCGCACACTGGTCGACTGTGGCCGACGCAATACGCGGTAGGTGGGAATTAGAAACGGGCAAACGCCCCTGTAAAGCGGACACCTACCATCGTGGCTACGGCTACTCTCGAACGGAATAAAAGCGTTGTGATGGGGCTTGGACGGCGATGTGGTTGCCGTCGCTCGAATGGGAGTCGACGGGGAACTATCGCACTCGACCGGAGACTGTCAGTACGCGATCGAATTCCAACGCAGGCGAAGCGGGCGAGCGAACGAGAACGCAACTCCGAGTGTGCGGTCACCGGTCGTCGACGGAGAGACGTACCGGGTTCCGTTCCGGTATCGGACGCTCGTTCCGATGCTCGTCTATCAGTTCGAGAAACGGTCTCATGTCCTCGAATCGCTGGCCTCGCGTGACGATGTGTTCGTCCCGATCCCACTCGATAAAGCCGTACGAAGCCAGTTTCGGCAGGTGAACGTGGTGCTTCCGGAGCAGTTCCACGTCCGCGTCCGAGTTCTCGCCGGATCCGGAGAGATACGTGCGGAGCAATCCCCCGTCTGCTTCGGCGATTTGTCGAGAAATGCCAGTCAGTTTGGAGATGCGGAGCCGATCTCGGCCCAGTAACTCGACTAATAGCTCACGCCGGCGAACGTCCGCCAACGCCTCGAATATCTCGTCATCGTCGATCATCAAGTATCCCCTCGAGTTCCGTTTAGAGTCGGCATCATCTTAAAAACGTGATGTTTTCACGAACCCCCGTCGTTTTGATTAACAGAGTAACAGAGCCGGGCGATCAGTTCCCGCCGAACTTGCCAGTCCGGACGTCTGCCGATCCGATTCGTCCGTGGAATCGCCTTCGCGTCCCTTCATCGCCGCGTCGCTCTCGGGACCGGTACTCGTTTTTCCCGTCCCCTCGATAGGCCGGTATGAGCGTCAACGCCGTTCTCTTCGACTTCGACGACACGTTCTATCCCTACTCGCCGTGTAACGAGGCGGGAAAGGACGCCGCTCGAGCGACTGCGCGGGACCTCGGCTACGACTTCGACCGCGAGTCGTTCGAGGAGTTCTACCAGGCGGGACGCCGTGCAACGAAGCGCGAACTCCCCGGGACGGCGGCCTCCCACGAGCGCTTCCTCTACTTCAAACGCGCCCTCGAGCGCCGCGTCGGTCGCCCGAAACCGGCGGACGCGCTCGCGCTCGGTGAGGCCTACTGGGAGGCGTATATCGACGAAATGGCGCTCTATCCCGATGTCGAGCGAACCCTCGAGACGCTTCGCGAAAACGGGATCGACGTCGCCATCGTCACGAATCTCACGACGCGCATCCAACTCGAGAAACTCGCCGCACTGGGACTCGAGTCCCACATCGACCTGCTTCTCACCTCCGAAGAGACCGGCCGGGAGAAGCCGGGCTCTGTCATGTTCACGCTGCCCCTGTCGCGACTCGACCGGCGGCCGTCGGAGGCGGTGATGGTGGGTGACGACATCGAGTCTGACATCGCGGGCGGGAACGCCGTCGGGCTGGAGACGGTGCTGTTCGACCCCGACGGCGAACGCGACGGCGAGGCGCTCGAGGGGAATCGCCGGCCGGACCACAGGATAGATTCGTTCGCGGCGCTAACGGCGGTGGTACTGTGATGCTCGAGTCCCAGCGACGAGCGGTGGTCGAGCACGCGCCGGCACTCGCCGCGCTGACGCCCGGCCGGACGGGGAATCTGAGCGTCCGCGACGGTGCCGGCGGCGACGCATTCGCGGTCACGCCCACCGGCGTCCCCTACGACAGTTTCGACGTCGATGACGTCCCGGTCGTCGGCGTCGACGGCGATCGGCGCGGCGGCGAGATGGCCCCGAGCAGCGAGGTCCCGATGCACGCCGCGATCTACCGGCGCGAAGACGTCGGCGCGATCGTCCACACCCACTCGCCGTGGTCGACCGCGATGGCCGTCGCACACGAGCCGCTGCCGCCGATTCACTACATGATCGTCGCGGTCGGGAAGCGCGTCCCGGTCGCCGAGTACGCGCCGTACGGGACCGACGAGCTGGCCGAACACATCGTCCGCGCGATGGACGAAGCAGACGCGACGGCGACGTTCATCGAAAACCACGGGCTCGTGGTTACTGCGTCAGATATCGAAACCGCCCTCGAGAACACCCACCACGTCGAGAGCCTCGCTCGACTGTACCTCGAGACCCGCGCGGCCGGGCTCGAGCCCCAGACGCTGTCGGACGAGCAGTTGGAAACGGTGCTCGAGCAGTTCGAATCCTACGGGCAGTGAACCGCCGTTCCGCTCGCTACCGGGACGCCGGTCGGTCAGTCGCGATCGGCGAGTAACTCGCTCGCAGTCACCAGCGCTTCCATCTCCACACCGGCGTCCTCGATGTTCTCGCGGCCGCCCTCCTCGCGATCGACGACAACTAGCGCGCGCTCGACGGTCGCACCGGCGTCCCGAAGCGCTTCGACGGCCTCGACGACGCTCGTTCCCGTGGTCACGATGTCCTCGACGATAACGACCTCCTCGCCGTCCTCGAGTCGCCCCTCGATCAGGTTGCCGGTGCCGTACTCCTTGCGCTGCTTTCGCGCGATGACGTAGGGGACGCCGGCCGCGACGCTCGTTGCGGCGGCGAGGGGGACGCCGCCCAGCGCGACGCCGCCGAGTTTGTCGTCGGCCGACACTCGGTCCGCGAAGGCCTCGGCGACTAACTCGAGGCAGTCCGGGTCGGTCTCGAAGAGGTACTTGTCGACGTAGTACTCGCTGGTGCCGCCGTGGGAGAGTTCGAACTCGCCGAACTGGACGGCGTCTGCCGCGCGAAGGGCGTCGATGAGGTCCTGATTCGTCATTGCTCGAGAGAGCGCGCCGAACCGAAATAAGCGGTGTGGAACGGGACGCTGGGAGGGAACGAGCGGAGAATGCCAGTACGTATACATTTTTATAGCTGCTAGCGCGTGTGTTCCCTGATGACACCAGCCAGTGCAGCCGAGCCGCATCCGGACGTGCAAGCGTTTCTCGAACTCTACGAATCGCTCGACACTCCGGAGTTCAGCGAAATCACGCCCGAGGAGGCTCGACGGATGTTCGAGGAGATGCGCGTCGTCGAGGAGCCCGACATCGAACTCGCGTCCGTCGAGGACCACACCATCGACGGGCCACACGGCGACCTCGCGGTGCGGAGCTACGACCCCGGAACCGAAGGGGAGGACCGGCCGCTGCTCCTGTATTTCCACGGGGGTGGGTGGGTCGTCGGCAGCATCGACACTCACGACGGCGTCTGTCGGAAGTTGGCCGACGACACCGGTTATCCCGTCGTCAGCGTCGACTACGGGCTCGCGCCGGATCACCCCTTCCCCGAGGGGTTACAGGACTGTTATGCCGCGCTCGAGTGGGCGACCGCGGAAGCCGACGAACTGAACGCCGACCCGGAGAAGATCGTCGTCGGTGGCGACAGCGCCGGCGGCGGCCTCGCGGCGGGACTGTCGCTGCTCGCTCGAGATCGGGGCGGCCCCGAGATCGCGTATCAGCTGTTGCTCTACCCCAGTGTCGGCGACGCGACCGTCACCGAGGCCTACGAGGAGAACAAGGAGGGTTACTTCCTCACGGAAGACGACATGGAGTGGTTCCGTGGCCACCTCTACGAGACCAATATCGACCTCGGAAACGTCTACGCACTGCCGCTGCGCGCGAACGACCTCTCGAAACTCCCGCCGGCGACAATCATCACCGCCGGCTTCGATCCGCTGCGCGACATCGGTGCGAAGTACGCCGACCGACTCGCGGACGCCGGCGTCCCCGTCGAGTACCACAACTACGACGACATGATCCACGGCTTCTTCAGCATGATCTCGGATCCGATCGATCTGGAACGGGCACACGAGGCCCACGCCGCCGCAGTTGCGGACATGGAAGCGACGCTCGAGTAGCAAGCAGTCAACCGCCCGCTTTCCAGACGACTACCACGGCTCGTTTTTCAGCCCGAGCTCGTACGCGATCATATTCGTCGTCACGTGGAGGATCGGCGTGAGGACGACGACGACGAGGATGACCTCGAGCGAAAACCACTCGCTGAACCACTCGAAATCGAGCAGGGCGACCAGCGGGAGGGAGACGACGACGAAGTCCAACTGGTCGAGGCCGGGGAACATCGCGCCGCGCTGGCGGCCGCTTCGGCGTTTGAGGAACGACGCGAGGATGTCGCCGAGCATGGCACCGCCGGCGAGGCCGAGCGCCGCGAGCGGCGTGAACTCGGGGAGTGCGAAGCCGAGCGCGTCGTTGACGGCCGGCTCGACGAGGGTGAGCACGGCCGCGAGCGCGAGGCCCGCGGCGATTCCCATCGCCGTCCCGCGCCAGGTCTTTCCGTCGCCCAGTACGCGCTTGTCGCCCCACGTTCGGCCGCCGTCGATCGGCCGACCGCCGCCGGCCAGCACCGCGGCGTTGTTGGGGACGTAGGCGGGCAACATCGCCCAGAACGCGATCGCGATAGTCTCGAGGATTGCCATATCCGCCGGGACGAACCGACGTGTCTTAACGGGCGGTGGTTCGCCGGGAGCGGAGTGGGCGTGTGCGAACCGACTGTTTCTCACCCGCTCTCGAGTCGCTGTCCGATGCTCTCGACGGCACAGCCCGAAGTTGTAAACAGTATCTGTATTCTATATACACGAAAAACTTTTAGCGCTCCTGATCGATGCTGCTCGTAGAAGCCCTGTTATCATGCCACGAGAGCATATTTTCGACGAGGCCGAGTACGAGCGGCGGGTCGCTCGGACCAAAGAGCGATTGCGCGAGGAGGACCTCGACGCGATCGTCGTCGCCGATCCGGCGAACATGAACTACCTGACGGGGTACGACGGCTGGTCGTTCTACGTCCATCAGGCCGTCGTGGTCACCCCTGATCGCGACGAACCCGTCTGGATCGGCCGCGACATGGACGGGGGCGGCGCGCGGGCGACGACCCACCTCGGCGACGACAGTATCCGCGCCTACAGCGACGACCACGTCCACTCCCCCCACGACCTCCACCCGATGGACTACGTCGCCGGCGTCCTCGAGGAACTCGAGGTCGCGGACGGCCGGATCGGCCTCGAGATGGACGCCGCCTACTTCACCGCCAAATCGTACACGCGCCTGCAGGAGAACCTACCCGAAGCGGAGTTCGAGGACGCAACCTTGCTAGTCGGTTGGGTCCGGATCAAAAAGTCCGAACAGGAACTCGAGTACATGCGCGAAGCCGCCCGGATTTCTGAAAACGCCATGCAGGCGGGCCTGGAGACGATCGCGGAGGGCGTGCCGGAGTACGAGGCCGCGGCAGCGATCTACGAGCAACTGATCACCGGGACCGAGGAGTACGGCGGCGACTACCCCTCGATCGTCCCGCTGATGCCCTCGGGCGATCACACCGGGACGCCCCACCTGACCTGGACCGACCGCGAGTTCGAGGACGGCGATCCGGTCATCATCGAACTCTCGGGCTGTCGTCACCGGTATCACTCGCCGCTGGCCCGGACGACGTTCGTCGGCGACCCGCCCGACGAACTCCAGGAGACCGCCGATATCGTCGTCGAGGGGCTCGAGGCCGCGCTCGACGCCGCCGAACCCGGCGTCACCTGCGAGTCGGTCGAGAAGGCGTGGCGCGACACCATCGCGCAGTACGGCCTCGAGAAGGAGGACCGCATCGGCTACTCGATGGGGCTGGGCTACCCGCCGGACTGGGGCGAGCACACCGCGAGCATCCGACCGGGCGACGAGACTATCCTCGAGGAGGACATGACGTTCCACATGATCCCCGGGATCTGGACCGACGAGATCGGCATGGAGATCAGCGAGACGTTTCACGTTACCAGCGACGGCGCGGAGACGCTGGCGGACTTCCCGCGACGACTGTTCACGACCTGACGCTGCCCGCCATCGAACACGCGATCACCGAACGCCGCCGACCATCACAATCGCTTAACTCATGAGCACGACACCATCCGCGGACGAGACTGTATCGGACGACGACCTGGACTCGGCGCTGATCACCGCCCGCAGGCAACTCGAGCGAGCCGCGACCCACGTCGACGTCGACCCCGGCGTCGTCGAACGGCTGAAGCACCCGACGCGTGTTCAGCAGGTTTCGGTTCCCCTCGAGCGCGAGGACGGCGATGTCGAGGTCTTCACCGGCTATCGGGCCCAGCACGACGACGTTCGCGGGCCCTACAAGGGCGGCCTGCGCTATCACCCCGAGGTGAGTGCCGAAGAATGTACCGGGCTCTCGATGTGGATGACCTGGAAGTGCGCGGTGATGGACCTCCCCTTCGGCGGCGGAAAGGGCGGCATCGCCGTCGACCCGAAATCGTTGACCGACGACGAGACGGAACGGCTCACCCGCCGGTTCGCCGAGGAACTGCGCGACGCCGTCGGGCCGACGAAAGACGTCCCCGCGCCGGACATGGGCACCGACGCCCAGACGATGGCCTGGTTCATGGACGCCTACTCGATGCAACAGGGCGAGACCATCCCCGGCGTCGTCACCGGCAAGCCGCCGGTCATCGGCGGCTCCTACGGCCGCGAGGAGGCCCCCGGCCGCTCGACGGCGATCGCCGCGCGAGAAGCGATTCGGTACTACGATCGCGAGATTTCGGACACGACAGTCGCCGTCCAGGGCTTCGGCAGCGTCGGTGCCAACGCCGCCCGGTTGCTCGAGGACTGGGGCGCGACCGTCGTCGCCGTGAGCGACGTCAACGGCGCGATCTACGATCCAGAGGGGATCGACGTCGATGCGATCCCATCGCACGACGAGGAGCCGGAAGCGGTCACCAGCTTCGCGAACGAACTCGACGACGACGACAGCGTCCGTCGGCTCTCGAACGCCGAACTCCTCGAGTTAGACGCCGATGTCCTGATTCCGGCGGCCGTCGGCAACGTCATCACCGCGGACAACGCCGACGCCATCGCGGCCGACATCGTCGTCGAGGGCGCGAACGGTCCGACGACGTTCGCCGCGGACACCATCCTCGAGGAGCGAGACGTCCCGGTGATTCCGGACATCCTGGCGAACGCAGGTGGGGTGACGGTGAGCTACTTCGAGTGGCTGCAAGATATCAACCGCCGCCAGTGGTCGCTCGAGCGGGTCAACGAGGAACTCGAGGAACACATGCTCGATGCGTGGGGCGACGTCCGCGCCGAGGTCGACGCCGAGGGACTGACGTGGCGCGACGCCGCCTACGTGGTGGCGCTGTCACGGATCGCAGAGGCGAAGGAGACGCGCGGGCTCTGGCCGTAGCGCACGGGTCGGCCGTCACGATCCACGCTCGCTCATTCGTTTGCGAATGCACACCCTCCATCGTATGTCGGAACGTCATCACAGTTCTCTCTGATGAATACGTCCAGCGTATCCCCGAGATCGCCGTAACTCACCCTCACTGTTACACAGTCGACAGTACCGTCTATCGCATCAGCAACGGATCGTTCAACCCACTCACTTTCGTCGATTCTTGAACGAATACGATACGTTCCCTCTGTGTCACCCCACGTACACTCTAAAGCCTCTCCAAAAAGCATGTCGTCTTCTTTGCCTCGAATTCCGTGCGAGGATTCATGAACAGTAGAACCGCCACGTTCCACTTGTACCTCGAACCGGTGAGGCTCAGTATCGTAGTTACTTACGCCTATCCAGCCGATCCTCGTTGAACTGTCAATTATATCGGCGACAGATTCTACGCAACCGGCGCTACCGGCGGCCACACCGACTCCAATAGACGCAAGAATGGATCGACGCTGCATGCTGAACGTGTTCCGACCTCAAGAACATATTTATTTCGTTTAAACTATCTGAAAAAAATACTACCGAGGTGAGAAATACAACCTCGCCGAAACAGAGTTTGTCGTCGATGCTGGCGGCTAGCTGACTGCCCTTACACGTCACGAATTGAGCGGTCACCGCAACTACAGCGAGCGAAACACGTCGAAAAGTGGTTTCAGACTGTTTCAATGCGGATCGACCGAATCAAGCGCTGAATGGCCGAAGACTAGCTGAGGAGGTGCTGAACTAGACGGTGCCAGCGAAAGGAAGGTATCATGTCCCAGCAGACACACGCTACGAGCATGAGGTCGTGGAAGCGTGTCTTCGCGAGCGGGCTGATCATCATCGGCCCCATACTCGTCACGCTGTACGTCGTCTATCGGGTCTACGCGATCATCGCCGGACTCACACCGACGATCGTGTACGACGGCGAATTGCTCCGCGGCCTGATCGGCCACGAGCCGACTCGAGCGTTCGTGGCCTACGTCCTCCGAATCGTCGTTCCGCTCGGAGTGTTCGTCCTGGTGGCGATCGTTGTCGGCTCGTTCACCCGAACGACGATCGGCGGCGTCTTCTCGCGGAGCGTCGACGGCGTCGTCAACCGCGTTCCGGGGCTTCGCGTCCTCTACAACGCGTCGAAGGTCGCCGCCGAGACCACGTTCGGCGAGGAACAGGCGCTGCAGGAATCGGTCAGCGTCGAGGGCTGGGACGGCACCCAGATGCCGGCGTTCAAGACCGGACACACCACGAGTGACGGACGGATCGTCCTCTTCATTCCGACGGCGCCGAACATCTCGTCGGGGTTCACGGTCGAGGCCGACCCCGACCGCGTCACCGAAACCGACGAGTCCGTCGAAGAGACGCTCGCACGGGTCTTGAGCGGCGGGTTCGGAGAGTCAAAACATCCGGGAAAGGAGCGGCCGCGGGCACCGGTCGACACGACCGATGAGGGGTCGACGGACGACGAGTGACCGCAGGTCCGATAGACGGACGAAGAACGACTGCGACTGCTCGAGGGTGACGGCGCGTTACCGCGAGAGCCCGGCCGCGACGGTCTCGATCGGATGGGGCGGATCGTCACAGTTCTCATACCCCGAAAGCTGCGTCCGGCAGGACGCGCCCGGCGCGACGACGGTCTCGCCCTCGCTGTCGTCGACCTGATCGAAGAGGATTGCTCCGATCGATCGGCTCAGGGAGTAATGTTCTACCTCGTAGCCGAAGGAGCCGGCCATCCCGCAGCAGCCCGAATCGAGCGCGTCGACCTCGTAGCCGACCGTTCGCAGGACCGCGGCCGCGTGACCGTCCTTCTTCGTCGCTTTCTGGTGGCAGTGGCCGTGGTAGGTCAGCCGCTCGTCGAGTTCGGCGGTCGGCAGCCCGGCCGCCAGGTCGAACCGATCGAGATACTCCATGACGCCGTAGGTGTTCGCCGCGACCCGCTCGGCGTCGCGTCCCGAGAGCAAATCGAGGTAGTCCGACTGGAGCATGACGGCGTCCGAGGGCTCGACCAAGACGACATCCCAGCCGTCCTCGACTCGCGGAGCCAGCGTCTCGACGTTGGTTCGGGCGCGCTCGCGCGAGACGTCGAGAAACCCTTTCGAGTGGGCCGGCCGGCCGGTCGAGGTGACGCCGTCGGGGATTTCGACGTGGACCCCCGCCGTCTCGAGCACCTGGACGGCCGCCTTCCCCGCCCGCGGGTGATTGTAGTTCGTGTACGTGTCCGGGAAGAGGAGGACTTTCCGGGAGGCGTCCTCGAGCGGGATTCGAGAGCCACCTCGCTTCTCGAACCAGTCTTCGAAACTCTCGCTCTCGAACGTCGGGAGGTCGCGTTCACGTGCAATGCCGACCGTTTTCTCGGCGATCGTGCCCGCACCGGGAAGCGACGCAGCCCAGTTCGAGAGCGGCGCGAGCGCGGAGCCGGCGGCGTTCAGCCGGTCGACGTTCGCGAACAGCTTGTCGCGGAGGCTCGAGCCGTTTTCCCGATGGTTCGCGTGCTCGACCTCGGCTTTGAGTTTGGCCATGTCGACCTCGCTCGGGCAGTCCCGCGCACAGCCCTTGCAGCCGATACAGAGGTCCATCACTTCGGCCAGGAACTCCGGATCGGTCGAATCGGCGTCGAGTTCGCCGTTCATCGCCCCGCGGAGCATGTTCGCGCGCCCGCGGGTGCTCAGACTCTCCTCCTCGGCCGCGCGGTAGGTCGGACACATCACACCGCCGGTCGTCTCCTGGGACCCACGGCAGCCGCCACAGCCGTGGCAGAGTTCGACCATCCCCTGGAAGCCGTTGTCGTTCTCCCACTCGAGGACGGGCTCGAAGCCCGCGTCGAACTCGTACTCCGGCGAGAACCGCAGGTGCTCGGTCATGTCGTGGTCGCCGCAGACGGTGCCCGGATTCAGGAGCCAGTCGGGGTCGAACGCGGTCTTCACGTCGCGGAAGAGCGACCAGACGTCCTCGCCGTAGAGTTTGCGGTTCCACTGGGTTCGGGCCCGGCCGTCGCCGTGCTCGCCCGAGACGGAGCCGCCGTACTCGACGACGAGATCGGTCACGGCGTCGGAAATCGCCTCGAACTGGTTCAACCCCGCCGGGCTCTTGGTGTCGACCAGCGGCCGCATGTGCATGCAGCCCGGCCCCGCGTGGGCGTAGAAGCTCGCGAACGTGTCCTGTTCCTCGAGTACGTCCTGGAAGTCGGCGACGTAGTCCGCGAGGTTCTCGGTCGGGACGGCCGTATCCTCGATGAAGGAGATGTGCTTGGCGTCGGACGTTCGAGAGAGTAGGATGGGTGCCGCGCTCTTGCGGAGCTTCCAGAGTTCCGCGCGGTCGTCGGGCGCGTATGCCTCGAGAGCATCGAACGCGCGAACGGGGTCCGAATCGGTAGTTGACTCAGTTGCAGTCGCGCCGCCGTCGGATTCCGGCGCGCTCGAATCGGGCAGTCGATCCGCGAGCATCGCCTCCACTTTCTCGCGAGCGCCGGCCTCGCTCTCGGCGTAGAACTCCACGAGCAGCGCCGTCTCGGTTCCCTCGAGGAGGTTCGCCGCGACATCGGCGAACTCCTCGGTATTGCGGGCGAGCTCGAGCAACACGTCGTCGATCGCCTCGATCGCTGCGGGGTCGTGGTTTCGGACGATGGTGTCGACGTCGGCCATCGCCTCGAGCAGGTCCTCGTATGTCAACAGGACGACGCCCGTCGTCTCGGGGACCGGCTCGAGCGAGACGGTCGCCTCCGTGACCACGCCGAGCGTTCCCTCGCTCCCGGCGAAGACGCGGGCGAGGTTGACGGTCGCGTTCGGGTCGGGCTCGTCGCCGATTTCGACCGTCTCGTCGGTGTTCTCGTCGAACGCCTCGGGCTCGCCGTATGCTTCCGCGACCAGCCGATCGAGGTTATAGCCGGAGACGTTCCGTTTGAGTTGCGGGAAGACCTCGCTGATCGCGTCGGCCTCCTCGTCGACAACCCGCAGGAGGATGTCGTATATTCGCTCGAGCGGGTCGCCGTCCGGATCGGCTTTCTCGCGGAGTTGGGCCACCGTCACCTCGCCGAAGCGCTCGATGGACCCGTCCGCGAGGACGATTTCTACCTCCTCGACGTAGGCGTCGGTCTTCCCGTACTGCAGCGAGTGCGCGCCGGTGGAGTTGTTCCCGATCGCGCCGCCGATCGTGCTCCGGTTCCCGGCCGCGGGATCGGGCGCGAACTTCAGGTCGTGTGGCGCGAGTTCGTCGTTGAGATCGGCGAGAACGGTCCCCGCCTGGACCGTCGCTCGCCGCTCGTCGGGCGCGACCTCGCACAGTCCGTCCATGTGCGTCGTGAGGTCGAGGACGACGGCCTCGTTGACCGCCTGGCCGGCGAGGCTGGTGCCGCCGCCGCGCGGGAGGACCGGGATCCCCTCGTCGGCGCAGTAGTCGACGACCGCGGCGATGTCGTCGGTCGAGCGCGGGAGCACGACGCCCACGGGCGTTACCTCGTAGGCGCTCGCGTCGGTCGCGTAGAGTCGCCGGCTGTACTCGTCGAAGCGGACCTCGCCGTCGACGCGCTCGTCGAGCGCGGAGACGAGTTCGGGGCGGTCGATGCCACCGCCGACGTAGTCGTAGTCTGCGCGCGGATCCGCCGCAGGATCGCCCGCTCGCGGATCCGACGGCGGCCCGAGGTGGGTTTCGTTCGGTGTCGCGGTCTGATCGCTGTGGTCCGTCGTGGGTTCGGGATCGTCAGTGGCCATCGGTGTTAGTTCGCGTTCGGTCGAGCGACGGCGTTCTCGAGGTCGCCGCCGTCCCCGCGGTCGTTTCGATCCTCGAGCACCGTCACATTGTGCGCGACGATGTCGGCCAGTCGGTCCCAGTGTTTCGGCGTGTGACCGCCCGTGTGGGGCGTAATGAGACAGTTCTCGAGGTCCCAGAGCGGGTGATCGGCGGGGAGCGGTTCGGGGTCGGTCACGTCGAGTGCGGCCCCGCGGATCCCCTCGAACTGCAGCGCCGAGACGAGCGCGTCGGTGTCGATAATCCCGCCGCGAGCGGCGTTGACGACGACCGCGTTCGGCGGGAGCGTGGCGAGTTCGTCTTCGCCCACCAGCCCGCGGGTCAGGTCGTTGAGCGGGCACGCGAGGACGACGTAGTCGCTCCGGGAGAACGCCTCGTGGATATCGTCCTCGTCGAAGCCCAGCACCTCGTCGGTCGGGCCGCCCTTCGAGGGCGTGTAGCGGACGCCGATCGTCTCGACCTCGAACCCCTCGAGGCGCTGGACGATCGCCTGACCGATCGAGCCGAGACCGACGATCGTGACGGTACTGTCGGTGAACTCGTGGGACTGGAAGTGGCGCCACTCGTCGTTCGCCTTCCGTCGCCACCCCTCGTGGAGCCGGCGGGCGAAGACGAGCATGTTGCCGATCGACTGCTCGGCGATGCCGGGCGCGTGGATGCCGCCCGCGTTGGTGACGGTGACGCCGTGGTCGGCCAGGGCGTCCATCGGCACGTGGTCGGTGCCGGCGAAGGTACACGCGAACAGCTCGAGCCGGTCGGCGCGCTCGAGGAGGTTCTCCTCGATCGTGATACCGGTCACGACCCGCGCCTGCGGAACGAGTTCGCGTTCTTCCGTCGGCGTTCGCGCCAGCGCGACGGTGTGATCGGGCAACCGTTCGCGCAATGTTTCGGCGTACGACTCCATCGACAGCCCTTCCGTCCCCTCTCGGAGAACGACGATGTCTGGATCCGTGCTCATGGAGAGTTCCGTGTTGGCCTACCATTGTCACGCGCTCTCTTATCCTTTTTGTGTAGCCGTCGTAAACACTGATTGTGTATAACTAAGTCCCTGGGGCGCGTCAGTACCCCGCATGACCGAGCCGATACGGGACCGTCTCGTCAGCCTCCGGCGCAGCTTCCACCGCCACCCCGAGCCAGCGTGGCGCGAATTCCTTACCACGGCCCGACTCGTCGAGGAGATCAGGGCCATCGGCGTCGACGAACTGGCCGTCGGCCCCGACGCCTACGATCCCGCCGATCGGATGGCCGTCACGGACGACGACCTCGAGCCCTGGGTCGAACGCGCCCGCGAGCGCGGCGCGGACGACGACCTCCTCGAGCGGATGACCGGCGGCAACACGGGCGCAGTCGCGGTGCTCGAGCGCGGCGAGGGGCCCGCGATCGGACTGCGCGTCGACATCGACGGACTGTTCATCGAGGAGTCGACCGACGAGGACCACGAGCCGGTCGACGAGGGCTTTCGCTCCGAGATCGACGGGACGATGCACGCCTGCGGCCACGACGCCCACATGACCTGGGGACTGGCTGTCCTCGAGCGAATCGCCGAAAGCGACTTCTCGGGGCGGCTGGTCGTTTTCTTCCAGCCCGCGGAGGAGACGGGCGGCGGGGGCTGTCCGATGGCGAAAAGCCAGTTCGCCGAGGGGCTGGACTACCTGCTCGCGATCCACGTCGGGCTCGACCATCCCACGGGCGAGATCGTCGCCGGCATCGAGAAGCCCCTCGCGATGTGCCACGTCGACGCGACGATCGAGGGCACCTCGGCGCACGCGGGGAAGGCCCCGCAGGAGGGTGCCAACGCCATGCACGCGATGGGAGCCGCGATCGTGAACGCCTACGGCATCCCGCGCCACAGCGACGGGATGACCCGGGTGAACATCGGCAAGGCCGAGGCGGGGACCGCGAGCAACGTCATCGCCGAGCACGCGTACATGGAAGCCGAAGCCCGCGGCGAGACGACCGCGCTGATGGAGTTCATGGAACGGCGACTCGAGCGCACGATCAAGTCGGCGGCCAAGATGCACGGCTGCCAGGCCGAGGTCGACGTGGTCAGCAAGTCTCCGCGGGCCGACAGCGCCCCCGAACTGCAGGCCCTGGTCAGCGAGGTAGCGAGCGGCGTCGAGGGGATCGACCACGTACTACCGGCCGCCGACTTCGGCGCGAGCGAGGACGCGACCTTCCTGATGGAGCGCGTCCAGGACGAGGGCGGGCTGGCGACCTACATGATCGTCGGCACCGACCACCCGACGAGCCACCACACGCCGACGTTCGACGTGGACGAGGCGAGTTTGCAACACGGCGTCGACGTGCTCGTCGGCACGATCCGGGAACTCGAGCGCCGGCATCCCGTTCCACGCGTCGAGGACGGGGCGACCGTAGAGCACGGGGAAAGCGGGCCGCTCGGGGAGAGCGGAGCGCTCGGTGAGGACGACGGATGAGCAGGAATCGCGACGCTGGGGAGGCGCTCGTTACCCTCGAGGACGTCGAGACCGCTCGAGACCGAATCGACGACGTCGTCCACCGGACGCCGCTGGATACGTCACGGACATTCGCCGAGCTGAGCGGTGCCGACTCGATCGGGCTCAAACTCGAGAACGTTCAGCGAACGGGCTCGTTCAAGATCCGCGGCGCGTACAACACGATGGCCCAGTTGTCCTCCGAAGAGCGCGAGACGGGTGTCATCGCCTCGAGCGCGGGCAATCACGCGCAGGGTGTGGCGCTGGCCGGCAATCTGCTCGACATCGACACGACGATCGTCGTTCCCGAGGTGACGCCGGCCGCGAAGATCGAAGCCACCCGCGGCTACGGGGCCGAGGTCGTCGTCGAGGGCGACATCTACGAGCGCTCCTACGAGTACGCCCTCGAGCGGGCTGGCGAAACCGGTGAGACGTTCGTCCATCCCTTCGACGACACGGACATCGTCGCCGGACAGGGGACGATCGGCCTCGAATTGCTCGAGCAGTACCCCCGGATCGACACCGTCCTCGTTGCGATTGGCGGCGGCGGGCTCATTTCGGGAATCGGGACGGTACTGAAGGCCGCAGAGCGCGATATCCGCGTTATCGGAGTGCAACCGGAGGGCGCAGCGCACGCGAAACCGTCGCTCGAGGCCGGCGAGATCCGCCAGCTCCCGGACGTCGACACCGTCGCGGAGGGGATCGCGGATACGCGACTGCTCGAGACGACGTTCGAAATCACCCGCGAGGTCGTCGACGACGTGGTCAGCGTGAGCGATCGGGAGATCGCCGCCGCGGTGGCACTACTCGCCGAGCGCGCGAAGACGGTCGCCGAGAGCGCCGGCGCCGCCCCGCTGGCCGCCGCGCTGTCGGACGATCTGACTCTCGAGGGCGAACACGTCGGGGTCGTCATCTCTGGCGGAAACGTGAACCTCACCGAGCACGCCGAACTGACCAGAACCGGGCTGCACGAACTCGAGCGCTACGCCGAAGCGAGACTCGCGCTCGCGGGCTGGCCGACGAGCGTCGGTGCGGTAGTCGAGACGGTGGAAACAGAGGGTGCCGAACTGGACGTCCTCGAGCGCGCCCGTCGCACCGCGGTCGACCACCCGAATCGGACGCCCGTGACGATCGGGCTCGAGGGGAGCGGCCCCGGGCATCTCGAAGGGGTGCTCGAGGCGCTGGATGCGCTCGACGGCGTTTCGGTCCTCGAGCGCTCGCTCGACTGACTGGTCCCGATTCTCGGCCGTCTTACGGACGAGCGGGACGGCATATCAGCGAAAACTTTTAGATAGTTATCAGGTAAGTGGGAGTGTGAATCGACCCCTCGTGTATCACGTGTCTCAGATAGTCGTCGGTAGCGGCCTCCTCCTGTTTGCAGTATCGTCGGTTCTGGGTGACGGTTTCGACGACGCGTTCCACGGCCTCCTCGCGGCGATGCTGGGAATCGGCGGGGGCGGAGTCGTTCTCGTGAACTGCTATCAACTGCTCCGCTCCGATGCCGACTCACCCGAACTGACTCCCACGGTATTCCGGCTCTCGGTGGCCGGAGCGGGACTCATGGTACTCGCGGCGATACTGTGGGTCGTGCTCTAAGAACGGGTGAGAAACGGCCTCGGCCACGAGCCGTCCGCGCATGCGTCTGGTCGTCGTTCGGCCGCGCGAATCGGAACGCAGTCCGTTCGCTATACCGTCCGTGGGGAGTCGGATAATCGTCGACAGCACGAGTGGATCAGTATTCGTTTATTAGACTGTTCAGAAGCGATGAGAAAATGCGCTCGAGCCAGCCAGAGAAACGAAAATCGATCAGACAATCGGGTGGCGAGATTACGCCGCTTTCGCGTTCGGGCTGACGGCCTCGATCGCCTCGAGGAAGATACCGATACCCAGTTCGATCTCGCGCTCGCTCGAGTCCAGCGGCGGGAGCAGCCGGATGGTCTTCTTCCCGCAACCGAGGGTTAGCAGGCCGCGCTCGAGGGCGGCTTCGACGACGGCGGAGCGCCGTTCGGGAGTATCGAACTCGACGGCGAGCATCAGGCCCTTGCCGCGGATGTCCACGACGGAGTCGGGCGCGTCGTCGCGCATGAGTTCCTTGGCCTGCTCGCCGCGGCGGGTGGCGTTATCGAGCAGGTCGTGTTCCTGAATGGCCTCGAGCGTAAAGGCTCCCATCATCGAACCGAGCATGTCACCGCCGCCGAAGGTCGAACCCAGGCGGTTCTTCTCGCTGGGGAAGACCTCCGAGCGCGAGATGGTTGCGCCGACGCGCAAGGCCTTTGCGCTGGCGATAACGTCCGGCTCGATCGGATAGTGATCCGAGGCCCAGATCTCGCCGGTGCGGCCGATGCCGGACTGAATCTCGTCGACGACCAGCGGAATGTCGTAGGTGTCGGTGACGTCGGCGACCTCCTGCATGAAGGCCTCGCTGGGGAAGCGGTAGCCGCCGACGCCCTGAATCGGCTCGAGGGTCAGGAAGGCGATCTCGTCGGGATCGACGTAGCCGCCTTCGGGTGCGAGCATATCGCGAAGCTGTGAGCCCCCGCCGGCGAAGAAGCCACAGTCGCAGCTCTCGGCGTCACAGCCCCGATCGTCGCAGAACGGCACCGTCTCGATCCCGCTGATTTCGGGGTAGTGGCGCGTGTAGACCTCTTTGGACTTCGTCAGCGAGAGGGTGCCGAGCGTGCGGCCGTGGAAGCTCCCCGAAAACGCGACGCCGTACTTCGACGGCGCGCGGTAATCGTTCGTGATCTTCATCGCGTTCTCCATGGCCTCCGCGCCGGAGTTCGAGAGGAAGACGGTATCCATTCCGTACTGACTCGAGACCTCCGTGAGCTTCTGCATGAGGTGGCTCGAGCCCGGGAAGTCGGCCTCCTCGGGGCTGGGGCCGGAGCCGAAGTACATGTCCTGTCCGGCGATCTTCATCGGTTCGACGAGGTCGAACTCGCGGACCTTCTCGAGGACCTTCTCGTTGTTGTAGCCGAGCGGTGCCGCGCCGATGTGGCAGGTGAAGTCGAGGAGAACGTTGCCGTCGACGTCGGTAACGAAGGGGCCGTCGGCCTCGCGGGTCACGTCCCAGACGAAGTCGTGGGAGTACTCGCTGGGGGCGGAGTACTCCTGGTGGAAGTCGACCCACTGCTGGGCGTTCGGCCCCGGAAGCGCGTCCGCGTCGGGTTCCGCCGTGTCCCTATCCATACACAATTTATGTATACCTCATACATTAAAACTTGTTATCGATTGGCGAGGAGGTCGTCGCGGGACGGGAGTCGGGTATCGACGGCGCGAAAAAACGGACAGCATGACGGCCGAAGCGGATCGGCCGGAGAGATGGCGGGCCGCGGGCGGTTCAAACGGACTACTGTCAGTCCGTCTCAGTCGTCGTCCGACTCGACGGGGCCGCCGGGGCCGGGTGACTCGGGCTCGGGTTCGGTTTTCCGGCTCGAGCCGATGAGGACGGTTTCGTCCTGCAGCAACACCCGGCCGTAGCTCGAGCTGAAGTCCTTGATCAGCGAGAGCATCGCGAGGAAACAGACGAACGCGAACGGTGCGCCGGTGATGATGACCGCGTTCTGGAGCGCGCTCGTCCCGCCTTCACCGCCGATGATCATGAGGATCGCGGCGGTCATGCCGAGGACGACGCCCCAGAAGATCCGGTTGATCGTCGAGGGGCTCGCCTTCCCGCCGGTCGTCATCATCGAGACGGCGAGCGTCGACGAGTCCGCCGACGTGATGAAGAACGTCGTCACGAGGATCATGAACGCGATCATGAACACCGTTCCGAGTGGGAAGGCGTCGAAGAGGATGAAGCCCGAAATCTCCGGCGTGCCGTTGGCGATCACGCTGCTGAAGTCGGCCGTTCCGGTGTGGTGGTATCGCAGCGCGGTGCCACCGACGAACGTGAACCACGGGATAGTCGCGGCCGAGGTCGCGCCGATCCCAGTGAAGGCGACTTCGCGGACGGTCCGACCCTTGGAAATCCGGGCGATGAACAGTCCCGCGAACGGAGACCACGAGAGCGCCCACGCCCAGTAGAAGACCGTCCAGGAGTTCATCCAGCCCGTCCCGCCGTCGCCCCCG
The DNA here is from genome assembly GCF_020405225.1 of Natrinema sp. DC36. NCBI lineage: Archaea > Methanobacteriati > Methanobacteriota > Halobacteria > Halobacteriales > Natrialbaceae > Natrinema > Natrinema sp. DC36. The sequence goes on from NZ_CP084472.1 coordinate 2,526,157, forward strand.
GCACCGGTGTAGAGACTCATGGACGTGAAGTCGGCGATCATGCCGCCCATCGCCTGGGAGCCGAGCAGGAGCAAGAACAGCGTCGGCCCCAGGATGAACGTCGCGAGCATGAGCGTGACGAACAGGATCATATTGAAGTTCGACAGCCGGCGGATTCCCCGATCGACCCCGAGCACCATCGAGATGGTAAACAGGAGCGTCATCGTCGTCACGACGACGAGGATGCCGACGTTCCCCAGATCGATATTCCACTGGTAGCTGAGGCCGGCGATGAACTGACTCCCGATGAAGCCGAGCGACGTCGCCACGCCGCCGATCGTCGCGAAGACGGCGAGGATGTCGACGACTTTCGCGGCCGGGCCGTCGAGGTTCTCCTTCCCGATGATCGGCGTCAGCGCCGAGGAAACCCGAAGCGGGACGCCTTCGTAATTGTACGCGAAGTAGGCGATCGCGAGTCCCATGATCGTGAACACGGCCAGCTGGGGGAGCGCCCAGTGGAATAACGTCTGCTGGATCGCGATCGGAATCGCTTCGGCCGTCCCACCTTCGACGCCGAACAGCGGCGACGGGTTATCGTAGTAGAACAGCGCTTCGGTCGGGCCCCAGAACACGACTCCCGCTGCGAACCCGGCGGAGTACAACATCGAGAAGAACGATAGGAAGCTGTACTCCGGATCCTCGTCCCCCATCTTGATCTTGCCCCACGGACCGACGATCAGGAACAACAGGAAGAGGACGATCAGGAACACGATCACCAACAGCGCCCAGTTCAGGTACTCGACGACCCAGCCGTACACGGTCCCGATCGTCTCGGTGACGAGCGTCTGGTTGATGAAGAACGCCGCGATCACGCCGACGGTCAACAGTGCCCCGAACGCGAAGACGACCAGGTCGATCTCCTCGAGGAACTCGTCGACCATCCCCTTATCGGCGTCGCTCATCGTCCCACCCCCGGTATCGGACGGCAGCGGAACGATCTCTCGTGAGTCCACTTACCATTCGCCATGCTGCATGATGGCATACCGCCACCATTAACGTCGTATACAATAAGTGTTTCTCACTCGGCTAGAGTATCCACAGATTGCGTTTATTATGTATTTCTCGAAGGCTATACAGAATATCTCTCGTCCTGCATCGATCATCGTTAGATACACCATATAGGCAGACAATCGATATCCTCCGCGGAGTACAATATCGGTTTAGTCAATCGGAACGCCAATCAGTAACTGAGAACTACCGTGTCTGGCGGTGTGGGTAACGACGGTGGGACCGACCGATTCGGCCGACCGAAAACGAAATCCGAAGACGGCTCCGTCAGTTCGTCAGTTCCTCGAGCGTCTGCTCTCGAGTCTCGGTGCTCTCGGCCACGCGCTCGGCGAACTCGTCGACACGGTCCTTGATTTCCTCGCGGGTGTCCGCCGGTGAGAAGCTATCCGACATCGTCAGCAGGCGCACGAACGCCCGCAGTTCCTCGTCGGTGAGCTGGGCGAATTCCTCGTTCTCGAGTTTGTCGACGACCTCGTCGACGTCGATCTGGCCGACCGGTTCGACGTTGAACTCGACGTTGACCATCCGGTAGTTCGAGCCGGCGAGGCGCTGTTCGGCCTTGCCGACGCCCTCCGAGAGCATGTCCTTGAACGGGGTGTGATACCCCATCGTCCCGAGGTGGAGAAAGGCGAGCATATCGGTGATGCCCTGCGTGTAGGCGTCGCGATCCTCGGCGTCGGGATCGAAGACCGTCTCTCGGTCGCGTTCCTCCATGTACTCGAAGAGGATGCTGAAGTCGAGCATCGCGTTGCGAACCCGGCGTCGGATCCGGTTTCGCTTCTGTTTCTTCGAGTGGTCGGTGTAGTCCGTCTTCCGGCCGAGCAAGAAATCGCGGTCGGAGGGCGTGAGAATGCCGCGCGGGCGATCCGAGTCCGCCGCCGTCCGCAACGACTCCGGCACGTCGTCTTGGCTCATAGGGGATACACGGAGAGCCCGCGAATTAACGTTTCCCATTCGGCGAACGTGATGCTCGCCGGACAGAAGCGTTCGCTCGACTGTCAGTCAGTATTGCGGTTTACCACGAGAGTTTCGGCGAACCATACGCTCAGTCAGAGCCAACAGTACCGATCTGAATCCGTCCGCTACGGCCGCCGACGGGAGAGTTCGGTAGCCGTCTCGGTGAGCAGCGTCACCCCGATCTCGAGGCTCTCCTCGTCGATGTCGAAGGTCGGCGTGTGGTGGCTCGTCGGGTGGTCAGTGCCGACGAGGACGTACGACGCGAGCCCACCCTCGTCCTGGACGCGTTGCATCAGGTAGGTCACGTCCTCGCTCACGCCGAACTCCTCGCTCGGAATTACCCGATCGACGCCCTCGATCTCCCACGCGACGTTCCCCACGAGATCCCGCAGCGCTGGATGGCTGTCGACGCGGGGCGACTCGCTGATCATCCGCGGCGTGACGTCGCAGTCGTGCATCTCGGCGGCGGCGTAGCAGACGCGTTCGAGCTCCGTGCGCGTGTACTCCATCAGCGCGGTGGTCTCGCCGCGGACCTCGGCCTCGATGGTGACCTCCTCGGCGATGACGTTGCTCGCGGTGCCGCCCTCGATTCGGCCGACGTTCACTCGCGTCAGCCCGTCGCTGTGCCGCGGGATTCCGTAGGCGTTCTGGATCGCAGTCGCCGCTGCCTGCATAGCGTTGGCCCCTTCGTTCGGCGCTTTGCCGGCGTGGGCGCTCGCCCCCTCGAACGTCGCGGTCAGATGTGCCATCGCCAGCGGCTTCTCGATGCCGGCGACGATCTCGCCCGTCGGATGGTCGAGGCCGATGTGAAGGGCGAGGAGGTAGTCGACGCCCTCGAGGTAGCCGCTCTCGGCCATCGCCTTCCCGCCGCCGGAGATCTCCTCGGCGGGTTGGAAGAACACCGTCAGCGTTCCGTCGAAATCGCTCTCTTTGACCGCCTCGAGCGTCCCCAGCGCTATCGCGAGGTGGGCGTCGTGGCCACACGCGTGCATGTAGCCGTCGTGTTCGGACCGAAATCCCTCGGCGGCCGGCCGGTGGTCGCTCTCGTCGGACTCCCGCATCGAAATCGCGTCGAGATCGACGCGCAACCCGAGACAGGGGCCCTCTCCCTGCTCGAGGGTCGCGATAACGCCCGTGTGACCGTCGGCCGTGCGCTCGAGAACGTCCGATCGAACGCCCGCCTCGCGGGCGCGCTCGATCCACGGCTCGAGTTCCGCCGCCGACGGCACGGCCATGCGCTCGTCCGTCGCCAGCGCGTCGCGGCCGACGGCGATCTCGTCGACGCCGATCCGCTCGAGTTCCTCGACGACCCGGCCGGTCGTCCGAAACTCGCGCCAGCCCGGTTCGGGATGACGGTGGAACTCCCGCCGTAGTTCGCGCAATCTATTTCGCGCTTCGTAGGACATTCTTGCCGGTTCTACGCGCGGGAGATACTTAATCGTAGTCGATAATCGTATACTGGTTACGCACGATCGATGGAGAGAGTCGGCGATCGAAACAGATCCGGTCGGTTTCCACAAGCCATCGATACGATGACCACGGCGACTCCAGTATGGAGAGGATCAAAGAGAAGGACGGTCCGCGGAGCGGGTCCATGGAGAAGGCAGGCAGAGATCACTCCTGAACCGAACCAGCCCACAGGGTGCGTGCAAACGCGTTATCACTCGCTTACCTCGAGTCGACCGTCCGTTCAAGCGATCAAAGCGCCGTTTTGCGGGCGCACATTTGTGTTTGGTGCCCGCCAAATCCATCACGGGATTTAATTCACAACCCCACGATGGATGGACCATCGATGCCGCCCCTCCCAACGTGGATCGACGATCGGATCGATCCCGCGCTCGACAAGAAACTCACGCAGCGACACGTCGTCGAGGTCATGCTCGAGTCCGAGCGGCCGTTCTTTTCGATCCAGCAGCTCCGCGCTCGAGTCAAGCCGACGGTCAGTAAAGAGACGGTCCGAAACCGGCTCGACGAACTCCACGAGATCGACGTCGTCGCCGCGGAAACGTATCCGGACACCATCACGCTGTACTACGTCAACCATCCCGAATCGCGATGGCCGCTCTCGCCGGACGGGAAACGGGCGCTCGCTCACGATTCGCCCCTCGAGACGCTGTCGGCGAGTGACTTTCTCCGCCTCCGGAACCCGGCCGGGATCAGGACGCTGGTCCTGGCGGGCTTCCAGCTCAGCCTGGTGCTGTTCTGTGTCGGCGTCGGGATGATCGTGCTGTCGATAGAGGCCCCCGTCGAAGCGAGTCACGGGCTCTGGGCGGCCGCCGGCAATCTCTTCGTCGTCTGTCTGGTCCTCCTCTTCGCTGAACGCATCGTTCGCAACCGTCGCGACGACGGCGCCAACGGAGCGATTCCGACGCCCGAACGGACCAGTCCGAAGTAACGCGACGCGACCGACAACCACCCAGCTGATACCCCAGAACACGTACCCATGTCGACTGACTCGACCCCGAACGACTCGCCGTCCCCCGAATCGACTTCGAACGAACCCGGCCCGTCGATCCTCACGGAGCGGACGCTCCTGGGGATCTTCGTCCACTTCATCGCGATCCTCCCGTTTTTCGGGTTCGTCACCGCCGGGATCATCTACGCGGTATCGGAGCACGAATTCACGCGGGCCAACGCGCGGAACGCGCTCAACTGGCAGCTGCTGGTCAGCGGATCGTTCTTCGCGGTGTTCGTCCTCGTGTTCGGACTGGGAACGCTGTTCGAGTACGTCGCGCTTCCGGGGGTGATCGAAACGGTCGTCTTCGTCCCCGTCTTCGCGTTGGCGCTGGTCTCGATCCTCCTCGGATTCCTCAATTTCTTCGTCTGGATCGTCGCGATGGCGAAAGCCATCTTCGGCGACGCGTGGCGCTACCCGTTCGCGCCCGAATTCGTGTGATCGAGCCGGCGGTTCCCGGACGTCGGACCGCTTACCCGAGGAACGCCGTGGCGTCCAACTCCACGCGAACGTCTTCGGGGAGCCGCGAGACCTCGACGCAGACTCGAGCCGGCGGGTCCTCGCCGAATCGAGCACCGTAGGCCTCGTTGACCCGCTCGTAGTCCGCCAGCTCGGTCAGGTAGACGGTGACTTTGACGACGTCCGCGAGTCCGTCGCCGCCGGCTTCGTCGACGACGGCGGCGATGTTGTCGAGCACCCGGTCGGTCTGGGCCTCAATCTTGCCGTCGACGACTTCGCCCGTGTCGGGGTCGACGGGGCCGTAGCCGGAGACGTACAGCGTGTCGCCGGCGCGAACGCCCTGCGAGTAAGGGTTGTCGTTGCTCGGTGCGTCATCGGTTTCGATGGAATCGATGTCGGACATAGAATCGGTATCGGGCGTGGTTCGATCGGTCTCGGGTGTGGTGCGATCGGTGTCGAACGTGGGGTGGTCGGTCTCGCCGCTCGAGTCAGGCGGTCTGCGTCGCTTCGGCGGTCACGTCGTCGATCGCCTCGACGACGACGTCGAGCGCCGTCTCGGCCAGGTCGTGCGTGAGCACCAGCGGCGGCAGGAATCGGAGGACGTTACCGTGGCGACCGGCCGTCCAGATCAGGACCCCGCGCTCGAAGCAGTACTGCTGAATGGCGTCGACGAGGTCGCCGTCCGGGTTGCCGTCGCTATCGACGAACTCCGCGCCGATGAACAGCCCCTTGCCGCGGATGTCGGCGAGGTGTTCGTTGCCGTTGGCAGCCTCGCGGAGCCGGCCTCGAATGTACTCGCCGAGGTCTCGGGCGTGCGCGAGGAGGTCGTGCTCCTGAACGTACTCGATAGCGCGGGTCCCGGCCCGCATCCCGACGACGTGGCCGCGGTAGGTACCGGCGTGGTCGCCCGGACCCCACGTGTCCAGATCTTCGTGGTAGATGGTCGCCGAGAGCGGGAAGCCCACGCCGCCGAGGGCCTTCGCGGAGGTCATCACGTCGGGAGTCACGCCTTCCCAGTCGCTGGCCCACCACTGCCCGGTGCGGCCCAGACCGCTCTGAATTTCGTCGAAGACGAGGACGACGTCGTTGTCGTCGGCGATGTCGCGCAGCCCCTGCAGGAAGCCCTCCGGCGGCGTGACGATGCCGCCCTCGCCCTGGATCGGTTCGACGATCATGCCGGCCGGATTGGCCAGCCCGCCGTAGGGGTCCTCGACGATAGCCCGGACCTCCTCGAGCGCGTGATCGACCGCTTCCTCGGGCGTTTTCCCCTGTCGGAACGGGTGCGGATAGGGGGCGTGAACGACGTCGGCGAGCAGCGGCGTGTAGTCGGCCTTGAACTTCTTGTTCGAGGTGACGCTCATCGCACCCGTCGTCGCGCCGTGGTAGCCACCGCGGAACGCGATGAGGCCGTCGCCGCCGGTGTTGTACTTGGCGAGTTTGATCGACGCCTCGATGGCGTCGCTGCCGGTCGGCCCGCCGAAAACGACCTTGTTCTGGCCCTGCAGTCCCTCGGGAGCGATCTCGTCTAACTTCTCGATGAGCTCGAGGCGCGCCTCCGTCGGGAAGTCGACCGTGTGAACGAACTTGTCGGCCTGCTCGTGGACCGCCTCGAGCACGTAGGGGTTCGAGTGGCCGACGTTGAGCACGCCGATGCCCGCGAAGAGGTCGATGTAGGTGTTGCCGTCGGCGTCGCGGACCGTCGCGCCCTTCCCCTCCTCGAAGGCGATCGGAATGTCGTCCGGATAGGCGACCGCGCTACTGTCGATCTCGCGCTGTTTCTCGAGCAGCGCCCTCGTGTTGGGGCCGGGGACGGAGTCGACGTCCGGTGCGTCCTCGAAGTGGAGTTCGTCTATCGGCGGACCTGCCGTCATACGTACTGGCAGGTGAAACAGTTATAAATAACTTGTCCACAGTATCCATGAAGAACATATACAGATATTGACTACGTAACTGATTACGAAACCCGATACGGGTGACATCGGTGACGAAAGTCGTAGACGAATTCGCGAGATGAGGAGGAATCGTTCTCGAAGCAGCGGTGGTGAGACAGATCCCTCTGACCGAACCGATAAACGGGTAAAACACTCTGTACAGGGAAACCACGTCTCACTCCAGATCGATCAGCCGACGTGCGGTGGCGCGCGCTGGGCCGCGGCGAATTGCGAGGCCTGAACGGAGTGAAGGCCTCGATACTGTGAGCGGTGACCGGAGGGAACCGCGAACCCGATGGGTGAGCCGCGTCCTGAAGCCGTGCGAGGTCGTCACGAGTGTAGCGAGTGACTGCTTGGAAGACGCTTTGCGTCCTCCAGTGGATGAACGAGTGACCGAAGGGAACGAGTGAATCGGTTGGGGAGGGCGTGGCGATTCCCTGTTGCCTCGATAGTAGGACACTTCTTTCATCGAACTCACTACCGAACACTCTGCTCAGTAAACTGTCTGTAGTGAACGGTCGTTCAAATCGTTGCTTTCGAATAGAGAATAACGATCGGACACGTTCGAAAACGCCGAATCGAGATCGAACGGTCACCGGCGAACCGAGCCGAGCCAACGTCTGCGGAGGTCAACAGCTATTTGCCCCCCACGACCGAAATTGCATATAAATCGGTCTCTGTACGCGATACTCGCGTCACCGCCCCTCCCGGGGACAGATCTCCAATGGAAGACACCTCGAAATATCTTATCCACGCGGACGTGACGGCTGACGGGATCGTCGAGCGAAGCGACGTCGTCGGCGCGATCTTCGGCCAGACGGAAGGACTGCTCGGCGACGAGCTCGACCTCCGCGACCTCCGTCAGTCGAGCAAAGTCGGCCGTATCGACGTCGAAATTACGAGCACCGCCGGTCAGTCTCACGGACAGGTGACGATCGCGACCAGCCTGGACAAGGTCGAAACCGCCACCCTCGCCGCCGCCCTCGAGACGATCACCCGGGTCGGTCCCTGCCGAGCCGACCTCGAAGTACGGGAAATCGAGGACGTGCGCGCGGCGAAGCGAAAGGAAGTCGTCGACCGCGCGAAGGAACTGCTCCGGACGGGGTTCGACGATACGATCATGTCCTCCGACGAGATCCTCGCGGAGGTGCGCCAGCAGGTTCGCGTCGAGGACATCACCGAGTACGAGGGCCTCCCCGCCGGCCCCCGAGTGACGGACAGCGACGCCATCATCGTCGTCGAGGGCCGGGCCGACGTCCTCTCCCTGCTCAAGTACGGCATCAAAAACGCCATCGCGGTCGAGGGGACGAGCGTTCCCGACGCCGTGGCCGAACTCACCCGTCACCGCACCGTCACGGCCTTCCTCGACGGCGACCGCGGCGGCGACCTCATCCTCGAGGAACTCGCTCAGGTCGGTGACCTCGACTACGTCGCCTTCGCGCCCACCGAGAGCTCCGTCGAGGACCTGAACCACCACGAACTGTTCGCCGCCCTCCGGAACAAGGTGCCCTACGAGACCGTCTCGGAGCTGAACGAGCCCCGAGACGCGATCGCCGCGACCGACGGGAGTACGACGCCGGCACCGCCGCCGTCCGAACTGTCGACCGCATCACCGACGACCGCGGAGCCCGACGAGGAGGGCGATCTCGAGTCGAACGAGCGAGCGTCGTCGTCTCCCGACTCGGGTGACGCCCTCGAGACGCCGTCGACGGTCGACTCGGAACGAGCGACGGCGAGTCGAGCGCAGTCGGGCGCATCCGCCGGGGAGGCGGGGACGGATCCGGAACGGATGCGCCAGGACGAGGCCACGACCGACGCCGAGTCCGATACCGATCGCACCCCAGAGACGGTCTACGGGCACGCGACCGCGGTCATTCGAGCGGGTACCGACAGCGTCCGCTTTCTCGACGCCGATTCCGAACCGATCGGCGACGGCGATGCGAGCGAGGCCTACGGGACGCTCGAGGCCCTCGGGACCGTGCCGACGACGGTCGTCCTCGACGGGATCCTCGATCAGCGGCTCCTCGATCTGGCGGCCGACCGCGGCGTCGACCGAATCATCGCGCGCTCGCTCGGCCAGTTTACCAAGCGGCCGACCGACGTTCGAATCCACGCGGTCGACGACGTCGCCGAGCAGCCTCCAGAGACAGAGACGAACTGATTTTCGGGACCGACGGGGAGTGGTTGCGATGCTATAGTAGCCACTAAAACGATTTACACGCAGATCGCATCGTTGTCGTGTGATTCGGTGTGCAATGACTTTCAGTAGCTACTATAGCACAGCCCAGCGGTCGGTAGTGGCCTGCCTTCGATCGTCAGCCGAAGACGGCAAACGAGAGCACCAGCAGGGCGCTGACGAGCGCGCCGGAGAGCGTCGCCAGAAAGTTCACGCCCTGATTCCCCAGAATCGACCCCTCGAGGGTCGCCCCGAGCAGGCTATCGACGGTCATGCCGGCGATACCCGCGGCGACGATGATCGCCGCGCCGACGAGTCCGATGTCAGAGAAGAGCCCGTACGCGATCGCGGCGACGACCGCTGCGCCGACCACGCCGGCGAGTTCTCCCTGCCAGGTGACGCCGCCGTCCGTTCCGGGATCGACCGGCTCGAGGGTGGTGATCAGCCGCGGCCGGTCGAAGACGCTGCCGATCTCGCTCGAGAGGGTGTCGCTCATCGCGGTCGCGATCGAACCCGCGAAGGCGAAGAGGAACAGTTCGGGCTCTCGAGGGAGGAAGCCGGCGTCGCTGGCCGCGTAGCCGAGCACCGCGACGAGCGCGACGGCGGCGTTGCCGAGGACGTTCCCGCTCCCTCGAGCCCCGTTGTTGTCCTCGGCGACGCCGAGTTCCGTCTTCCGCTCGTAGCGGAACTTCGTCGAGAGGCCGCCGATGGCGAAAAAGGAGATGAGGACGGCGAACCAGCCGTAGCCGCCGAGAACGATCGTTAGCAGCCCCAGCAAGATCCCGGTGAGCATCCCCGCGATGGACGCCGTCTCGAGGGCGTAGGATGCGTAGCCGAAGGCGACCGTGACGGCGAGTGCGATGACGATTTCGCCCGTCCCGATAGCCGGCTCGAGCTCCGCGAGCAGCCAGAGCAGGAGGCCGACCGAGAGGACGATGATCGGGTCGTCGGAGGGGAGCAGCACGTCGCGAAGGAGCGCAGCGAGGAACGCACCGCTGGCGGCCAGGAAGACCACCAGCGGCAGTGCCGATGCGGCGGCGTCACCGGTGAGCGAGTGGGCGAGCGCCTGTCCGGCGACGGCGGCTACAAGCGCCGCGAGACAGAAGCTTCCCACGCGAACGACGTCAGTGTCCGTTCGCAGCCTGGCGAGTTGCGCGCCGAGGTTGCCGTAGCCGACCAGCAGTATCGTCCCGACGAAGACGGCGATCGGCATCGACGCCGCGGTCGCCATGAGCCCGAGCGCGACCGCCGCGAGGACGAACGTGATGAGGCCGTAGAGTCGCGAATCCTCGTAATCGCCCGGATACGCCAGCAGGTCGAAGAGCGGGCCGTCGGTGATCACGTAGGCCCCCAGCAGGACGACACCGGCGACCGCGGCCGCCACCCGCGGTTCGACGAGCGGAACGGCCAGCGAGAGCGTACAGAGAGCCGCGAACACGCCGGCTCGCCGAACGGGTGCTGTCACGATATCGGTCCCTTTCTGTGGCGATCACTTCAAGGTTCGTGAACGCGGCTCGAGTCGGTTTTCACCGCGTTCAGCGGCTCGTTCGGACTGTACGTGTCGTCGCTGGGCGACCGATAGAAACCCGTAACTCGTATCACAGTTGCCGGGAAACTCACGCGTGTGGGATTGTACGAACGGTACCTCGCCCTCCGGATCGCCCGTCACGACGGCGACCCCCCAGACCACGTCGCCCTCGTGATCACCGAACGCGATCTGTTAGAACGAGGCGCCTACGAGACGCTCACGGACTTCTTCGAGTGGGCCGTCGAGTACGCCTCGCAGGTGACCGTCTACGTGAGCGTCCTCGACGCGGCGGCGGTGCCGGCCCTCCAGCGCGAACTCGAGACGATCGACGCCCCGCGGCCAGTCGCCGTTCGCGGCCCGGAAGACAGGGCGCGTGCGGACGCGCCGATCCGGATCGGGATCGGCCTCGGCGGGAAACACGAGTTCACCAGCGCAGTGCGGACCCTCGCGGAGCGGGTCGAGTCGGGCGAACTCGATCCCGACGAGATCGACGACGAACACGTCGAAGGCCACCTCGTGTTCCCGTCAGAACCGGACCTGGTGATCAAGACCGGCGCGGAGCGGCTCTCCGATTTCATGATCTGGCAGTCGGTCTACTCGGAACTGTACTTCACCGACGTCAACTGGCGGGACTTCCGCAAGCGGGACTTTCTCCGGGCGGTCCGCGAGTACTGCAATCGGTCGCGACGGTACGGCCGCTAGTCGGCGGAGTCACGCCGCTGTGACGCGTTCGAACCCGCCGACTCCACTGCACCGGCAAGTTCCGCGACCCGATCGTCCGCGACGACGACGGGACGTTCCAGACGGACCGTGTCCGTCTCGCGATCGTACTCGAGGACGTCGCGCGCCTCGAGTTTCGGCAGGACGACGTGAACGAGCGAGACGCGGACGTCACGTTCGTCGGCATCGTCCCGACCGGCGACGGCGTCGGTCAGCCTGTCGACCGGGAGCGGTGGTTCACACGTCGAGAGGACGTGGAGGGTGAGACGCGTCCTGGGGTTCGCGAGGAGCGCGTACGCCTCGTCGAGCGGGACGTTCGTGAGCCGAACGAACCGCTCGACGTCGACGACGGGCGCACTGTTTGGAGCCGGCATCGCAGATTGTGTTGTTCTACTGATGTATAAAGGTCTTGCGGTGAGGGTAGCTAGCAACCCACAGGAATCGGTGCTACTCGATCGTCCGGCAGCTCTGCGACCGCTGGATACGCGGGTAGGCAGTGGCGGACGGCGACGGAAAGTGGCGGACGGCGACGGAAAGTGGCGGACGGCGATGGAAAGTGGCGGACGGCGGCGACGGGCAGGTAAACGACAGCGGCGATAGTGGCCGTACAGGGAGAGTCAGTCCGCAACCTGATTGCTCGAGTCCCCGGACTCGAGTTCCCCGGCGTCGGGCCGTTCGCCCGACGGGAGCGAGTCGCGGAACCGGTCGACGATCGAGTGGGCTTCGGCGAGTTCCGGCTCGCTGACCGCGCCGAGCAGGGCCAGTGCACGGCGAGCGCGGGTCCGCCGCCAGGACTCCTCACGATGTTCGTAGGTTCGAATCCCGCGGAGGAAGTCCGTCTTGGAGAACTCCGGCCAGAAGGGCGTACAGAAGAAGACGGCCGCCTCGTTGCCGTTGGCGTGCCACGGGAGGAAGTTTGACGTTCGCTCGTCGCCGCCGGGTCTGATGATGAGGTCGACGTCTCGAACCGGTTGATCGTACAGTCGGCGCTCGATGTCTTCGACGTCGATCTCGTCGGGCTCGAGGTCGCCCGTTTCGACGCCCGCCGCAACCCCGCGGGCGGCCTCGAGCAGTCGTGAGCGACCGCCGTAGGCGAGCGCGATGTTGAGGACGAACTGATCGTAGCCACAGGTGCGCCGTTCAGCGTACTCGACGGCGTTTTGAACCCGCTCGGGAAGCATCTCCGTTTCGCCGATGGCGCGGATGCAGACTTCGTTCTCGTGGACGCGGTCCGCGTCCGCGAACTCGTGGAGCTTCTCACAGAGGAGGTCGAACAGCGCCTCGTTTTCCTCCGCCGGCCGCTCGAAGTTCTCCGTCGAGAACGTGTACAGCGTCAGCTCTTCGACACCGATGTCCTGACACCAATCGAGGACGCGTTCGGTCGTTTCGGCACCGGCCCGGTGGCCCTCGTGGGCGTCGCCGCCCCGGCGGCGGGCGTACCGCCGGTTCCCGTCCTGAATCACTGCGACGTGCGTCGGCGCGCCGGAGATTTCCCTGGAGAGCAGCCGCTCGTAGGCCGAATCGACACGTTGGCGGAGCCACCGCTTCATCACTCGGGTAAAAGTCACCGAGACCTATGATTCTTGCGTGTCACCCTCTCTCAGCGAGACGGAGCGACACCCTCACGGATCTGGGCATGAGGACAGGGGCGCTCTCTCCGGGATGAGTCACTCGCGCCGTCGGAATCGTGACGGCTATCAGGCCGGCCCCGTACGATTCCGATAATGACGAACACGAACTCCGACGCGCTCGACGAGGATCTCTACCGACGGACCAAGGCGCTGCTCGAGCCCGGCGACATCGCCCTCAACGGGGCGATCGTCCACACCGACTACGACGGCAGCGAGGACGTGCAGATGATGCAGGCGACGATCGACGTCGGCGACATCATTGCCGAACAGTCGGGATACGACCCGCAGGACTGCTACGTCTACTCGGGCAACGACGACACCGACTTCTCTTCGAACCAGCACCAGGGGCTGACCCTCGAGGACGAAGCGTTCGTCTGGGAGTGTCAACAACTGCTGCGCGAGGGCAGTTTCGATATCGTCATCTACTACGAGGCGAGCGCGGACCACGAGGCGATTCTCGAGGGAATTCGAGAGCTCGGTTTCGACGTGACGGGCGTCGAAGGGGAGTAAGCTCGTCCGTCGGTTACTCGCCCGGAGGGCGCATCGGCGATACGAGCCACCAGTTCCAGTTCGCTTATACACCGCCAGTCCCGAGAACCGCGTATGACCACGGACGTCGACCTCACGGAGCGCGAGCGGGCGGTCGTCAACGCCTTTCAGGGCGGCTTCCCCGTCGTGGAACGGCCGTTCGAGCCCGCCGCGGCCGCTATGTGCGAGCGCGGGGTCGACATCGACGCGGCGGAACTGCTCGAAACGATTCAGGACCTCGACGAGCGCGGTGTTCTCTCGCGGTTCGGTGCGCTCGTCAACGCTCAGGAGATCGGCGGCGCGGCGACGCTGGTCGCCATGCACGCCCCCGAGGACCGGTTCGACGAGATAGTCGAGCGGGTTAACGACCACCGCGAGGTGGCCCACAACTACGAGCGCGAGCACCCGCACCTGAACGTCTGGTTCGTCGTGAGCGTCGCCGACGAAGACCGCGTGGCGGATGTTCTATCCGAAATCGAAACGGAGACGGGCCAGACGACGTATAACCTCCCCAAACAACAGGAGTTCCGCGTCGAGGCCAAGTTCTACGTCGACGGGCCGTTCGACGGCGATGGGGACACCGACGCGGCCGGTATCGACTGTTCGGATCTCGGCCCGGATATCACGCCGACCGGCGAATCCACGCTCACCCCGGCCGAACGCGACCTCGTCCTCGAGATACAGGACGGCTTTCCGCTCACCGAGACGCCGTACGCGGACGTGGCCGATGCGATCGATCAGGATCTCGAGTGGGTGCTCGAGACGGTCAAACGGTTCGAGCGCGAAGGAAAGATTCGGCGGATCGGCGTCGTGCCGAATCACTACGCGCTCGGCTACACGGAAAACGGAATGACGGTCTGGAACGTGCCGGACGAGATCGTCCCCGAAGTCGGCCCCGAAGTCGCCGCGCTCCCCTTCGTCACACACTGCTATCAGCGCCCGCGTCACGACGGCGTCTGGCCGTACAACTTCTTCGCGATGACCCACGGCCGCAGCGAGGCCGAGAGCCAACGGCGCATCGAGCAGGTCCGCGAGACCATGGCCGAGTACTGGGACGTGACCGACGACGACTGGGACTCCCTGTTTTCGACGCAAATATTGAAGAAAACCGGCATCCGGATGGAAGAGCGCGCCGATGCCAACACCAGGGAGCGATAACGTCGGACATTCATGCCCGAACTACACCAATGATTCCACTCCTGCACGATTTCACGGATGCGACGGTGCTCGTCTTCGGCGGCGGCCACGTCGGTGCCCGGAAGGCCCGACGGTTCGCCCGCGAAGCGCGGGTACTCGTCGTCAGCCCGGCGTTCGCCGACCGGGACTTCGGCGGAGCCGAGCTGATCCGCGCCGCGCCCGGTCCCGACGAAATCGCGGGGTGGCTCGAGCGCGCCGCGCCCGCCCTGGTCGTCGCGGCGACGGACGACGAGGGGATCAACGAGGCCGTCGCCGACGCGGCCCACGAGCGAGGGGTCCTCGTCAATCGGGCGGATCGATCGGGCGAACGCGATCCCGGCAGCGTCGTCGTTCCCGCGACAGTCCGCGAGGAGCCGGTAACCGTCGCGATCGCGACCGGCGGGACGGCACCCGCGCTGAGCAAGTACCTTCGGCAGGAGCTCGAGGAGACCCTCGACGGGGCCGGCGAGATGGCTCGGGTCTGTGCGGCGCTCCGCGAGGAACTCAAGGCACGCGACGTGCCGGCTGACCGACGCCGACGGGTCGTCACCGACGTCGTCAATTCTCCGGATCTTTGGACAGCTTTACGTACGGGTACTTCCAACTGTCCGCAAGTGATCGAGGACGTGCTCGGCGAAGAACTGTCTGCTGGGGGTGAGAAGCCGTGATGTCGACTGGAGTCGTCACCGCGGCGCGAGTTACACACAGAAGCGGCGGCGTCGATCAGCTCGCCGTCGCGAGCCCCGAGAGTCAGGAGGCCGCCGTAACGGAGTTGCTGACCGTCCCCGACATCGAAGAGGCGTACGTCCTCTCGACGTGTAACAGAGTGGAGGCGTACGTCGTCGGGTCCGACCACGCGGTCGGCCGGGCCGCACTCGCGGAATTCTTTTCCGGAATCGACGACGAGGCCGTCGTCACCACCGACCACGACGAGAGCCTGCGTCACCTGCTGCGGGTCGCCGCCGGCCTCGAGTCGGTGATCCTCGGCGAGGACCAGATCATCGGCCAAGTTCGGACCGCCTACGAGGACGCCCGCGACGCCGGCGGCATCGGCTCGATGCTCGAGGCCGCCGTCACGAAGGCCATCCACGTCGGCGAGCGCGCCCGCACCGAGACGGCGATCAACGAGGGTGTCGTCTCGCTGGGCTCGGCCGCGACGCGACGGGCCGCCCGGGAGATTCCGCTCGAGGGAGCGACCGCGCTGGTCGTTGGGGCCGGCGAGATGGGACAACTCGCCGCTCGCAGTCTCGCGGCCGCCAGCGTCGACGAACTCGTCGTCGCCAACCGGACCGTCGCCCACGCCGCCCACCTCGTCGACGACATCGCGGACGAGACCGACGCCACCGCCGCGCCGCTCGAGGCGCTCGATACCGTCGCGACCCGCGCCGACGTCGTCGTCACGGCGACCGGAAGCGAGGATCCGATACTCGAGCCCCGACATTTCGAGGGGCAGGCGAATGAACAGGTGATCGTCGATCTCGGGCAGCCTCGCGATGTTGCACCGGCGACCGCCGCACTGCCCGCGGTGCGGATCTTCGATCTGGACGACCTCGAGTCGATCACCGCGGAGACCCGCGACCAGCGAGCCGACGCGGCTCGAGAGGTCGAATCGATGATCGATCGGGAGTTCGACCTGCTCACGGAGCAGTACAAGCGCGCCCGCGCCGACGAGGCCATCGCCGCCATGTACGAGTCCGCCGAGCGGATCAAGGAACGGGAGGTCGAGACGGCCCTCTCGCAACTCGAGGCCGACGAGGTGTCCGACGAGCAACGCGACGTCGTCGAGGCGATGGCCGACTCGCTGGTCAATCAGTTGCTCGCACCGCCGACCAAGAGCCTGCGGGAGGCGGCGGCGGAAGACGACTGGAGCACCATCCATACCGCGCTCCAACTGTTCGATCCGGAGTTCGGCGCGAACGACGGGCCGATCGCGCCGCCATCGATGGCTGCCGTCGTCACCGGCGACACGACGACCGGTGACGCGACGACCGGCGACGCGAGTCTCGGCGCGACCGACGACGACTGACGACGCGGCGAAGTTCTATCGCTCTCGAGTCCGTTTTTCGGTTCAACGTAGTCTCCGTCGGACGATAGTAGCCACTGAAGTCATTGCACACCGATCGCACGACTGCTGTACGATCGGTGTGTAACTCGTTTCCGTTGGTACTATAGCGTCGGTCACTCGACAGCGTCTGCGAAACCCCCTACCCGAACCGCCTCCCATCGGGAGATACCACCCCGTTATCGATTCGGTGCGCCGTACTCGACGTGGACCGTCGGGACGCTCGCGGAGTCGGGCGCTTCGTTGCCGTTCCAGTCGACGAGTCGGACGTTCGCCATCTCGCCGGAGAAGCGAAACCGCTGGACGCCGACGTCTATTGCCCCCTCCGCGACGCTCCCCGAGAGGACGGTTCCCTCAGCCATCGGATCGTCCGCCAGCATCTCGAGGTCGCCGTCGACGGCGATCTCGTAGTTCGAGGGGACGCCTCGACCGACGATCGTCACGAGATTTGGCAGTTGAGCATCGTTCGCGGTAGAGTCAGTTCGATTTCGTATCGGCGTGTCGCGTGCCATGCTCGATAACCCGAGTATCCCGGCATAAGCTTTCCTGTCGATATAATGGTAAGATTGCGTGAATGCAAACCCATTGTTCGCCGGAGATTGCCCCGGTGGGACGATCGGCGTCGGGGTGTACGGCCAACGTTTACGAGGATCGATGTGGTCGGCGTGCATGGAATGCTCGAACTCTACCAGGCGGAAGGCTGTCCGCATAGTGCTGACGTCCGCGAGAAACTGACGGCCCTCGGCGTCTCGTACGTGATTCACAATCCACGCCGACCCGGTGACGACGGCGAGGTGCTCAACGAGTGGACCCAGCAGGCGATGATCGATCTGGGTGGCGAGGACGCGATTCCGTTCCTCGTCGACACCGACCGCGAGGAATCGCGCTACGAGAGCGACGAGATCGTCGACTACCTCGAGAAACACTACGGGTGAGCCGAGTCGAGACGCCGGCGACCTGATAGTCAGTCGCTCGAGGGAACGAGGTCGCGAACGAATATCTCGCCGGTGACGTCGGGAATTGTCGGACGCACGACCGATTCGCTCGAGTCGATCGCGTGTCCCGTCTCGACGTGGTGCTCGATCGCCGCCCGCGAGCGGTCGCGCTGTGACGGTTCGCTGGCGGCGTTCAGATACCAGTCGCAGTCGAGGCAGTACTTCATCGTAAATCCGTCTCCAACTGGACCGTTGAATTCTTTGTGGTCTCACCGGCCCCCTCTCTGCCGGTCCCGAGCGTGATCCGGCCGTCGCTCTCGACACGCGTGAAATCCGCTCGACTCTCCGCCTGCAGGAGAGAGGGGATCGCGCGATCTGTGCGATTAATTTCCATACGTCCTCTCGGACGCCCACCGAAAAGGGAACTCGCCTTGAAACGTCAGTCGGTCGCCGATCGATGCGATCCGTCGAACCCCAGTTCGTCGAACGAGCGGACGCGGTGATCGCCGAGCACGCACCGGCCCCGCCGCTCGTGGCCGACGCGTTCGACGTGGATCGCGTCGAGTCCGGCGTTCCAGGCCGCGCCGACATCGCAGGCGCCGTCGCCCGCGAGTACACCGCGGTGGCCGTTGTGGCCGACGCCCAGATCGGTCATGACGCGTTCGACGGGGTCCGGGTCGGGCTTCCAGCCGGTTTCCTCGGTACAGCACAGGCGCGCGTCGAACCAGTCGCGGATTCCGACGTGGTCCAGCACGGGCTCGGCGAGGAACTCCTGACAGTGCGTGACCAGCCCGACCGGTGCCTCGAGGTCGGCGACGAACGCGGCGTCCTCGTGGAGGTAGGTCTGTTCGGCCCGCACCAGCGGATCCTCCTCGTCGTGGAAGACCTCCCAGAACGCCTGCGGATCGACCCCCCACTCCTCGAGCTGGCGGTCCCGGGAGCCGGTCAGACCGCTCCAGAGGATGTCGGCCTCCCGGTCGGTGAACTCCCGCCCCAGCCGGTCGCCGACCCGGTCGAACACCTCGCGGGTGTAGGACCACTCGACGTCGACGAGGGTCCCGTCGAGGTCCAGCAGCCAGAAGTCGTACTCGGATTGCTCGAGGGCCATTCGGACACAGACGTACGGGGTTCTCCAGTAAATGCCTGTCGACCGTCGCAAAAGGGCCGATGGCGGGGAACGCGACGGCTCGAGACGACTATCGCCAGCGCGATCACTCCGCCGTCGGCCGAACCCGATCGGCGTACTCGGCGACGATCGGCTCGTCGTCTGGCCGGAACTCGTCGGTCCACACCGCGTCCGGATCGATCGCTCCCTCGAGCAGCGCCGTCTCCGAGAGCGTCTCCCCGAGTCGCCGCCACCGGGCCGAGTCCTGCGCACCCCAGCCGTATTCTGTCACGTACGGCGTGAACTGCAGCCGATTCGCGGCGGTTTCGAACTTGCGCCGTTCGATCTCCCGGTTGCGCTCAAGCGTGGCGTTCCGGTCGACGAGGGCGTCGATCGCGCGCTCGGGGTCGCGCGTCGCGGCGGCCCAGCCGCGCGCGGTCGCCCGCAGGAACGACCGAATCGTTTCCGGATTCTCGTCCGCGAACTCGGGGCCGGTGACGAGCGTCATCCCGTAGATGTCCAGGTAGTCGCCGATCGGGAGTTCGTCGGCCGTCCGATCGTGCTCCCGACCGATCTCGATTCCGTTCGTGACCACGCCGACCGCCGCGTCGACCGCCCCGTCGATCACCTTGTGCTGGACGCGGTGGTGCGTGTGCGGATCGACCTCGAGGAGGTCGACCTCGTCGCGGATGCCCGCGTTCGCGAGCAACTGAGCGGTGAGAATCCGCGTCTTCGTGGCGGACGGCGCAACCGTTCGGCCCGCGAGTTGTTCGGGTTCGGAGAGCTCCTCACCGAAGACGTCCCGCAGCGTGTAGACGGCCGCCGGCGTCTTCTGGGTCACCGCCGCGACCGCGAGCGGCTCGAAGCCTTCGCTCTGTTTCGCCAACACGGCGCTCGCGCCGGCGAGCGCGATATCGCTATCGCCGCGAGCGGCGCGTTCGACCGCGAACGGCGAGCCGTGTCCCTCGACGAACTCGATCTCGAGGCCCTCGGACTCGTAGAACCCCGCTTCGCGGGCGAGGAAGTACGGCGACTGGAAACCGTTGGGTTCCCAGTTGAGCTGGAACGAAATGGGCTCGCTGTCCGTCGCGGTCATGCGTCCACCTCGAGGCTCGGCCGGAACAGTCCGTCCGGGAGTTCGTCGACGCCGAGCGCGTCCGCGCCGGCGACCGCGCGCAGGTCGTCGAACAGCCGCTCCATCCCCTCGACCGTCGACTCGTCCCAGTCGGAAACGACCATCTCCCGCCACCGATCGCGGACGGCTCGGATGACCGCGGGATCGTCCTCGTACATGAGTCGCGCGCCGATCTCGTCCCAGAGGTCGTCGTCGCGTTGCAGTCGCTCGACGGCGTCCTGAAACGCGCCCTGAAACCCGCGGACAGCATCGGTGTGGTCGGCCAGATACCCTTCGCTCGTCAGGAACGTCGAGACCGGAATCGGCCGATCGTCATCGCCATCACCATCGGTGTCGGTATCGGTACCGGCGTCCGCGAGGCGGTCTACCAGCCGCGACATCGGCAGTACCTCGCGGTAGGGGCCGGTCTCGACGATCTCAGGGATAATCTGCCAGAACTGGAGGATCGCGTCGACCTCGCCGTCCTCCAGGAGCCGGGTGAGCTCGACCTTCGAGCCGGCTTCGATCGGCGTGGCCGTCTCGTCGGGGTCGAAGCCGTGGAACTCCCGGCAGGCCGCCCGGACGAGGATCCAGTTCTTGTCGAGGCGTCTGACGACGCCGATCCGGTGGCCCGAGAGGTCCGCGAGCCCGTCGATCGGTGAGTCGTCGGGGACGACCAGGCCGCC
This sequence comes from Natrinema sp. DC36, assembly GCF_020405225.1. Taxonomy (NCBI): domain Archaea; kingdom Methanobacteriati; phylum Methanobacteriota; class Halobacteria; order Halobacteriales; family Natrialbaceae; genus Natrinema; species Natrinema sp. DC36. Next base: position 2,546,667 of record NZ_CP084472.1, read on the forward strand.
GACGGTCTGGCCGTAGGGGTGGAAGGCGACGATCGGCGCGCCGTCGGCGCGCTCGCGGGCCGTCGAGATGTAGTCGATGTCGATCAGGTCGGCGTCGCCGTCCTGCAGTTTCGCCTCGACGGTCTCGCGGCCCGCCTCGAGTTCGTCGGAGACGAGTTGCAGGTCGAGGTGAAAGCCGTGGTCGTGGTCGTAGCCGAACCGTTTGATCGTATAGAGCATGTACCGCGGGCTGCCGTTGTGTTCGAATCGTGCCCGCAAGACGGGGCGGTCACCGGGGTCGCCCTGGAACTCGTCGATCGCGGCCTGTTGGGAACTGATGTCGATGTCGGTCATAGGTCGGTTGTGAATGTGGGTGTTTCTGGGGAGTTTCGGAACCGATCATAACGGCGCGACGATGTCGTCTATCGTCGCGTCCTCGCCGATCAAGCCGCGGGTCTGCATCCACTCGAGGTGGTCGTCGAGTTCCGAACGGTCGGCGGGCTCGGGAACCTCGTACTCGGGCACGGCGATCTCTTCGCGGACGGCGTCGATATCGACCTCGTCGAACAGGTCGGGCGCGACCGCCGCGTCGGCCTCGAGCAACTCCAGATACGTCCCGCGGAAGGCGTCGGGATCGGCGTTGATGTCGTCGACCGCGCGGCCGTAGGCTCGCAGGAACGCCTCGAGCAGGTCGCGGTCGATCTCGGCGCTGCCGACGATCCCCATGTGGTTGTCGTACTCGAGGAGTCGCCGGAAGCCGAGGTGATCGGCGAGGGTGCTGTGGGGGTCGATGAGCGTCACGGCGTCGACGCGTCCCTCGCGAAGGGCCCGCAGCCGATCGGTCGGCATTCCGCAGCCGACGAGGTCGATCTCGTCGGGTGGGACGTGTTCCTCGAGGGCCTTTCGCGCGGTGTACTCCTGGCCGGTCCGCAGGTTGACGCCGACCGAGACCCCCGCGAGGTCGGCCGGGGTCTCGATCGCGGAATCCGGTCGCGTAACGACGGTGTACGGAAGGTTCGCAAAGGTGCCGTTCGCGACGATGCGGCCGTCGTCCATCTCCCACGTCCGACGGATGCTCTCCCACTTGCAGATGGGGTAGAGGTCCACGTCGTAGTCGCCCGTTAGCGTCTCCTCTGCGGGGATATACTTGATTTCGACGTCGCGTCTATCTCGCTCGACCAGTTCGACCGCGAGCCCCGCATCGCGGAAGTAGCCGCGTTCGGCCGCCACCCGCTGGGGCAGCATGAACGAGAACGGGAGGTGAAACAGCCGGACGGATTGGTGTGCCAACATAGGACAATCGACACCGCTGAGGTGCTTAAAGCGTTTTCACGATACGTTTATCAGTGACGGCGTGGGGAGTGTTGCCTGCTCACATGGAGAAACGATCGACGGACCGGGCAGCGTTCGAGGAGGTCGCCGACGGCGTCCACCTCGCAGCGCTCCCCGCCGGGGAACGAGCGGGCATGGTCTACTGGCGGATCGAAGCCGGGGCGACGCTACCGGTCCACACACACGACAACGAACAGATCGGGTTCGTCCTCGAGGGGGAACTCACCGCGCTGGTCGAGGGCGAGGAGTACGCGCTCACGGCCGGCGACGCGTACCGATTCGCGAGCGACGAACGCCACGGCGCGGAGAACCGAAGTCGCGAGGACGCGTTCGGTCTCGGGATCCTCGCGCCGCCGCGGGAGGAGCCGGAGTGGCGGCAGACGCCATCGGCGTCGCGAGCCGACGGGGGGTGATCACCGCCCGCTCGCGGTGGGCTCACTCGCAGACGGACGGCGCGGACCGCTGCAGTCGAGACTCGCTCGAGGCCGGTCCGACGCTGCTGCCACGGCTAGCCTCTTGTCCCCTCTTGTGGTACTCACTGGCATGAACGCTGTCGATCACATCAACGTCGACGTCGACGCGCTCGAGCCCTGTTACGAGTTCTACCGGGATGTCCTCGAACTCGAGCTGGTCAGACCCCCCGAGGACTTCCAGGGCGCACACGCGATGTTTCGGGCCGGCGAGACGGTCGTGACGCTGGCTGAAACCGGCCGCGCCGAGAACTGGGACGAGCGCGGGCTCGATCACCCGCTCGACAAGGCCCACCTCGCGTTCGCGACCGACCGCGAACCCTACGAGGCCCTGCTGGACGACCTCGAGGGACAGTTCCCGAAGCAAGGACCGTACGACTGGGGGGAGTTCGAGGGATTCTATTTCCTCGATCCGGACGGTAACCTCCTCGAGGTCGTCACGTACGATCCACCCGAGGGCGAGCGAACGCGACGGCTACTGACTCACGACGACGTAGGGTAACGAGTCCGCGATGGGGTAACGAGTACTGGAGGAACGAGTACCCGGGACCCTCGACTCTCGAGCGCCGGACGGAACGCGGTCAGCTCACGGCGCGGTCACGACGCATCCGTCACTCGAACGCTCGAGCCCAGATACTTCGACAACACCTCGGAGACGTTATCGGCCTTGAACGCCTCGAGATCCGCCGCAGTCTCCGATTTCAGCGCCTCGAGGTATTCTTCGTCGGCCTGGAGTTCGCGGAAGTCGACCGATTCGACGGTCCGCTCGGGAACGCCGAGCCATTCCGCGGCGAGCCGGCGAGCGTAGTCCTCGTCGGATACCTCGCCGCGCCACAGTGTATTGCGGAAAAACAGCCAGCCCTCGGCACCCGGCTCCGGGGCCCCGCGAAAGAGCGTGACCGTCGTCTCGGCGCTGCTCGGCTCGAGGGAGACGTCTTCCCCGGCGGGCTCGAGGCGGAAACGAATGCGGAAGACGTAGCGGGCGTCCATCGCGTGGGTACTGCGATTTCAGTCGCCGCGTTCGGACTCGATCAGTTCCGCCATCTCGATGTCGTCCTCGGTGATACCGCCTTCCTCGTGGGAGGTCAGCCGGATCTCGACGCCGGCGTAGCGGATGATGATCTCGGGGTGGTGGAACTGCGCTTCGGCGATCTCGCCGACCATCTGGGCGAAGTTGACGCCGCGAAGGTAGTCGTCGAACTCGTACACGCGGACGATCTCGTCGCCCTCGCGATTCCAGTCGTCGGGGAGTTGCGTCTCGATCTCCTCGTCGGAAAGCAGGTTAGTCATGTGGTGCCGAACGCAAGCCACCCAAATAACGATTGTGCCGCGTTCCCATTCGGCCGCCGCCTCGCGATCGCAGTCCGTCGCGGCCGATCGACGGTCGACTGGCGATCACTCGAGCTGTGACTCCTCACTTGCGGGCTGGAGTTCGGCGTCAACCAGCGTCTCGTAAGCCCGACGGAACCGCTCGGAGAGCGCCTGATGGGAGATTCCGAGCTCCTCGGCCAACTCCTCCATCGACACCCCGCGGGGAATCTCGAAGTAGCCGTACTCGAGTGCGGCCTCGAGAGCTTCCTGCTGTTCGGGCGTCAACCGCGTCTCGCGGCCGTCGGCGTCGGTCACGTCGGTTACGCGCCGGAGGTCGGCGTTGATCCCGCGATCGACCAGCCGATCGTAGGCCTCACAGAGCCGATCGCGGTCGCGGTATCGCACCGTCACTTGCCACCAGCCGTCGGTCGCCCGCGCCTCGAGCAGCGAGCCGCCGTCGATAAGCAGGTCGTTCCAGAGGATCTCGGTCCCCGTCTCCTCCGCGAAGGTCACGTCGTACAGCAACCGCGAGTCCGTCTCGACGAGGAGTTCGGCGGCCTCGACCGAGGGGTCGGCCACAAACGCGTCGTCGGCCGTCTCGCGATCGACGCCGGCGACCCACAGCGACGGGCGCGTCTTCGACACCGAGGACTCGAGTTCGAACGTGGCCGCCGGCGCGCGCTCGAAGGCGGTCGCCAACGCCGTTTCCGCCGCCGGCAGTCGAAGGTCGGCTATCGTCGACATCGGGCTTCGTACACCACCGCGGCGTAAAAACCGCTGTTGTGGCTCGATTGACTGTCTAATTCGATGATATCGATCTGAGGAGACGTGACTCGAGGCGAAACCGTTCAGTCCAATCTTTCCGCTAGTACTCCAGACCGGTAAACTGCCGTGCGGTGGCGCGCGCTGTCGGCTGCTCGAGCGATAGCGAAGGGGGGCCGACGATGCTGCGCGAGGGATGAGTAAGTGAGCCTGCGAGCGAACGTTAGCGCGGGACCGACGGTCCCGCGAACCATACGAGCGGGGCTTCGGCCCGTGAGTAGAAATCGGCTGGGGAGGGCGTGGCGATTCCTCGTTTCCAGTAGAGGTAGGACGCTCGCCTTTGCAGTAGTTGGTAGTACGGGTTATTTATTCGGAATTGAGCGTGAAATCGTGGTAAGTACGGGGAAGACACACTTCGGTCAGTGCAAACCGAGACCAGTCGCCACAGAGAAGCGGTTCCAAATCAGAGTATATTGAAATACTGCAATGATGCGATAACCGCAATTGCTAAAACCAGTATCAAAAGCTGTATCTTTGGATCAACGTCTTTGCGAATTCGAAAGGCCCAATCCATGATTCCAACAGTTAAATAACTTCACTCCATCTACATGAACCTTGGGAAGGCGTCATGCCATAAGGTAAGCAGACGTAGTTACCGAATTGTTCGATTCATTTTCGAGCGTATTTCTTTGCTATCACTGATCTATCGAGTCCCGGAACTGGCCGGCCACACCGTCAAGACTCGCGGTCACCGAACGCGAGTATGCCAGCACGCCTCGACTCTGAAACCGACTTCGAGGAACTGACCGCCCGCATCCGAACGCAGTCACAGCAAGCGCCCGGCTCGGACACCGAACGGGTGACGATCCGGTCGCTCGAGGCCGTCAGTTCCGACTCGCTCGCGACCTTGCTCGAGGCCGCCGAGAGCGAACACCTCGAGCCGGGGGCGCTCGTCTTCGTTCTCTCACGGGCCAACGCCGAACTGCTCTGTGAGCGAGAGTTCGACATCGACGACGTCGACGAGCTCGAGACGGTACTCGACTGCCGCGTTCGCGTCGAGGACGAGATGCCCGACGATACGATCCTCCTGTTGCATCCCGACGCGGTCGAGGGCGAGGAACTCGTCGAGCCCGAAGCGGTCGCCTGCGGGATCCTCGGCACCGACGACTGACGGGCACCCGTCCACTGCCGCCCGTGGGACTATCGGGCGGTCGCGTGTGACCCCAATATGCGGTATCTGGAAATCACGGTGCCGGAGGGGAAGCGACGGGCCGTGCTCGAGATCCTCGAGGACGAAGGAGTCAACTACGTCGTCAGCGACGAGACCAGCGGTCGGGGGTACACCGCAGTGGTCCGGTTTCCGGTCCCGACGCAGGCCGTCGAACCGATTCTCGATCGGCTGAAGCGAGCCGGTATCGGCGACGAGGCCAGCGTCGTCGTCATCGACGCCGAGACGGTCATCTCGGAGCAGTTCGCGACGCTCCGGGACCGGTACAGCCGCGGCGGCCAGATGGGATCGCGTACCTCGAGACAGGTGTTACGCACGAAGGCCGACGAACTCACGCCCCCGTTTCCGATCTATGCCGTCATGTTGCTCATCAGCGCCGTCGTCGCCACCGCCGGGCTGCTGGCCGATTCACCGGCGGTCGTGATCGGGGCGATGGTCATCGCGCCGCTGCTCGGTCCCGCGCTCGCCGCCAACGTCGGCATCGTTACCGGCGACGGTCGACTCAAGTCGACCGGCTTCACCTACCAGCTCGTCGGCGTCACGATCGTCGTCGTCGCCTCGATCGGACTCGCCACGCTCGCCCGGCTGGCCGGCCTCGAGCCGGCGGGCGTCGATATCGTCGCCGCCACCGAACTCGAGGAGCGGGTCGCGCCGAACCTGTTCTCGCTGGCGGTCGCGCTGGGTGCGGGAATCGCCGGAATCTTGAGTCTCACGCGGGGGTTCTCGGAGGCCATCGTCGGCGTCATGATCGCCGCGGCGCTCATTCCGCCGTCGGCCGCGGTCGGGATCACGGTCGCTTGGGGGATGTCCGGCGCGGCGATCGGTGCCGCCGTCCTCGTGATCGTGAACCTCCTGTCGATCAACCTCGCCGCGCTGGCGACGCTGTGGGTCGCCGGCTATCGCCCGCAGGGACTGTTCGAGGTGTCGCCAACCCGAACCCCGACCTACACGTACGCGGCGATCTTCGGCGTCGGACTGCTGGTACTCGCCGCACCGCTGGCCGGCGTCACCCTGCTGGATTTCCATACGACCGAACTCCAGTCGGCGGCCGAGGACGAGGTCGATGCGGTGCTCGCGGAGCCCCGATACGACGGGCTCGAGACCGAAGACGTCGCGGTCGAACTCGACGGCGACTACCCGATTCAGTCGGTCGAACGGGTCGTCGTCACGGTCACCGGACGGGACCCTGGCACGATGCCGGGGCTCGCCGACCGACTCTACGAGGAGATCGAACCGCACAGCGACGAACCGCTGGTCGTCGAGGTCCAGTACGTCGTCGCCGAGGAGCGAGGGAGCAACGCCGAGGAGGAGGAGATCGTTCGGTTCTCGAACGAAGGATGAGCGACGATCGTCAATTTAGTCCCGCACCGATGCCGACGCCGATCGCGACGCCGATGGGGAGCCACAGCGCCAGGTTATCGGTTGCGACGCCGATCGCGACGCCGACTCCCATGCCGATTGCGATGCCGACCCCGATGTTCCCCCTCTCGCTATCGTCGCCGTCTCCCGCAGCCGTCGGCTCGTCGCCTCGTTCAGCCATGGCTAGCCGATAGCGCTCGAGGGTGATAGCTCTCGGTGTGTTCGTCGGAACTGGACGACGCGTCGGAAAACGAAGCCGGCGAAACGCGTTGGCTGTGGCCGCGTCTCACAGAATCGACGCCCTCCACGCAGCGCTGAAGCCCGAACGAGACGTGGGCCAGTTTCAGCCGGGATCCGAGGACGGACGGTACCGTCGGCTCACGGCTTTCCACCGGCCGCTTCGGAACAACCAGTAGTTGATCCCGCCCGGAACCGTCGTCTCGAGGAAGAGCGCGAGGTAGAGACCGTCGACGCCCAGCGGCGTAACGAGTCCTAGCGCGGCCGCCGGGAGAGCGAAGGCGTACCGACCGAGCAGCGAGGCGACGAACGGCCAGCGGGTGTCGCCGGCACCCAGCAGCGCCCCCGCGGCGGCCCCGTCGATGCCGAACCCGATCGAGCTGACGGCACCGACGGCGACGAAGACGGCGGCCTGCGCGACCTCGTCGGGGGCCGTCACGAACACCGTCGCGATCGGTCGTGCGAGGAGCAGAACCAGCGCCGCGATTCCGGCGTAGCACAGCGCCGAGAGCCTGATAATCCCCGCGCCGTAGGCCCCCGCCTCGTCCTCGTCGCCGGCACCGAGGTGCTGTCCGACGAGCGAACTCGAGGCCAGCGATAGCCCCCAGTTGACGCTGTTGATCAGGTCCCGAACGCGCCGTCCGACCTCGAGGGCCGTCACGACGACCGGCCCGAACGAGGCGGCGATCCACAGCAACGGGAAGACGACGATTCCCTGTGCGAGTCGTCGACCGATCTCCGGCGTGGCGATTTCGATCAGCTGCCGGAACAGCGTCGGCTCGAACCACGGCCCCGACCGCGTGATCGGAACGGGGCTGGGCTGCATGCCGAGACGGCCGTACGACCGGCCGAGCATCCCCCACGCGAGTACGAGCGTCACGAACCCGCTCGCGAGCGTCGTTCCGATCGCCGCACCGGCAGCGCCCAGTCCGTACCCGAAGATGAGCACGCCGCTGAAGACGACGTTGAGAACCGCGCCGCCGGCGCGGGCCATCATCTCCGTGAACGTGTCGCCGACGCCCGTGTAGGTCCGACTGGCGATGAGGTTCAGCAACTCAAAGACCACCGCGGGCGCGACGAAGACCAGATAGACGCTGCCGTGACGGAGCGCGTCTGGGCCGGCTCCGAGCAGGGCGATCAGTCGCTCGGGGACAGCGAGAAAGGCCCCCGCGATCGGGACCGAGAGCGCGATCGCCAGGACGACGCTCTGATTGACGGCCAGCGATGCGCGGGCGGTCTCCTCGCCGCCGTAGTTCTGCGAGACGAGCGTCACGGTGCCGCCCGCGACGCCGAGTCCCAGTAGCGTCACGATCTGCCAGTAGCCGAGCGCGAACGCTAATCCCGCGGTTCCAGCGGTCCCGACCGCGATCCCGACCATCGCGAGGTCGGCCGTCTGCTTGGACATGATCGCGAAGCCGGTGACGATCCGGGGCCACGCGAGCGCCATCGTCGAGCGAAAGCGCTCGGCGTCGATCACCCCGTAGCGATCGAGGAGCCCCGCGACGAACTCGACCCCGGACGACCGCAACTGCCGTCCCGTCATCTATCGCTCGTTGCGCTACGGACACCTTCGGTCTGTCGGCTCCGGCACTCGAGACGGTCAACGCCGCCGAGCGATGCGGGGAGGATCGCACTCGAATCGGCTCACTCTCCGCAGGAGCTGCGAGCGGATCGTCTGCAGGACCTCGAGTTGTCGTGCCTCGACTGAGTTATCCGCGGAACCGCGAGAGGACCGCCTTCAGATGCGTCGGCGAGACCAGCGACGTCGGTCGGTCCATGTGCACGCCGATCTCGCCCGAGAGCGCTCCGAGGCCGATCCGCTGGACGGGCTCGGGCAGCGAGTAGGCCCGCCGAATCCAGCGCCCGAGTTCCTGTTCGCGCTCGAGGTCGTCGCGCCAGGCGCGTTCGTAAGCCGCGAGCGTGGTCGGCCGATCGGGATCGATCTCGCGAGCCGCGTGGTCGGCGCTGGTCATGCTATAGAGAATTCCCCCGCCGGTGAAGGGCTTGGTCTGGGCGGCCGCGTCGCCGATGAGGAAGCCTCGGCGGGTCGTCACCCGGTCGGGCGACCCGACCGGGATCGCCCCCGAACAGCGGTGGGAGACGTCGATCTCGTAGCCGTCGATCAGCTCCTCGAAGTGCTTGGTCACCTGCACGCCCGGCGGGGCCGCGAGGCCGTACTCGACGCCGGCCTCGCCGCGGGGGATCCGCCACGCGAAGAACGTCGGCGGCGTGAGGTGGACGTCGACGAAGTCCTCGTGGTCTTCTTCCTCGGAGAAGGCGAGCACGCCGTGGAGGAACTCCTCGGGCTGTGGAAGCTCGAGTTCGTCCCGAACTCTCGAGCGCGGACCGTCGCAGCCGGCGAGCATCTTCGCCTCGAACTCGACGGTGCCGTCGGGGCCACTAGCGACGATTTCGACGCGGTCCTGGTGTTCGGTAACCCCGGTGACGGTGTGTTCCTCGCGGACGTCCGCGCCCGCCTCTCGAGCGAGCGCCGCGAGGTGGCGGTCGAGTCCGACGCGGTCGATGACGTTCGAGGCGACGTCCCCCTTGTAGAACGGGTAGTCGTCGCTGCCGGGCCCGCCGACGTGGAATCGCGCGCCGTAGATCTCGTTCTGGAACAGCTCCTCGCGAGCGCCGTCGCCGGTGAACTCCCAGATGTCGGTACTGACGTGGCCCGAACAGGCGAGCGGGTCGCCGATTTCTCCTTTCTCGAGGGCGAGCACGTCGTAGCCTTCTTCGGCGGCACGGCGGGCGAAGCGCGCGCCCGGCGGACCGACGCCGACGACGACGAAATCGTACATGGTCGTCACGTTTCCGGCGGAGAGTAAATAGTTACTCGAGACGAGTCGATGGGATCCCGGTGCCGACGGGGTGTCGATAGCGGCCGCTCGTAGGGGTGGCCGTTGGCCACCTCCTTCTCGACAATTCGATCACTCCGCCCGTGATTCGGCCGATGTCAATTGATACACAGCGATACCTACGAGGACGACCGACAGCCCCAACGCGGCGTACTGGACGTACCATGCCATCGTATCCAAGAGGAGCAGACCGACGACGTTGAGCGACATCCCCACGGTCAAAAGAGCGACCCACGACTCGGATCCCGTCTCCATGTCCGAAACCGCACTACCAGACACATAATGATTCTCGTTTTTCATGTGTCTCGCGACAGTATTGGCCGCGGCCACCGGAACTGGCCGGTCTAGAACCCAGCGAATCGGAGTCACTGTTAACTGGGCTCACCGAATCGTGGCGACTATGCGCGACTTGGTAACAGCCGACGAGACCACGCTGATCGACCTGAGCATCGGCCTCGAGGACGGCGTCGCGAGCGAACCAACCCCGCCGAAAATCGATGCCTTCGACCACGAAGCCGGCGCGAAACGACTCGCCGAAACCCTCCGAGACCAAGGGTACGATGTCGAGGCCGAGGACTTCCCCGACGGGATGGGGCTGGCTTGGGAAGATCTCGAGGTGATCCCCCACGCGGGCACCCACATGGATGCGCCGTGGCACTACGGCCCCGAGGTCGACGGCGAGCCGGCGAAGACGATCGAGGAGATTCCCCTCGAGTGGTGTCGCGGGAACGCGGTCGTCCTCGATTTCCGGTGGATGGACCCTGGCGAGGAGATTTCGGTGAGGGATCTCGAGGACGCCCTCGACGAACTGGATCACGACCTCTCGCCGGGCGAGATCGTCCTGCTCCAGACCGGGGCCGACGAGCTGTGGGGCCGGCCCGAGTACCTGACCGAGTTCCCCGGAATGAGCGCCGAGGGAACGAAGTTCCTCGTCGAGCAGGGAATCACGGTGATCGGCACCGACGCCTACGGCTTCGACAAGCCGTTCGCGGCGATGGGCGAGCGCTACGTCGAATCGGGCGACGGGGACGAACTGTGGCCGGCCCACTTCGCCGGTCGCGAGGTCGAATACTGCCAGATCGAGAAGATGGCCAACCTCGACGAACTGCCCCGCAGGACGGACGTGCCGATCGTCGCGTTCCCCATCAAAATCGAGGGCGGAAGCGCGGGGTGGGTGCGACCGGTCGCACTTCTCGGGGACGAGACGGGAGGTGAGACCGCATGAAACTCGCGACCGTCGAAGTCGATACGCCGGTCGGCCCCGTCGAACGGATCGGTGCCGTCGACGAGTCCACCGGATCCGACGGTGCGCCCGCCGGCGAAGCGACGCTCGTCGATCTCACCGCCGCCTACGGCGCCGCCCTCGAGGCCGAAGGTGAACCCGCGCCGGCCGACCTCGCGCGGGCACACGTTCCGCCGGAGATGATCGCCTTTCTCGAGCGCGGCGACCGGGCGATCGAAGACGCCCGCGAGGCCCTCGAGTACGCGACCGAGGCCGACGCCGAGCGCGGTCCTGGCGGTGCGAAGATCCGGTACGAACCCGGCGAGTACGACCTGCTCGCGCCGCTTCCCCGGCCGAACTCGCTGCGCGACTGCATGGCGATCGAAGAGCACGTGCAGAACAGCATGGACGGCGAGATCGCAGACGTCTGGTACGACCTGCCGGTCTACTACAAGGGCAACGCCGACAGCGTCGTCGCGCCGGGCGAGACGATCGACTGGCCCGATTACTCGTCGATCATGGACTACGAACTCGAGATCGCGGCCGTGATCGGGAAACGGGCCCGGGACATCCCGGCCGACGAAGCCGAGGAGCACATCGCCGGCTACACCGTCTTCAACGATTTCAGCGCCCGCGACATCCAGGGCCGGGAGATGGAGGGCCGGTTGGGTCCCGCGAAGGGCAAGGACTTCGCGAACGGTCTCGGCCCCTATTTCGTCCCGCGCGAGGATATCGACGTGCTCGAGGCGCCGATGACCGCCCGAATCGACGGCGAGGTCTGGTCGGCGGGCACCGTCGACGAGATGTACCACTCCTTCGCGGAGATCGTCGAACACATCTCCCAGTCCGAGACGCTCCACCCCGGCGACGTCATCGGCAGCGGCACCGTCGGCGAGGGCTGCGGGCTGGAACTGGGGCAATGGCTCGAGGACGGCGATACGGTGGCGCTCGAGATCGAGGGGATCGGCACGCTCGAGCACACGGTCGTCGAGTGAGGTCGGCCTCGGCGACGGCAATACTGGTCACTCGTCCCACAGTTTATTGTTTGGCTCCAGCCACGGTAGATAATGCCCGGACCGGTCTTTCTGACGGTGCCGGCCGATCCGCTCCCGCGTCGCTCACGCGGGATCGGCGTCCGCGGCCGCGGCGCTCGAGGCGTGGAGAAAGCCGATGACGCCGAGATAGACGACGAGAAACTCGAGGCTGCCGTCGCCCGACGTGTACCGCTGACCGAACGCCACGGATCCGAGACAGAGACCGAGCAGGCCGATCGCGTAGCCGAGTCGGTCCGCCGACCGATCGAACGCGGGAAACTCGCTCCAGAGCAGTCGCCGGTATCGCACGGCGAAGTACCCCCAGCCGGCGTACAGCGCGACCACGGGGACGATCAGGAACCAGTTCGTCCCGAACGCGACGTACACCACAGCACCCGTCGCCGCTCCGAATCCGAGTCCCGCGAGGAGGGACCTATTCATATCTGGAAAAACACGTTTCAGTGATAATATCCTTGTGAAACGGTGCGCGCTAGCAGCGTCAGCTCGCATCGCGACCGAACGAAACGGTCGTGATCCGCTCGAGCGTTACGATCCGCCTTCGAGAATCTCCCAGAACCGCTCGGTGTTGCCCTCGAATCGCTCGAGCAGGTCGCGCATCTCCGTTCGGTGGTCGTCGGTGACTTTCACGTGGATCATCCCTTCGTCGGACCGCCCGTAGACGACGCTCTCTCCCGAGGAGGCGGCGACGATGGCCGGCAGCGCGACCAGATCTCCCTCGCCATCGACCAGTATCGTCGTCGGCTCGTTGACGGTGAACGCACGCCGGAGCGTCCGTACGGCCGGCGCGGCGAGTTCGGCCGGCGGGTTCCGCACTTCGATACTTGAACCCTCAGTGACCGCCTCGCGGATCCCCTCGTCGGCCGCGCTACGTTTGATCCGGCCATCAACGAGGGCGATGTCGGGTCGATGGCCCGCCTCAAGGAGACGGTAGCTGACGACATCGCCGACGGCGATCAGGGGTGGCAGGTACGAGGTCTCGACGGTGTTCACTTCGTCGGCGCGCGATCGCCGGGGCAGCCGTGGTTCCGGCGACGGACCCTTATAAAGAGCCCGGGATACGTCAGTCAATGTCTATTACAGATGATGACATTGCGATAGGTACGACAGTCAGTACCAATGATCGACCGCAGTACCTTCGTGGCCGCGTTCCTCGTCGTCGTGGTCATTGCGAGCCCTCCGGCCGTGGCCTACTCCGGCGCACCGGGTTCGAGTTCGTCGTCGAACGAAGCCGCACAGCTGGCGGACGGAGACCCCCTCGACTCCCTGGCGTGTCTCCCGTCGCCGACGCTCGAAAATATCTCGATGAACGCCTATAAGCAGGAGGCGACGAATCTCCGGACGAAATCGGGGGACGTTTCCGCGACCAGTACCGGCCCGTCCGACGGGCAAGAGACGTTCGGAATCGAGTCCGGATTGATCGCCGCGAGCACGATCTGTTTTAGCGGATCGGATCACGACAAGGAGAGTATCGAACTCCGGCTCAACGATGTCGGGTTCCAGGACACCACGCTTATCGGCCCGTGGACTGACGTCGAGTTCGAGCAGGGTGAGGCTGACTCGATGACCGTCGTTCTCTCACCGGAGGCGGTACTGGATCTCCTGAAGCAGCTCCCCGATTCGATCGATGCGATCAAGACCATCAAAAATCTGTTCGGGATAGAAGACTACGGGATCGACGAAACGGACCCCGCGGCAAACGAAACCGACGACACCGAAGACAATACGACGGATCCGGACGACGATACCGGGAATAACACCACGGGTTCGGACGACGATGCCGGGGATAACACCACGAGTTCGGACGGCGATACCGGGAACGATGTCGTGCTGGATCCGGTCGACGACACAGAAGACGATATGACGGATCCGGTCGACAATTCCACGAATGAGACGACGGAAGCGGTCGATGATACCGTGGACAATACGACGGATGCAGTCAACGATACCACGAATAATACGACGGACGCGGTTGACGACACCACGAAGAACACGACCGATGCAGTCGACGGGACCGTAGATACCACGACGGATGCGGTCGACGATACCACGAACAGTACGACGGATGCAGTCGACGAGACCGTGAATGACACGGCGCTCGACGAACCCGTAGACAACACGACGGACGCGGTTGACGAGACCGTAGACGAGACTACCAACGTGGTTGACGATACCGTGAACGGGACCACGGACGTGGTCGATGAAACCGTAGACGGGACCACCGACGTAGTCGACGAGACCGTGGATGGGACGACGGGCATAATCGGAGGTATCGCAGAGGGAACGACAGATGCTATCACTATCGGGACCGATTCCGCTATCGGCTAGCGACCGACGGAATCGGCGACCGATCGATCCGATAGCCGACCGGAACTCCCGGTCGAAACACGACGTGGTCGGTACCGTCCTGCCGCCGCTGCGTCTCGCCGACTTCTGATCGAATCACGATTCGTTCTCGAGGCGATTCACGCATCGATCACGGACGGGTTACCGTTCTAACGGCGATACTCGTTCCGGAGACGAGCGAACGCGTCTGGTCCGTTTTATAGGACCTCGGATACACGTGCAAATTTATAACTACGCATTCGATGGAATACGGGACACTCGTGCCAATCGATCGCAAACGGTTTCTCGTCAGCTTTCTCGTCACGAACGTCGTGCTGGTCTGTGTCTTGACCGGCATGATAACGGCCGGTGTTGGCGCTGCCGTCCCAACCGCCGGCGTCGGAACGTTCGCGATTACGTTCGACGAACTCCACGGAGAAGGGTTCGAACAACGGTCGACGATGGGGAGCACCGAAACGTGCGGACAGTACTCCGTCAACGTCGCCCAGATCGACGACGGGACGATCGAGGGACTGCACCTGTTCAAAGACGCCGAGATGCCCGTCACCGGTGAGACGGTCAGGGTGTCAATAAAATCCGACGACGTCGAGTTCCAGGGCCTCAGCCAGAAGTTCACTCGCCTCGAGGGCGATCTCTCGTTCGACGAGGACCAGGTTACCGAATACGACACCGAAGGCCCCCAGGACCAGATGCGAATCTCGGCGTCGAGCATCACGATCGAGGACGGCACGATCCATACCGACCGCCAGTTCATCACCAAACTCTCGCTCGACGACCTCGAGGTCGATACGATACGGAACCCCGACGAGGGGCTCGGAACTCGAGAAAACGATTGTCTGGCGGGGAACAGCTCAGGCTGAGACGGTATTCGAAGCGATACTTCGTTTGCGTCGATGGCATCAAAACCCGGCCCGTCGCCTCGTCGGTGTGAGACTGTCGTTACGCGCCAGTATTGGATTCGAGGAGTTCCCAGAAGCGCTCGGTGTCGCCCTCGAATCGCTCGAGCAGGTCGCGCATCTCCGTTCGGTGGTCGTCGGTGACTTTCACGTGGACCATCCCCTCGTCGGGCTGGCCGTAGACGACGCTCGCGCCCTCGGGCGCGGCGACGATCGCCGGCAGAGCGACGAGATCCTCCTCGCCGTCGACCAGAATCGTCGTCGGATCATCCGTTGCGAGCGCGCGTCGAAGCGCTCGGATGACGGGCGCGGAGAGTTCTGCCGGCGGATTCCGAACTTCGATGCTCGCGCCGGACGTGACCGCCTCCCGTATCTCCTCGTCGACGGCGCTGCGTTTCGTCCGGCCGTCGACGAGCGCGACGTCGGGGCGGTGGCCCGCCTGCAGGAGGTGGTAGGTGACGACGTCGCCGACGGCGATCAGGGGGCCGTCGACGGCTTCAAGGAGTCGATCCGCGTCGGTCTCGATCGGCCCCATCGGCTCCTTGAGTTCGTGGCGGAGCTCGTCGGGTAAAACCAGTAGCTGCTCGTCGGCGGCGGACGCGTCGTCGTTGTCGTCGTCGCGAGTCACGCGTCAGCGAACCTTCAGGGCGTACGCGCCCGATTCGGTGATCTGCATCTCCGTCGCGATCTCGCTTTCCTCGGGATGGGCGATGATGACGTAGCCCGCCCAGTCCTCGGTCAGCGACGAGGAGTTGCAGGCGTCACAGGTTTCGTTGTCCGGTTCGTTGACCCGGTGACACTCGCGACAGACGAGGCGGTCGGATGCCATGGTTATTCACCTGCGGCCGCTTCGCGTTTCTCGCGTTCTTCCTCGAGCCAGCCGTGTTTGCCCAGCCCCGGCTGTTTCGCGGTGAGCCCGATCTTCGAGTCGCGCGGGTTGCGCTCGTCGATGCTCTTGGTGACGATGCGAGTTCGGACGGCGTCGTCGACGCCGAGCGAGCGGGCGGACTCGTTCGAGGCGAGTCGCTGGTTCTCGCCGTCGAAGGCGAGATACTCGTCACTGATCTGGGAGACGTGCAGCAGGCCGTCGACGGGACCGATGCCGACGAAGGCACCGAACTCGACGACTTCAACGACGGTGCCGTCGACGACTTCCTGCATCTGCGGATCGAACGTCACCGCGTCGAACTCGGCCTCGTAGTAGACGCCCGGCCGATTCGGCAACACCGTCCCCTCTCCGATATCGTGGACGTTGGTGACGGAGACGATACTCCCCACCTCCTCGTCCATGCGCCCCTCGAGTTTGTCCTGGAGCAGTCGTTTGACTCGATTCGGCGAAACGTCGCCGAGTTCTTCCGGCGGTACTTCTACCGTGTCCTTCAGCCTGACCCGTTTGTACATCTATGGTTGAGTGATCGCTAACTTGTTTCTCCCGCGTAATGCAATTACCGGTCTGCTCGCCTCGAGCACCCGGTCGCGTAGCGGGCGATCGTTCGTGACGACGTACTCGACGTTGCCCTCGCGGGCGAGTTCGACCAGCGCGTCGTCGGCGTACGATGCCTCCGTGTCGACGACGAGACAGCGCTCGGTCGCCAGATCGTGGCCGACGGTCGCGGCCGTCCCCTCCTGGCCGCCCTTCTCGGACAGCCGCCGTAATTCCTCCACGACGGCCTGTGGAATCGTCGGCTCGAATGAATCGAGCAATCGTTCGAGTTCCTCGAACAGCCGCACGTCGAGTTCGACTGGCATCATGAGCGCGCTCGTGTCGAGGGCGACCCGCGTCCGCGTGCTCATCGCCTCAGTCCGTGAGCGTTCCCAGCCCGATCAGCCGCCAGCGCGCGCCGATGCGGCGGTTGATCGCGATTTTCGTCCCCGGATCGGCGGCGACGGGTCGCTTGAGATTGACCTCGCACTCGCCGCTTCGGGCGCTGGTGACGGCCCCGACGGTCGTCGCCGTGCCGACGGTCATCATCAGCGGTTCGCCGGTGCTGATCTCGTCGACCGTCTCGCCGCTCTCCGCGCCGACGACCCGATCGAGCAGGTCGACGTCCATCGTGAACTCGTTCCACGTCGGCGGGAGCGTTCCCGGCGGGCCGGCCATCCGGCCCGCCAGCGCGTCGCCTTTCGTCAGCGAGGGGTCGAGCTTGGTTCCGACGCCGAGCAGGCCGCCCGGCGTGACGGTGTCGACGGTCTCGCCGCCGGCCTGCAGCGAGCGGATGCTCGTTTCGATCGGGACGTACTCGCTCTGGCCGCCCTCCTCGACTTCGCGGCCGGGTCGGATCTCGATCTCGTCGCCGACCTCGAGTTCGCCCCGGACCAGACTGCCGCCGAGGACGCCGCCGGCGAGATCGTTCGCCGTCGTCCCGGGTTTGTTTATGTCGAAGCTCCGGGCAACGTGCATCCGGGCGTCGGCGTCTGGATCTCGGTCGGGGGTGGGGATCTCTTCCTCGATCGCCTGAATCAGCAGGTCGAGATTGACCTCCTGTCCCGCGGAGACGGGGACGATGGGGGCGTCCTCCGCGACCGTTCCCTCGACGAACTCTTTGATCTGCTCGTAGTTGTTGCGAGCGGTCTCGGCGTCGACGAGGTCGACCTTGTTTTGGGCGATAACGATGTTGTCGATGCCGATGATGTCCAGCGCCATCAGGTGCTCTTCGGTCTGGGGCTGGGGGACGGGTTCGTTAGCGCTGACGACCAGCACCGCGCCGTCCATCAGCGACGCGCCCGAGAGCATCGTTGCCATCAAGGTCTCGTGACCCGGGGCGTCGACGAACGAGACGGTCCGAAGCGGCTCGCTTTCCGAGCCGTCCGGACACTCCTCTTCTACGGTGTAACAGTCGGGTTCGTCCGCTCCCTCGCAGTAGCGGAAGGTCGCGTCGGCGTAGCCGAGTCTGATGGAGATACCGCGTTTCATCTCCTCGGAGTGCTGGTCCGTCCACGAACCGCTCAGCGCTTGCACCAGCGTCGTCTTGCCGTGATCTACGTGACCGACGAGCCCGATGTTCACCTCCGGTTGTCGATTTCCTACCATAAGACGATGAGTAATCTTGGGTAGTGATTCCGCTGTGCGACTGATAAAGGTTGCGAGCTATCCCTTCGGTTTCGGCGACGATACAACCGAGAGATTGCCACGCACACGGTCGGCTTCGAGCCGTCGAACCCGACGACTTTTCTCGACCGCTGCCCTCCCTACTACCGTGTCAGAGTTCGCGTTCGAACTCGAGTTGTGCGCCCATCTCGAGTCGCGCCGGGAGGGGATCGTCGCCCGCCAGCTCGGCGGCAGCGTCGCCGATCCCGGCGGGCGGATCCTCGACGTGCTCTGCGTCGAGCCCGGTCCCGAATTCGAGGATCGCGTCGCGATCACGAGCGAGTCGATCCCCGACGCCGCCATCGAGTCGGCTATCGGCACTGGTCACGCGCGCTACTGGAAAGACGCCTTCGACTGCCATCCAGAGCGCGCCCGCAGCGCCCTCGAGCGCGCGCTCGAGATCGGCTTCTTCGAACGCGATCACGCCGCCAGCGCGGCCAGCAGTCGCGACCACGTTCGACAGGTCGCCCGCTATCCCGACTGGTACGGTCGCATCGTCGGCATCGAAAACAAGCCCGACCTCGGTCGGCCGGGGGATCTCGAGGCCCAACTGCGAACGGACGTGAGCCTCGCGCTGGTCGACGAAGCGATCCTCGCGACCGAGAGCTACGTGACGCGCGCGCATCTGCACCGAATTCCCGAGGAAATCGGCGTCTGGCGGGTCCACCGCGACGAGTCCGACCCGGACGCCGAACTCGAGATCGAGGTGATTCGCGACCCCGCGTCGCTGCCCGTCGCAGAGCCGGGAATCGAACCGCTCGAGTCCCATCCCGGCCGAACGGAGATCGAGGTCGTCTCTCCCGCGGCGAAGGCGCGAGCGCGACGAAAGATCGCCGAACGCGCGTACGGCAAGGGGTGGCGAACGTACGACTTTCCGGCCTGTTCGGCCTGCCGCCCCGACGAGTCGAGCGGGGCAGTGCTTCCCTACTGCGAGTGGAAGGGACGGGTGGTCGATGCCGCTGCGGAGTGCGGGCCGTCGTGTTCGGGCTACGACGCGGCCGGGGCTCCGGACATAGATCTCGATGCTGAACGCGACCGCCGAACCGCGTGGGAGGCCGATCCGGGCGGTAAGCGGCGACAACAGTCCGGAATCGGCGAATTCAGTTGACGACGGCCCCTCCCGCCCGAAACCGTTAGAGGACGTACTGCTCGCTGTCGATCGCGAGCGGCTCCTCGAACGCCTCCTCGGCGGGGTAGAAGTGCGCGAGGTGGACCAGTCGCGTCCGGTCGGCGTTCAGCCGCTCGGCCATCGCGATCGCCCCCTCTCGAGTCATGTGTTTCGTGCCGAACGTCCGAGGGGTGCCCTCGCTGTCCTCGTGGCGGCCGCCGAGGGGGTGATGTTTACAGAGGCTCGCAGGGACGATTCCGTCGGCCAGCAGGAGATCCGCATCGGCCAGTACCGCGCGGGATTCATCGGGGATATCGTAGCTCGTATCGCCCGTTATCGATAGTTTTCTGCCCGTCTCCGGATCCTCGACGGTGAGTCCGTAACAGACCAGCGGCGGATGTTCGACCGGGACCAGCGTCACGTCGAGTCCGCAGATCCGGACCGTCTCGAGCGGCGTCGTCGGAACGACGGTGACGGTGTCGAGATAGTGATAGTCGTCTCGGACCGTTTCGGCGACGCTCTTGCCCGTCTCGGGGTCGGTCTCGTCGGCCGCGTAGACCTCGAGCGAGTCCAGGACGCGAAAGACGTTGCCCAGCCCGTCGAGGTGGTCGAAGTGAATGTGCGTGATGACGGCGGCGTCGGGCAGCGGGACATCGTCGCGGAGGAACTGGTAACGAAAGTCGGGGCTGAAATCGATCAGCAGCGACTCTCCCGTGCGCTCGTTTTCGACGTGAACAGAGAATCGCGTTCGCTCGACGCCGCGTTCGCGTGCGGCCGTACAGGTGTCGCAGTCGCAGCCGACGGTCGGCGTTCCGGTCGTGTCGCCGGTTCCCAGCAGCGTCACCCGCATGATTACGCAGTCCTCCGATCGGCACTCACCGTCCCGTCGGCGCTCACCGACCGGTTCGACGCTCTCTCGAGCGCCTTCGAGCGCCGCAGTCTACACATACGCGGTCCCTTCTTCGAGCGCCGTCCGGATAAACGGGTGATCCGCCTTCGCTTCGAACCGATCGGCCGGCAAGACGTGCACCGAGAAGACGACGCCGTGCTCGAGTCCGACGCTTTCGGCGAGCGCCTCGAGTTCCCGCTCGATCGCTTCGTCGTCTTCCTCGAGGACCAGCAGGATCTCGGTCTCGGTGTGGACGCCGCGGTCGTCGCCCCGGACGGCGGCCCCGAACGCGACGAGGTGACGGATCGACTCGCCGTGGGCCGCCTCTGCCCGACTGGCGAACGCCGCCGCGGCGTCCCCCGCTGTCGCTCCATCGCTCATGCGTCGTGGTAGGCAGCCGTCGCATAAAGGATATGTTGTTCACTGACTGTCACTGAAGGGATTCGACGCAACAGTTGGCGGACAGTTCGCGGCCGTCGGTAGCCGTTTCGTCGCCCATATATTGGCGTGGCCGTCAGCCGTTCGCCCGACGACGCGTACTGAACGTCCCGTTTACTACAGGCAATGAATGGAATTGGCTCTGCTAGTGACTGAGTAAGACAAAGCGACCTGCTATCGTGGCAACACGGAATCGCCACGCCCTCCCCAGCCGATTTCTGCTCACGGGCGCGCAGCGCCCGTTCGCATGGTTCGCGGGACCTCCGGTCCCGCGCTAACGTTCGCGCCTTACGGCGCTCACTCATCCCTCGCACGGCGTCAGCCCGCGGCTCACAATTCGTTCGCCGCGGCCCCAGCGCGCGCCACAGCACGCGGCCGCTACGCCCGATCGGTGATCACGCCCTCGAGTCGCTCCCGATCGAGCTTCCCCATATCCGTAACGGGCAACTGCTCGAGCACGACGACGTCGCGGGGCCGCTTGTACGCGGCCAGTCGGTTCTCGGCCCACTCGAGAAACTCGTCTCTGGCGAACGAGCCGTCGGCGGTCGTGACGGCCGCGACGACCTCCGACCCTTTGGTCCCGTGGTCGCGGCCGGCGACAGCGGCGTTAGCGACGGCAGGGTGCGTCTTCAGGACCGTCTCGACTTCGGCGGGCGCGATCGAGTAGCCGCTGGACTTGATCATGTACGTTCGTCGCCCGAGGAAGTAGAGCGTCCCGTCGTCGGTCATTCGGCCGATGTCGCCGGTCAGGACGTAGCCATCGTGAAACGCCGCCTCGGTCTCCTCGGGTTTGCCGAGATAGCCCTCGAAGAGCGACGGCGACTTCACGGTGATCTCGCCGGTTTCGCCCCGGGGGACCTCCTCGTGGCTCTCCCAGTCTCGGATCACGATATCGGTCTCGTAGACCGGCTTGCCGACGAATCCCTCCTCGATCACGCCGAGACCCTGCGTGAACGTGTCCCGCGTGTGGGTCTCGGTCAGGCCGTAAGCCGCTTCGTACATCGTCGAGTCGGTCGCGTCGGCCCACCGCTCGCAGAGGGCCTCGGTCAGCGCCTGCCCGAAGCTCGTCACCGGCATCGACTCGAGCGAGTCGATCGCCCGCTCCTCGGACTCCAGCAACGGCAGCAGCTCCCGGACCATCGGCGTGGTGATCCAGCCGTTGGTCGGCTCGTGGGCCGCCAGCGCGTCGACGTAGGCCTCTGGCTCGTATCGGGTCAGGAGGACGGTCGTCCCGCCCTGAATCATCGGGGAGTCGACGGCGTTGAGCTTCCCGGCCACGTGGAAGACGGGCATCACCGCGAGGTGGCGCGTGTGCTCGTCCCGCCCGGTCAGCGCCGAGGACGTGGCCGCGGCGAACAGGACGTTCGCGTAGCTGTGCATGCAGCCCTTGGGCAGACCGGTCGTTCCCGAAGTGTACTGCAAGAGGCATATATCGTCCATCGCGACCTCGACGGCCGGCGGCTCGGCGGGCGTTTCCTCGAGGATCGACTCGAGGTACCGAACGTCATCGGATTCGGGCTGTCGCGGCGTTTCGATCGCGTCCGCCATGTCCTCGTGAATCGCGGGCACCGGCTCGTCGGGCAGATAGGTTTCGAAGCGCGTGTAAACGATCTCCTCGAGCGGCGTTTCCTCGCGGACGGCCTCGAGCAGCGGCGCGTGGGTGTCCCCCGCGACGACGATTCGCGCGCCCCCGTCGGACAGTTGATAGCTCACGCGGTGTTCCTTCGCCATCGGGCTGCAGGGACTGACCCGCATCCCCAATTTCTGGGCCGCGTAATAGGCGATCACGTACTGCGGGCAGTTCTGGAGAAGCAAGAGGAGGGTGTCCCCGCGGCCGTACCCGCGCTCGGCTAGCTCGGTCGCGAAGCGGTCGATCGCGTCGCCGAGCTCCCCGTAGGTGAGCCGTGCGCCGTAGTAGTCGATCGCGACGCCGTCCGGCCGCTCCGCCGCGTAGCGGGAAACGTACTCGTGAAGCGGTCGCTCCCCGAACGGGAGATCTAGCTCGTTTGGAATCCCGTCCGGAAACTCACCGGGTTCCGTGGTAACCATGGGCGCGACGACACGATGAACACCTAAATTCGTTCCGTTGGATTCTCCCGTCCGGCTGTCTCTGCCGGGTTAGCGCTCAAGGGACTCGACTCCGTACTAGCCGTCGTAACTGGACAAACTAATTAAGGTCCGCTACAGTCTGGATTACATGAACGACCGCTACGACGTAGTCATCGCCGGTGCCGGTCCCGCCGGTGCACAGTGTGCCCGCGACCTCGCCGCCAGGGGGTACGACGTCGTCGTCCTCGAGACCGAGGCCGAAGAGGAGTTCCCGCGACAGAGCAACAAGTCCACTGCGGGAACCTTCCACTCCATGATGGCGTCCTTCGGCATCCCCGACGACGTGGTCATGCAGTACACCGACAGCGTCGTCCTCGAGTCGCCGACCGAGCACTACGTCCGCGACCAGACCGGCGCGGTCCTCGAGTTCGCGGATTTCAAACGCTATCTGGTGAAAGACAGCCGCGACCGCGGCGCCGAGTATCGATTCGACGCTCGCGTCACTGCGCCGATCACGGAAAACGGCGAGATCATCGGCGTCACCTACAACGGCGACGAGGAGGTCTACGGCGATATTACGATCGACGCGACGGGGCCGAGCGCGCCCCTCGCGAAGAAACTCGGCGTCGTCGATCTCAAGCGGGAAAACCACGCCATCGGCATCGAGTACGAGTTCGAGGGGATCGACATCGATCGCCCCGGCTTCGCGGACCTGCGCGACGCCATGATGTTGCGACTCGACCACGAGATCGCACCCGGTGGCTACTCCTGGATCTTCCACACGGGGGAGGACACCGCCAAGGTCGGCCTCTGTTACATCCAGAACGGCAGCCACGACCAGTACAGTCGCGACGATTTTACCATCGACGACTACCTCTCTCACTGGCTCGAGACGGACCCCCGGTTCCGGGACGCCGAACCGATCGAGGGCAAACAACACCGCGGCTCGGCCCACATTCAGGCGCCGGGGGAACTCCACACCGATCGGTTCATGGCCATCGGCGACACCGTGCCGAGCCTCGACCCGCTCTGGGGCGAGGGAATCAACAAGTGCATGCTGTCCGGTCGCGCGGCTGCCGCCACCGCCGATAGCGTCCTCAAACACGACGGCGTCGAGCCGACCGCCGAGACCCTCGAGGTCTACGACACCCTCTGGCACCGCGACGTCGCCCCCAACGCGAAGAGCCGGCTGCTGATGACCCAGCTCCTCTATCTCGCATCGAACGAGCGCTACGACACGCTCATGCGGGATCTCCAGCGGCTCGACGACGACACGCTGGCCCAGGCGAACAAGGGGAATGTCCGCGCCATCGCGAACCTGATCGAACTCGATGACGTGCCGCTGCTCGCCCGGTTCGCGAAACAGCAGATGAATCTCGACCTCGGCTCGCTGCTGCCGTAGCGCGACCGGCCGCTGTCGCTCGCCCCGCGGCGATCTCCGCCGGGCGAAACCGGCCGCGAACCGCCGCTTTCGCCGCCGATTTATACACCCGGTCCGACACTCCGGAAGATGGCGCTGCTCGAGAACCTCGTGTTAGTGTTCGTCGCCGGGCTGATAACAGCGCTGGCGACCGGCCTCGGCGCGCTGCCGTTTTTCTTCTTCGAGGGGATCAGTGACCGACGAAACGTAATTCTCTGGGGACTCTCGTCGGGGATCATGGTCTCGGCGTCGCTGTTCGGCCTCGTCGATGAAGGACTGGCCGAAGGGACGCCCCTCGAGATCGGAATCGGCATGGTGGCCGGCGTCGCGCTCGTCGTCGTCGCCCACGACGTGCTGATGGACACCGAGATCGACCCCCAGCAGTACGAGGAGGCCGATTTCAAGAAGCTCGTCCTCATCCTCGGCATCCTGACCGTCCACAGCTTCCCGGAGGGGGTGGCCATCGGCGTCTCCTTCGCCGATCTCGGCCTCGAGGGCGGGACCCAGTTCCTCGGCTTTACCATCCCGGTGCTGGCGATCTTCATGACGATCGCCATCTCGATTCACAACGTTCCCGAGGGGACCGCGATCTCGATCCCGCTGCGCTCGATGGACGTCGCGAACTGGAAGCTGGTCTGGTGGGCCGTCTTCTCGAGTCTGCCCCAGCCGATCGGGGCCGTCCTCGCGTTCGGCTTCGTCCGCTACGCCCGCGAATTCCTGCCCTACGGCTTCGGCTTCGCCGCGGGCGCGATGATCTATCTCGTGCTCACCGAGTTCGTCCCCGAGGCGCTCGAGATCGGCGAACGGCTGCCCCGGGGCGGCAAGCCGGAGTTAGCGGGCGGTATCGTCGTCGGCGTTCTGGTCATGGTGCCGCTGGCGTTCGTCTAGCGGCTTCTGTGGCCGTCGTTACACCTACTCGAGGACGCGCCCGTGCTCGTCGATCTCCCCCGCGACGATCCGGGTCGACGAGATCCGTTCTCCGTCGTCGGCGTAGACGTACGGTGCGACGATCCCCGACAGCGGTTCGAACCCCTGCTCGCGCCGCCGGTCGTTGATCCCCTCGAGTTCGGGGGCCGTCTCAGGGGAGACCACCAGCGCGTCGATCGACGGCTCGTCGGTCGCAATTCCGTCTTCGGTCTCGAGCGTTCGGATTTCGACGTCGCGATCCCACTCGTCGAGTTCGCGGATCGCGTCGGTCACGGTCTGCATTCGTTCCTCGAGCGACGGGATCGGGCGGGGCTCGTGACGCGTCTCGACGGCCAACTCGTCGCTGGTCAGCGCGACGACGACACCGTTCTCGCCGAACCGGAGCGCGTGCTCGAACAGAGTTCGATGCCCATCGTGGAGCGGCCCGAACGTGCCGGCGACTGCGACTCGCATAGGTAGTCGTGAGAGAAGGCGACACATAACTGTACTGCGGACTGTCGCGACTCGATACGGCTTTTGACTCGAACCGGTCGGAAGCGACGCGACTCAGTCTCCGCCGAGAAGCTCAGCGGTCGTCGCCACGTCGGCGAACTCCCCCTCGAGGTGAGCCAGGGCCGTGCGGTGGACCGTCTCCGCGTCGAAGGTCTCGCCGTCGAACGCCCGCTCGAACGTCGCGGTGGCGTCGCTGACGACGATCGGGGCGAAACCGAGGTTCTCCGCCATCCGCGTCGTCGTGGAGACGCAGTGGTCCGTCGTGAGTCCCACGAGGACGACCGTCTCGAGGCCGCGATCGCGAAGCCACGTCTCGAGATCCGTTCCGATGAACGCGCTGATTCCGGGGTTTCTCCGGCCCGAACGCGCCGATCGAGCGTTTCCTGATCCATCAGCGACTGGATCCCAGACTCGTTCATCAGTTCTCACTTGTACTCCGCGAAAATGTAGGTTTTGTTTTCGTTGATTGGGCATCATCGGAACATATGTAGGGTATTCCGGAGGGGAAGCGCTAGATCCGCTCGACGCGATCGCCGGTCGTCACGGTTCCACTCTCGAGGACCCGTGCTCGGAGCCCGCCGCGGTGAACCAGCGCCTCCCGGATCCCGTTCTTCGCGAGGTGGGACTCGAGGAACGAACACGGCTCGCAGAGTTCGACTCCCTTACAAATGACCTCGCCGATCCGGAACCGGACGTCGACCAGATGATTCAGAGCGATCCCCTCGGTCGTCAGATTCCGGCGATGGACGCCGGACTCGAGGTCGATCTCGTAGTCGCGCTCGACCGCGGACAGCGCCTCGGCCTCGATGAGCGTGACATCGCTTCCCTCGCGGTCGGCGAACGTGCCGTCGGCGCTGTAGTAGCGATCGCCCTCGAGGCCGCACCCGGCGACGGCTCGGACGCGGTCGACCCGTTCCGTCGGTGCTCCCTGCTCCGGCGCGACGTGGATCGCCCGGACCGTTCCCGTCGATGACATGGGCACAGAGACGACCGCGGTCGAGGTATACTGTTCGATGCGCTCCGCGAGCGGCCGCGATCTCGGTTCGAGTATCTCGAGCAGTGGGCCGTCGGCGGGAGAACTATGAAAGCGGCCTCGAGAGGAACCGATAGCAATGTTCGATCGCGGCGAATCGGCGGGCGCGCAGATATGCAACGACCGGTCCGATGGGATAAGTTGGATGGCTCACCCCGAAGAAGGCGGCCAGCGCGTGAGCCACGCGATTCGAACGGACGACGGGGTCTGGCTTCTCGATCCGTTAGACGCTCCCGATATCGATCGCGTGCTGAGGAATTTCGGTGCGGTCGCCGGCGTCGCCGTCCTCTCGTGCTGGCACTCCCGTGACGCCGACGTGTTCGCAGACCGCTACGACGTCCCCGTCTCCGTTCCCGACTGGATGGGACGCGTCGAACAGCGCATCGACGCGCCGCTCGAGCGGTACAGCGGCTCGTTCCCGGACTCGAGTATTCGCGCGATTCCCAACCGACCGTTTTCCGTCTGGGACGAGGTGATCCTCTTTCACGAGCCCAGCGGAACCCTCGTCGTTCCCGATTCGCTGGGGACGATCGATTCGTTCCTGGTCGGTGAGGAACGACTCGGCTTGCAGCTGTTGCGTCGGCTCAGGCCGCCGCGCCGATTGAACGACCTCGAGCCGGAACGCGTCCTCGTCGGGCACGGGGCGGGGATCACGGAGAACGGGAGCGCCGTCCTTCGAGCGGCGCTCAGATCGCCTCGGAGACGATTTCCGCGAGCGCTCGTGAGGAACGGTCCCGCGACCCTCCGGAATATTATCAGAACGATCGATTGAACGCCGTTCGACTGCGACCGGTCACACCGTCTCGGGCAACCAACCGCCGTCGACCTCGAGGTTCTCCCCGCTGACGTAGCCGCTGTCGGGGTCGAGATAGAAGTACAGCGGCGCGATCAGGTCCTCGAAGCTCGCGGGCCGGTCGCGGGGCAGTTCCTCGGGAAACTCGTCGGAGTTCTCGACGACGTACGGCGAGATGGCGTTGACCGTGATCCCGTCGTCCTGCGTGTCGGCCGCGAGCATACGCGTGAACATCAATACGCCCTTCTTGGCCACGAAGTAGGGAAAGTTCTCGGGACTGACGAGCCCCTGCTCGCTCGAGGCGTAGCCGATGTTCACGATCCGGCCGTACTCGGTCTCCCGCATCTCGGGTAGCGCTCGCTTCGAACAGAGGTATGTCCCGTTGAGGTTCGTCTCGAGGACGCGGTTCCAGGTTTCGAACTCGAGGTCGGACCAGTGGGCGGGCGCGAAGTCGCCGACGTTGTTGACAAGCACGTCGACGCTCCCGAGTTCGGCTTCGACGGCCGCGAAGAGGCCGTCGACGCTCTCGGGATCGGTGACGTCGCCCTGAACCGTCATCGCCGCGCTTGCGCCGCGGTCGCGGGCCCTCTCGGCCACGTCGCGGGCCGCCTCGGCGCTGGTGTGGTAGTGGACCGCCGTCGCCGCCCCGCGCTCGGCCGTCGCCAACAGCAGTTCGCGCCCGACGCCTTTCGCGCTGCCCGTGACGAGGACCGTTCGCCCCGTGAGATCGGGTCCGTCCATGCGTCCGTAGTCAACGACGGCGTGGAAAAACCGTCCGGAACGGGTTGTGCTCGCCGACGACGGCCCGTGTTTCGTGACGCGCGGTCGCATTCCGCGACTCGCGCTCGCGTTTCGCGACCTGCGTGCGTGTTCCGCGACTCACGCCCGCGTTCGTCGACCCGCGGATTTACGGTGGTGTGCGATCAATCCGTCATCCATGCTAGATACAGTGTTACTCGCAGTCGGACCCGGTGACGCGGACCGCAGTGATCAACTGGCCAAAGCGGTCCTCGAGGTCGCGAAACCCGCCGGGGCGACAGTCGTCCTCGCACACGTGTTCACCAGCGACGAGTACGACCAGGTGCTCGACCGCCTCGACTTCGACCGGAACGTCGACGAGATCGACCCCGACGCGGTCGCGTCGCGCCACTCGACGATCCACGATCTGCAGGCCGTCCTGGACGAACACGACGTCGACTACGAGATCCGCGGCGCGGTCGGGGAACACGGGCCGTCGATCGTCGATCTGGCCGCGAGTACCGGTGCCGACCGGGTCGTCGTCGGCGGACGCCGTCGATCGCCGACGGGGAAGGCCGTCTTCGGCTCGACGGCCCAGGAAGTACTGCTCTCGGCGCCGTGCCCCGTCACCTTCGTCCGGAGCGAGGAGTTCGAGGACTGATCGATTGCGCCGGTCAGCCGTCGAGCGACGGCGCGTCGGCAGAGAGCGGCGGTTCCCCGCCACTCATACGGTCTGCTGTAACGATTTACCGTTGCGACCGCGGGTCGTATCGCGGTCGCATCGGAAATGACTGACAGCAGTCCGTATCACGCGTCGTTCCTCGAATACTGCAACGACGAGAATACTTAAGCGGATGGCCCGAACAGTGTGCCGGTATGGCAATCGATACAGTACTTCTCGCAGTCGGACCGATGGACACAGTTCGCGCGCCGGAGCTCGCCGAAACGGTTCTCGAGATCGCCGAACCCCTCGGTGCAACGGTCGTCATCGGCCACGCCTTCACGGAAGACGAGTACGAGGACGTCCACGACGATCTCGGCCTCGAGGCCCGCGTCGACGACATCGATCCCGATGAAGTCGCCGCCCGGCGCGCACCGGTTCCCGAACTCGCCGAGCGCTTCGAGGAGGCCGGCGTCGACTACGAAATCAAAGGTGCGCTCGGCGAGGTCAGTACCAAGGTCGTCGACATGGCGATCGACGTCGATGCGGATCGAATGGTCGTCGGCGGTCGGCGACGTTCGCCCGCCGAAAAGGCCGTTCTCGGTTCCGTCTCCCAGGAGATCATCCTGCAGGCTCCCTGTCCGGTCACCTACTTCCGCGATCTCGACGTGATGGAGTAGCGACCCACGCCGCGGACTCACCGCCGACCCACCGCGCCGCTTTCTTCGGTCTCCTCACGGCTCGTCAGCGCGTCGCTTCCACGCTCGCTCCTGTCGACGCTCGCGGACGTGGCGCTCCCCGTCGGCCAACTCCCGCCGAACCCGCCGCTCGAGCGACCGCGTCTCGGCCAGCAGGCTCTCCTGAAAGTTCTCGAGGACGTCGTATGACCACCGGTCCTCGTCGACGACGCCGTGGGGAAGGAGGTCAGCCCGAATCGCCGCCGCGAGGTCGTCGCGGCCGGCCGCCCTGAGCAACTCCTCGGCCCGGGAGAGGTGGTCCATGCCGTGTCCCGTCGCGTGGTGGAACTCGAGCAGACTGCCCTGGGCGCGCTGGGCCCATTCGAGCCCCAACTCGACCTCGTGGAGGGCCTCGAGTTCCGCCTCGGACAGCGCGGGGGTCGGCTCCGATTCGGCCGCTGATTTCGGGAACGTATCGTCGGTGGTCATACGACAACATATGCCACGAAGTGGCATACATATGTTGCCGGATCATCGAGGGAATTGCTATCGTCGTCGTCGCCACGCCATCGTCGCAATCGTCGCCGCCATACCGTCATCGCCATCATCGCCGCCACACCGTCGTCGCTGTCGATGGACGCAACCGCGGCGCTCGCTATCGACGCCACAACGTATCGAAATCGCTACTCGTTGTCGAGTATAATCTGGGTAGTTAAGTACGGCCGCGGTCGTCCCTAGGACAGCATGGTCTACTATGCGGGCGTCGACCTCGGTGCGACCAACGTCCGGGCCGTCGTCGCCGAGGCCGACGGGACGACGATCGGTGCGAGCCGCCGGTCGACGCCGCGCGGGCCGACGGGAATCGACGTGACGGAAGGGGTCCTCCGAACGCTTCGCGACGCCTGTGACGAGGCCGAGGTCGATCCCAAACGGATCGCCGCCGCCGGGATCGGCTCGATCGGCCCGTTCGATCTCGCGGAGGGAACGGTGATCGATCCGGCCAACTTGCCGGACTCGATCGATCGAATTCCGCTGACGGGACCGATCGCGAAGCTGATCGACAGCGAGGATGTCTACCTCCACAACGACACCGCCGCGGGCGTCATCGGCGAGCGGTTTTACGCCGCCAGCAACCCGGACGACATGGTCTACATCACCATCTCCTCGGGGATCGGTGCCGGCGTCTGCTCCGACGGCAGGATCACGAGCGGCTGGGACGGCAACGCCGGCGAGGTCGGCCACTACGTCGTCGACCCCCGCGGTCGGCTGACCTGTGGGTGCGGCCACGACGGCCACTGGGAGGCCTACTGCTCCGGCAACGCCATCCCCGACTACGCCCGACTACTCGCCGACGACGACCCGACGATCTCGACCGATCTCCCGCTCGAGGGGCCGGATTTCACGGCGAAGGACGTCTTCGATCTCGCCGGCGAGGACGAGCTGGCCGATTACGTCATCGAACAGCTCGCCCACTGGAACGCGATCGGCGTGACCAACGTGGTCCACGCGTTCGCGCCGATCGTCGTCTCCGTCGGCGGTGCGGTCGCGTTGCACAACGAGGAACTCGTCGTCGACCCGATTCGCGAGCGCGTCTCGGAGATGGTGATGACGAACGTCCCCGAGATCCGCGTCACCGAACTCGGCGACGACGTCGTCGTCGAAGGGGCGCTCGCCAGCGCCATGACCGAGGGGACCGGCGACCGGCGACGGCTGCGCGGCTGAGTCGCTCGCCGTTCAGTATCCGCCCGGATCCCAGTCTTCGAGCGACGTCCAGTCGGGCGAGCGGCGTCGCCGCCTCGAGGGACCATCTCTATATGCCTTCGAGCCTGCGCTGTAATTATGAATCGGAGAGCGTTCCTCCGAGCGACCGGCGGTGCCGGTCTCGCCCTGTCCCTTTCGAGTCCGGCGGCAGCGACCGGCTCGAGCGGTGGGGCCGTTCAGGGGACGTACGAACCGCTCGGTCGGGTTCCCGTTACCGGTGCCGCGGAAGCCGTCGTCGGTGACGACGGCGAGACCGCGTACGTCGCGGCGACGACCGGATTCGCGTCCATCGACGTGAGCGATCCCGCGACACCGACGGTTCTCGCCGAGAAACGCGGCATCGAAATCGATGGGGCGACCCTGACCGAGATCCTCGACGTGGCCGTCGACGGTGATCGATTGGTCGTCGCGGGCCCGGCAAACCCCGGCTTCGGCGTGATGGGTTTTCGCTGCTATGACGTGAGCGACCCCGAAAACCCCGTCTCGACCGGCGCACACGAAACCGATTTCTTCATCCACAACTGCTATCTCGAGGACGATCTGCTGTTCGTCGTCGTGAACACACAACGGGAGAGTCCGCTCGTGATTTACGACGTCGGTGGCGACGGGATCACGCAGCTCGGCTACTGGTCGCTGCTCGAGCGCGAGCCTGGCTGGCGCGACATCGACTGGTCGCCCCGCCAGCTCCACGACGTCTACGTCCAGGACGAGACCGCGTATCTCGCCCACTGGAACGCCGGAACCTACCTGGTCGATGTCAGCGATCCGACCGAACCGGCGTACGTTTCTCACGTCGCACAGACGTCCCTTGAGGAACAACGCGGGATCGCCGACTCCGATGCGGCCACGAAGGGGCTCCCGGGAAACGACCACTACGCCGCGGTCGACGACACCGGCGACCTGCTGGCGATCGGCCGGGAAGCGTGGTCGACGGGGGGCGAGGACCCCGATCGGCCCGGTGGGATCGATCTCTACGACGTGACCGATCCCGAGGATCCGATACAGCAGGGATCGATCGACGCGCCGCGGACGGCCGACGAGACCTATCGCGGCGGCACGTGGACGACGTCGCACAACTTCGAGCTTCGCAACGAAACGCTCTACTCGTCGTGGTATCGAGCCGGCGTGATGATCCACGACGTTACCGATCCCACCGCCCCCGAACGACTTGCCTGGTGGCGCGATCCCGGGACGACGGGATTCTGGACGGCCCGCGTCATCGAACCCGGGGAAACGTTCCTCGCGAGCAGCACCGAGGCGATTCCGAACACGTCGCTCGAGGGGGCACTCTACACGTTTCCGATCGGGGCCGGCGAACAAGCCGACCCGCCGTCGTTGCGAGATCCCGCCACCTGGACGACGGACGGCAACGAGACGAACGATACCGGTACCGGACCCGGACCCGGCGAGAACGAGAGTGCAGACACCGACGATCCGATCCCCGGCTTCACCGGCCTCGCCGGGGTCATTGGCAGCGGGGTCGCACTCGAGTGGCTGCGCCGACGCTGCGGAAACGTTCAGGATTAATTCGCCGGATTTCGGCGGCGCGACCGAACTTATTCACCGTTCGAGTTCCTAGCACGACGCATGAGTGACTCCGAGGACGAGCCGTCGCTGCGGGAACGCGTCGAGAAGTGGTTGGCCCGCGAGATGCCGATCATCCAGATGCACGGCGGAACCAGCGCGGTGCGCGCGGCCGATCCCGAGACCGGCGAGGTCGTCATCGAACTCGGCGGCGGCTGCAAGGGCTGTTCGGTCAGCGACGTGACGACGGGCAACATCGAGGCCGAACTCATCACGTGGCCCGAGATTAGCGAGGTGACGATCCGGGTGCCCGACGCGCGCGACAGCCTCGGCGGCCCCGACCAGCCCGAATCGATCATGGGCGTCGACCGGACCGAGGGCGGCCGCGGCGACTGGGGATCGTCGAACCCGGGGAAAGATCACCTTTGAGGTTCATCGGGACGAGCCTCGCTCGAGCGGTCGTGGGCGTGTGGCCATCGTTGACAGGGACGGCTAGTTTTGGCAAGTCCTATATCCTTTTACGCGCCCCGTACGGACATCAGATACTATGACGACGAGTAGACGCCCGCAGGCAGGAGGTGCCGTCGATGGGTGACGTACCCGAACCCGACGACGACAACCCCGACGCCGAGACCGACGGCGGCGTCCGCGCCTATACCGTCCGGCTCGAACTCGTCGACGAACCCGGCGAGTTGCTTCGCGCGCTCGCGCCGATCGCCGACAACGGCGGCAATCTGTTGAGCATCCACCACGAACGCGGCAACATCACGCCTCGCGGGCATATTCCCGTCGAGGTCGACATCGAGTGCCCGCCCGACCGGTTCGACGGCATCGTCGAGGCGCTGCGCGACACCGGCGTCAACGTCATCCAGGCCGGCGAAGAGCACTACGGCGAGGAGATGAACGTCATCCTGATCGGCCACCTCGTGGAAACCGACCTCTCGAACACGCTCTCGCGAATCGAGGACGAGGCCAACGCCGTCGTGGAAGACCTCTCGCTGGCCGCGCCCGACGGGACCGAAGCCGTCGCGAGCGCTCGAGCGCGACTCGCGGTCAACTCCGGGCGGTCCACGGAGGCGCTCGCAGCCATCCGCGCGATCGGGACGGACAAGGAGCTAACTGTCGTCGAACCGCTGCTCGGAGGTGAGGCCTGATGGAGCTCGCGATTCTCGGCGCCGGTGACGTCGGCCGCTCCGTGGCCGATCTCGTGGCCGAATACGGCCACGAGGTCGTCGCGCTCGCCGACTCCACCAGCGCCGCGGTCGATTCGGACGGCATCGCCGTCCAGGACGCCCTCGAGCGCAAGGTCGGCGGCGAACCCGTCGGCACCGCCGATCCCGAGGCCGTCTTCGACGCGGGCTACGACGTACTGGTCGAAGCGACGCCGACGACGCTCGGCGACGCCGAGCCCGGTTTCTCGCACGTCACGCGCGCGCTCGAGGCCGACCGTCACGTCGTGCTGGCGAACAAGGGGCCGGTCGCCGAGCGTTACGAAGAGTTGCGTGCGCTCGAGGCCGAGCACGCGGGCTCGGTTCGGTTCGAGGCGACCGTCGGCGGCGCGATTCCGGTGCTCTCGACGATCGACGACTGCACGCCACAGGCCGTCACCGCGGTTCGTGGCGTCCTCAACGGCACCGCGAACTTCATCCTCACCCGGATGGCCGCCGAAGGGCTCGACTACGAGCACGTTCTCGCCGAGGCTCAGGACCTGGGCGTCGCCGAGGCCGATCCAACCTTCGACGTCGACGGCACCGACGCCGCCCTCAAGTTCGTCATCCTCGCGAACGTGCTGGCCGACGGCGGCTTCGCGCTCGAGGACGCAACGGTCGAGGGAATTCAATCGATTCCGGGCAGTGCACTCGACCTCGCAGCCGAGGACGGCCGCACGATCCGGCTCATCGGGGAGGCCACGCGCGACGGTATCCGCGTCGGTCCGCGACTCGTCCCCGAAAACGGCGCGCTGGCCGTGACCGGCACGCGAAACATCGTCCAGATCGAGACCCGTAATGCGGGATCGCTCCACTCGAGCGGCCGCGGTGCCGGCGGTCCGGAGACGGCCACGGCGGTCCTCTCGGACGTCGGTCGACTGCCGCCGCTGTAGTCGTCGTTCGTTCGCTGCTCTCTTCTGTCATCTCTCGGTATTCGGCCCGGTTCTCGTTCGGAGATTCGGACGCGGAGACCAAGCGCGGCCGCCGAGAATAACGGGTTAGGGTAACAACTGCAAACGGATCCATCTCGGCAGGGTACCGGAATCGCGCGCCAGGAGTTCGGCGCTCGCTCGAGCGAGAATCGCCGCTCTCAGGGCCTATCTTCCACCCCGCCCTCCGCTGCCGAACGTGCCGTGGCGTGTGAAT
The DNA here is from genome assembly GCF_020405225.1 of Natrinema sp. DC36. Lineage (NCBI taxonomy): Archaea > Methanobacteriati > Methanobacteriota > Halobacteria > Halobacteriales > Natrialbaceae > Natrinema > Natrinema sp. DC36. The sequence continues at coordinate 2,581,671 of NZ_CP084472.1, forward strand.
GCTAGCCAAACCGCAAGACGGCGGCGGGATCGGCTGAATACGCTTTCGAAATGGTTTTAACCGCAACGAGCCAAAGAGACCGATATAAGCGCCTCAGCGCGTGAGCTACAACAATGAGCGACCAACACCAGAACCTGGCCATCATCGGTCACGTTGACCACGGGAAGAGTACGCTCGTGGGACGACTCCTCTACGAAACGGGGAGCGTACCCGAGCACGTCATCGAACAGCACCGCGAAGAAGCAGAAGAGAAGGGCAAGGGCGGCTTCGAGTTCGCCTACGTCATGGACAACCTCGCCGAAGAGCGAGAGCGTGGTGTCACCATCGACATCGCCCACCAGGAGTTCTCGACCGACGAGTACGACTTCACCATCGTCGACTGTCCTGGCCACCGCGACTTCGTGAAGAACATGATCACGGGCGCATCCCAGGCGGACAACGCCGTCCTCGTCGTCGCCGCCGACGACGGTGTCGCGCCCCAGACCCAGGAACACGTCTTCCTGGCTCGAACCCTCGGTATCGACGAACTCATCGTCGGCATCAACAAGATGGACATCGTCGACTACGAGGAGTCGACGTACGACGACGTCGTCGAGGAAGTCGAGCAACTGCTCAAGCAGGTTCAGTTCAACACCGACGACGCCTCGTTCATCCCGATCTCGGCGTTCGAGGGCGACAACATCGCCGAGCGCTCCGACAACACGCCGTGGTACGACGGCGAGATCCTGCTCGAGGCCCTCAACAGCCTGCCGGAGCCGGAGCCACCGACGGACGCGCCGCTCCGACTCCCGATTCAGGACGTCTACACCATCTCCGGCATCGGTACCGTCCCCGTCGGACGTATCGAGACCGGTCTCCTGAACACCGGCGACAACGTCTCCTTCCAGCCCAGCGACGTGGGCGGCGAAGTCAAGACGATCGAGATGCACCACGAAGAGGTGCCCAAAGCAGAGCCCGGTGACAACGTCGGATTCAACGTCCGCGGCATCGGCAAGGACGACATCCGCCGCGGTGACGTCTGTGGCCCCGCCGACGACCCGCCGAGCGTCGCCGAGACGTTCCAGGCGCAGATCGTCGTCATGCAGCACCCCAGCGTGATCACGGCCGGCTACACCCCGGTCTTCCACGCTCACACGGCGCAGGTCGCCTGTACGATCGAGTCCATCGACAAGAAAATGGACCCCGCAAGCGGCGAAGTCGCCGAGGAGAACCCCGACTTCATCCAGTCGGGTGACGCTGCCGTGGTCACCATCCGACCGCAAAAGCCCCTCAGCATCGAGCCGTCCAGCGAGATCCCCGAACTCGGGAGCTTCGCCATCCGCGACATGGGTCAGACCATCGCCGCCGGAAAGGTCCTCGAAGTTCACGAGAAGCAATAAATGCAGCAAGCACGCGTTCGACTCGCGGGCACGAGTCCAGACGACCTCGACAACATCTGCGACGACGTCCGCGAGATCGCGAACAACACCGGCGTCAACCTGAGCGGTCCGATCCCGCTGCCGACGAAGACCCTCGAGGTGCCGACCCGGAAGTCGCCCGACGGCGAGGGCACCGCGACGTGGGAGCACTGGGAGATGCGCGTCCACAAGCGCCTGATCGATCTGGACGCCGACGAACGCGCACTCCGCCAGCTCATGCGCATTCAGGTGCCGAACGACGTCTCGATCGAGATCGTCCTCGAAGACTGAGGTCGGTTTCGGTTCCGACTTACGGACGAGTTATATACCATTTTTGTCGCTTTCGAGTAGTCCGCCAGCGATAGCTGCGCGGCCCGAAGCGGCGAGTCTGCTCGAGACCGACTCGCTATTTGTACCCCTCGTCGTCTCGGAAAGCGGCGGGACTTTTGTCGGTCGCCGTGGCAGTCGCTCGTATGGCGCGGCGCTCGCGGTCACGATCACAGTCGAACACCTACCTGCAGCCCGATTCCGACGGGAACGACGGCACGCAGACGGGATCGGGGAGTCCGATCCTCGAGGTGCTCGTCATCTTTGTACTCGTGTTCGTCATTCAGGGCATCACCTACGCCGTGGGCGTGATGGGTGGGTTGTTCGTCCTCAGGCCGCCGCTTTCGACCGATCCGTGGACGATCGTGACGAGCGTCTACGCCCACGACGGGCTGGGCCACCTCGTTTCGAACAGCCTCTCGCTGATCGTCTTCGGCTGGCCGGTCGCGCGGGCGACGACGCGGCTCCGCTTTCACGTCTTCGTCGCGATAACGGGCGCGATCGCGGGCGTGGCCCAGATCGTTCTCACGGGGCTGCTCGCGGCGATGCCCTTCGTTCCCATCGCGCCGACGGCGGGCGTCCTCGGTGCCAGCGGGGCCGTCTTCGCGCTGCTGGGCTATCTCGTCGCGTCGAATCGGCTCTCGAGCGGGCTGGCCTCGTTCGTCGACGTCCCGCAGTGGGTGTCGATCCTCGTCATCGTCGGGCTCGCAACCGCGGTTACCCTCGCGACCGCTTCGCCCGGCGTGGCGCTGATCGCTCACTTCGCGGGGTTCCTGGTCGGGGTTGTCGCCGGACGCGCTCGCGTGCTCGCCGTGTGATCGCGCGGTCGGTCGGACTCTTCGCGGGACTGCGTGCTCGAGCACGAACCGTTTGGCAGGAGCGGAATTACGGGTCTACTGCTGCTGTCGTCGATTTGTGAGCGGGCTCGAGTCCAGTGCGACGACGGCTGGGACTGAGTGGGGACGCCGCCACAGTGAGCCCGGCTCACGACACTGACAGCCGACCACCACCGTGGTGCCGTGTCCCGTTCCGTCCCCGAAACACAAGCCTCAAATAGAAACCGAGGGTATGAACGTGCGAGGGCTCGTAGATCAGTGGTAGATCGCTTCCTTCGCAAGGAAGAGGCCTCGGGTTCAAATCCCGACGAGTCCACTATTTTGCGCCGCGAGCAAATTCTCGAGCGGCGCAAATTATCGTCGAGGAGGGATTTGAAGCCCTGGAAGTCGCAGCGCGAGCGGAGCGAGCGACCGTCTACCTCTGGATTCAAATCCCGACATTTTTGCGAGCACAGCGAGTAAAGGCTCGGAAGACGAAGTCTTCCGTTGGGTCCACCGTTCTGTGTGATGAGTAGCTCGAGTCAGTTCCAGGCCGCCGAGCGCGGAATCGACGAGACGACGAGCGCGCTGGTCGCGTGGTGTGCCCGGCTTTCCGAAATTGGATGCTACCCGATAATCGTTTATAACAACTGACTTTTTTGCTGTCAATGTTTAAGACATCTTAGATACTATTATATCCAATGAGACGGCGTAAATTCCTCGTTTGTGGCAGCCTAGTTGCAATTGGTACAGCTTCCGGATGTCTCGGAACTATTCAATCAACTCACAATATTCCAAGTGATGCAGACCGTACACAATTCAAGGAAATAGAGAGCGTCTACGTCGTCACGATTCAAAATCAACTGAACAAACCAGTAGATGTGGATGTTTCAGTCACTGATGCCGAGGGGACGACGGTGGAAGAGAACATCACCGTGGAACCGGGAGACAAGAGGGTGATCAGAAGTTTCTTCCCAATGGGTTCGTACAACAGAGACTCAGAACCGTACACTCTTTCAGTGTCGGCTGATGGAAAGGAGACAGAACAGACACTACGACCGAGCAGGTCTTCGAATGACGAGTTTGTGTTTACAATTAATTGGGATGAGATTAGCTTCCAGAAGAGTCACAGGCCGTCAGCTGATCTCGTCCTCTCCAATCAACTTAACGAGGATGTTGACGTTCAAGTAACGGTCAGCGATCACTCAGATAACGGTGCCGTCTACGATATCCTCCCTATACCGTCAAACGATATCGTGACCTATCGGGGTGTCCTCGCAGACGGGAAAGAATACGATGTCACGGCCCAGGCCAACGGGATGACTGCATCAATCACACATTTCAATTCTTTCACCAACAGTATTTCAATCACTATCGAACACGGTATCAGTATGGCAACGTCGGAGGATTAATGGATACTTCCTACGCGGAGAAATACAATTCGGAGATGGCGAAAAACTCTTTCTCTTATGTTGCTTTCCGAATATTCACGAACTGGTTATCAAGGTGAGGGTTCTTCATCTGAATTATATTTCACAGATGACTATTTCACTGAAAAGGCCGTACACTGCTGTCTCTCTACTGACTGCGAGATCCATGCAGATTTCACCTGAATAGAACTCTGAGAAACAGGCTTCGATGTGACTGCATTTGGTTACTCGTCGACAAATCCCGTTCCTCAAATATGCACACGAGACGTGAACCCTCGTGTGCATATCTCGAGTCGTTTGGTCGGTTGAGACCGCGTTCTTTTCTGGATGACGATACGTTCCGCCGATTGTGGGCCGAAATGGACCGTCTAGTGAGCCGAAAAAACGAGGATTTCGGGTGTCGTGTGTCTGAGTATGCGAATCAGACCCGACGGAGACTATGCGAACCGACGAGACGCGATCGAACGCGCAGCCGACTCCGACGACTGCAATAAGACGAAAGCGGTGGTGAGTGCTTGCGACGACATACGAAAGTTCGTTCAGGCGTCCCGCGCCACAAGACAGCCACACCGATGCTGACACCCAGCAGGAGATGCTTGGATTGTATGCGTCGAAACCGTAGGGTCAAGCCGACGCTCGGCCTAAAATTCCGTGAGGCCATACGTAGCGCGTCAGAATCTCGAGACTGTCCGGCGAGTCGGTCGGGACACGCGAGCGGTAACCGCCAAGTCAAGCCGATCTCGAGCCGGCATCACGCTACGAGTCCGAGCACGGCCGACGCACCTATTACATGACCATTTTTATATGATATCGAGAGAGTCAGCCGATATGAATGGTTCAGCGCTACAGCGACGGGACGTCCTCCTCGCGGTGTCGGGCGCGTGCGTTACGTTCGCCGGGTGTACCAACAGCGAGGCCGCGATATCCGGCTACGGAACGGCGTACGGACGGGGCTACGGGGGCGAATAAGCGTGGCCGATGAGACACCGCGGCTCGAGCTGGGAACGTTCGACGAGGGCGAGGAGTGGGACCACACCGACACGGTCGAGGCGGTCGACGAGCACGCGATCGTCCACGGGCCGATCGCCGAGCGTCCGTCGACCGGCGAGTACGACGACGAACTATACCACGCGACCGATCAGGAGATCACCTGGCGGTGGGACGCCTCGAGCGAGGACTGGTGCTATTTCGGCGGGCGGGGAAGCGCCGAGCAACCGGTTCCGGGGACGAGCCACTTCGAGGCGACAGACGTGGTCCACGCGCGGACCGCGGAGACCCCCGTGTGGAACGTCGAGGCCCACGGGATCGAGGGCGACGGAGAAACCGAGGTCGGCGAGGCTGTCCACGAACTCCTCAAAACCGTGGCCAAGGCCGGCGGCGGGATCGTCTACTTCCCGCCGGGTCGATACCTGCTCGAGCGGACGCCGCTGGTGGGCGACGATACGATCGTCATGGGTGCGGGTCGTTCGACGGTTTTCGAGGGGACGCGGCCCGACGGTGAGGAAGGCAAGGCGCTCCTCTCCAACAGGGGCTTCGACGCGACGGGATACGACGGCGCGTCGAACTGGGGCGTGTGCAACGTCCGAATAGACACGCCGAAGACGACCGGGATCATGCCCGCGCACGCGGCGACCGTCCGATTGGAGAACATCTACGGCGACCACACCTACAATCATCATATCGACGTCGTCTCGTCGAAAAACGTCGTCGTGGACGGCTACTGGGCGACTCGAGGCGGCGAGAGCGGGTCGGATGCGCCGGTGCAGTTCGACGCGCAGTATCCGGGGGCATCCTGGAACGGCGTATGGGACGGGAGCGAGTATACGCTCGTCGAGGACGACGACACCCCGACCCGGAACTGCACCCTCACGAACTTCGAGATCGATCCCGTGAACAGCCCGGAGCACGGCGTTCACCTCCACCACGGCAGCAACGAGTCGATCACGATCACGGACGGCTATATCACCGGCTGCGAGTATACGGCGATCAGGGCCGACCCCGACGAGGCGGTCGCGGATCTGACGATCGACGGCGTCTCGTGTATCGACAATGCGAGGGGTATCACGCTGGGGCACGTCGAGAGCGGCCGGCGAGAGCTGACGATCAGTAACACGACGATCAGGACCGACGGCCGCGATCTGGCTGCCGGATCGGGGCTGTACGCCGCCGGATTCGACGGCGCTGCGATCTCGAACGTCGTCGTCGACGGCCCGTTCACGAACGCGATCATCTTCGACGACATGGACGACCTGAAGATGAGCAACGTAACTGCGAGAGGGTCGGACGATCAGGCGTTCCGATTCCGAGAGAACGTCGACGTAACGCTCACCACCGCTCGAGCGGCGGATTGCGGTACCGACGGCATCTACTCGGGCCCCGGTAGCAGCGTCGCCTACGGCGGCGTCACGTTCGACGATGTCGGGACGCAGGTCGACATCGATGACGACGGTGAGACTCGAGCGTGGGTCACGTCGGAATCGTCGTAATCTATTCGGCAGAGACGAGTTCTCGAGCGTCGTTCGCACCGACTGGCAGTCAGTGCACAGTGCACACCGCATTGCACGACGGCTGTGCGATCGGTGTGTAGCCGAGTTTACTGAGCAGGATTCTCAGTAGTAAGTTCGATGAGAGAAGTGCCCTGCTATCGTGGCGACAGGGAATCGCCACGTCCTCCCCAACCGATTTCTCCTCACGGACGCTTCGCGTCCGTTCGGATGGTTCGCGGGACCGACGGTCCCGCGCTAACGCTCGCTCCTGGCGTCGCTCGCTCATCCACTGGAAGACGCTTTGCGTCTTCCAAGCCATTCGCTCATGAAGTTCGCGAAGACCTCGCGCAGTGTCAGGCCGCGGTTCATTTCCATTCACCGCGGCCCAGCGCGCGCCACCGCACGCCGGCTGGTCAATCTGGAGTGAGACGCGGCTCCCTTTACTACGCAGGAAAGCGGCATCGTCGTTCGAGTTCTCCGCGTTCCTCGAGATCGAGCCGAGCACGTCGCTTCAGGCGGCTGCCGGCATCGAATCGGGGCGGCGGCCCGAACGTCGGCGCTCGAGCGGACGGATATCAAGCGCCTACCGACCGACGACGTGGCTGTGTTATCGGTTGGGAGTCGTTACGATCTCCAACCGATGAGTAATGGGCGGACTACCAAAGAGGAAACCCGTATTGGGTTCGGGCAATGGCCCAACAGACCGGCGGCAACAGTCGCTCGAGACTCCATCGAATCGGATCGCAGTTCGCGAATCGGTACGGGCGATCCGCGGAGACCGAGGAGTCGAGTCTCGAGGTGGACGTCGTCGATTCGGTGCGGGACGTGGGGAAATCGCAGTGGAACGGGATCGTCGAGCGCTCGAGTCGCGGGAGCGTCTTCCATCGCTACGAGTGGCTCGAGGCGATCGAGACGGGGTTGGGGTACACGCCGCGACATCTCGTTGTCACCAAAGACGGGAACACGATCGGCGGCATGCCCAACTTCGTCGTCGGGATCGAGAAGACGCCGTTCGATCGGTTGTCGTCGCTTTATCCGGGCTTCGGCGGGCCGTTGCTCCCGACGGATACGGAAGACACCCTCGAGCGCGTGATCGAAGCGATCCCGCGGCTCTGTCGCGGACGGACGATCGTCCACCAGATCCGGGGCCTCGATATGAGCTATCTGCGGTACAACGACGCTCTGCAGTCACACGGCTATCGGCCCTACCGGCGGGAGTGTCGATTTCTGCTCGATCTCACCAGGAGCTACGACGAGCTCCTCGAGGGGATGAGCCGAACGCGGCGGCGGGGGATCGAACACGGGCAGGACATCGACTACGAGGTGGTCGAGGAGGAGATCACGCGGGAGAATCTGCGGCGGTTTCACCGGACCTACGAAGGCGTCATGGACCGCGTCGACGGAGCGGTGTATCCGTTTTCGTTTTTCGACGAACTGCAGGCGATGGACGATCGCCTCCTCTTGCTCACGATCCGGATCGACGGCGAGTACGCCGGCGGGATGCTCGAGTTGCTCGACGACGAGCACGAGACGGTCCACGGGTTTTTCGCCGCCGTTCCTCGGGAATACTTCGACGATCACGCGTCGGAACTGCTCTACGATCACGTCTTCCAGTGGGGAATCGAGCACGGCTACGAGACGTACGACTTCGGGAGCACGAACACGAACTTCGAGGACGGCGTCTATCGGTTCAAGGAGGGGTTCGGCGGTAGCCCCGTCCCGGTCCTCGTCTGGGAGCGGGGCTGTAGTCCACTCTGGCCGCTTGTAAAGGCGGGCCGGTCGCTGTACTGGCCGTACTACACGGAAGCGTCGTAGCGGCGGTTCGGGGTCGTCCGTCGTCGCGCGTCGAATTCGGCTTCGTCGCCGCTCGTCGAAACCGGACCGCTCGTCGAGAGCCGCGGCGATCAGTTTCTCATCCGTCCTCGGTTGTTCTCGCTCCCCGAGACCGACATCGGAAGCGACTATATACCTCGTCTTGTTACCAGTGTTTTAACCGAATTCTATTTTACAATACAGAGTTCTGTTATTCAATTAACTAATGAACGACCATAACTGTTTTCTATGAGAGTCTTGTAATCGGAAGTCATGCGATACGTGACATACGTTCTCACACCGCCGCGGGGATACTTCGATCGGGGCGCGGAGCGTCTCCGCGAGCTGGGGGTCACGTTCGAATCCATCCGAAACATCGATCAGCTCAACGATGGAACGATCATCACGCAAAAGATAGTTCGAGGGGACAGAGCGGCCGTCGAACGCGCGTTAGCGGAGACCGGGCCGGAAGTCGTCGACTATCAGCTCACCGACGCCGGTGAAACGACGATCCTGCAGTTGCACTATCGGCCCAGCGACCTCACGCTGGAGTTGCTCGCGATCCACAACCGACACGCCGTGTTGCTGGACTACCCGCTCGAGTACACGGGCCCGGAGAATCGGTGTCTTCGCGTCTCGGAGATCGGTCGCGAGGAAGCGCTGCGTCGTGTCATCGAGGAAACTCGGTCGCTCGTCGATGTCGAAATCGAGCGCCTCGGAACGTACGATCCGTCCGACGAACGGCCGTTCACCGAGCTCACGGACCGCCAGCGGGAAGTGTTGCGCGTCGCGGTCGAGGAGGGGTACTACGAGGAGCCGCGACAGGTGACCTACGAGGACATCGCCGTCCGACTCGACTGTTCTGCGGGAACCGTTGGGCAGCACCTCCGCCGGATCGAAGCCCGGCTCATGTCGACGCTCATCGGGAATACCAACCGCATGGAGACGGAACCAGAACGCGATCCGACGCCGACAGGTCCGTCCCGATGAACGCTCGTGCCGTCACATCGCACGGCGTGCACGCGCCTCGATCACCGTCTCTGCATCGGTGACGGATCCGTTGTCGCATCCCTCGCGATCGGGAACGAAAGGCGAACCGTCGTTCCGTTCTTGAGGGGGTCAGCGAAGGAGAGTTCACCACCGGTCGTGTTGACGATCCAGTTGACGAGCCACAGTCCGAGCCCGGAGCCGTGTTCCAGCGGCGTTTCTCGGCCGCCGAGGATCGTCCGCCGTTCGGTCGCCGGAATTCCCGGCCCGTTGTCGGTTACCGTAAACTCGAGCCGCGACGAGTCGTCGGACTCGACGGTCCGGACGGTGATTTCGACGGTCGGTCCGTCAGCGGCGCGGTCGGACGTTGCGCCGCGTCCGTCGGCTGATCGCCCCGTCGTGTTGTGCTCGATCGCGTTGTCGACGAGTTCGGTGAGCGCGTCGATCACGACGTCGTTGATGGTCGTCGCTGATCCGCGCTCGGCGATCTCGATCCGGGAGACAATTGCGGCGTCCGGATAGGACGCTCGTGCCCGATCGGCGACCCGTCGGACCGCCTCGGCGGCCTCGATCACGTCGGCGTTCCCGTGTCGATCGAGCGCTCGTTCGACGCTGCGAGCTTTGTCGGCCGTCGTGAGCAGGTCGTCGATCTCTTCGCGGATCGGGCGGACGTGTCGCCGCTCGAGTTCGGGGGACCGATCGGCGATGAGGTTCGCGTGGCCACGGATAACGGTAAACGTGTTCCGGAGGTTGTGCCGGAGCACTCGGTTGAGCACCTGAATGCGCTGTTCGCGGTCCCGTTGGTCGGTCACGTCCCGGACCACGACGACGTATCCGTCTTCGAGGGTGCTCACCGTCACGTCCTGTGGAAACGTCGTGCCGTCCGTTCGCTTGCCGGTTAACATCCCCCGCCAGTAGCTCCGATCGGACAGTGCAGGGACGACCTCCCGTTCGACTCGGCGTTGTGACTCGCTCGTGTACACCGTGTGCCACGGTCGCTCCGCGAGGGCGGACTCGTCCTGCAGTCCGTAGAGCGCGGCGTACGCGTCGTTGATGTAGACGTGACGACCGTCGACGACGACTGCGATGCCGTCCATCGAGGCGTCGATGGCCCGCGAGAGCCGTTTGTTCTCGCGGTAGTGCTGTGCGAATTCGACGTAGACGTGACCGAGGACGATTCCGAGACCGAGGCCGACGCTCAACGAGATGAGTACCGGCTGCATCAATCCGCCGGTGACATCTATCCCCATCCGAAGCGAGAAGAGATAGATACTGCACAGACAGAAGAACGCGAACACGATTCCACAGAGACACGAACAGATCGTAACGATACTCGCCCGATCGACCCCCTCAACGTCGTCGTGAGATCGGAGTCCGTACCAGACGTGCCCGCCACCGATCACCGTCGGCAGTGCCAACTCGAGCGCGAGGAGGTCGTACGGGCCGCCGACCGTCAACGCGTACGCACCGACGATTCCGAGCAGCCCGAGACCGACGAGCGTCACTGCATTTCTTCGGACGGAATCGATCGGGCGACGAGTGAGTGTCCCCATCGAACTCGTTTACGGTTTCTCAACCTCGCTCATTAGTGAATTGGCACATTCGTTGACACGAGTGAGATCCGAATAGCGGACCGATATCCGCGGACTCGACGGAGTGGCGAATCGACACGAGCGGCGTTCCGCGGGCGGTTCGGCGTCATTCGCGGCGACTGACGCGTACCCGATAGTATATCCGACACACTCCGGTAGCTCCGGTATGGTGACGGTCCTCGTCGCACTTCGAGATCGACTGCTCGTCTGTCCGAGCGACGGAATCGAGCCCGACCGGTGGGTCACGACGACGCGACTCGAGGGGAGCCGTCTCGAGTGCGTCGCGGCGGCCCCCGACGCACCGGCTCGCTCCGTCGTCGGGACGGTCGACGACGGCCTGTTCCGAAGCACTGACGGCGGCGAGACGTTCGCTCGCCTCGAGACCGAATTCGTGGCCGAGGGGCCAGCGGGCGTTCAGGGAGACGAGGGCAACGGGACTGTCGGCCGTGAGAGCGATCCCGTGATGTCGGTGACGATCAGCCCGCACGATCCGCAGGTCGTCTACGCCGGTACCGAACCCAGCCGCGTCTACCGCTCCCGCGACGGTGGCGACTCCTGGACCCGTCTCTCGGGACTACTCGACCTCCCCTCGGCCGACGAGTGGTACTTCCCGCCGCGGCCGGACACCCACCACGTCCGCTGGCTCGCGGTCGACCCGTTCGATCCCGACCGCCTCTACGTGGGGATCGAGGCCGGCGCGTTCGTCTACACCCCCGACGACGGCGACACGTGGCACGAGCGGCCCGCCGGTTCTCGGCGGGACAATCACAGTCTCGCGACCCACCCCGATCGCGAGGGGCGACTCTACGCCGCGGCCGGCGACGGCTACGCCGAGAGCGACGACGGCGGCGAATCGTGGCGTCGGCCGCAGGCGGACCTCGAGCACCGGTATTGCTGGTCCGTCGTCCCCGATCCCGGCGAGCCCGACCGCGTCATGGTCTCGAGCGCCAGCGGCGCGTCGACGGCCCACACCGCGAGCAGGGCGGATTCGCACGTCTATCGCAGGGACGGCGTCGATTCGTCGTGGGAACGGCTCGAGGGGCGCGGTCTGCCGACCGGCGAGGGCGTCGTTCGAGCGGTGTTCGCGACCACCGGGGAGCCGGGTGTCGTCTTCGCGGTAAACAATCGCGGACTCTTCCTGACGCGGGACTTCGGCGACTCGTGGGAACGAGTGGGGGTCGACTGGCCCGACGGATTCGAAGATCAGACGCCGCGTGGACTGGTCGCGCTGCCCTGAGTCGTCACTGGCCGCCGTCTTACTCATCCGCGGGCAACAGATCCCGAGCGCGAGGGGATCCCTCGAGCGGCGACGATGCGAACCGATTCGGTCACCGGCGCGCTGGTGGGTCGCTTCGAAATCCTTTTAGGCGCTACACGGGGATAGTAGGGTAACTGAGTGATATCATGGACGTCGACATCATCTCCGAAACGGAGAACCCCATGTTGCATCGAACTGACGTGACTTTCGAACTCTCCCACGAGGACGCGACGCCCGAGCGACTGCAGGTTCGGGACAGCCTCGCGGCGAAGTTGAACAAAGACGCCGGCGAGGTCGTCATCCGCAAACTCGACACCAAGTTCGGGATGCGCAAGACCGTCGGTCAGGCGAAGGTCTACGAGACGGCCGACTACGCCCGCGACGTCGAGCAAGACCACATGCTCGAGCGCAACAAGATCGGCGCGGACGACGCGGAAGCCGACGCCGACGCCGAAGCCGAACCGGAGGAAGCCTAAATGGCGCACTACGACCTCTACGGCGACGACGGGAGCACCGAGGGCGAACTGTGCCCCCGTTGCGGTGACGTCTTCCTCGCCAACCACGGCGACCGGAAGCACTGCGGGAAGTGCAGCTACACCGAGTGGGAATAATCCCCGACCGATGGGCGACGTGCCGAATACGGATGTGGCACGTCGAACGCCGGTAACAGCCGCTTTTCAGCCGTGACTGACACCGTCCGTATCCTCGGGATCGAAGGCACCGCCTGGGCCGCCAGCGCAGCGGTCTTCGACGCCGAGACCGACGACGTATTCATCGAGACCGACGCCTATCAGCCCGAGAGCGGCGGCATTCACCCTCGAGAGGCGGCCGAACACATGCACGACGCGATTCCGCGCGTCGTCGAACGGGCCCTCGAGCACGCTCGCGAGACCCACGACGGGCACGCGACGGAGGCATCCGTCGACGTCGACGAGCGCGGCTCGTCGGGCCAACAGGCGGCGCCTGTTGACGCCGTCGCCTTCTCCCGCGGCCCCGGCCTCGGCCCCTGTCTTCGCGTCGTCGGGACGGCCGCTCGAGCGCTGAGTCAGGCGCTCGAGGTGCCACTGATCGGCGTGAACCACATGGTGGCCCACCTCGAGATCGGCCGGCACACTTCCGGCTTCGACTCGCCGGTGTGTCTCAACGCGAGCGGCGCGAACGCACACCTGCTGGCCTACCGCAACGGCCGCTATCGCGTCCTCGGCGAGACGATGGACACCGGCGTCGGCAACGCGATCGACAAGTTCACCCGCCACGTCGGCTGGTCCCATCCGGGCGGGCCGAAAGTCGAGGCGGCCGCGAAGGACGGCGAATACGTCGATCTCCCCTACGTCGTCAAGGGAATGGACTTCTCCTTTTCGGGGATCATGAGCGCCGCCAAGCAGGCGTACGACGGCGTCTCCGCGAGCAGTGCGAGCGGAGGCTCGTCGGACGAGCGTCGCGAGTCCGGCGGTGGGGTGCCGGTCGAAGACGTCTGCTACTCCCTCCAGGAGAACGTCTTCGGCATGCTGACCGAAGTCTCGGAGCGCGCCCTGTCGCTGACCGGCAGCGACGAACTCGTCCTCGGCGGCGGCGTCGGCCAGAACGCCCGCTTCCGAGAGATGCTCACGGAGATGTGCGCCCAGCGGGGTGCCGAGTTCCACGCGCCCGAGCCCCGCTTCCTGCGAGACAACGCGGGAATGATCGCGGTCCTGGGCGCAAAGATGTACGAAGCGGGCGACACGCTCGCGCTCGAGGACTCGCGCGTCGACCCCGATTTCCGACCGGATCAGGTTTCTGTTACATGGAGATCCGACGAACCCGAACTCGCGGCCGGGCGCAGCGTGAGTGCGGCGGCCGATGAGCAGGTTCGCGGTGCCGAAGCGCTCGTCACCCTCGAGCCGGATGCGGGCCGCGTGACGAAACGCCGCGAGACCAAGACCTACCGCCACCCCGAACTCGACGAACGGCTCCGCCGCGAGCGGACGACCCTCGAGGCCCGACTGACCAGCCTGGCCCGCCGCGAGGGCGTCCCGACGCCCGTCCTCTCCGACGTCGATTCCCGCGAGGCGCGCCTCGAACTCGAGTACGTCGGCGACCGGGACCTCCGGGAGGGGCTGACCCCCGAGCGGGTCCGCGACGTCGGCCGCCACCTCGCGGGACTGCACCGAGCCGGATTCGTCCACGGCGACCCGACGACGCGAAATATCCGTCTCGCTCCCGAGCGGACCTACCTCATCGACTTCGGCCTCGGCTACCACACCGATCACGTCGAGGACTACGCGATGGATCTCCACGTCTTCGACCAGAGCCTCGTCGGCACCGCCGACGACCCCGAGCCGCTCCGCGAGGCGGTCCGGGACGGGTATCGCGAGGTCGGCGAGGAACGCGTGCTCGAGCGCCTCCGAGACGTCGAGGGGCGCGGTCGGTACCAGTCGGACGCCTAACAGCGAGGATGCGTGAACGACGACGCGGACACGGAACGGCGCGTAACGACGGGAACGCGGAACGACCCGGGATCACAGCCGGCCGCTCGCACCGATCGTCGCAGCACACAATACTCTTAATAGGGGAGGACGTATCACCCGCCATGGCAGAGAAGCCGACTTCCGGTGAGATTCTCGGGGTACCGTACAACTTTGAACGACCGAGCATCGGCCGCATGCTCTCGTCGTACTGGCAGCCCGGCGAAGGGATGCTCGTGGAGAAACCCTTCGGCGTCGGCTACACCCTGAACCTCGCTAACTGGCGATCGTGGGTCGTCGTCCTCGTCGCCGGCGGCCTCCTGTGGCACCAGGAGCAAAGTTCGTCCGACGAGAGCGAGGATCGAGCGGACGAACCCGTCGAAGTCATCGTCGACGATACGGACGACTGAACGGCGCTCGATTCGATTTCTCGCGGCATCGATACCTCGATCAGCGATCGACTTCGCCCATGATGCAGTCGAGACTGCCGATCGCGGCGACGAGATCCGGAATGTACTCCCCCTCGGCGATTTCGGGGAGTACGGAGAGGTTCGAGAAACACGGGCTGCGGATCTTGAATCGGGCCGGCGTGTCGGAGCCGTCCGCGCGGATGTAGATTCCGAGTTCGCCCTTCGCCCCCTCGACAGCGCGGTAGGTCTCGGCCCCCGCGTCCGGTTTGAGCGTCCGCGGAACGTTGCTCTGGACCGTGCGCTCGTCGTCGGGCCAGTCTGCGAGCAGGTCGAGACACTGCGCGATGAGCTTCGCCGACTCCTCGACCTCGCGCATTCGGACGAGGACGCGGCTGTAGTTGTCGCCGTCGGGTTCCGTGATGACGTCCCACTCGAGGCGGTCGTAGTAGCCGTACGGATCGTCCCGGCGGAGATCGTAATCGATCCCGGAGGCGCGGGCGACCGGGCCGGTGCAGCCGTACTGCGTGGCCACCTCGCGCTCGAGGACGCCGGTATCGATACAGCGGCGCTGAAAGATCTCGTTGGTGACCAGCAGGTCGTGGTACTCGTCGATCTTGGCAGGGAGCCCGTCGAGGAAGTCCCGCGTTTCCTCGATGAACTCCGCGCGGGGTTCGGGGAGGTCCCAAGCGACCCCACCAAGCCGGAGGTAGTTGTACATCATCCGCTGGCCGGTCAGGTCCTCCAAGCGGTCGAGGACGAGTTCGCGGTCGCGGATGGCGTACTGGAAGGTAGCGGTGAACTCGCCGAAGACGTCCAGCGCGTAGGTGCCAAGCGAGATGAAGTGGGAGGCCAGCCGCGAGAGCTCGGCCCCCATCGTCCGAATGATCTGCGCGTACTCCGGGACCTCGAGGCCCGCAAGATCCTCCGCGGCGCGGGCGTAGGCCCACTCGTTGCACAGCCCCGACATCCAGTCCCAGCGGTCGGGGTAGGGCATGATCTGGTGGCGGTAGGTGCCGTTTTGGCACATCTGCTCCTCGCAACGGTGGATGTAGCCGATATCGGGATCGATGTCGACGACCGTCTCGCCGTCCAACACCGCTTTCACGTGCATGACGCCGTGGGTCGACGGGTGGTGCGGACCGATATTGAGGAACATCGTCTCCGACGCGGCGTCGTGCTCGTCGCCCGCGATCGGGTTCGCGTGCTCCGAGAGGGCGACGACCTGTGGCTGCTCCTGGTCGTATGCCAGCCCCAGCGGATGGCCTTGCCACGTTTCGGGCAGTAAAATCCGCCGCAGGTCGGGGTGGCCCTCGTACTCGATCCCGACGAGGTCGTAGGCCTCGCGCTCGTGCCAGTCGGCCGTCTCGAAGACCGGCGCGGCGGACTCGCTGACCGGGTCGTCGATCGGCGTCGGGACGACGACGCTCACCTCTCGAGTCGGATCAGCGTAGCACTTCAGGTGGTAGATCGTCTCGAACCGGTCGGGGTACTGCTGGGCCGTCACGCAGGAGCAGTGGTCGAACCCAGCTTCGTCTCGCAGCGTCGTGAGGACGTCCCGAACCTCGTCCGGCCGGATCACGAACGCGGGCGCATTCTCGTGATCGTCGCGACCGAGAACCGCGTCGCCGAGCAGGCTCTCGAGGTCGATCTCCCCCGCCGAACCCTCCGTCCCGGTCGGCCGGGACTCGAGCGTCGAATCCGATGACATACTCGGCCATTCGGAGACGGAAGGCGAGTCGGTTCTGCGTCACGAGCTAGGCTATTTATATATGCAGCCCGGACCCTCCGGCCGTGAAGACCGTTCGGCTCACGCTGCGCTACGACGCCGAGACGATCCATCCGATGCACCGGTTCGTCGCCGACAGCGACGCGTTCGATTCCTATCGGATGATCCACGGCAACCTCGTCGGCGACGACGACAACACCTTCATCTTCTACGTCGTCGGCGATCCGGACGCCTACGCGGCAGCGATGGAGCGGACCGAGGAGGTCGGCGAGTACGACCTCAACCGGACCGGCGACCGCTCGTTCACCGTCTACGTGCGCGACGTTCCGGAAGATGTCGACGAGCGACTGCTCGAGAGTCTCACAAAGGGAAGCCTCGTCGTTCTCCCGCCGATCGAGTACCGATCCGACTGGACGATCCGCTTTTCCGTCGTCGGCGAGTCCGAGGACCTCCGGCGCGCCCTTGAGGAGATTCCCGAGGGAATCGAGGCGACCGTCGGTCGCGTCGGCGAGTACGACGGCAACGACGCCGCGGTCGGGGCGCTGACCGACCGCCAGCGCGAGGCGCTGCGGGTCGCTCGCGAACTGGGCTACTTCGACGTCCCCCGCACCGCGAGCGTCGAAAACGTCGCCGCGGCGCTGGACTGCGCGCCCGGCACCGCGGCCGAGCACCTGCGGAAGGCCGAAGCGACCGTGATGAACGCGCTCGAACTGTAGACTCGAGGGGGAGCCGACCGTCCCGCGCGGCGCAACCGACGACGCTTTGCCGTCGCCGCCACGTCGCTCGCACATGGCCATTCGATTCGTCACCGGGAACGAGGGGAAAGTCCGCGAGGCGCGAGAGTACCTCGAGGGAGTCGAGCCAGTCGAACAGGTCGAGTACGACTACACCGAGATCCAGAGCGACTCGCTCGAGGAGATCGCGGCCCACGGCGCCCGCGAAGCCTTCGAGGAACTAGGGAGCGACGAACCGGTACTCGTGGACGACGCGGGACTCTTCGTCGATTCGCTGGGCGGGTTTCCGGGACCGTACTCGGCGTACGTCGAGGACACCGTCGGCGTCGAGCGACTCTGGCGACTCGCGAGCGAGGAGGAGAACCGCCGCGCGCAGTTCCGGACCGTACTGGCCTACGTCGACCGAAACGGAACCGAGACGTTCGCGGGGTCGGTCGCCGGCACGCTCGTCGCCCCCCGCGGCGAGGGCGGGTTCGGCTACGATCCGATCTTCGAGTACAACGGCCAGACGATGGCCGAGATGAGCACCGAGGAGAAGAACGCGATCTCGCATCGCGGTCGCGCGCTGGCGGCGTTCGCGGAGTGGGACGCCGGACGCGACGAGTGACCGTCGAACATCACCTTCGTCGTCAGTATACTGAAGGGAACCGATGCCGGGCGGAGCGACGTGCCCGTCCTGGTCGTTCCGGCGGGGGATCGATCGGCCGAGGACGCGTTCGACTACGACCGGGTTCTCGTGCCGACCGACGGGAGCGAAAATGCCGCCGCGGCCGCTCCCCACGGAGCCGCGGTGGCCCGACGGTACGGCGCGACCGGCCACGTGTTGAGCGTCGTCGACCTGCAGGCGGCAGGCGGCGCGTTCAACGCCGGCGGCCTCGAGAAATCGTTCGTCGAACGGCTCGAGGCGCAGGGGATGGCGGCCGTCGACGAACTCGCGGACGAGATCGAGGAGAGAGACGCCGACCTCGAGCTCGAAACCGACGTCGTCCGAACGACATCGTTCGACGGCGTCGCCGCCGGGATTCGCGAATACGTCGCCGAGCACGACGTCGATATCGTCGTCATGGGGTCGCACGGCCGATCGAATCTCCGGCGGCAGCTACTGGGCAGCGTCACCGCGACCGTGCTCCGGACGGTCGACGTCCCGGTACTGGTCGTGACCCGGTCGGAATCCCCGGCTGCGGTCGAGAGAAACGAGTGAGTGAAACCGTCGTCGGGGCCGCCTTCAATCGTCGTTCACTGCGTCCGCGTCCCCGGACCGCGATTCGTCGCCGTCGTTCGCCCCGTTGTCGGCTGCGGTCGCCTCGCCGTCACCGTCGTTCGCCTCGCTGTCGACGCTGACGCCCTCCCAGTCGTGATCCGCGTGGTACCCCTCGCGGGCTTTCGCGCTGGGAGCGACGCGGATGAACTCCGCCTTCTCGCGGGCCGCCGGGATCGTGTGGCCGCCGCAGTAGGAGAGGCCCGACTGGATGCCGGCGCGGAACTCCGCGACGACGTCGGCGACCGGTCCCTTGTACGGCGTCAGCGCCTCGACGCCCTCGTCCGCGCGAACGTCGCTCTCCTTGTCGTCGCGCTTTTCGGCGGCGGTGGTGGTCGCCATTCCCCGCGAGCGCTTGTACCGCGTGCCGTCGACCTCGACCACCGCGCCCGGCGCTTCCTCGGTGCCGGCGAGGAGGCTCCCCGCCATGACGGTGTCGGCACCGGCCATCAACGCCGTCACCGCGTCCCCGGAGGTTCGAACCCCGCCGTCCGCACAGATGGTTACGTCCAAGTCCGCCGCCGCCGTCGCGCAGTCGTCGACCGCGGTCAGTTGCGGGACGCCCGCACCGGCGACCTTCCGGGTAGTGCAGTGTGAACCCGGCCCGATACCGACCTTCACGCAGTCGGCACCGGCGGCCGCGAGGTCCTCGACGCCCGCGGGCGTCGCGACGTTGCCGGCGACGAGATCGGTGTTCGGGAACGCCGCTCTGAGCCGCTCGACGGCCTCGAGCGTCCGCTCGAGGTGGCCGTGTGCGACGTCGATCACGAGCGCGTCGACGCCGGCCGCGACCAGGCCGTCGCTGCGGCCGACGTAGTCCTCGTTGATTCCGACGGCGGCGGCCACCCGTTCGTCAGCGGCCGTCACCCGCTCGACCTGTGCGGCCTGTTCGTCCGGCGAGAGAAATCGGTGGATGACGCCCACTCCGCCGGCCCGCGAGAGTTCGATCGCCAGTTCGGCCTCCGTGACGGTATCCATGGCGGCGGCGACCAGCGGCGTCTCGAGTTCGACGCTCGGCGTGAACGGCGTCGAGAGATCCACGTCGTTCCGACTGTCGACTGGCGAGCGCTTCGGGACGAGGAGCACGTCACCGTAGCTCAATCCGGTGCGAAGATCGTTCATTGCCCCTCAGTACTGCGGGTTCCCGTCGGATAAGGCTCTCGGCGTTCGATCAGTTCGTGCGAACCCGCTCGCGGTGCTGTAGTCGCTTCGCGAGCCGGACCGCCGCGGCTACGCTCGGGGATCCCGATCCGGTCCCGGGTACTTGCCACCCTCGACGGCCACGTACAGGCTCTCGGGATCGAAGAGGCGGGCGAACGCGTCCGGCGGACGGACGCTGACGGACACCCGCGGCTGGAGCGTGAGCCCGGCTTTCGCCGATCGAAGGCGCTCGTCGTACGAGAGGAGGTGCGCCGCCTCGCCCCGATAGGCCGAGGCCAGCGCTGGGTGGTCTCCCTCGGGCTGGTCGACCGAGACGCGCTCGGCCTCGAGGCGCTCCCGGTGATCGGCGGCGAGGGTCGGATCGGCGAGTTTCGACACGAGCCGTTCGGTCTGTGCGAGCAGCGGATCGCTCGCGACCAGTTCGACCCAGGAGTGGCGGCGGACGTGGTCCAGCGCCTCGCGCGCGTCGCCGCCGATGAGGAGATCCGCCGCGAGCACATCGGCGTCCGCGACGACGCGCGCGGGGTTCGGCTCGTCCCGCTCAGGCATCGCTCTCCTCCCGGATCGCCTCGAGTTCAGTTCGTATCGCCTCGAGATCACCCTCGTACTCCGCCCCGCGGTCGAAGAGGTCTGCCCAGCTCGTAGCCATTGGCGGCGGTTGGCGCTACGGAATCAAAGGTCGTCCGGCTCACGTTCTCCGATTAGGGCCTTCGGACCGCTCACGACTGCCGCGAGAGCAGCCAGAACGCGACGGTTCCGAGGACGAACGCGATACCGACGTTGCCCACGAGGCCGACGACCCCGACCCCCGCGACGAGCGCGAGCGCCCGGAGATCGTCGACGGGCGCGAATGCCGCTCGAGCCAGCTCGAGTGCGACGACGACGAGTAGGACGCCCAGGATGGCCATCGGGAAGGCCGCGAGGACGGCCCCGGCGGCGACCAGCGCGAGCGCGAGGTAGCCGAGCCCGAGCAGGACGTTCGCGCCGCCGGTTCGCGCGCCGAAGGCGTGTTTTCCGGCGAGGCCCCCGCTCCCGTGACACATCGGCACGCCGCCCAGCGGGATCGCCGCGAGGCAGGTGACGCCCATACTGCTCGAGAGCGCGTCCGGCGAGACGTCCCGGTCGTAGAGGTCGCCACAGAGCAGGGCGGTCGCGATGGCCGCGTTCCCGACCGTCATCCCGAGCTGAGCGACGGTCCCCTCGAGCGCCGCCGCGCTGAACGACGGCGACCCGGCGGGAAAGACTGCGAGGGTCGGAACCGTGGGCGTCGGAACGCCGGCCGTCGCGACGGCGACGACCCCGCCGAGGCCGAGGACGACCAGCACGCTCGCTCTCCGATAGCCGACGAGCGCGAGCAGGCCGACGACGGCGAGCCCGCCGGCTGCGACCGGCAGGTTCCCGATCGAGAGGTCGACGGCCGCCTCGAGCAGGAGGAGGGCCACGGCGAACTGGACGCCGCGGATGACCGGTTCCCCGACGACCCGCTGGAGCCGCCCGACGAAGCCGAGTTGTCCGACCGCGAGCAGGACGCCGCCGGCGAGCAACCCGGCGGCTGCGAGTTCGGCGTGCGTGAGCGCGCCGACGATGGCCAGACCGACCAGCGCCTTCATCGGCTCGACGGAGAGGGGCATCCCGTAGTAGACGCCCCAGAAGATCTGGAAGACGCCGAAGCCGATCAGCACGTGGGGCAGTGAGACGCTCGTCGTCGCCCCCAGCGCCACGAGCAGCGGCAAGACCGTAACTGAATCACCTAGCGCACCCGTCAGTTCGTTCGCGGAGAACTCGAGGTCGATGTCGGCCCGTGACCGGATCGAGTACGCCATCTATCACCGATAATTCGGGGACGGTATTCACTCTTGTCTGTAATCTATACCGGTTTCGTGACGCCGCGATCGATAGTGACTGTGGTTACGGTACTGCCGTTCGAAATCGGCGACGAAGCGCGTTCGATCGGGGTCGCCCCTCGAGTCACGGTCGGAAAGACCGACTCTCGACGAGCCGTCGTGCCGGGGCGCGGTCGACGCGGATCATCACCGCTAAGACCGCTCGGTGGGACCTGCCGGCCGTGAGCGACCTCGGAAAAATCGACCGCGCGTTCTTCGATCGGCACGTCGCACCGAATCTCGGTGCCGACCGCGACGACGTCGCCGTCGGCCCGACCCACGGCGTCGACTTCGGCGTTCTCGATATCGGCGGTCGGGCGCTGGTCACCGCCACCGATCCGCTCTCGATCCTCCCCGCGCTAGGCCTCGAGCGGGCGGCACGGTTCGCACTCGACCTCGTGCTCGCGGACGTGGCCGTCAGCGGCGTGGCCCCGTCCCACCTCTCGGTCTGTTTCACGCTCCCGGAGGGGATGACCGACGACGAGTTCGCGACGGTCTGGGAGACGATCCACGCGGAGTGCGTCGATCTCGGCGTCTCGGTCGTGACGGGTCACACGGCGCGATACGCGGATGTCTCGCACCCGTGGGTCGGCGCTGCGACCGCGATGGGCGTCGGTGATCACGACGAAATCGTCCGCCCCGACGGAGCCCGCCCCGGTGATCGACTCCTCCTGACGAACGGCCCCGCCGTCGAGTCGGTCGGTCTCTTGAGCACGCTCTTCGGCGATCAGCTAACCCTCCCGAACGACGTGATCGCGGACGCACAGGACCGACTCGAGGAGGTCTTCGCCGTCCGCGACGCTCTCACCGCGGCCGCCGCGGGACCGGTGCGGGCGATGCACGACGTGACCGAAGGCGGCCTCGCCGGTGCGCTCAACGAGATGGCGGACGGCGCGGGCGTCCGGTTCGCGGTCGACCGCGCAGCAGTCCCGATGCGCCCCGGCGTCCGCGAAGTGTGCGATGCCCTCGCGATCGACCCCTGGGCCGCGACCAGTTGCGGCTCGCTCCTGCTCGCGGTCGACCCCGGTGGCGTCGACGACGTACGTGGGGCGCTCGAGTCTCGGGACACTTTTATCACCGAAATCGGCCGCGTCGAAGCCGTGGCGGGCGAGGGCGGAGAGGTCGTCGTGGACGGAGATCGGCTCGAGCATCCCACCGTCGATCCGTCGTGGGACGCGTACGCCGCGCTCGCCGAGGAGGCGACCGAGTAGCGCGATTCGAAGCCCAGGTCGGCGGTTCGCGCTCGACCGGCGGGAGCGTCGGCGACCGCCGGATCGTTAGTGACCGCCGGATCGTCAGTGAGAGACGACGGTCGGGCAAGAGCTACCCGTGTCGGGGGACTAACGATACCGAGACCGATGCGTGATTTCGAACGCCTGAAGGCGGCGATCATCGACGAACTCGAGCGGGAGCCACACACCCACAAATCGCTCAGGCAGACGATTTCGGACGAACACGATTGCAGCGAGAACGATGTCAGTCAGGCGATTTCTGCGCTTCACGACGCTGGAGTGATCGAACACGAACAGGGGTTCTTCGTACACGCGACCGACTAACTCCCGCCGCTCCAGCTCGAGGACGATTCTCAGCTTCGCTGACCATCATCGCTTAGTATAACCCGGGAATACGATTCCGTATGCGAACACCAGCACCCGAGAGCCGGCCGGTCGCGCTGACGATCGCGGGCAGCGACTCCGGCGGCGGCGCGGGGATTCAGGCAGACCTCGCGACGATGGCCGCCCACGGCGTCTTTGGCACGTCGGCGATCACCGCCGTCACCGCCCAGAACACCCGCGGCGTCGACTCCTCCCACGTTCTCCCGATCGGGGAGATCGAG
This sequence comes from Natrinema sp. DC36, assembly GCF_020405225.1. Classification (NCBI taxonomy): domain Archaea; kingdom Methanobacteriati; phylum Methanobacteriota; class Halobacteria; order Halobacteriales; family Natrialbaceae; genus Natrinema; species Natrinema sp. DC36. The sequence goes on from NZ_CP084472.1 coordinate 2,605,228, forward strand.
GCCCAGCTCGCGGCCGTCACCGACGACTTCGCCGTCGGCGCGGCGAAGACCGGGATGCTCGCGACCGCGGAAATCGTCCGAACCGTCGCCGAGCGCGCGAGCGAGTTCGATTTCCCGCTCGTGGTCGATCCCGTGATGGTCGCAACCGCCGGCGACCGCCTGCTCGAGCCCGAGGCCGAACGCGCCTACGAGGAGTTGCTCGGCGAGGCGACGCTGGCGACGCCCAACGCCGACGAGGCCGAGGTGCTGACGGATATCGCCGTGGTCGACGAGGAAACGGCTCGCGAGGCCGGTGACGCGATCCTCGAGACCGGCGTCGACGCCGCCCTCATCAAGGGCGGCCACGTCCCCGGCGAGCGCGTGCGGGACGTGCTCGTCACGGCGGACGGCGCTCGAGCGTTCGAACACCCGCGCGTCGGCACGGAGGCGACTCACGGCTCGGGCTGTACGCTCGCCGCCGCGATCGCGGCCCGCCTCGCAAACGGAGAGGCCCTCGAGCGCGCAGTAGCGGGCGCGACCGACTTCCTCGCGCGTGCCGTCCGATACTACTACGATGTCGGTGAGGGCCACGGCGCGGTCAACCACATGGTTCCGCTGCGCAACGAGGCCGCGCGGGAACCGACCGCCGAGGAGGTCCAGGCGATCGTCGACCGATTCGTCGACGCCGACGTCTCTGCGCTGGTTCCCGAAGTCGGGATGAACGTCGTCGGCGCGACCCCCTACGCCGAATCCGTCGCCGAAACCGCGGCTATCGAGGGCCGTATCACGCGAACGCTCTCGGGCGTCCAGCCCAATCGCGGCGTTCGGTTCGGGGCCTCGAGCCACGTCGCCCGCTTCCTCCTCTCGGCGCGGGAGTTCGTCCCCGACCTGCGATTCGCGGTCAACTGCCGGTTCGACGCGGACGTAGAGGACGGGCTCGAGTCCCTCGAGTGGCCCGTCGCGGAGTACGACCGCGGTGAAGAGCCGACGGCCGTCAAGGAGGCCGAGGGGAACACGATGGGGTGGGGGGCTCGGCAGGCCTTCGCGGATCGCGACGAGCCACCGATCGCGGTCATCGACCGCGGCGATGTCGGGAAAGAGGCGCTCGTCAAACTCGTCGCCGCCGATCCCGAGACGCTCGCCGATCGGACGCTAGCGCTCGATCGGGAGGTGACGGAATGAGCGCGACCGATTTCGACGCGGACGACCTCGATGTCGGGGTCATCCTCCCCCAGTACGGCACCGATATCGGCACGGTTCGGGACACCGCGCTCGAGGCCGAATCGCTGGGCTACGACGCGGTCTGGCTCGAAGACCACTTCCAGTCGTGGATCGGCGACCCGCGCCGATCGACCCACGAGTGCTGGACGACGCTGAGCGCGGTCGCCGAGGCGACCGATGAGGTGCGACTCGGGACGCTCGTGACCAGCCAGTCCTACCGCCATCCGGCCCTGCTCGCGAAGATGGCGGCGACGGTCGATCGGGTGAGCGAGGGGCGACTCGAGTTGGGTCTGGGCGGCGGCTGGTACGAAGCCGAGTACGACCACTTCGGCTACGAGTTTCGGGAGCCGCCGGCGGAACGGCTCCGCCGGCTCGCCGAGACAGTCGAGATCCTGCAGGGACTCTGGACGAACGAGACGTACAGCCACGAGGGCAAGCACCACGAGATCGACCTCGAGGACGCGTTCTGCGAACCCCAGCCCGTTCAGGACCCCCACCCGCCGATCTGGATCGGCGGCGGGGGCGAGGCGTTTACGCTGCGTTACACCGCCGAGCTGGCCGACGGCTGGAACTACGGCACCCTCGAGCCCGAGGGCTTCGCCGAAAAGCTCGACGTGTTGCGCGAGCACTGCGAGAGCGAGGATCGGTACGAGGAGATCCGGAAATCCGCCGAGCTATTCGTCTTCGTCGGCGAGACGACCGAGACAGCGACGGAAAAGCGCGAGGCGTTCGCCGACGAGATGCTCCCCGACGAGCCGAGCGAGCCCCGCGAGTTCTTTCTGTCGGCGTACCTCGAGACGGCTCCGACGGGGACGCCGGCGGAAGTCCGCGAGCGGCTTGCAGCGTACGCCGACGTCGGGATCGAGGAAGTCATGCTCGCGATTCCGGACGCGGCCGGCGAGGACGACGAGAGCCTGCGGTTGCTGGCCGACGGACTCGTCGATTGATCGCGGAACCGGCTGCCGCCGGGCGTCGGCGGCTGGAGGACCGAAACGTCGATCTGGACCCTCGTTCAGCAGCAGAAATATACGGCCGGCGAGACTCTCTCTCGCTATGGGTGACACGTCGCCGACCGGTGGAACCAACGTCGAGGGCGAGTCGCCACAGCTCGAGGCGACGATCGAGACCGACGAGGCGACGATCACGGACGACGCCGAACTCGAGCGGACGCTCGGGCTCTCCGGTGGCCTCGCCATCGGGATCGGGACGATGATCGGTGCCGGGATTTTCGTCTTTCCGGGGCTAGCGGCCGGAGAGGCCGGTCCCGCGGCAGCGGCGTCGTTCGCCATCGGCGCACTCGTCGCGTTGCTGGTCGCACTGCCGGCCTCCGAACTCGCGACGGCGATGCCGAAAAGCGGGGGCGGCTACTACTATATTTCCCGTGCGCTGGGCACGCTCGCCGGGACCGTCGTCGGACTCTCGCTGTGGTTCGGACTGGTGTTCGCGACGGCGTTTTACCTCGTCGGCTTCGGCTACTACGCCGTCGATACGCTCGCCGAAGTCGGTGTTGCGGTCGGCGATGGGCTCGTTATCCCGCTGGCGCTGTTGTTCGGCGCGGGCTTTACCGTATTGAACGTCACGGGGACGGAAAACGCGGCGAAGCTGCAGAACGGTATCGTCGCGCTGTTGCTGTCGATTCTGGTATTTTTCCTCGGGTACGGCGGGCTCGACGCGGTGGGACTCATCGGCGAGCCGACCGCACCCGAACGGTTCGCACCGTTCGGAACGGTCCCCGTACTGACGACGGCGGCGCTCGTATTCACCTCGTATCTCGGCTTCGCGCAGGTGGCGACCGTCGCCGGGGAGATGAAGAATCCCGGTCGGAACCTGCCGCTGGCGATGGTCGGCTCCGTCCTCGTCGTCGGCGTACTCTACGTGGCGACGATCTTCGTCGCGACGAGCGCGTTCGGGAGCGAGCAACTCGCGGGGTTCGGCGAGACGGCGATGGTGGAAGTCGGCCGCCACTATCTGGGCGCGGCTGGCGCGTTCGCGATCGTCTTCGGCGGACTGCTCGCGACGATGTCGAGCGCCAACGCGTCGGTTCTCAGCACCTCTCGAGCCATCTACGCCGTCTCGAAGGATGCGCTGTTACCGCGACGGGCGAGCCGCATCAACCTGCGGTACGGCACGCCACACGTCGCGCTGGGAATGGCCGGCGGGCCGATCCTCGTGCTGGTCGCGACCGGCCGTGTGGAACTGCTCGCGGAGGTCGCCTCGTTTCTGCACCTCGTCATGTACGGACTGATCTGCGTGGCGTTGCTCGCGTTGCGCCGAAACGAACCGGAGTGGTACGACCCTGACTTTCGGGTCCCCGGCTACCCCGTCGTCCCGATACTCGGCGCGCTCGCCAGTTTCGCCCTGATCGGCTTCATGCAACGCACATCACAGCTCATCGGCCTCGCGATCATGATCGCAACCGCAGGGTGGTACGCCTACTACGCCCGCGACGTGACCCTGAAGGGGGTGCTCCAGTGATGCGAGTCCTCGTCCCGCTGGCGATACTCGAGGGCGAATCGGTCTCTGCCGGACTGCCGACGCTGCTCGGACCGATGGACGTGACCGTGCTGGGGTATCACGTCCTGCCCGAGCAGACGCCGCCTGACCAGGCGCGACTCCAGTACGAGGACCGTGCGACAGCCGCTCTCGACGACCTCGTGGCCGAGTTTGAGGCGGCCGGCGGGAGCGCCGACCGTCGTCTCGTGTTCACCCACGATCGGGAGCAAACGGTCGATCGGGTCGCCGCGGAGACGGCGGCGGACGCCTACGCCATCACGGGCGTGACCGGGCCGGTCGATCGCCTCCTCGTGACGCTGACGGGTGACGTCGCGGTCGACCGGATCTGCTCGTTCGTCGCCGAACTGGTCGACGATCGCGAAATCGGCGTCACGCTCTTTCTCGCGACTGACGACGAAGCGAGCGGCCGGGAATCGCTCGAGGCGGCCGGCAAAACCCTCTCCGAACGCGGCATCGACGTCGAGACCGAACTCGCGGTCGACGAGCCGCCGTCCGAGGCGCTCATCGATGCCGCGGTCAACTACGATGCTATCGTCATGGGCGAACGGGCACCGTCGCTCCGGTCGTTCATCTTCGGCGAAGAAGCCGAACGCGTCGCTTCCGGATCGGTCGGGCCGGTACTCGTCGTTCGGGGTGTCGAAGAACGCGACGATGCGGCCGAACGTCGTGACTGACCGTCCGGCCGTTCGCTACTCGTCGCCCTCGCCGTCTACTATTTCCTCGTCGACGTCGTCCGACTCGAGGTACTCCCCCCGAATGACGAGGACCGGATCGACCGTCCGCCGAGCGAGCCGTTCGGCACGGTCCCGAAAGACGAAGCGACGGACCGACGGCCGGCTCTCACCCGCGACGAGGAGGTCGTGATCGGCTGCGGCCTCGAGGATGGCCGCCGTCGGCGAGTCCCCGACGACGACCGTGCTATCGATCCGGTCTTCGTCGATCCCCGCAGCCAGCAGTTCCGACCGCGCCGTCTCGAGCAGTTCCACGCCCTCGTCTCGCCGCGATTCGTCCGTGACGACGTGAAAGAGCGTCAGTTCGAGGTCCGTTCCCGCGAGAATCGTCTCGAGCAGTCGGGCGATGTGTTCGACGTTGACGTCGCTTCGAATCGCGACGAGTATCGTCTCGAGGACCGGTGCCGGGTTGAGAACCAACACGGCGTCACACGACTCGTCGACGGCGACGCGTTCGAACGTTTTCAGTCGATCGTGGGTGAACGCCGACCGCGTCGTGACGTCACAGCCGGCGTCCTCGAACACCGTCCCGAGCTCCGCGAGTTCGGCTCGCATGCGGTCACCGTACTGGTCGCGCGCCTGATCCGGTCCCGTCTGGTCGGGTATTTCGCGATAGCCGAGCAGAACGACCGGAATCGAGGCGAACGCGTCGATGACCGTCGCCGGAACGGTCTGTCCCTCGAGGACATCAACTGGAATCAGCACGCGATGATCGCGAGGATCTGGCATTGCTGGGGTTCAGTCAGTCCTCCCACGGGATGCGTGATATATCCCCGCCGGACGCGTCGGTTCGCGAACCAATAGCTACGTTTTGGTGCAGCAATATCACGACACATGGTCGAGAGTCCATTCGACGTCGATATCGTAGTCGGCGAGGTGATCGAGGCCGAACCGTTCCCCGAAGCCGAGAAGCCGAAAATGACCAAGCTCTGGATCGACCTCGGCGAAAGGGAGATCCAGTCCGCCGGCCAACTGGACCACCACTACGACGCCGCGGACCTCGTCGGTCGACGAGTACTCTGTGCCACGAACCTCGGCTCGGTACGGATCGCGGGCTTCAAATCCGAGGCGCTGACCGTCGGCGTCCCCAGCGAGGAGGGGTATCCCGTGTTGGTGTCGCCGGACGACGACGTTCCCCTGGGCGGGACGTTGTACTGACCCGTCTCATCGCCGAACGGTAACCGTCGTCGGACCGGCCGAGCGTGTAGGCCGGACCCTCGAGCGTCCCGGGTGCCGTCCGCGGATCGATCGTCGCTGCACGCGGGCGAGTGGCCCGGACTGACGCACTCGTTGTACCCGCCGGTATCGCTTTAACTGCTCAATAAGTATACACAACAGCCCCGAAGAGCCTGTGTGGCGAGGCGGAGCGGGTTCAGTCGTTGCCAGCCGAACCGTCCGAACTTCCCGAGACATCACCGCCCCCTCGCCACTGGTCGGATATCGCTCCACCGTGGCAGAATCCACCCGGCGATTCCGATCACCCACCTACCACGTCCACCACACCGGATGGATTCGGCGTCGGCCTCCGGCCGACGCTTCCGAAACGAACATCCAACATATTTTGGGTAGGCGCTCGTTCTCGAGGTGACTGCAGGCGGTACGTCGGACTCGCGATCATCGAGACGACCAGACTCGCTACGGAGCGGTGTGATCGATCGCGCCCGACCACTTTCACCGCGGATCCCGCAGGGTTTTTGCGATGGAAGGACAGTCTCCGGATATGACCGAGGCGACGGGGATCGTCGGAGAGTTCTTCTCGTTGAAAGAGGAGACCGACGCCGAAATACTGACGATGCAGTGTGGCGATTTCTACGAGTTCTTCGGCGAGGACGCCGAGATCGTCAGCGATGAGCTCGACCTCAAAATCTCCCAGAAGTCCTCCCACGGCTCGTCGTACCCCATGGCCGGCGTGCCGATCGACGATCTGACGCCCTACCTCAAGGCCCTCGTCGAACGCGGCTACCGCGTCGCCGTCGCCGATCAGTACGAGACCGACTCCGGCCACGCGCGGGAAATCGTCCGCGTCGTGACCCCCGGCACCCTGCTCGAGACCAGCGACGCCGACGCCCAGTATCTCGCGGCGGTCGTCGACGACAGCGAGAGCGCCGGCGACTCGAGCGGCAGTTCGACGACCGATTCGGGCTACGGCCTCGCCTTCGCCGACGTGACGACCGGCCGATTCCTCGTCGCGGACGCCGCCGACGTCGACGACGCGCTAACGGAACTGTACCGCTTCGATCCGGTCGAGGTGCTGCCGGGACCCGACGCGCGAGCCGACGACGACCTGTTGAACACCGTCCGCGACCGGACCGACGCGACGCTGACCCTCCACGAAACCGAGGCGTTCGCGCCGAAGCGGGCGAGCCACACGGTTCGCGAACAGTTCGGCACCGAAACCGTCGACCGGCTGTCGGTCGCGGATCCGACCGTCGCGGCGGCCGGCGCGATCCTCTCCTACGTCGAGGAGACCGGCGCGGGCGTGCTCGCCTCGATGACCCGCATTCAGGCCCACCACGGCGACGACCACGTCACGCTGGACGCGACCACCCAGCGCAACCTCGAGCTCACCGAAACGATGCAGGGCGAGCGAGACGGGTCGCTGTTCGCGACGATCGATCACACTCAGACCAGCGCCGGCGGTCGCCTGTTGAAGGAGTGGCTCCAGCGACCCCGGCGCTCGCTCGAGAGCCTCGAGCGACGCCAGGAGAGCGTGGCTGCGCTCTCGACGGCGGCGCTGGCCCGCGACGAGGTTCAGGAGACGCTCGGCGAGGCCTACGATCTGGCGCGGCTCGCCTCGAAGGCCACTCACGGCAGTGCGGACGCGCGGGACCTGCTCGCGGTTCAGGAGACGCTGGCGGTTCTCCCGGCGCTGGCCGACGGCATCGCATCGAACCCGGACCTCGCCGACTCTCCCCTCTCGGGGATCGTCGATCGGCCGGACCGGGACGCTGCGCGGGAACTTCGGGAGACGCTCGAGGAAGCCATCGCCGACGAGCCGCCGTCGACGGTGACGCAGGGGGAACTCCTCCAATATGGGTACGACGACGAGCTCGACGAGGTGATCGATCGCCACGAGGAGATCAAGGAGTGGCTCGAGACGCTCGCCGACCGCGAGAAGGGGCAGTACGACCTGAGCCACGTGACCGTCGACCGGAACAAGACCGACGGGTACTACATTCAGGTGGGCAAGTCCGCCGCCGACGGCGTCCCGGATCACTACGAGGAGATCAAGACGCTGAAGAACTCGAAGCGCTTTACGACCGACGAACTCGAGGAGAAGGAACGCGAGATCCTTCGGCTCGAGGAGCGACGCGGCGACCTCGAGTACGAACTCTTCGAGGAACTCCGCGAGCAGGTGGCCGCGCGGGCCGAACTGCTGCAGGACGTCGGGCGGGCGCTGGCGACGGTCGACGCGCTCGCGAGTCTGGCGACCCACGCGGCCGAGAATCGCTGGATTCAGCCGGAGTTGCATCAGGGTGACCGCCTCGAGGTCGAGCAGGGCCGACACCCGGTCGTCGAGCAGACGACGGAGTTCGTTCCCAATGATGTACACCTGGACGAGGAGCGGGGGTTCCTCGTGGTGACCGGGCCCAACATGTCGGGGAAGTCGACGTACATGCGCCAGGTCGCCTGTATCGTCCTGCTGGCTCAGATCGGCAGCTTCGTTCCGGCGAAGGAGGCCGAGATCGGGCTGGTCGACGGCATCTTCACCCGGGTCGGCGCGCTGGACGAACTCGCACAGGGACGCTCGACGTTCATGGTCGAAATGAGCGAGCTCTCGAACATCCTCCACACGGCGACCGAGGAGTCGCTGGTCATTTTAGACGAGGTCGGACGGGGCACCGCGACCTACGACGGCATCTCGATCGCGTGGGCCGCGACGGAGTACCTCCACAACGAGGTACAGGCGAAGACCCTCTTTGCGACCCACTACCACGAACTGACCGGGCTCGCCGAGAACCTCCCCCGCGTCGCCAACGTCCACGTCGCGGCGGACGAACGTGACGGCGAGGTAACCTTCCTTCGCACCGTGAGAGACGGTCCCACCGATCGCTCGTACGGCATCCACGTCGCCGACCTCGCCGGTGTTCCCGGTCCCGTCGTCGACCGCTCGAGGGACGTCCTCGAGCGACTGCGCGAGGAGAAGGCCATCGAGGCGAAAGGCGGCGGCTCGAGCGACCCCGTCCAGGCGGTCTTCGATCTGGGGAGCGGAACGATGCAGACGCAGGGTGAGCAGGACCGGGCGCAGGCACGGGCGGCATCGACCGACGGCGGTCCGATGGATCCCGATTCCGACACCGGATCGTCGGATGACGACTCCGACACCGAATCGTTGGCGGGCGACTCCGACAGCCAACCGATCGATCCCGACACCGAAGCCGTTCTCGAGGACCTCGAGTCGATCGACGTGAACACGACGCCGCCGATCGAACTCGTCTCGAAAGTCCAGGAGTTACAGGAGCGACTCGAGGAGTGAGCGGGAGAGTCGGTTCGTTCCGGTAGTTTCTCGCTCGAGTCGCTTCTGGAATGACCGCCGAATCTCTCTTATCGGGTCAGTGACCGCCGGAGACGAGGTGAAGGCCGACGATCCCGACGACGATGACGCCGATGAACGCGATCCGGGCGAGGGTGGCCGGTTCGTCGAACAGGACGATTCCGAGCGAGGCCGTTCCGACGGCCCCGATACCGGTCCAGACCGCGTAGGCCGTGCCAACGGGGAGGTCTTCGACGGCCCGAGCCAGTAGTACCATACTGATACCGAGGGCGACGACGGTGCCGAACGCTGGCACCGGTTTCGAGAGTCCGTCGGAGTACTGGAGACCGATCGCCCAGCAGATTTCGAACAGGCCCGCGACGAGCAAGAGATACCACGACATTTTCGCTACGAAGTCTCGGCGCAGGATGGCTATAGATTCCGTTATCCATCGGGTCGTCGCAGATCCGGTCTCCGATCGAAAGACGTGCGAAGTGCAGCGGAGCTATCACCGCTCTCGTCGTCGGTTACCCGCGGACGGAACCGGCCGCGTCCCGTCCGTCGCTGGGACTGGCGCTCTCGTCCGGGTGGTACTCCCCGATCACGACGTTCACCGATGCGCCGACCAGCAGGACGAACGCGGTGCCGTAGAGCCAGACGAGCAGGAGGATGACCGCGCCGAACGTGTCGTAGGTTCCGACGGTGTCGACGAGGTCCGCATAGATCCCGAAGATGATCTCGAGGACGACCCAGCCTGCGGCGGCGATGACGGTCCCGGGAAGGGCCTCACGCGCCGAGACGTCCAGATCCGGGAAGACGTAGTAGACGGGGAAGAACGAGACGACGAGTCCCCCGAATAACACGATCGGGGTCAGTCCTATCACGACGGGGTGGTCGACCGCCGCCAGCGTGGCCGTCGCGAGACTGGTACCGACCGTGGCGATCGTGATGGCGACGGCGACGACGAGGCCGTCGACGAGTTGCTCGCGGAGCGAACTCTCCGTCCTCCCGTACAGTTCGTCGAACGCGATATCAAGTCCGCGAAAGATGCGCACCATGCCCCACAGCAGCGATGCGACCCCGATAAGGGACGCGCCGGCACGCTCCGAGGCGTGGGTCAGCGCCTCGTAGACTAACCCCCGTCCGGCGGGACTGAGGTGATCGCGGGCCATCCTCACGACCTGGTCGGTCAGATACTCGTTGCCGACCGCACCCACGACGATCAACAGGAGGAGCAAGAGCGGGAGCAGGGAGAGGAACGCCGCGTGGGCGATACTGCCCGCCATGAACGCCACGTTTTGTTCGCGAACCACGACGACCACGTCTCGAGCGACGGAGCGGATCCGTCGCAGGTCCATAACGGACGGAGGACTGGGGTCACAAAAAGCGCGGCGCTGGCACTCGCCATCCGCCGGCGACCCGACGGGTGTCGATCGGTTGCGGAACCGCCGCTCCTCGAGCGCCATCGGAACCGTTTTGAGCCGATAGGACAGTCGTTACCACGATGCACGAAGCAGACTTCGACGTAGCAGGGAAAACCGCCATCGTCACCGGCGCGAGCCAGGGAATCGGACAGTCGATCGCGGAGACGCTCGCGGCCGGCGGCGCGAACGTCTCGATCTGCTCGCGGTCGATGGACCGCGTCGGCCCGGTCGCAGATGGAATCAACGATACTGACGACGCGGGCGAGGCGCTGGCCGTCGAGTGTAACGTTCGCGAGCGCGATCAGGTCCAGAACCTCGTCGACGAGACGGTCGACGAGTTCGGCGACGTCGATATCCTCGTCAACAACGCCGGCGGAGAGTTCGTCGCGGCGTTCGAGGACATCTCGGCCAACGGCTGGCAGACCATCGTCGACCTCAACCTCAACAGCACGGTCCACTGTACGCAGCTCGCAGGCGAAGTCATGCGCGAGGGCGACGGCGGCGTCATCATCAACATGTCCAGCGTCAACGGCCAGCACGCCGCGCCCGGCGAGAGCCACTACGGCGCGTCGAAGGCGGCGATCATCCGGCTGACCGAGACGCTCGCCGTCGAATGGGCCGAGGACGGCATCCGCGTCAACTGTATCGCGCCCGGCCTGATCCAGACCCCCGGCGTCGCCGAGACGCTCGGCATCGACAGCGATGACATGCCGCCCCGCGAGGAGACCGACCGCCGCATCGGCTACGGGGAGGACATCGCCGACGTCGCGCAGTTCCTCGCCAGTCCCGCCGCTTCCTTCATGAACGGCGAGACCGTGACGGTGAAGGGCGTTCCGCGAGCGGGGAATTCGACGGCGCAGGACCTGGGCCTCGAGGACTGAGGACTCGAACCCTGCCGACCCGCTCGAGTCACGGCGGTGTCACACGGGACGGAAGACCTAACCAGCCGCCGCCTCTACCTGTATCCAGCACAGCGGACGCGTCGGAACCGATCGCCGCGCCGACGCCAAATCATCATGAGTGACGAGAGTACCCACCCCCAGGACGACACCGACATCCTCCAGTTAGACGAGGACACCGTCGCCCGCATCGCCGCCGGCGAGGTCGTCGAACGCCCCGCCAGCGCCGTCAAGGAACTCGTGGAGAACAGCCTCGACGCCGACGCCTCGAGCGTCGACGTCACCGTCGAGGAGGGCGGCACGGAGCTAATCCGGGTCGCCGACGACGGAACGGGGATGTCCGAGGCGGACGTCCGCGCGGCCGTTCGCGAGCACACGACGAGCAAGATCGCCGGGCTCGAGGACCTCGAGTCGGGCGTCGCCACGCTCGGCTTCCGGGGCGAGGCGCTGCACACGATCGGCTCGGTTTCGCGGATGACGATCCGGTCGCGGCCCCGCGAGACCGACGGCGCGGGGACGGAACTCGTCTACGAGGGCGGGGACGTCGTCTCGATCGAGCCGACGGGCTGTCCGGCGGGAACGACGGTCGAAATCGAGGACCTCTTCTATAATACGCCCGCTCGCAGAAAGTTTCTCAAGACGACGGCGACGGAGTTCGCCCACGTCAACCGCGTCGTCACGCGCTACGCGCTCGCGAACCCGGACGTGGCGGTCACGCTAACCCACGACGGCCGCGAGGTGTTCTCGACGACGGGACAGGGCGACCTCCAGGCCGCCGTCCTCTCGGTCTACGGCCGCGAGGTCGCCTCGTCGATGATCCCCGTCGAGGCCGGCGGCGACGAGCTTCCGCCGGGGCCCCTGGAATCGGTCTCCGGCCTCGTCTCCCATCCCGAAACGAACCGCTCGAGTCGGGACTACCTCGCGACGTACGTCAACGGCCGGGCGGTGACCGCCGACGCCGTCCGCGAAGGGATCATGGGCGCCTACGGCACGCAACTGGGCGGCGACCGCTACCCCTTCGTCACGCTCTTCCTCGCGGTGCCCGGCGACGCAGTGGACGTGAACGTCCACCCCAGAAAGCGGGAGGTGCGCTTCGACGACGACGACGCGGTCCGCCGGCAGGTCGACGCCGCCGTGGAGTCGGCGCTGCTCGAGCACGGTCTGCTCCGATCCGGTGCGCCACGCGGTCGGTCGGCGCCGGGCGAGGCGCGGGTCGAACCCGGCAGCGGTCGCGGGACCGAACCCGACCCGGACAGTCACGAGACCGCCACGCTCGAGCGCACCAGCGAGGCTGCGAGGCAGTCCGACGGTTCGAGCGACGACGGGAACGATCCCGTGGACTCGGCTACCGAACGGGCGGACGCTGTGACGGACGACGCGCCGTCAACCGACGCGTCCGCGACGCCGAGCGCGGATTCGGGGACCGATTCGCAGTCACCGACCGGGGACGGCTCGGCGGCGGCCAGTCGACCGACGGCAACGCCGCGGAACGAACCAGCGACGGACGCGACGGACGCCACAGATGCGACGGATGCGACAGGTTCGACGGGCGTGGCGGAATCGAGCACGGATCCAAATCCCGACGCGGACGGCGATGAGTCGCCCGGCTCGACGGAGACGGAGAGCGCCTCGAGGACGGAACGAGGCCGCCGCGCCGAGTCCGACGCCGAACGCAAATTCGCCGCGGCGACCGAACAGCGGACGCTGGCCGGCGAGGCCGCGACGGGGGAGCGATCCGAGTTCGAGTCGCTGCCGTCGCTGCGACTCCTCGGCCAGCTCCGCGACACCTATCTGGTCTGCGAGGCGGCCGACGGACTCGTCCTGATCGACCAGCACGCCGCCGACGAGCGGGTCAACTACGAGCGCCTGCAGGCGGCCTTCGCCGACGATCCGACCGCGCAGGCGCTCGCGGAGCCCGTGGAACTCGAGCTGACGGCCGCCGAGGCCGAGGCGTTCGAACACTACCGAGAGGCCCTCTCGCGGCTGGGTTTTTACGCCGACCGAATCGACGATCGGACGGTCGCGGTGACGACCGTGCCGGCGGTGCTCGAGGAGACGCTCGAGCCGGATCGGCTGCGGGACGTCCTCGCATCGTTCGTCGCGGGCGACCGCGAAGCGGGCGCCGAGACCGTCGACGCGCTGGCCGACGAGTTCCTCGGCGATCTGGCCTGTTATCCGTCGATCACGGGGAACACCTCGCTGACGGAGGGCTCGGTCGTCGACCTGCTGTCCGCGCTCGACGACTGCGAGAACCCCTACTCCTGTCCGCACGGTCGACCGGTGATCGTGCAGTTCGACGAGGCGGAAATCGAGGACCGGTTCGAGCGGGACTATCCCGGCCACGGCGGATAGGTTTGAACTGGGAGTCCTCCGACCGAGACGGTTCCGTCGTCTGACAGCCGATCTCGAACCGTCGCTTCGGGGGACGCGTCTCCCCGTCGGGGAAGCGTAAGTATGTGCGGTATATACGTAAATTTAATATTCCGGCACGCCCCCTCATCACACGGACCAACGATTCATCTCGTGTGTTTGCGCCCCGACGATGTCGGAATCGCCCGAACCGGACGCCCGTTCTGCCGCGGAGCGTCCCTCGTTCTCTCCGTCGCGGCCGCGCGGAACGCACCGCAGTGGAACGTGTCCCCACCTGAGACAGATGACCGAAGATACCACATCCCCGACATACGGACCCGAGCCGTCGCACCGAGCGAAACGCGACCAGCAGGACGAATCATCCGAGATCTGCGTATAATGGCTCCCGAGCAAAACGTACGGTCCGTTCGTATCGTGTGTGACGAGTGCAACTTTTCGAAGGAAGTAACGAAGAACGGGGAAAAATCCGCGGAAGTGATTCGGGAACACGGTCGAGAAACGGGCCACAAACTCTCCGTCGAGGATCCTGACGACGCCGCGTAGAGACGGGGAACGGATCGCTCTCCGTCGGAACGGTGACTCGCTCTCCGTCGAACGACCCGTACTATTCCGTCGAAACGCGTCGAGAAACGGAGAAACACCCTTACGCGTCGCGGTCAGTCACTCTGTTATGATCCCGCCCATCGCGAACCGGTTCGTCGCGGGTGACTCTCCTGCGGAAGCACTCGAACACGTCCGCCAGCTAAACGACCAGAATGTGAAGGCCATCGTCAATCTGCTGGGAGAACACTACGACGATTACGACCCTGTTGCGGCCGACGCCGCCGAGTACCGCCAACTCGTCGCCGACATTGCTGGCTCGAGGCTCGAGGCCTGCATTTCAGTCAAGCCATCGCAACTCGGATTGGATATCGGCGAGGACGTCTTCCGCTCCGAGCTAACGGCGATCGTCGACGCGGCGGCCGATCACGGCGTCTTCGTCTGGATCGACATGGAGGACCATACGACGACCGATGCGACGCTGGACGCTTTCGAGACGGTCGCTCGCGAGCAGGGAGGGGGCGTCGGCGTCTGCGTCCAGGCGAATCTCAGGCGGACTCGAGCGGACGCACGCCGCCTCGCCGACGTTCCAGGGAAAGTCAGGTTCGTGAAGGGCGCGTACGATCCGCCGGCCGACGTCGCGTACGCGGACGGAGCGCGGGTCGACCGGGAGTACAGGACCCTGCTCGAGTACGCGTTCGAACACTACGACGGCGGGATCGCGGTGGGGAGCCACGATCCGGCGATGCTCGAGTACGCGACGGCGCTCCACGAACGCCACGGTACCGCGTTCGAGGTACAGATGCTGATGGGCGTCCGCGAGGACACCCAGTACGAGTTGGCCGAGGCGTACGAGGTCTGGCAGTACGTCCCCTACGGCGAGCGCTGGAAGTCCTACTTCTACCGTCGGGTTATGGAACGGCGGGAGAACCTCCGGTTCGCGCTCCGGGCCGTCCTCACCGGATGATCGACGCTCGAGATCAAAGGATAGTCTAAAGGCGAACGGATCCATCGTGAGGAACGTATGACGACGACGCTCGGAACGGCGAGCGCGGGGCCCGGCGAGATGGATACGGGCCGTCTCGAGGTCGGCGAGACGCGAGACGGGAGCCCGTTCGGGCTCCCGGTCGCCGTACTCAACGGCGCGACTTCTGGAGACACGCTCTACGTACAGGCGGTCAGTGACGGCGACGAACTCAACGGCGTCGGCGTGATCCAGCGCCTCGTGCCAAGGCTCGATCCCGCCGAACTCTCGGGCACGATCTTGATCGTCGGGATCGTCAACTACCACGCGTTTCAGGTGGCCGAACACCGCAACCCGATCGACGATACGAAGATGAACCGGGCCTATCCCGGCAACGAGAACGGGACCTCGAGCGAGCGGATCGCGGCCGCGACGTTCGATGTCGCGACCCGAGCGGACATGATCCTCGATCTCCACCAGGGGTCGACCAGCCGGATGCTGGACGAGGTCCGGGTCCGATGCGGAACGCGCCACCGCCTCTACGACGAGTGTCTCGAACTCGCGAGAGTCTTCGGTTGCGGGCACATTCTCGACCAGAAGGGACCGGACGGACAGTTGGCCCGCGCCGCGCCGAACGAAGGGATCCCGACCGTCGACCCCGAACTCGGCGGTGCCGTCGGCTGGGATGAAGAGAGCATTCGAAAGGGGGTCGACGGCGTCTTCAACGTCCTTCGGTACTACGGCTACCTCGAGGAGGACGCGGACGTGGAGCGACAGGTACGGGCCAGCGGCTTCGAGCAGTACGGCGCTCCCAGCGGCGGGCTCGTCGACCTCCGGAAGGAGCTGGGCGATCGAGTCGCGAGCGGCGAGACGCTGTTCGAGGTGACGACGCCGTTCGGCGAGCCGAAGTCGACCGTCACCGCCAACAGCAACGGCATCCTCTGGCGGATCCGTCGACTCCCGCAGGTCGCGACCGGTGAATACGTCTGTTCGGTCGGAACCGACATCGACACCGTCTGACCATGCCATCTGATCTCACGTGTCCCGACTGTGGCACCCGCTACGACGCCGGACCCGACGAGCCGTGGCGCTGTGCGTGCGGCCGCGGCCTCGAGTTCACGGAACGACCCCACCCGGAGGGCGATCCGCTCCCGCTGCACAGTTTGGACACGAGTGAGGGGCTGTGGACCTTCTTCGAGTTCCTCCCGATCGAGCAGCACGTCACGTTCTACGAGGGGTTTACGCCGATGGTCGACGCCCCCGAGTGGGACGCGCAGTTCAAACTCGAGTACGTGTTTCCGACGGGATCGTTCAAGGACCGCGGCGCGACGACGACCCTCTCGCGGGCCGTCGAACTCGGCGTCGAGAAGGTCATCGAGGACTCATCCGGGAACGCGGGTGCATCGATCGCGACCTACGCGGCCCGCGCGGGGCTCGAGGCGGACATCTACGTGCCGGCGGACGTCAAACAGTCGAAGCTGATGGCGATCCAGCGGGCCGACGCGCGCCCCGTTCGCATCGAGGGGACTCGAGAAGACGTCACCGCGGCCTGCCTCAGGGCCGTCGAAGGCCGCTCGAACGATGATGCCGTCTCGGCCGGCGACAGCGACGCACCCCATCAGACGGGCGAGGGGTGGTACGCCAGCCACGCGTGGAACCCCGCGTTCTACGCCGGGACCATGACGTTCGCGTTCGAAGTGGCCGCCCAGCAAGGATGGACCGTTCCCGACGCCGTCGTCCTTCCCGTCGGCCACGGGACGCTCTTCCTCGGTGCGTACCGCGGCTTCAGCCTCCTGAACGAGGCCGGCATCGTCGACGGAATGCCTCGCCTACTCGGCGCGCAGGCAGCCGGTTACGCGCCCATCGTCGCGGCACTCGGCGGCGAGACGACCGACGAGGACGGCGACGGGACGACTATCGCCGACGGGATTCGGATCACCGAACCGGCCCGCGGCACCGAGATCCTCGAGGCGATCGAGGAAACCGGCGGCGACGCGATCGCGATCGGCGGCGACCGGATCGAGACCGCGCTGGACCGACTCCACCGCAACGGATTCTACGTGGAGCCGACCTGTGCGGTCGCGCCGGCGGCCCTCGAGCGATATCGCGAGGACGGGGTCGTCGCCGATGACGACGACGTCGTCGTGCCGCTGACGGGAAGCGGATTCAAAACACTTTGAACGGTCCGGTCCGAGAAACCGGATAGATGGTCAGTCGACCGCCGACGTTCTGCCCCGACTGTGGCACCCGACTCGAGTCGATCACGTTCGACGACCGCGAGCGCATGCGGTGTCCGAACTGCGCGGCGATCGTCTGGCACAACCCGGTTCCCTGTGCCGGCGTCGCGGTGGTCGACCGATCCGGTCCGGATTCCGCCGTCCTCTGCGTCGAGCGCGGCGTCCCTCCGGGCGTCGGCGAGTGGACGATCCCCGGCGGCCACGTGGAGATCGGTGAGGAGCCCGCGGCGGCGGCCGCCCGCGAACTCGAAGAGGAGACGAGCATCGTCGTCGATACCGACGACCTCGAGATCCTCGCCGCGTCGGCGATGCCGCCCCGGGAGGGCAAACACGTCGTGACGGTCCACTACGCGGCCGATCGGGTTGACGCCGAGGGGGTGCCGGCGGCCGGCAGCGACGCCACGGACGCCCGGTTCTGGACGCCGAGCGAGTTCGGCGCCTCGAGCGAGACCTTTCGCCCGGTCCACGAGGAGCGGTTCCGCGAGGCCGCCGCCTCGTTCGAGTGAGGGCTGGCACTCGAGAAGCGGACGGATTCCGTCGAATCGAGGCGACGCGGGATCAGGGGATTCATTAGCGGCCCGGCCCAGATTCGGACGATGAGCACACCGTCGTTCGCCATGGGAATCGCCGGCGGCACGGGAGCCGGGAAAACGACGGTCGCACGCACGGTCGCGGAGACCGTCGGCGAGGCGGTCACGCGGATCCCGATCGACAACTACTACGAAGACCTCTCGCACCTCGCGTTCGAGGAACGCCGGGAGGTCAACTACGATCACCCCTCCGCGTTCGAGTGGGAACTGCTCCGGGAGCAACTCGAGACGCTGCTGTCGGGCGAGCCGATCGAGATGCCCCAGTACGACTTCGAGGTGCACAACCGCACCGACGAGCGCGTCACCGTCGAGCCCTCCGAGATCATCGTCCTCGAGGGAATTCTCGCGCTCCACGACGAGGAAATACGGGATCTCCTCGACCTGCGGGTGTACGTGATGACCGACGCGGACGTCCGCATTCTGCGCCGGATCGAACGCGACGTCATCGAGCGCGGGCGCGACCTCGAGGGCGTCATCGATCAGTACCTCGAGACGGTCAAACCGATGCACGAACGATTCGTCGCGCCGACGAAGAAGCAAGCCGACGTGATCATTCCCGAGGGCGCGAACCGGATGGCGATCGACCTCCTGATCGAGAAGGTGCAGGCCGAACTCCCGGAGGGCTCGAGAGGGCTCGACGTCTCCGACCGTGAGCTCGCGTTCAACGATCGAACGGTAGACTGACCGCGTTTCGGTTCCAGTTCCGGTTTGACTCTGCGAGACAACGCGCCGAGACGAAACCCGACATTCCTTTACTCGAGCCCTGAATACGGGCGGGTATGTTCCTCTCCCTACGCGCGGAGGTCGAAGACGCCCTCGAGGGGGCGCTCTCGACGCTGGACTTTCCCACGGACGATCTGGGGATCGAAGAGCCGCCGGACGACGTCGAGAGCGTCCTCGCCTCGAGCGTGGCGTTTCGACTGGCCGGCGAGGCCGGCGCACCGCCGCCGCAGGTCGCCGGACAGGTCGCCGACGAGATCGACGCCGACGAGCTGACCTACGTTTCGGACGTACAGACGCAGGGTCCCTACCTCAATTTCCTGCCGAGCGACGCCTACTTCGCCGAGACGCTCGAGACGGCGACCGGCGACACCTACGGCAGTCTGCCGGATCGGGAGGAGTCGATCGTCGTCGAGCACACCAGCGCGAACCCGACGGGACCGGTCCACGTCGGCCGCGCCCGGAACCCGATCATCGGCGACGCCGTCTGTAACCTGCTCGAGTACGCCGGCTACGACGTCGACCGGCACTACTACGTCAACGACGCCGGCCGGCAGATGGCCGTCTTCGCTTGGGCCTACGAGACGTTCGACGAGGCGGAGCTAGACGAGCCGCCCGAGCGCGATCGGATCGAGTACGACCTCGTGCGCTACTACCGCAAGGGGAACGCCTACCTCGAGAACGCGCCCGACGCCGAGGTCGAAGCGGCCGAAGCCGAGATCGAGTCGATCATGCAGGGCCTCGAGGCGGGCGACGACGAGGCCTACGAGCGGGTCAGCGAGGTCGTCGATCAGGTGCTCGGGGGTATGACGGAGTGTCTCGCGCGCCTGCCCGCCGAGTTCGACGAGTTCGTCAAGGAGACGCGGTTCATGCGAAACGGCGCGACCGACGACCTCGTCGACCGCCTGAAGGAACTCGACGAATCGGTCTACGAGGAAGACGCCTGGCAGCTCGAGCTCGAGGACCACGGCATCGACAAAAACCTCGTCTTCCTGCGCTCGGACGGTACCTCGCTGTACGCCACCCGCGATCTGGCCCACCACGAGTGGAAGTTCGACGAGTACGACCGCGCGGTGACGGTGCTGGGCGAAGACCACAAGCTACAGGCGAAACAGGTCCGGACGACCCTCGAGTTGCTGGGCAACGAGACCGACCAGCTCCGACAGGTGCTCTACTCGTACGTCAACCTTCCCGAGGGGAAGATGAGCACGCGACAGGGCACCGGCGTCGATCTGGACGATCTGCTCGATGAGGCGATCGATCGCGCTCGAGACGAGGTCGAGGACCGCCTCGACGACCGCATCCGCGACGACGATCTGGAGGAGGCCGACATCGAGCGCATCGCCCATCAGGTCGGGATCGGCGCGGTCCGCTACGACATCGTCTCCAAGCAGCCCACGAAGGCGATCACCTTCGAGTGGGACCGCGCGCTGGACTTCGAGGCACAGTCAGCACCCTACGTCCAGTACGTCCACGCGCGGTGCTGTGGGATTCTGGAAGAGGCCGGGCTCGATCCCGAGACGGCCCTCGCCGAGCAAGACGTCGAACTCGAGGCCCTCGACGCCGATCTGCTCGAGACCGAAGCCGAACGGGACCTCCTCGAGACGATCGCGCGGTTCCCGGCGGTCGTCGACGAGGCCGCCGACGACCTCGAGCCCCACCAGATCGCGACCTACACCCGCGAGTTCGCCGACCGGTTCAACGGCTTCTACCGGGAGTGTCCGGTGCTCGCCGACGATGTCGACCCCGACGTACGGGAGGCGCGGCTCGCGCTGGTCGCCGCCTCGAAACACGCGGTTGCCAACGCGCTATCGATTCTGGGCGTGGCCGCACCGCGCTCGATGTAGGATCGCGGTTCGACGATACGCACAGCTACGCGGTCAGTCGGGTTCCAAAAGAACGGGATGTCACCAGGCGGTCGCAACGGAACCGCTACTGCGTCTCGTCGACGGTATCGAGGACGCGATCGACGAACTCGTCTTCGTCCATCTCGTCGTTTATGAACGCGAGCGCCCACTGTACGTCGACGTAGAACGACATCACCTTGGCCCCGTCTTTCTCGAGCACCCAGGTGACGCTCTTGACCGCGGCCGCGAACGCCTCCGGGTCGGAGATCGCGCGAGTGATGTCGTCGGCGAGCGACTCGAGTTCGGCCATCAGTGCGTCCGGGTCGGTGGTCGTCGTCGTCGCGACGATATCGACTTTGTCACCGTCTTTGTTGACGTCCTTGATCGAGACCTTCTCGCTGTCGATCTTCAGCTTGTCCGGATCGAGACCGGGGATGTCGGGTTCGTCGGAGCCGTCAGACCCGTCGGTTCCGTCGCTTCCATCGTCGCCGTCGTCTCCGAGCGACTCATCGTTGTCGTCGTTCGAGTCGGACTCGTCGCCGGTTTCGTCGCTCGAACAACCCGCGAGCATGGTTGCGAGTGCTGCGCCACTGCCGAGGAGGATTTTTCGTCGCTCCATGGGCGAGGCATCGAGAACCGCCGTGATTAGTAATCAGTTCGTTACTATCTCGGACGCTGAAACGCCGTCGTTTCGACTCGAGAACGGACGGAGAGCGGGTTGTAGCGGTTCTCTATATCGATAACGATGACGATACCGACCGGTCAGACGCCACGTAATCCGTTGCACGCTGTCGGAGTATCACCATTCCACCCCCCGCCGACGGAATCCCGTCCGATCGGCAAAACGGCGGGATAAACAGTGAGTTCGGGAAGGAATCGGCGGTTCAGGCGGTGCCTACCGCCGGAAATCGTGTGTTCGACGGGGACGATCGCTCGTCAGGGATCCGATTCGGCTTCCGTGATCGCGCTCGAGACGTCGTCGTGTGCCGCCTCGCGCTCGTCGGTATCGCCCGCATCCTCACCGCCGTCCGTACCGTCATCGTCGTCCGCATCGCTACCGCCGCCCGCATCGACCTCGTTACCGCCATCCGCGTTCGGTTCGGCCGCCGGTCGTTCGGCGTCTGTGGACGCGGTATCCTCGGCACCGTCGCGGTCGGGCTCCGGGATGTCGATCTCGATCCCGGTCAGATCGGCCGCCAGGCGGCGGTAAGCGACGGCGGCGGGCCCGCCGGGCTCGAAGACGACCAGCGGCGTCCCGGCGTAGACGCTGTCACGAGCCGCGGGATCCTCGGGAATCGTCCCGAGGAGGGGAACCTGGAGCCGGTCGGCGAGTTCGTCGTGGGAGACGTCGCCGTCCGGTCGGGTGCGGGTGAGGACGAGGCCGGCGATCTCGCCGCCCGCGCGGTCGGTCAGCTCGATCGTCTTCTTCGTGTCGTGAACGGCGGCGGGTTCGGGCGTCGAGACGAGGACGACGGCGTCGGCCAGTCCCAGGGGGAGGACGGTCTCGTGGCTGATACCGGCTCCGACGTCGAGGAAGACGTAGTCGAATCGTGATCGCAGTTCCTCGACGACGTCGCGCAGCCCCTCGGGAGAGGTTTCGGCGTACTCGTCGAGGCTGGTTCCGCTCGGGACGGCGACGATGTTGTCCGCGAGTCGGTAGGTAGCGTCGTCGATCGATGCATCTCCGGCTAACACGTCGTGAAGGGTGGTCGAGTCGGGGGTGAGGCTGACGAACCCGGCGAGATTCGCCATGCCGAGATCGACGTCGACGATGGCGACGCGCTCGCCGGCCTCTGCGAGGGCCGTGCCGAGGTTGACCGTCGTCGTCGTCTTCCCGACGCCGCCTTTCCCGCTCGCGATGGCGTAGACCGTCTCATGAGACATACTCGGATACTGTCCGGACCCTAGAACGGCACCACCTTAAATCGTGACCACACCTCCCGCGTCGTTACAGTGGGAGATCACGTCGGCGACGGTGTCCCGCGCGTTCCGCTTCGACTCAGTTTCGACCCGCGTCGACGGGCCCGTGACGACCACTCGCCGGCAGTCAGTACTCTCGTCATCGATCGGCACGCGGTCCCACGTCGGCCGGTGTGTCAAAGGATTCTTACCCACAGCCCCGTTTTATACGGCTAATGAGCCAGGAGGGCGAGCAGGAGCACTCGGACCGGAAAAAGTACGAGTTCCGAAAGGTCATCGAGGACCTCAAGGACTACGACGGCTCCGGTACGCAGCTCGTGACGATCTACATTCCCGACGACAGACAGATCAGTGACGTCGTCCAGCACGTCACACAGGAACACAGCGAAGCGGCCAACATCAAGTCCAAACAGACCCGAACGGCCGTCCAGGACGCGCTGACGAGCATCAAAGATCGACTCCGCTACTTCGACACCTTTCCGCCGGACAACGGCATCGTGCTCTTCTCCGGTGCCGTCGACTCCGGCGGCGGCCGCACCGAGATGGTCACGAAAGTCCTCGAGAGCCCGCCCCAGCCCATCGAGTCCTTCCGCTATCACTGCGACTCGGACTTCCTGACCGAGCCGCTCGAGGAGATGCTCGCCGACAAGGGCCTCTACGGGCTGATCGTCCTCGACCGCCGCGAGGCCAACGTCGGCTGGCTGAAGGGCAAGCGCATCGAACCGGTCAAGTCCGCCTCGTCGCTGGTCCCCGGCAAGCAACGAAAGGGTGGCCAGTCCGCCCAGCGATTCGCCCGCCTGCGCCTCGAGGCGATCGATAACTTCTATCAGGAGGTCGCGGGGATGGCGAACGACCTGTTCGTGGCGCGACGCCACGAACTCGACGGGATTCTCGTCGGCGGGCCCTCGCCGACCAAAGACGAGTTCCTCGACGGTGACTACCTCCACCACGAACTGCAGGACTCCGTCCTGGGCAAGTTCGACGTCGCCTACACCGACGAATCCGGCCTGTCGGACCTCGTCAACAACGCCGAAGACGCGCTCGCCGACGCCGAGGTGATGAAGGACAAGAAGGAGATGGAGAAGTTCTTCGAGGAACTCAACGCCGGCGATCTCGCGACCTACGGCTTCGAGCCGACCCGCCGGAACCTGATGATGGGGTCGGTCGACCGCCTCCTGATCAGCGAGGATCTCCGGAAGGACGTGATTACCTACGACTGTCCCGACTGCGGTACCACCGAGCGCGAGGTCGTCGAGCGCCGGAAATCGACGCCGACACACTCCTGTACCGAGTGTGGCACCGAGGTCGAGGCGACCGACGAGGATCGCGAGGACGCCATCGACCACCTCATCAATATCGCCGAACAGCGCGGCACCGAGACCAAGTTCATCTCGACGGACTTCGAGAAGGGCGAACAGCTTCTCAACGCCTTCGGCGGTTTCGCCGGGATTCTGCGGTACTCGACCGGCGTGTAAACTGTCCCATCTACTCGCTGCTGTGCTCTCGTCGCCCGATCATCCCGGTGACGGTGTAGGAGAGGACGATCTCACCGGTTTGATTTACCACCTCGATATCGTTCTCTACGTATCCGCGGCGTGGCTCGCTCTCGGAGCGGCGTTTGCCCGCGACCGTTGCCCGAACGGACAGTGTATCGCCCGGCCTGACCGGCCGTTGCCAACGGAGTTCATCAGCCCCGCGGCCACCCATTCCGGCGTTCTCTCGGAGATAATTATCGACCAGCATTCGCATCGATATCGCGGCGGTGTGCCACCCCGATGCGACTAACTCACCGAACGCAGACTCCGTTGCAGCGTCCTCGTCGGTGTGAAACGGCTGTGGATCGTACTGTTCGGCAAACTCGATGATCTCCTCTTTCGCGACGTGGTACTCTCCAAATTCTCTGGTCGTTCCGACCTCGATATCCTCGAAGTAGCGCATCGCCAGTGAAAACGAAGGTCGCTGCAAAAAGAATAGCGACGGACGGGCACCGGTACCGACGGTCCCTTCGCTTCGATACCGGCCGATTATCCTCGCTGCCCTCGAGCCGCGTTCCCCGTCCGTCGAGCGCTGACTTCACCAGCACGAACGGAACGCTGGGCTCGCCCAGCGCAACGATCACTCCGACCGCTGCACACGAAGGCGGTACCTGGAGCGAAACACAACTACTTACCCCCCAGTCGGTGAATCACCGGTCATGTCCATCTCGAGCCAAAACATACTCGTCACGGGCGGTGCCGGATTCATCGGCTCGCACCTCACCGAGCGCCTGCTCGCGGACGGCACTGACGTAACCGTCGTCGACGACCTCTCGAACGGCGACCGCGACCGCGTCCCCGACGACGCCGAGTTCCTCGAGGCCGACCTCACCGATCCCGATGCTCTGGAAGGCCAGCTCGAGAACGTCGACCTCGTCTTCCACCTCGCGGCGTCGAAACACGTCGATACGGACCGCCCCCACGGCCAGTTCGACGACAACACGCGGATGACCCGCAACATCCTCGAGGCGATGGCCGACGCCGACGTGACCGAGATCGCCTACACCTCCTCCTCGACGGTCTACGGCGAGGCCCCGCGGCCGACGCCCGAGGACTACGCGCCCCTCGAGCCGATCAGCGCCTACGGGGCGAGCAAACTCGCGGATGAGGGCTTGCTTTCCGCGCGGGCGCACAGCCACGACCTCACCGTCTGGAACTTCAGATTCGCGAACGTCGTCGGTCCGCGCCTCCGCGGGGCGGTGATTCCGGATTTCATCGAGAAACTGCAGGACGATCCTGACCACCTGACGATCCTCGGCGACGGCCGCCAGGAGAAGTCGTATCTCCACCTCGAGGACTGTCTCGACGCGATCCTTCACACCGTCGAGCACGCCGACGACCCGATGAACACCTACAATCTGGGCACGCGCACGACGACCTCGGTCGACCGGATCGCAGCCATCGTCGCCGAGGAACTGGGGGTCGATCCCGACCACGAGTACACCGGGGGCGAGCGGGGCTGGACCGGCGACGTGCCGAAGATGCGCCTCTCGATCGAGAAGCTCTCGGCGCTGGGTTGGGAGCCCCGCCTCTCGAGCGACGAGGCGGTCCGTCGTTCGACGCGCGAGATCATCGAGGAGCTACGCTAAGCGGGGTGATCGCGCCGAATCCGTTCGAGGAAAACGGACTCGAGAGCGACCGTCGACCCCGTTCGATCGGGTTTTAGGTGGGCTTAAATATCTGGGTCTGAGAGTGGCTGGTATGACCGACGGTGGCGGGGACTCGGCGTCGCGGGATGCCGATCACGGATCGAACGCGGGGGATCCCGCCAACAGCGACCAGCCCGGGAGGATTACAGCGGCGCTGACCCGCCGGCGGCTGACGATCGGGGGGACGATACTCGTTCTTCTCGGCCTGCTCGTCGCCCTTCGGGACGTCGATCTGGGGACCGTCGTCGCCGAGATGTCGACGGCCGATCCGCGGTTGCTCGGGGCCGCGATCGTCGTGTACACCGCCTCGTGGCCGCTTCGCGGTCGCCGGTACAGCGACGTGGTGGACGCGATCGGCCACCGAGGCGGCACCGCGTTCTGTACGGCGGCCGTCTTCGTCAGCCAGACGGCCAACCTCGCGATTCCGGCGCGGGCGGGGGACGCGGTACGCGCGTACGTAATGCGTACCCGTCGCGAAGTACCCTACACCGCGGGGTTCGCGTCGCTGGCCGTCGAACGGGTGTTCGATCTGGCGACGATCGCCGCGCTCGCTGGACTCGCGACGGCGTGGCTCGCACTGAGCGGCGCGGCCGGACCGCTCGAGATCGCCGCCGAGGCCGGCGGCGCGCGAACGGCCCTCGTGGCCGCGGTAGCCGTGAGCACGGCGACGGTCGGCGTCGGGTTCGTCGTCGTCACGTCCGCTCGTGCGGACCACGGACTGGCCGGGTGGCTCCGGGACCGGACCGTCGGTCGGCCGCGCCTCGAGGAGATGCTCGAGGCCGCGCTCGGATTCGCGGGCGACGTACAGGTCGTCGCTCGACACCCGAAAGCGCTGGCGACGATCGGAGCGGAAAGCCTGCTGATCTGGGTGCTCGACGTGCTCACGGCGGTCCTCGTCCTCGCGGCACTCGATAGCGGGCTCGCCGTCGGGCCGCTGCTGGCCGTGGGGACGCTGGCGGTCAGCGTCGGAAACCTCGCGAAAGTCCTCCCGCTGTCCCAGGGTGGCGTCGGGCTCTACGAGGCGGCCTTTACGGCGCTCGTGGTCGGGCTCACGCCCGTCGGTGCGAGCACGGCGCTGGCGGCGGCGATCGTCGATCACGCGCTGAAAAACGGCGTGACGCTGCTCGGCGGTGCCGGTTCGGTCGCCTCGCTGGGAATTTCGCTATCGGACGCGGCGGAGTCGGATGCGGAGGCGACGCGGGAGACCGGTAACTTTTTAGGCTCGCCTAAAAGATAGGCGAGCAATGAGTCAGGATATCTGCGTAATCGTCCCGACGATCCGGGAGTACGAGTGCATGCGGTCGTACTTCGGGAACGCGCGCAACCACGGCTTCGACCTCTCTCGACTGCACGTGGTCCTCGTCACGGAGGACTTCTGTGAAACCGATGCGATGGAAGCGATGCTCGAGGACGAAGGCGTCTCGGGCGAGGTTTTCGACGGGAGCCGACGCGAGGAGTGGTACGACGCACACGACGTTTCGGAGTACGGCCACGTCGTCCCGGCGGCGAGTCACGCCGAGACGAGCTTCGGCCTGCTTTACATGTGGGCTCACGACGAGTTCGACTACGGATTTTTCATCGACGACGACACCCTCCCCCACGAGGATCAGGACTTTTTCGGCGATCACATGGAGAACCTTGCCTTCGAAGGCGAGATAGAGGCCGTCTCCTCCGACGAACAGTGGGTCAACGTTCTCTACCAGAACGCAGACGTTCACGGGCTCTATCCGCGTGGCTACCCCTACTCGGCGATGGACGAGACGGTCGAGACCGGGACGGCCGAAATCGACGGTGGCGAGGTCGTCGCCTCGCAGGGACTCTGGACGAACGTCCCCGACCTCGACGCCGTCCGCATCCTCATGGACGGCGACCTCGAGGGACAGGCGCAGACCCGAACCTCGAGCGACGACTTCGGTGACGACTTCGTCGCGGCTCGCGACAACTATCTCACCGTCTGCTCGATGAACCTCGCCTTTCGCCGCGAGGTGATCCCCGCGTTCTACCAGCTTCCCATGGACGACAACGAGTGGGAGGTCGGCCGCTTCGACGACATCTGGTCGGGCGTCTTCCTCAAGCGCGCCTGCGACGTGCTCGGCAAGCGGATCTACAACGGCGGGCCGCTCTGTGAGCACAACAAGGCCCCCCGCAGCACGTTCGACGATCTCAACAACGAGGTCCCCGGGCTCGAGCTCAACGAACACCTCTGGCGCGTCGTCGACGAGGTCGGTTCGGACGCGGACGACTACGCCGACGTTTTCGAGGCGATGGCCGACGAACTCGCCGACGGCGACTGGTCCGAGTACAACAACGGCGCGTTCTTCAACCACGTGGGCGAACACATGCGCAACTGGCTCGAGTGTCTGTCAGCCCTCGAGCGGACTGCGCCCGTTGCGGGGAATCGACGCCTATAAGTATATTTAGGTTAGCCTAAACTGCATGACGAAGCAACACGATTTGACGGGTCGGCGGGCGTTTCTCGTCGGATCGACTGCACTCGGCACGGCGGGCCTGGCCGGCTGTATGGGCCTGATTGGGAGCGATGACGACGACGAGGACGACGAGAACGTCTTCAACCAGATCGGCTCCGGCCGTTCGGGGCGCGGTCAGCCCGGCGGCACGCCAATGTCGGAACTGCCGGACCTCGAGGGCGAACTCCACATCTACTCCGGGCGAAACGAGTTCCTCGTCGGGACGCTCATCAGCAGCCTCGAGGACCAGTACGACGATTTCGTCGTCGAAGGGCCTCGATACGCCGACTCCTCCTATCTCGCGAATCAGATCGCCGAGGCGGGCGCGGGAACCAACGCGGACGTTTTCTTTACGGTCGACTCGGCTGCACTCGGGGAGGTCGCGAGCGAGGGGATGTCCCGATCCCTCTCGGACGACGTCCTGGAGATGGTCCCCGAGGAGTTCCGGACCGACGAGTGGGTCGGAACCTCGGGCCGCATCCGAACGATTCCCTACAATTCGTCGGCGTTCTCCGAGAGCGATATGCCCACGAGCATCAGTGACTACGCCGACTTCGAGGGCGACCTCGGCTGGGCCCCCTCGTACGGCTCCTGTCAGTCGTTCGTGACCGCGATGCGCATCCTCGAGGGCGAGGAGGCCACTCGCGAGTGGCTTCAGAGCGTCGTCGACAACGGAATCACCGGGTACAACAACGAAATGGCCGTCTGTCAGGCCGTCGCGGACGGCGAGATCGACGCCGGGTTCACGAACCACTACTACATCCAGCGGGTCCTCGAGGGATCCCCGGACGCGCCGATCGAGACGGTGTTCACCGAGGGCGACGCGGGCGCGACGTTCGACGTCGCGGGCGCGACCGTCATCGAGAACACGGACAACGCCGAGCTGGCGGAGAACTTCGTTCGCCACCTCCTCTCGGCGGAAGTCCAGGAGTTCTTCGCGGTGGAAACGTTCGAGTATCCGCTGATCCCCGAGGCCGAACCGGTCGGCGAACTCCCGTCGGTCGACGATCTGAACGTTCCGGATATCGACCCGTCGGAGCTGTCCGATCTGCAGCCGACGCTGGACCTGATGCGCAGTATCGACGGCATCAGCATCTAATCCGACTCTCCTCGTGATTCGGGATCCGATTCGTCGATTTCGGTCGGGGAACGCGTTCGGTGAGCGGCCACGCCCCGTCCAGTTGGCCGCACTCGCCGTCGTCTGTCTCGCCGGCCTCGCCGTCGCGCTACTCGCGACCGAGCTCTTTCCCTATCACTCGAGCAACGACGACGAGGGGGTCTACCTCCTGCAGGCGGCCATGTTGCTCGAGGGACAGCTTACGCTCCGAGCCGGTGAGATCGCCGACGCGTTCCGGCCGTGGTTTTTCGTGCAGGACGGCGGTCGGCTCTACTCGAAGTACTCGCCGGTCGTCCCCGCGATGTACGCCGTCTCGATGGCGCTGTTCGGTGAGCCGCGGGTGACGCTCGTCGCCGTCGCGGTGGGCAACGCCGCCCTCGTGTACCTCCTCGGATCGATGGTGTTCGACCGATGGGTCGGCGTCGTCGCCGCGGCCGTCTTCGCCGCCGCTCCCATGACGCTCCTGACGTCGTCGGTGTTCCTCCCGTACGCACCGACGACGCTGCTGAATCTCCTCTTCGCTGCGTGGTACCTCCGCGGCGTCCGGGGCGGCCGACTCCGCAACGCGGTCCTGGCCGGCGCGGCGACCGGACTCGCCTTCTTCGCGCGGCCGTACACCGCCGTCCTGTTCGCGCTCCCCTTCATCTGTCACGCGGGCTGGTCGGTGCTCCGATCGGCTCGCGGACGCTGGTGGGAACGGGGACTCCGACCGCCGCCCGACCCCGTCCGACGAAACGGGCTCACCGCCGCGTTCGGGCTCGCCTTCGTCGGGCTGGCGCTCGCGTACAACGCCCGCGTGACGGGCTCTGCGCTCACGTTCCCGTACGCGGCGTTCGCGCCGCTCGACGGTCCCGGGTTCGGCCACCGCGAACTCCTCGATCACTCGCTGCAGTACACGCCGGCCGTCGCCTTCGAGGCGAACGCCGCCGCCCTCTGGTACTTCGCCACGCGCTGGTTCACTGCGGGACTGCTCGGAACGATCACCGCGTTGGCGGGACTCGCCGTGGCGCTGTGGCACTGGCTTCCCCTCCCCGGCACCGACGGCGAGCGCGGATGGCGGAGCGACCGGACCGCGGGCCTGCTGCTAGCCGGGCTCTTCCCCGCCGTCGTTCTCGGCAATTTCGCGTTCTGGGGCAACTACAACGTCCACGCCGGAATCGGCGATCCGACCACCGGCCTCCTCTCGAAGTTCGGGCCGTTCTATCACTTCGACCTGCTCGTGCCGCTCTCGATCTTCGCCGCGTTCGCCGTCGTTACGGGCTGGCGGCGGTGTCGCGATCTCGCGGTCCGAAACCGGATCGCGACGATCGCGTCGCCGCGGGCGGCTCGAGCCGTCGTCGTCGCCGCCTTCCTCGCGAGCGCCCTCGTCGCCGGCGGGGCGAACGCGGCCCTCCTCTCGGACCCGGTCGAGCGCAACGCCGTCCACACCGAGCGCTTCGAGTCCGCCTACGAGCCCGTCGAAGAGCGCGACCTCGAGAACGCGCTAGTCTTCCTGCCGACACCCTACGGCCAGTGGCAGAATCACCCCTTCCAGGCCCTCCGGAACGACGGCGGCCTCGACGGGGAGGTTGTCTACGCGCTCGAGGGATCCCCGGAACGGGATTTCGCCGTCCTCGACGCCTATCCCGATCGGGACTACTACCGCTACAGCTATCAGGGCGAGTGGACGGCGACGCCCGACGACGAGATCGTCGCCCAGCTCGAACCGCTCTCGGTCCGATCGGGCGAGCGACTCGAGGGTGAAACCACCGTCGGGATCGCAGATCGGGTCGATCGAGTGGTGGTTCGCCTCGAGAACGACGGCGAGGTCGCCGAGTACGCCGTCACTGGCCCCGACGGCGAGCACTCCGTGGCGTGGTCCCTCGAGCGCGCCGGCGGGAACGCCAGCGACGCGACGCAGAGCGCTCCCGAAGACCGCGGACTGGTTCGGCTGAACGGATCCGGGGACGATCCCGTCCCGTTCGACGGAGCCGACGAGATCGTGCTGACGGTCACGCAGGTCCAGCCGGAAGGCGCGACGTACACCTATCGGCAGGAGGTGACCGTCCGGACGACCGACGACGGCGTCGAAGCGATCTGGCCGCCCGAGCGGCGGGGCTGTCGGCTCGTCACCGATTGCGGCACCGAGGGAACCTACCTCCCCGACCGGCCGGAGACCCACAGTCGGTGGGAGACGTTCGAAACGCGACTCGAAAAGCGGGAGTCGGCGTCGTAGACGCGTTCCGGCTGTCCGTGAGTCGGCGAGCGTCTGCCGGGTCAATCAGGCACCAACGTTAGGGACCGACTTCCCGCCAGAACCCGTATGACCGAGAGGCGTTGCGGTTACGTCACGAGCAGTAGCGGAGTGAACGACGCCGGCGCGGTCTGTTGCTGGCGACCCACGTGGGAGGACGCCGATCGGTGCATCTGGCACACCGAGACCGTCGTTCCGACGGCGGCGTACGAACGGGAGCGGCCGGAGCCGAGCGAGCGGCTCGACGGAGCGGACTTTCGGGGAGCATCATTGAGCGGAGCGTCGTTTCTCGCCGGCCGGTCCCTCGTCGGCGCGGACTTCACGGACGCCGTCCTCGACGGCGCCGATCTCTCGGAGGCGGACCTCCGCCGAGCGACGTTTCGAGACGTCGATGCGCACGGAACGTCGTTCCGGGAGGCGAACCTTCACGACGCGGTGTTCGTCTTCGCCGACCTGCGCGGCGCGGACTTCCGGAATGCGAGGCTCTACCGTGCCGGCCTGACTGACCTTCGGATCAATCTCGAGACGGCGTTCGGCGAGCGGACGGTGTACGAGGACGAGATCGATCGAGTGTCGACCGAGGGCGCGGAGCGGGCCGACTCCGCACAGTGGGTCTACCGCGAACTACAGCGACTCTACGACGAGAACGCGTTCCCCGAACGGGTTCACACCTACTACCTGCGCGAGATGGACCTCCGGCGGCGGCAGGCCTGGCGGGTCGGAAACTACCTACAGGCGTTCAAGCTCGCCGGCTCGCGCTGGGTCATGCTGTACGGGACGAGCCCGTGGCGAGTCGTAACGACGTCGCTGCTCTTGATCCTCGTCTGCGCGGGACTCTATCCGCTGACCGGCGGCATTCAAGAGGTCGGGACCGACAGTGCGGTCACGTATCAGATCGACGACCCCACCGATGCACCGAGGTGGCTCCTCGTTCAGGCGTTCCTCAAGAGCCTCTACTTCAGCGTCATCACCTTCGCGACGCTCGGCTACGGCGACATCCAGCCCGTCGGGGGCTGGGCCCGCGCCATCGCTGGTGTCGAAACCCTGCTCGGATCGCTCCTGATGGCGCTGCTGGTGTTCGTCCTCACGCGAAGCGTCCACTACTAGGGCTACGGCGACCCGATCCGAATCGGCCCTCGAGGCCGTCGCTCGGGCATCGAATCGGGGCACGGTACGCCGTCGTCGCACGGAAATCGCTACTGCGTCGGCCGATGTGGCAGCTCTCGAAGTCGCTCCTCGAGCGAAACCTTGACGATCGAGCGTGCGATTTCGAGACCGCCTTTCAGCGGATCGAGTTTCGTCTGGCCGGCGCGCTCGCGGTACGCGATCGGGTGTTCGCGAACGTCGTAGCCCCGAAGCAGCGGGCGAATCAAGAGTTCGGCCGAGAGACCGGTGTTCTCGGTCCACTCGATCGATTCGACGACGTCGCGGCGGTAGGCCCGCATGCCGGTCGTCGTGTCGTGGACGCGGGTACCCATCAGGAGGCTCGCGATCGCCGCGAACGCGTGATTCCCGAGACGGTTGAACGCCGGCATCGCGTCGGCCCCGTGGTAGAGCCGATCGCCGCTGACGACATCGTAGCCGTCGTTGATCAGCGCGAGGAACTCCGGTAGCTGCTCCATCGGATACGTGTCGTCGCAGTCCGTCGTGACGACGATCGGCCGATCTGGCTCCAAGATCGCCGCGCGCACGGCGACGCCGTACCCCTGTGGCTCCTGTTCGATGACCGTCGCGCCGTGTTCACGGGCGATCTCGGGGGTGCGGTCCGCGGAGCCGTCAACGCAGACGACCTCCGCCTTCCCGTTGGTAACGTCCTCGATATCCGAGAGCACTGTCCCGATCGCTTCCTCCTCGTTGTACGTTCCCATGACGACGCTGAGATCGTCGAAGGTGTACTCGTCCTCGTTGCTGCCGTCCGTTCGTTCGGAGTCCGCTCCGCTACTCATTGGTGGTACTCTCTGCTCGCTGTATTTATGATTTTAGGTTCGCCTAAAGAAATCCGTATATACCAGCGATATTCTAAAGGGTATTTACTTGTAGATGGAAAGCAACTGTTATAACCTTTAAATTCGATTCAAACAAACAGTGTCAGATGCTTTGTTTGAGCCTCAATCGGAAGAATGAGACGGATAGTAGTGCGTATATATTGCGGCAAACGTGACGAAAGCCGCAAGCGAACCAACTATTACACCTGTCCAATTTGGATACGGGATTCCTACCCAGGATAATACCATCATGGCTACTTGAGCACCAAGAGACATACAGATAATAACTACCAATCCTAGTATGAATCGTGTCACTGGGTTTTTTTCAACCGAATTAGGGAGCATATATGAGTGTGCATTTTCAAGTGACATCAATCTTTTTGATCTAAGAAACACTGATTAGGCATTATTATTTCTACTCTTGATTTTATTTAGTTCTTCATCAAATGAATTTAGGTTCTGTCAGCTATTTGATCTGCAGTCTTCAGCGCGAGCGCCGCGATCGTCAGCGTCGGGTTCATCGCCCCGGCGGTCGGGAAGACGCTGCTCGAGGCGATCCAGCAGTTCTCGATGTCGTGCGTTCGGAGGGTCGGATCGACGACGCTCTCGTCGGGGTCGGTGCCCATCCGTGTCGTTCCCATGTGGTGGTTGGTCGGGACGGTGTTTCCGGGCCCCTCCTGCCAGGTGATCTCGGCACCCAGTTCGTCGAAGACGGTCTCCTGAATCTCGTTCGCTCGCTCGATCGTCCGCTCCGCTCGATCGCCGACGGTCCAGTGGACGTCCGGAACCGGATTTCCGCGGTCGTCGGTTCGGTCGGGGTCGAGTCCGATGTAACTGTCCTCGCGGGGGAGTTGCTCGATCAGCGCGCCCATGGCGATGTGGGTGCCGTAGTCGCCTCGGATCCGCTCGAGTAAGTCGTCGCCCCAGTCGTCGCCGGTCAGCGCCATGCCGACCGGCGAGGGGCCGGCGAAGTTGAAGAATTCGAGTTTGAAGGGCGCGTACTCCGCGTCGGCCTCGTCGTAGAACTGGTGGGACTCGCTGGTCAGGAAGCCGACGTGGTTCTGCCGGGTCGGCTCGTCGAGGACGCCGAACGTGCCCGCAAACGAGTGTTCCATGAAGTATCGGCCGACGAGCCCGCTCGAGTTGGCCAGCCCGTCGGGGTAGTGACTCGACTCTGAGAGGAGCAGGAGCCGAGGCGTTTCGACGCCGCCGCAGGCGACGACGAAGTCGTCGGCCTCCTGCCGATGCCGCTCGTCGTCGGGCGTGGCGTAAACTGCCGCCGAAATCGAATCGGCACCGTGCTCGAGGCGCTGGACCGGCGCGCGGTCGATGACGGTCGCGCCCTTGCGCTCGGCGCGCTCGACGTGGACCGTCGCGTCGTACTTCGCGCCGGAGGGACAGACCGGTCGACAGGTGCCGTAGCCGACGCAGGCGCCCCGGTCGTCGTAGCTCTCCGAATTGCGCGCGTTGGGCACGGAGTGCATCGCGATCTCGAGTTCGTCGCAGACCTCGGCGAACAGCGAGTCGCTGTAGGAGGGCGGAAACGCGGGCATCGGATGAGGCTCCTCGCGGGGCGGTGCGAAGGGGTTGTCGGCGGCACCGGCGATCCCTAGTTCCCGCTCGGCGGCGGCGTAGTACGGACGGAGGTCCTCGTAGTCGATCGGCCAGTCCGTCCCGACTCCGCGGGCGCTCCGGGAGTTAAAATCGTCTTCGTGGAGCCGCATCACCATCCCCTGCCAGTGCAGCGTCGACCCGCCGACGCCCTTGACCCGGGCGCGGTTCAGCGGATAGTGTCGCTCACCGGAGGCCGAGTACGCGTCGCGCTCCGGGTCGCCGTCCCAGACGGTCGGGCGACCGTACGCCGGTCTGATCGCCCGCTCCTGTCTGGCGAGCCTGTCGGCCGGATCGAACCGCGGCCCGGCCTCGAGGATCACGACCTCGCGGCCGGCCTCGGCGAGTCGATCCGCGACGATCCCGCCGGCGGGACCCGCACCGATTACGCAGACGTCAGCGTCTTCGACGGGCGTGCGATCGGCATCGTCGTCGGTGATCGGCTCCGCCGACTCGGCGGGCGGTCGACTGCCGCTCACGTACCGGATCCCCGCTGGTAGCTCTCGAGCCCGCCCGGGTGGCCGATCGGGTTTTCGATACCGGCTAACTCGCCGCCCGTCGGCGAGGTGTACAGCGCCAACAGTAGCTCGTTGACGACGTAGTAGCGCATCCGTTCGGCGGGCCGTCCCGCGGGATCTTCGTCGGCGGTATCCGCACCCACCTCCCGCAGACACCGGTCCCGGTCGTCGTGGGACAGTGCCGGAAAGCGATCGCCGAACCACTGTTCGGCGCGCTCGTTCAGTTCCGCGACCGCGGCATCCACGTTCGTCGCGTGCGTCCGGTCTTCGAGCCGTCCCTCGAGGAAGGCCTCGACGAACGTCGTCGTACCGGTGACCGCGCTGGGATAGACGACCTCGGCGACCGCGACCAGCGTCTCGCGAATCCGCTCGATGTCGATATCGGCCGACGGATCGCCGTCACTCCCGTCGGAGGCCGGTCCGGTCGGGGCCGCACAGCCCGATAGCGTCCCGCCGCCGACGCCCAGCGCGGCCAGCGCGGCGACCGCGTCTCGCCTGGTCAGCTCCATGCGCATCGATTAGGCAAACCTAAACCTTATACTCGTTGGAACGAGACGCTCGAGTATCGACTGACCGGTCGCGCAGCCACGATTGCTGTCGACCGGAGCAGGCGAACGCGGTCGATCGCCGGTCACGAGAAACGATGGGCGGGCGGAAACCGCCACCTATTCCGCCGTGTCCGACTGACCGTCTTCGTACGCACGCACACCCTTCCAGTCACACTCCAGACGCCCCATCTATGAGATCACTCCTCTCACGACGACGCGAGACGACCGACGGACCGCCGCTCGGACTGTTGCTCCTGTCCGGTGTCATCGCCGTGGGCGTACTGTTCCCGCTCACGTATCTCGTATTCGAAGCGATAACCGTCGATACGGGCCGGCTCTGGGAGATGCTCGCCCGTCCGCAAACCGCGACGATCATCACGAACAGCCTCCTGCTCATGACCGGCGTCACCGTGCTTTCGGCGCTGATCGGCGTCCCACTGGCGTGGCTCACCGTCCAGACCGATCTTCCCTTCCGCCGGTTCTGGTCCGTCATCGTCGCCCTCCCACTGGTCGTCCCGAGCTATATCGGCGCGTTCGCCTTCGTCTCGGCATTCGGTCCGCAAGGCGAGTTTCAGTCGATTCTCGAGCCCCTCGGCATCCAACAGTTACCGGAAATCTACGGGCTCCCGGGTGCGACGCTCGTCATCACGCTCTATACGTATCCGTACGTCTACCTGACGGCTCGAGCCGCGCTCCTCTCGTTCGACACGACGCTTCTCGACGCCGCCCGGACGCTGAACCACGATACGTGGGCCGCCTTTCGCCGCGTGACACTCCCGCAGGTCCGTCCCGCCGTCGTCGCCGGCGGCCTGCTCGCGGCGCTGTACGCCGTCTCCGACTTCGGGACGCCGGCGATCATGCAACTCCCCGTCTTCACGCAACAAATTTTCCTCGAGTACCGATCGTTCGGCCGGGATTACGCGGCCTTCCTCTCGCTCCAGTTGCTCGTCATCGTCTTGGCCGTTATCGTCCTCGAGTGGTGGGCCCGGCCCGATCGGACGGTCCAGGGCGACGGCTCCGAGGGCTCGAGCGGTCCCGTCGTCGAACTCGGCCGGTGGCGCTGGCCGGCGACGCTGTTGCCAGCGGGCGTCACTGCCCTCGCGTTGCTGGTCCCGCTGTGGATCCTCGGGCTCTGGCTCGTGACCGCCGATCCCGACGCGCGGCCGTCGCTGGCCTTCGAGCTCGAGTACGCGGTCAACTCCGTGATGGTGGCCGGCGCGGCTGCGCTCGTGGCCGTGCTCGTCGCCCTGCCGATCGCGTACGTCGCGGCCAGATACGACTCGCCGCTGTCGACGATCTTCGAGCGATCTACCTACGTGGGCTTCGCCGTCCCGGGGATCGTCCTCGGGCTCGCGCTCGTCTCCTTTGCGACGAGCTACGAGGAGACGATCCGTCAGATGGACGGACTCACTGCACTGCCGGCGCTCTACCAGACGATTCCGCTGCTGGTGTTCGCCTACGTTATCCGATTCATGCCCCAGGCAGTCGGCTCGATCCGAACCACGACACTGCAGGTCGATACGAAACTGGTCGAGGCCGCACGGACGCTCGGCGAGACGCCGCTTCGCACGTTCCGAAAGGTGACCCTCCCCCTTATCGCACCGGGCGTGACTGCCGGCGCGGCCCTCGTCTTCCTGACGACGATGAAAGAGCTCCCGGCGACCCTGCTCTTGCGACCGACCGGCTTCGAAACCCTCGTCACGATCATCTGGAAAGCACAGGGCGAGGCGTTCTTCCAGTACGCCGTGATCCCCTCGCTGTTGTTGCTCGTCGTCTCCGGACTCTCGCTGCTCGTGCTCCTCTCGCAGGGCGGGCGCGAAGGGCTCTGAGATCGCCCATTCTGACCCGTTCTCGAGGATTCGACGGCGACTATAGTAGCCACTGCAAGTCAATGCACACCTGATCGCACGATAGCTGTGCGATCAGTGTGTAAATAGTTGCAGTTGTTACTATACCGACTCCTCAGAGCGGCTCGACCAGCGACGGCTCGTCCGTCGTCGGGTCGTTCACCGCCGTCGAGACCGGATGCGCGTCCATCCCGTCGGACGGGTGAGGCTCGAGTACCTCGCGACCGGCGTCACCGGAGAGCCACCGCCGCTCGGCGTCCGGCTCGAGGATCACCGCCATCCGGTGGTGGAGATCCGCGACGAGGTCGTTCGGCTCGGTCGTGATAATCGCGAACGTCTCGAGCGGGCCGGAATCGGGTTCCTCGTCGACGCCGCCGCCGAACGCGCCGAGGCCCGTCTGGGTCGTTTCCGGTTCCCAGCGCTCCCAGAGGCCGGCCATCGCGAACACCCGGTCGTCCGCGAACGTAACTCGATGCGGCTGCTTCCCGTCGTCCGTCTCGACCCACTCGTAGAAGCCGTCTGCAGGAACCAGACATCTCCGTTGCTCGTACGCCGCCTGGAAACTCGGTTTCTCGTCGACGGACTCCGCCCGCGCGTTGATCAGCCCGCCGCTGTCGTCGTCGGCCCACGACGGCATCAGCCCCCACTCGAGGCGCTGGAACGTCTCCGGCTCCTCGTTCGTGATCACCGGCAGCTCCTGACCCGGAGCCATGTTGTATCGGGGGGCAAAACTCGAGGGCTGGAACTCGGCGTCGAAGCGCGTCTCGAGGTCCTCCTGCTCGACGATGAGCGTGTAGCGACCGCACATACTCGATCATCGAGTCGCCAGGCCAAAGAGTTGTCCAGTCGCTGTCTCCGAGACATTTCAGTAGCGATCGGACTCGCGGTTCGCTGCTGCGTGACGCCGCGAAATATCAGTCCGGTACAGGCCCGTTCACAGTAGTATGAAGCGCTTACCCCGATTCGGGCGGCCGGTACGGGCCCCGTTACGATATCCGATCCCGGTGGAGTCACTAACGGGGTCATCATGAACGACCAGTACGAAATGGTGGTGTGTCAGAGCGGCAATCTGGAACTGAGAGATCCGGATGACCCCGACTGCTGGATCGCGACCGATTCGCCGATCGAAATCGAGCAGTAACGCGCTCTCCTCGTACCCCTCCCCTTCCGACCGCACTCAGTCGATCGGTAGCGACGTTGATAGCCACCGCTACCTGGTGTGAGAATCGTGAAAATACCAGGACAGGGATTTGAACAGATGCGAGACGATCGGCCTCACCTCGTTCGGCCGCGTGCGACTCGCGTGTTCAAATCCCGACGTTTGCGTTTCGTCGAAATCGCGACTCGCTCAGCTACGCATCGCTCGTCGGTCGATTTCGACAGAAACGCCAGGACAGGGATTTGAACCCTGAATCCCAAAGGGAACACGCTTTCCAGGCGTGCGCCTTACCATTCGGCCATCCTGGCTCAGGTCATCCTAACCGCGTCCGTTGTTTAACTGTTACGAGATGTGCTCACTCCTTCGCGCGATTCGCCGCCCGCGCGGCGAGCCGCGGCTCGAGCAGGGACGCACCGACCCCCGATCCGAGACCGACCAGCAGTCCGAGCACAAGCGCCTGCGCGATCGTGACGATCGGTTCGGCGAGCAGTGCGTAGCCCTGAACGAGCACCAGGAACGAGAGGAATCCGACGAGCCCCCACAGGAACGCGGATTTCGCCCGCGGGTCGATTCCCATCGCACCGGACGGATAGCCACTCACGCCGGATTCACTCGGCTTCCTCGACGGATGCGATGGCTTCGATTTCGACGCCGACGCCTTTCGGAAGCGCGGCAACCTCGACGGCGCTGCGGGCCGGCGGCTCGTCGTCGAAGTAGTCGGCGTAGGCCTCGTTCATCGCCTCGAAGTCGTCGATATCCTCGAGGAAGACGGTTACTTTGAGGATGTCCTCGGAAGCCGCCCCCGCTTCGTCGAGGACGGCGTCGAGGTTGTAGAGGGCCTGATCGGTCTGGTTCTCGATGGACTCGTCGTCGAGCAGGTTACCATCTGCCGTCATGGGAATCTGACCGGCGGTGAACACCAGCGAGCCGTCGCTGGTCGCCTGGCTGTAGGCACCGACCGCGGCCGGCGCGTCGTCGGTTTCGATAATGCGTTTCATGCTCACAGTCTCGCACCGAACTGGCTTAAAAGCGGGCGAAGTCCCCGTCCCCGTTGCTGTCTCCGAGACGACGATACGCGACACGGGAAAGTGTTCAGTAGGCGGTTGTAGAAACAAGGCGATCCAGCCGAGATCTCCCCGTTAGGCGAGCACGTCGACCTCGTAGCCCGCATCCCGGAGCGCCGTCAGGAACTCGTCGACGTGGTCGGGACCGCGCATCTCGAGTTCGAGTTCGACTTCGGTGTCGCTCATCTCGACGTCGCGGGAGGTGTGATCGTGGTGGATGGCGTAGATGTTCGCGCGGTGGGCGGTGAAGATGTCCAGGAGGTCGTCGAGCGCGCCGGGACGGTCCTTCAGGACGGTCCTGATCTTCAGATAGCGGCCGGTCTCGACCAGTCCGCGGACGATGACGTTGGCGAGCGTGTTGAGATCGATGTTCCCGCCGCAGAGCGCGGGGACGATGACCTCGTCCTCGACGTAGTCGAACTTCTCGAACAGGACGGCGGCGAGGGGCACTGCGCCAGCGCCCTCGACGAGAGTCTTCGAGCGCTCGAGCAGGTAGACCAGCGCGACGGCGATCTCGGGATCGGAGACGGTGACGACCTCGTCGACGTACTCCCGAATGTAGGGGAACGTCCGCTCGCCGATACTGCGGGTCGCGATCCCGTCCGCGATCGTATCGACCTCGTCGATCGAGACGCGCTCGCCCTTCGCGAGGGACGCGGCGGCGCTCGAGGCACCGTCGGCCTGCACCCCGATCACTCGCGTGTCGGGTTTTTGCTCC
Source organism: Natrinema sp. DC36 (assembly GCF_020405225.1). Lineage (NCBI taxonomy): Archaea > Methanobacteriati > Methanobacteriota > Halobacteria > Halobacteriales > Natrialbaceae > Natrinema > Natrinema sp. DC36. The sequence continues at coordinate 2,646,110 of NZ_CP084472.1, forward strand.
TTGATCGCGACCGCGATGCCGCTGATGAGCCCGCCGCCGCCGATCGGGACGACGACCGTTTCGACCTCCGGGCAGTCCTCGAGGATTTCGAGGCCGATCGTCCCCTGGCCGGCCATGATGTACTCGTCGTCGAAGGCGTGGACGTAGGTCCGGTCCTCCTCGCGCTCGAGTTCGTGGGCGCGCTCGGCGGCCTCGTTGTAGTCCCGCCCGGAGAGGACCACCTCCGCGCCGTAGCTCTTGGTCGCCTTGACCTTCGAGATCGGCGCGTGTTCGGGCATGACGATCTTCGAGTCGACGCCCGATCGCGTGGCCGCGAGCGCGACTCCCTGCGCGTGGTTGCCCGCGCTGGCCGTCACGACGCCCGCCTCCTTCTGGGCCGCCGAGAGCGTCGCGATTCGGTTCGTCGCGCCGCGGATCTTGAACGCGCCCGTCCGCTGGAAGTTCTCCAGTTTCAGGCGGATATCGGCCCCGGTCATCGACGAATAGGTGTGCGAGTGCTCGAGGGGCGTGTGTCGAGATGTCTCTCGTACTCGCTCGCGCGCCTCGAGAATATCCGAGTGTTCGAGCATACGCTCGTCTACTCGGGACGAGGTGTAAGGATTACTGTCGGGGATCGGGGGAGCCGTGTCGGGCCCGCCACCGTCCCCCCAACAGCGATGTGCTGCAACATGGCAGCACGACAGGGAATACAGGGAATGCACGGCGTGTGACGTGCGACTGGAAAAGGGGACCCGGAGTATATAAATCTCATGCACCCGCGGCGAAAGTGAAACCGCCAGACGAGAGCGGGATAGACGGGTCGTCAGACGGAGGACAGACGGGCGTCATTCGTGATCTCGTACCACAACATCGCTCCGTGAAACGAGCGTTCGAACGCGCTCGCGGAGCGGCCCGTCCCCCGGCCACGTCGCGCCGACACCGAGCCGCTCCGGATCGCCGACGTACACCCAGCACCGCTCGCCGTCGGTGCCGGCCGCGCCGGTCACCGGCACCGCGACGCGGACGTACAGCCCGGTCTCGACGCCCTCGTACCGGTCGAGTCGCTCGAGGCCCGTATCGTCGACCGCAAGTAGCCGCCCGTCGACGCTGCCGCCGGGCACGAGCGTCGGATACCGACCGTCGACCCGGTGGAGCCCCTCGAGCGTCGCGCGGCCGGCAAACTCGTAGTGGGCGTCGTCCCCGAGGACGGTCGCGACTCGCTCCCGTTCGGTCAGCGTTCCGTAAACGAAAACGGCCATATCGGTTGTCGTAGCTCGAGCGACTTGCACGTACCGACGTTCGATCGATCCCGACACGACTGTCGGACAGAAGATCGAGCGCTATCTATTCTGCATCCAGTTTCCCCTCGGCAGGGAAAACCCACCGACGCGAATGCGCCTCAGTTTCGAAACGGTGATATAGAGTAGCAAGGCCCCAAAGAAGGTTGCAGGCGTCAACACGAGATGCCAGAGGATCGTATGTCGTATCTCGTACCCGCTCGCACTGAGCGCCTCGGCTCCTTTCTCGAGAACGTATAACACGGGCGGATGTGCAACGTAAATACCGACGGCATAATTCCGTCCCCACGACGGGACCGCGGTGGACGCTCCGAGATCCGGTCGAGAGAGGAGGAAGACGAACAGCGAGACGGCAACCAGCGCAGTTCCGACCGTATAACTCGCCCAATAGACGCCCTGCGAAACGGTACTTTCCGTGATGACGTAGCCCAGGACGTATCGTTCACCGATATGGAGCCCGCCGAAGAGGACGGTCACTCCGAGGTAGAGCGTGCTTCGATCGGTATCCGGCTGCCATTCGCGCGAGTAGATGGCGTAGCCGAGGCTCGTGTAGAAGAACCCGAAGAACAGTCCGTCTCTGATCGCGAACGGGATATCCACGAACATCGTATAGCTCGAGCCGAGCAGTCCGACGAGATGGAATCCGAGCGAAATCGGCAACAGATACGCACTCAGACCGAGATTCGTACAGAGATAGATGAACAGGTACGAAAAGAGTAGCGCCGGGAAGAACCACAGTATCTCGGAGACGGACGTCCCGTAGTAAATCAGTTCGATCGGGGACACGAACGCAGCCAGCTTGTGGATGACGCTGGTTACGATATCGCGATTTTCGACGCTGGCCTGGACGGCCGTTCCCGCGAGGAAAATCGGAAACGTGAGCAGTAGCCCGAACAGATAGAGCGAAGAGATACTGGATACTCGATCGAGAAACTGGGGAGTCGGATCGCTGCGAGCGATTGTGAGGGCGAAAAAATACCCGGACGCCATGAAGAAGAACGGGACTGCGAACCGCGCGGTAGATTCGATCAGGAAGTTAGCGAGATTGCCGGACAGCCCGAGCCCCTCGAACGGATTCGTGTGTATGACGACGACGCCGACCATCGCAACGATTCGCATCGCGTCGATACTGGAGATGCGCTCAGACATTATTCGGGCTCGAATCCGTTTCGTTCGTGATTTCTCGATTCGGGTGAACGGTCCGCTGACCCACGAAGCGTTCAGTAGGATCGTAATCCGGTTTGCCGCAGTTTCGCGTCTGCGTGCCCGAATATAGCGAGTACGCTGCTCCGTCGGACGTGATCCGGGGGAGAGACGACCTCACAGTCTCAGTTCGTCCTCTCATACGGCTCGTCAGACCGTGTACAAGCTGAATAAGGACAGTCACCGTTTACACGCTACCCACGGATTTGCTCGAATTACATCCAGTTAGACAGTGTTTAGCGTCTGACTATCATCCCAATCGATCGAAACGAATACTGTTTCGAGATAGCGTTCCCACGGGTAGCGATAGCTGACGGAGAAAACTACCGAGTCGTTTGTCGCGATCGAGACACAGCTGCGCGTCGAGTAACCACCCTCGGAATCGAGCGGATCGGGACGACTTCCGCAACGCACCACTGACCGGTGCTTCGCTCCCGCGGGGTCGTCGCGCCTCACGACGACCGCAAGCGATTTCGACGGAATCGCCTCCGCGGGTATAATCGAAGCCGGTCCTCGAGGACGGTCGTGACCCGCTTCGGCTCGGTCAGCGTTCCGTGGACGACGAGCATCTGGACCGTTTCGGTTTCGGGACCTTGCTTAGCCGTTCCGATCATAATTCTTGAAATTCATTTTCAAAGACCACACAAGACACTTATACAACTGGTTGATGGGGTCTGACATGAACCGCGAGTCCCTCCTGGCCGTTGCGACGCTCGTGGTCGTGATCGGGGCGTTCACGACCCTCGCGCTCGCCGGCGCGGTGTCCGATCCCGGCGCGTCCGAGACGGCCGGCAACGTCGAGGACGGCGGTCGCGTCTCGCTGACGGAAATCACGATCAGTGCCGACGAAGTCACCGGCGGGACGGCCACGCTCGCCGTCGACACCTACCTCGAACACCGCGGCAATCCCGTCAGGAACGTCACCGTCGTCCATCGGGCGACCGATACGAAGACCGGTCTCGTCGAGGACACGACCGAACGTGACGTCGAGACGCTGACCGACGAATCCGAAGTCGTCGTCTCGGGGACGGTCGACGTCCCTCGAGAGAGTAGCTACGAGATCGAAACGTTCGTCTACCGGGACGGAACGCGAACCGAGTCCGCCAGCCACACCGTCGAGGGTGTCGACGCGCTGACGCCCGCCTACGCCGACACCGACGTCGAGTTCCACCGCTTCGGCGGCGACTCCGGCGGGAGTCTCGCGGACGTCCCCGCGGTCGGCTACTCCATCGAGTCGACGACTGCCGACGCGGCGACGCTGGCCGTCGACAGTTACCTCACCAATACGGGCGACGACGCCGAAGCGGACCTCGAACTCGAGGTGAGCGCTCGCCAGTCGGATTCGAGCGTCGTCGCCGACTCCGCGACTGCCGAGCTAACGACGATCGAACCAGGAACGACCGCGTCGCCGACCGTCGATCTCGAGGTTCCCCAGGAGTACGACTACTACCTCGATGCGGTCCTCTGGCGGGACGGTACCATCGTCGGTACTTACCGCTCAGTCGCCAACCTCGGGCCGGGCTCGCTGTCCGTCGACAAAACGGGCAGTGAAGGCGGTCTCGAAGTGAGCGATTTCACCGGTAACTCGGACAGCGCCGCAGACGACGGAGGCGCCGAGTCCGACGGCAACGCGAGCGAGGACTCGAGTGCGGACGGGACACCCGGCTTCGGAGTCGCCGTCACCGCCGCTGCTCTGCTCGCGGCGATCGCGTTCGCACGGAGGTTCCAATGACTGACACACCGACACCGACACAGACCGAGACGTCGATCGAGGCAGATGGAACGATCGACCAGCAGGACCGGCAGACGGACGCGTCTCCGACGGCTGGAGCGGCTACCACCACCGGGCTCGATCCCGGCTCCGACAGGATCATACGCTATCTCGCCTGGGGCGCGCTCGGTATCTGTTCACTGCTGGCCGTCTTCGCTCTGATCCAGTTCTACGGCAGCGTTACCGAAACGATCGAGCTCTGGGTCGACCCGAAATACCAGCCACTGATCCGCGCCGCGTTCAATCTCGCCGTGCTGCTGCTGTCGCTGATCGGCGTGTCGTTGCTGGCTCGCGAGTTGCATTACGGGAGCGAGTAAACGGCGACACGCGTTCGACCGTCCGACGGAAATTCGATCGGTGGTGGATCGCTTCGTGAACGATGAGAGCAGTCCCGACAGCAGACTGCGACCGGACCCGGTACCCGACCGGCCGGCTCGGTCTCGAGCGGTCGAGACTCACGCGGCGCGAAGCGACGACGTTCGGACCCCTTGCTATCGAACGGCGTGACGGGTGCGGAACGAAAACCGACGGGCTCGAGTGCAGTTATCGCTCTTCGAGCGGGACGAACTCCTGATCCTGCGGCCCGGTGTAGCGGGCGCGCGGGCGGATGAGTCGGTTGTTCTCCTGGTACTCGAGGACGTGGGCGATCCAGCCGCCGGCGCGGCTCATGGCGAAGATGGGGGTGTACATGTCGATCGGGATGCCGAGCTGGTAGTAGACGGAGCCGGAGTAGAAGTCGACGTTCGGGGCGATCCCCTTCTCGCCGAGCCCCTTCTCGTCGGTGAGGTACTGCTCGATGGTGGTGGTGTAGTTGTACCACTTGTCCTCGCCGTTTTCGGCGAGTTCCTTGCTTCGTTCTTGGAGGATCTTCGCGCGGGGATCCTTGACGTTGTAGACGCGGTGGCCGAACCCGGGGATGCGCCGGCCCTGCTCGGTCGCCTGTTCGACCCACTCGCGGTGGTCGAGGTCGCTCTCGTCGATCTCGATGAGGACTTCCATGACGTCCTGGTTCGCGCCGCCGTGGAGCGGCCCGGAGAGAGCGCTAATACCGCCGGTGACGGCGCTGTAGATGTCGGCCATCGTCGAGCCGATAACCATCGAGGTGAACGTCGAGGCGTTCAGGCCGTGGTCCGCGTGGAGGATGAGCGCCTGATCGAAGGTTTCGGCCGCGATGTCGTCCGGCTCCTCGCCGGTCAGCATGTAGAGGAAGTTCGCCGCGAGACCCAGATCCGGGCTGGGATCGACGGGGTCCTCGCCGAGGCGGTAGCGCTCGAACGCTGCGAGCGCGGTCGGGATCTTGGCGGTGATCCGACGCCCCTTCCGAAGCGTCGCCTCGAGGTCTTCGGGGTCGGCGTCGTCTTCGGGTTCGTAGGCCGAGAACATCGAAACCGCAGTCCGCAGTGCAGCCATGGGCTGCTCGTCGGCCGCGGCGAGCTTCTCCATCGTCGCGAGGACGTCGTCGTCGACCTCGCGTTCGTCCATGAGCGCGGCCGTAAACGGCTCGAGCTCGTCCTCGGACGGCAGGTGACCGTTCCAGAGCAGGTAGAGCACCTCCTCGTAGCTCGCGCCGCGAGCGAGGTCTTCGATCGTGTAGCCGCGGTAGATCAGTCGACCGGCATCGCCGTCGATCGAACTGAGTCCCGATTCGGCGACCAGCACACCCTCGAGCCCTTTCTTGAGGTCGTCAGACATACTCAGGGATTTCGGACCCCAATGGAAAAGTATTATCGTTTATCGGGTGACGGCGGTCGGCACGTCGAATGTTCATATTTTGCCGGTTTTACGACTACAGACGAAGGCTTGTTTCGTGATCAAACGAACGGACAGTCAGTCGATACCCGGGCGAATTACTATAATTGTCTTTCGTGATAGGGCGGTCACGAGTCCAAATCGGTTACGACAGCGAGTATTCATCGAAGGTCGTCCGTATTCTCACCCTGAAAACTAGTCCGTTTTAGAAACAATGGAGAGGAGCTCGAGGGCGATGTCGTCGTGAGGGTGTGACTCGAGCCGATCACCGGGACTCGAGCCGATCGAAACCGGAGTCCCGCGTCGTCACCCTTTTTGAAGCGCTTTTCGAAGAACGACCGGTAATGGATCGGTCGTACTGGCGAACCGTGTCGCTCGTGACGCTGTGGCAGGTTTCGGCGAGCATCTGCTACTACACGGTCTTCGCCGCGACGCCGTTGTTCCGGGACGAGTTCGGACTGTCCCGGTTCGCGGTCGGACTCGTGGTGACGACGCTCACTCTCGGCTACGCCGTCTTCCTGTTGCCACTGGGTGCGCTGACCGACCGGTTCGGCGAACGGCTGACGCTGACGCTCGGCCTCGTCGGTCTCGCGACGGGCAGTCTCCTGGTCGCGGGCGCACCGACGTACGCCCTGTTGCTCACGGCGGTGTTCATCCTCGGATCGCTGTACGGGACCGCGATCCCCGGGACGAACAAGGCGGTCTTCGACCGGATCGAGCCGGGCCGCCAGAACCTCGCGATGGGGATCAAGCAGGTCGGCGTCACCGGGGGGAGCGGTATCAGCGCGCTCCTGGTCACCGGTCTCGCGGGAGCGCTCTTTCCCCGAGCCGGTTTTCTCGTCGCCGCGGGAGTCGGCGCGGTCGTCGCCGTCGTGTTTTACGTCGGCTACTCGAGCGGCGGCGGTAGCGGCGTGGCCGACTATCCCGACTTCGGCGCGTTGCTCTCGAACCGGCCGTACGTCGTGTTGACGACCGCCGGCCTCTTTCTCGGGGCGGCCCTCTTCACGACCACCGGCTACACGGTCCTCTACGTCGAGGAGTCCATCGGCGCGTCCGTCGCGTTCGGCGGCGTCGTCCTCGCGCTCGTCCAGCTGTTCGGGAGCGTCGGCCGCGTGCTGACCGGCTGGCTGAGCGATGTCTTGCCGGGAGAGCCCCGCGTCAGAATCGGATCCCTGCTCGTCGCCCAGTCGCTGGGCAGCGCCGTTATGTTCGTCGTCGTCGCGTCGACGACCACCGAGCGCGGCGCGGCGATCGCGTTCGGCCTCCTCGGGTTTTTCGTGCTCGGCTACACCGGCGTCTACTACTCCGTCATGGCGACGCTGGTCAGCGCGGACGAGATGGGCGGCGCGACCGCGGGCGGCCAGCTCGCGCTCACCAGCGGTGCGCTCGTCGCACCGCCTGCCTTCGGCTATCTCGCCGATACGGTCGGCTACCGGGCATCGTGGCTCTTTCTGGCCGCTCTCGTCACCGTCGCGGCAGGCCTCCTCGTACAGGTCGTCCGCACTCAGCCATCGGTCACGGATCCCGCCGCAGCCGACGTCGCCGAGAAGTAGTCGCTCGGGTGGAACGCGACCAGTGCGGCACGCCAGCCTAGTCGAGTTCTTCGACGAGTTCGACGACGTAGCCGTCGGGATCCTCGATAAACGCGACGCGGACGCCGATCTCGTCCATCGTCGTCGGCTCCGTCTGGACCGGCGGATCCGCCCGCTCGAGCACTCGCTCGAACGTCTCGTCGGTGCTATCGACGCCGACCGCGACGTGGGCCATCGTCCCCGAGTCGATCTCCGGCCCGCCCGCGAGATCGTACTTGAACTGGAACTCCCCGTTCTCGCCGCCGATGTAGACGTTTTCGACGCCGTCACCGCCGGTGAACGACCAGTTCTCCTCGAGTCCGAGCCCGTCGATGTAGAACTCGCGCGTCCGCTCGATGTCCGATACCCACAGCGCGGTGTGAATGACGTCCATACCCGGGAGCACACGGCCGATGATCAAAGAGATACTGGGACCGAGGCGACGAGAGCGGAGACCGTCGACTGGGTCGGCCGACGCTCACTGCCGGTCGCGGTCCGCCTCGAGGATCGCGTCCATCAACTTCGTCTGAGCGGCCGCAAGGTGCTCGGTGAAGGTCGATCGGGCGACGCCGAGTTCCTCGGCCACGTCGGTCGCGTTGGCGCCCTTCGGATAGTCGAAGTAGCCCATCTCGTGGGCCGTATCCAGAATCTCCCGCTGGCGAGCCGTGAGTTCGTCTCGGTTGACGACGACCGGATCGGCGGAACCCTCCTCGTGGTCCTGTGAGAGTTCCTCGACGACGACGCCGTCGAAATACGCCCGCAACTCGTCGACGATCTCGGCGACCTCGGTGAGTTCGAACGTGCGAAACGAGAGCAGCAGTGCGCCGTCCTGGGCGCGGACCGACGAGACCGGCGTTCCCGTCGTCTCGACGATTTCGCAGGCGCAGTCGGCGGACTCGTCGCGTTCGAACCGGTAGATCGCCTCTCGATCGTTGGACTGGATCGGCGTCACCTCGACGTCGGAATCCCCGTCGACCGAGGCCTCCGGCGAGACGCCGAACTCTTCGACGATCGTTCCCTCGGCCGTCGGCTGCGACGACCGGGAGACGGAATCGACCGGCTCGTCGGTACCCCCAGAGACGTCGGCGACCGGACAGTCCGCCGGATCGTGGACGACGACCGTCGCTCGAAAACCCGTCATACTCCGTGGTACGTCCGCACGCGTGATAACCGGGACCGGGAATTCCCATCGGGTGGCAATTCCTCGAGCGCCGCCCAGGTCTCTCTCGAGCCCCTCGCGGGCGATTATAGTCGAACGGAAACGGTCCGTTCGGCCGCTTCAACGGTCGTGGTACCACGACCCTCGGAAGTGTTATCCCCGGGCCGGCCTTACGTTTGTTTGTAATGGCAGAAGGTAAGGTTGATTTCTTCAACGACACAGGCGGCTACGGTTTCATTGAGACGGACGACGAGGACGACGACGTTTTCTTCCACATGGAAGATGTTGGCGGTCCGGATCTCGAAGAAGGCACGGAGATCGAATTCGATATCGAACAGGCCCCCAAGGGCCCGCGCGCGACGAACGTCACGCGCAAGTAAACGACGTCGCCTCGAGCGACGCTGAACGAACATTTTTATCGACGAGCCAAACCAGTAGTGCGATCGCCGTCCTCACAACTGCTCACGAGAGACGACCAACGAGGCAACTGAGCGACGGTAACCGCGGAGAACGCGAACGAACGGCTTCGACTCGAGAGTAGTCGCAGTGTCGAAGACAGGACGAGACTCGTTGTCCAGTGAGCGACTCTAGAGCTTCTGGCCCAGTTTTTCGCGGCTGATGTGGACGCCCGTCGGCGTGATGATCATCTGATCCTCTCCCTTCCGGACGATGTCGCCGTCGACCTCCTGGGCGACCTGGCGCAGTTCGTCCACGATGTGTTCGACGGTGCTGTCCTCGGTCCGCAGGCGCGTGATATCCGCGATGACGATATCGCCGTCGTAGACGGCGTCTTTGATATCGATCGCGTCGGCCTTCGTGCCGACCTCCGCGATGTGTACCTGCATCGTCGCCTCGGCCGACCCCATGGAGGCGTCCTCGAGGTCCAATTCGGCGTAGTCCTCGACGGTTCGGGACTGGTTCCCGCCGAGAATTTTGCTCATCAATCCCATACCGGAGAGAGTCCGTCGCCGTCTGTATAGTTCTTACGTCAGACGTGAGCGTTCGCTCGCCGGAACCGCGCTGCGATGTCGTCTCGCTCACAGTTGCTTTTTTATTTCTTGGCGAAGCGCGTGTAATCGATGACGTTCAGCATCTGCGTCTCCGAAGCCTACGAAACCGACGACGGGGAACGCCACCGCCGGTTCGGCGTCGCGGTCACGACGCGACTCCCGGGCGTGGGAACGCTCTGTCCGTTCGTGAGCGAACGCGCCGCCGTCGCGACCCAGAGCCTGGTCAACGTCGAGCTCGGCGAACGCGGGATCGACTACGCCGACGACGGCCTCGCCGTCGACGACGCGCTCGAGGCCCTGCTCAACGCCGATGATGGCGCACCCCAACGGCAGGTACACGGCGTCGACAGCGAGACGACGTTCGCCTTTTCGGGCGAGGAGTGCGTCGAGTGGTACGGCCACCGCGAGGGCGACCACTACACCGTCGCTGGGAACATGCTGACCGGAGAAGACGTCCTCGAGGCGGCCGCCGACGCCTACGAGGCGACCGCGGTCCACGACACCGTTGACCCGTCGACCGGCCCGACGGCCGTCACCGAAGACGTCGACGCCGATCCCCTCGCGAAGCGGTTGATCGACGTGCTGGCGGCCGGCGACCGCGAAGGCGGGGACAAGCGCGAGGAACTGCCGATCCAGAGCGCGGCGGTCGTCGTCGAGACGACCGAAGACCACGACCTCGAGCCGCCGTACAACGACCTGCGGATCGACGCGACCGAGACGCCGATCGCCGATCTCCGCGAGACGTACGAACTCGCAGAACGGGGCTACCGGGACACCCTCGCGCAGTACGAGGGGGCGTTCGAAGCGGATTCGCTGGAGGAGGCCGCGGAGTGATGGGGTCGAGCGATTCGCTCAGTTCGCTCCTTCCCAGTACGGAGAACTGAGCGTGCGCGGTCGGTTCAGAATCGAGTGACCTGCCGTCGTTGAGCGGACTACCCGGTGAACTCGTAGAGTTCGTCGCCGACGTGGTGAAGCGAGTCCACCACTTTTCCGTCGTCGCCGACCATGTCCGCGCCGTCGACGCGGGCGCGGCCGACCGCGAGCACCTTCCCGTGGGACTCCTCGGCGATGACGACCAGATCGTCCGGCGAGATGTCGTCGGTCGCGTCCGTGATCCCGGGTCGCATCACGTCCGCGCCGTCGCTGACGAACGAGACGGCACCCGCGTCGACGGTCACCAGTCGCTTTTCGGGCTCGTAGGCGTTGGCCCCCCTGACCGTCAGGAACGGTTCCTCGTCGAAGTACGCGACCCGCGGCTCGCCGTCGATGAGGACGACCTCCCAGTCGGTTTCCTCGAACTCGACGCGCTCGTATGCGTCGCCCTCGGACGAGACGCCGAGTTGGTCCTCGAGCGTCTCCTCGAGATCGGACACCGCGTCGCTGCGGAGGTGGTGTCGAGACTTGACCTGCATACCCGTGCTACCGCCCGTACGCATTTAATAGATAAGATTCGAAGTCGCGGATCGGTCGACGAGGTGAGAGAGGGCCGTGGACGCCGGACCGGCGCTCGAGCGGGCCGGGCGTCGGGAACGGGGAAACCACTATCCCGATCCGTCTGGTAGTACGCCGGACTCGTCCGATGGCCAGCGAGTACGTCTTCATCAGCGACCTCCACATGGGCGGTGACGAACAGCTAACGGCGCTCGACTTCGAGGCGGAGCTCCTCTCGTTTCTCGCGGACCTCGAGGAGCGCGGCGGCGACGTCGAACTCATCATCAACGGCGACGCGTTCGGCCTGTGGGAGTACGCCGAGGTGACGGGACCGGCGAAACTCGAGCGGGTCATCGACGATCACCCGCGCGTGTTCGAGCAGCTCCGCGCGACCGGTGCAGAGATCGATATCACGCTCATCCCGGGCAACCACGATTACGATCTCGCCTGCCACGACTCCCACGTCGATCGCCTCGCGGAGTTCAACGTCACCCTCGAGCAGGAGATTTCGATCACTCGCGAGGTCGGCGACGGGCGAATCTGGATCGAACACGGCCAGCAACGCGACCCGAACAACCGGATGCCGGACTGGGGGAATCCCGACGCGCTCCCGGTCGGCTACTTCGTCGTCCAGCGAATCGTCGCCGCCGCCGGCCGCTACTCCGGATGGGCGAGAGGTGACTGGCTGCGCGATATTCAGTCGGTCGCCCCGATGGAAGAGATCCCGCGCTGGCTCCTCTCGAACTACTTCTACAGGGAAATGAGTCCGTTCCTGCGAGCGATCGTCGTCCCGCTACTGATATTTTTCAACCTCACGCTGCTCTACCTGTTCGGCACCGTCCTCGAGACGGTCGGCCTTCTTCCGGCGCAGTTTTTCACTGACAATCCCGTCGTCCAGGCGCTCGGCGTCGCCGCGATCGTCCTGGAACTCATCGTCGCCGTCAACCTCGTGATCATCGCCGTGCTGGCGCTGGTCGCGGTCCCCCTGTGGCTGTTCAGACGCGATCTCAGGCACACCCTCGAGCGCTTCGGCGTCGTCCTGTCGGGCGTTCACGTCGGGCAGGGCGACGAGCCCTTCCTGAACGCGGCCAGGGAGGTCTTCGAATCGAACCCCGACGTCGCCGTCTTCGTCTACGGACACACTCACCGCGCGTCGGTCACCGAGTGGGGCGATCGGGTCGTCGTCAACACGGGAACCTGGCTGAAGAAGCTCCAGCACGTCGAGACCCGGTTCTCGCGGTTGCCGGGGGTGTACTACCCCTCGTTCCGATTGAATTACGTCCGCATCTTCGCCGAGGGGGACCGCGTCGTCGTCGAGTACGAGGAGATCGAGACGGCGCAGTCGGTCGATCTCACCCGCATTCAGCGGCTGGTCGCGCGCCGTCCGCCGCGGCCGGTGCCGATCCCGGCGCGAACGGTGATCGATCCCGACGGACGGCTCGAGCTCCCCGAGGTGGAGTCGGATTCCGAACCCGACCTCGATCTCGACGTCAGCTCCGATGCCGGGTCGCGGTCCACATCCGTCGGCGAAGGTGTCAAACGTGCGGACGAGGGCGATCGCGTTGACGAGGAGCGCGAGCGATCCCGGTAGATCGGTTGCCCTGACCGTCAGGACGGGGAGACCAGTGTGCCAATCGCTAAGTGATCCCGCGCCGTCAGGCCGACCATGTGGCCCTCTCGGACCCGCACGGAGACGGTAACCTGTCTCGCCTGTGGCACCGAGCGCCCGCGCGACGAGGCCCGCGAGTACGACAAACACGGCGACCGCTGGGACCGCGACGACAAGACGTTCGAACACCTCTGTAAGTCCTGTCACCGCGACCTCTGTCACCACCCGCGCGACGAACTCGAGGGGCTGTTAGTCGATCTCGAGGCCGGAGCAACCGACCGGGAGCGCTTCCTCTCGCGGTATCTGCAGACCGTCGAGGAGCGATACGGCGCGCTCGAGGAAGAGTCGTAAGGCCGCGATCGGTGTGCCGCCGATATCGATTCGGTCCGCGCTGCGCTCGCGACCGATCACGCGCCTCACTGTCGGCGTTCCTCACCGGCCCTCGAGTTCCTCGTCGACCACGTCTCGGTCCGTCGTGGCCGACCAAGACGCGCCGTCGAGATCGAACTCGAACCGAGCACCGCCGTCGGCGCTCTCGGTAATCCGAATCGCCCAGCCGTGGCCGTCGGCGATCTGCGAAACGATCGCGAGACCGAAGCCGGATCCCGACGGGGACGTGGTGTGGCCGTACTCGAGGACGGACTCTCGCTCGTCGATGGGGATCCCCGGCCCGTCGTCTTCGACGAAAAATCCGTCGGGGTCGTGCCGACCCGAACGTTGACGCCGCTGCCGCCGTGTTCCACGGCATCCTGCTGAGTGGGCGAAGCAGGGTTCGTAGAACCGTGTTCTACGGCATTCCGGAACAGGTTTTCGAACAGGTGGAGCACCCGGTCGCCGTCGGCGACGATCACGCGATCGCCAGTGACGGTAAGCGTCGCCGCCGCGGTATCGACGTTCACCCATGCACGGTCGACGAGACGCTCGAGGTGGAGTCGCTCGGTGTCACCGATCGATTGCCCCGCACGGGCCAGCACCAACACCTCTTCGATGATCGTCTCCATGCGTTCGTGGGCGGTCGCGATCTCGTCGTGAGACGCGCAGTCGACGGACTCTCTGGCGACCTCGAGATACCCCTGCGCGACGTTCAGCGGATTTCGGAGGTCGTGACTGACGACGCTCGCAAACTGCTCCAGTTGCTCGTTCGCTCGGCGGATCTCGCGTTCGCGTTTCTTGCGTTCGGTAATGTCGCGAGTGTTCAGGACGATGCCGTCGACGAACGGGTCGTCGAGCAGGTTACTGCCGACCGTCTCGACGTCTCGCCACTCGCCGTCGGCGGTCCGAAGCCGATACTCCGCCCGATCGACGGTGAGCGAAGCATCGATTCCGGTCTGAAACTGCTCGACGAGTGATTCTCGATCGTCGGGATGGACGAACTCGAACGCCGACCGGCCCATCATTTCCGACGGCTCGAATCCCAGAACGCTTCGACTCGAGGGACTCTGGTAGCGAATTATCCCGCGGTCGTCGACCATCGTGATGAGATCGGACGCGTTTTCGATGAAGGACTGGTAGCGCTGTTCGACGGCGTGTTGCTGGGTAACGTCTCGAAGAAGGAGTAACCGAATCCCGTCGGCGTTCGAGAGCCGTTGTACCTGCACGTCGAAGAACCGGCGGCCGTCGTCGGCGTCGATGACGATCTCGGTCCGTCCCGTCGACGCCTCGGTACCGACGATGTGAGCGATCTCGGGGAAGACGTCGATCACATCCCGACCGACGAGGGAGGTGGCCCCGTCGCACGAGAGGCAGCGCCGAGCGGCCGCGTTGCCGTCTCGGATGCGGTTGGTTTCGTCGATCACGAGGAAGCCGTCGCGCATATCCTCGACGACTGCGGTGCGGGCGACGGGAGCGATATCCAGCAGGTGATGGCGATAGATCGCGACGGCGAACGCGAGCCCGGAGACGGTAAACGCGATGGGCGTCAGATCGAGGTCACCGATCGGTCCCAGACCGAGGAACCACACGATATTGGCGACCAGCGGAACGAGAATGGCGAACAGTACCGCGAGGGCCTGCTCCCGGTAGACGTGCTGTGATTCGTACACCGTCTTGAGCAAGAATCCGGCGCCGACGACGAGGAGACCGTACATGAACAGGACGTGAACGATCGCCATCGGTCCGAACGTTCGTTCCAGAACGACGAGGTCGCCGGCAACGGCGGTATCGAGGGGTTGCTCGTACAGGTGGCGGTACTGCGTCGCGTACAGGACGAACGCGACGGCGGGCTCGATCACGAGAACGAGAAGCGTCCGCCGAGAGAGCCACTTCTCGTTGCCCGAGTACGCGACGGCAAAGAAAAAACAGGAGAGCGAGACCAGCACGGCGCCGACGAATGCGATGCCCAACCAGACGCGTTTCGTCGGGACGTCGAGGCTCAGCAACTGCAACGCGTACGCGCCAGACCAGAGTGAACACCCGACGTTCAGGCCGACGAACGCACGGACGCTTGGCTCGTCCAGCACATCCGTCCGTTCGACCACGGTATAGAGGGCTAGTGCGGCCGAAATAATCATCGCCGAAAAGAGAATTCCAATGAACGGAAGGAGTTGCGAGGTGTACTGCCAGGCCATAGCGTCGAACTATCTGTCTATTTCACTCGACCATTATACCGGTTCTGGCTGGCTCGCACAGCGGCCCCGCTGCGGTTATAGTAGCCGCTGAACGTCACTGCATACCTGATCGCATGATTGCGTTGCGATCAGTATGTAACTCGTTTCGGTGGCTACTACAGGTCGCGACCGACGGGTTTCGGGATCGCACTCCGGACCGTCGTCGAGAGTTCCCTGCGATCGAACGAACGTCCACTGTCACCGTTCCGATCCCGACACGACTTTCACCCTCACGTCCGTAGTCCACGTCATGAGTGACGACGCACAGGCCGCGGCCGGAACGGTGGAAGGCCAGGGCCCTGTCGAAGTTTCGGAGGAGCTCGCGCGCCATCTCGAGAACAAGCGCGAGGAGTTGTTCGAGAAGTTCGAACTCCGCGACGAGTTCCCGTCCGAGGTCCTCGAGGAGGCCGAGGCTCGAACGGAGGGCGTGACGGCGGAGATCCAGGACGAGATCGACGAGCGGCAGGATCTGCGCGATCTGACGACCTGGACGACGGACCCGATCGACGCTCAGGACTTCGACGACGCCATTTCGGTCGAAGAACGAGACGACGAGTACGTCCTCTGGGTGCATATCGCCGACGTGACCCACTACGTCAACCCCGAGACCGCCATGTGGGACGAGGCCGTCGAACGCAGCAACACGGTCTATCTTCCCGGCTACACGGTCCACATGCTGCCGCCAGTGCTGGCCGAGACGGTCTGCTCGCTGGTTCCGAACGAGGATCGGCTGGCCCACACCGTCGAGATGCACCTCGACAAGGAGAATCTGACCTACGAGAACATCGAGATCTACAAGTCGGTCATCGAGTCAGACGAGCGGCTCACCTACGCGGAGGCCGAGAGTCGGCTCGAGGACCCCGACGCGCCGCTGCACGACGAAAACGCGCTAGTCTACGACCTCGCCGAGCAGATGCACGAACAGCGCAAGGAGGACGGCTCGCTCGTCTTGAACCCGAGCCGCGACCGCGCCCACACCATCATCGAGGAGTGCATGCTGAAGGCCAACAAGGCCGTCACGCACGTGCTCATGTGGGATCGCGGCGTGTCGGCCATGTACCGAGTTCATCCACAGCCCAGCCCCGACGAGTGGTCCGAGGCCCTCCGGGAGATTCAGGATCTCGACGGCGTTTCGATCCCCGGAAGCACCTGGGACGACCCGCGAAAGGCCGTTAACGCGACGCTCGAGGACGCCCCCGACCGCCAGCTGGACAAGATCCAGTGGGCGGTGATGAAGGTGATGCCTCGAGCGCGGTACATGAACGACCCCTTCGGCGGCCACCACGCGCTGAACTTCGAGATCTACGGCCACTTCACGAGCCCCATTCGGCGACTCAGCGACCTGATCAACCACTGGATCGTCTACCAGAACGACGTCCCGGTGAACCTCGTGGAACTCTGCGACCGCGCCAGCGACAAGCAAAAAGACGCCGAGCAGTGCGAGCGCGAGTACAAGACCTTCCTCCAGGAGGTCGGCCTCGATCCGACGGCGGTCAACAACCGCGGGATCGAGATCGTGGATGAAGAGGAAGCGGAAAAGACGCTATAGCGGCCGTTAGTCGGCCTATTTTCCTGCCGATCGATCGAACGACGTGCAGTGGCGCGCGCTGGATCACGGTGACCGTGGAGGGAACCGTGATCCAAAGTCGTGCGAGGTCTTCGTGAGAAGCGAACGAATGGCTCGGAAGGCGCGTCGCGCCTTCCGGTGGATGAGTGAGTGACCAACGGGAACGAACGAATCGGTTGGGGAGGGCGTGGCGATTCCCCGTTGCCACGGTAGCAGGACGCTTCGTCTCCCACGATCCCATCGGAACCCACTGTTCCATTCACTCGTCTATCGAACGGGACGCTCGTCACATCTCGGCCGAAATCGAGTTGAGCGGGACGAACCCGTGTCGGCACTGGTAGGTAACTCGAGGTCGTCCCGCCGATCATGAGCGCGCCTCTAACACTCGACGGCTCGAGCGCCGGCGGCCAGTTTCTCCGAACGGCGCTCGCGCTGTCGGTCCTCGAAAACGAGCCGGTCCGCCTCGAGGGCGTTCGCGGCGATCGACCCACGCCCGGATTGGGCCACCAGCATCTGGCGGTGCTCGAGACGATGGCCGAACTGTGCGACGCCGACGTCTCGGGTGCGGAACTGGGATCGGAGACGATCGAGTTCGAGCCGGGGATCGAGGGCGGCGACGCGAATACGGCGGCCGGGACGGGACTCGAGGGCGGCAGCTACGCCGTCGACATCGGGACCGCCGGCAGCGTGACGCTGCTGTTCGACGCCCTGTTGCCGCTGGCGACGGACCTCGAGTCGCCGCTGTCGGTGACGGTCACCGGCGGGACGGACGTGGCGTGGTCGCCGCCGCTGGACTACCTTCGATACGTGAAACTGCCGCTGTATCGCCAATTCGGCCTCGAGTCCGCCTTCGAAGTCGACCGCCGGGGGTTCTATCCCGACGGCGGCGGCGCGGTAACGCTCCGGCTCGCACCGTCGAGCCTCGAGCGGATCGCACTCCTCGAGCGGGGGTCGCTTCGGGGACTCCGTCTTTACTCGACCGAGTCGGCGTCGCTGGCGGATCGCGACGTGGCGTTTCGGCAGGCCGAAGGAGCACTCGATCGACTGGATCTGGGGGCCGGCCTCGAGGTGCTCGAGCGCTGTGAGACCACCGCAGCGAGTCCCTCGCCCGGCTCTGCACTGGTTCTCCGGGTCGATCACGGGACCGGCGTCGCCGGTTTTACAGCGCTCGGCGAGCGCGGCAAGCCAGCCGAACGGGTCGGCGAAGACGCCGCCGACGCCGCGAACCGGTTTTTCGAGGGCTCCGCACCGGTCGATCGACACATGGCCGATCAGTTGCTCGTCTTGCTCGCGGTTACCGGCGGGCGAGTTCGGGTGCCGGCCGTGACCGATCACCTCGAGGCGGGGTGTGAACTGCTCGAGGCGTTCGGAGTCGACGTGGGGCTCGAGCGGGCGGCTGAGACGGCGGTGGTGTCGGTCGCGTCGTCGCTGGACGTGGGTCAGTAGGTCGTCGCTTCTGGGATTATTGCCGTTCTCGGTTCAACAGTCCCGCCAGCACGACCAGCAGCAAAAGCACGAGGAGACCGCCTCCCGTGACCGCGAGCGCGAACGTCGGATCTGCGGGGTCGACGCCCAGGTCCGCGAGCGGAAGCGACCCCAGATACGTCACGAGGCGGCTCCACGCGCCGATGACGACGACGAACGCGATAACGATCCCCCCGAAGAGGAGTTGGTAGTCGAACCACGTTTTGAGTCCGTCCGATGACACCATCTGGGAACGTGTTAGTACAGCGACGATATAGCTGTTCGGTCGGCTCGGCACCCGTCTGCGCGAGCCGCCGGCTCGAGCGAACCTAAATAACGCAAACCTTGCAGTAGATATAAATAACAACGAGTCAACAATCCAATCGGAAGCCGACTCTCCAAACGCGCGAGCGGAGGGGGCTGTATCGAAATGCCCCGGGTGAGACCAGCACCCGAGACGTGGCTTCCAACCCATGGAGGGTTACAAGCCATGTTTGCGTTGATTCTACCGGGATATAAACGTCCCGCACGACCGCGGAATCGCCCGACACGAGTAGCCTCGAGTTTGACTTCAGCCTCGAGACGGATCGGAGGTCGCGGGGGATGAGTCACGATCGCGAGGCGAATGACGATGCGAAAAGCGGCGATCGGGAGCGGGACGGCGAGGAGTCGTCGTTTCCCGACTGCCCGCGCTGTGGGAAGCCGGTGTTGATCTCGGTCGCGCTCGGCCCGCATACCGGCTCGGTCGGTCCCTGCGGCTGTTCCGTGCCGCCGGACCTGTTCGCGGATCTGCGATCTGAGTAGGTTGGGGTTCGGGCTCGAGCCCCGGCAGTCAGCCGGTCGGCTCGGAAACGGCGGCCTCGATTGTCTCTTCCCCTTACTCGAGGTCACAGTAGCACACGTCTTGCTACCGTGGCAACGGGGAATCGCCACGCCCTCCCCAACCGATTCGTTCGCGCCTCGCGGCGCTCACTCATCCCTCGCGCGTAGTCAAGCAGACGGTTCGCCGTCGGCGAACCGTCGCCCAGCGCACGCCACCGCTACCGGCTGGCCGATGTGAACCGAACGTGCCCACTCGAGCGCAATTTTGCGTTAGCAGACCGCCATAACTTATAGCAACGCCGTCCCTTGACTGGGGTATGACCGAGGGACACACCGCAGTTCGCACCCGAACGATCTGGGGGGCCGATCGGTGAGCGACATCGTCACCTTCGGAGAGACGATGCTTCGGCTGTCGCCGCCGGGGAACGAACGCCTCGAGAACGCCGACGAGTTCGAGGTTCGCGCCGCCGGCGCCGAGAGCAACGTGGCCATCGCGGCCAACCGGCTGGGAGCCGACGCGACCTGGCTCTCCAAGGTCCCCGAGACGGCGCTCGGCCGGCGCGTCGTCAACGAACTCCGGGGCCACGGGATCCAAACGAACGTCGTCTGGAGCCACCGCGGTCGCCAGGGGACCTACTACCTCGAGCAGGCGGGCAAACCGCGCGGGACGAACGTGGTCTACGACCGGGAGAACACCGCGGTTGCGACCGCTGAGGCTCGCGAACTCGACATCGACCGGATTCAGGACGCCCGGGTCTTCTTCACCACCGGGATCACCCCCGCACTCTCCTCGACGCTCCGGGACACGACGTTGAAGCTGCTCAAAGCGGCCCGCAAAGGCGGGACGACGACCGCCTTCGACTTCAACTACCGGCGCAAGCTCTGGTCGCCCGACGAGGCCAGGGAGACGCTGACGCGGCTGTTTCCGGGGATCGACGTCCTCGTGATCGCCGCCCGCGACGCGCGGACCGTCCTCGGGTTCGAGGGCGATCCGCGCCAGCTCGCGCACAAGCTCGGCTCGCAGTACGAGTTTACGACCGTCGTCGTCACTCGCGGCGCTGAGGGCGCGGTCGGCTGGCACGACAGCGTCGTCCACGACCACGACGCCTACGAGACCGACACCGTCGACCCGATCGGCACCGGCGACGCCTTCACGGGGGCGTTCATCGCCCGCCGGCTCGAGGGTGACGACGTTTCGGACGCCCTCGAGTACGCCGCGGCGACGGCGGCGCTCAAGCGGACGATCCCCGGCGACGTCGCGCTCGTCACGGCCGAGGAAGTCGAGGCCGTCGTCAACCAGCGGGGCGAAGATATCTCGCGGTAGCGCAACAGCGGCAGTGACGGGCGATCTTCCGTCGCTTTTTGCCGTTCGACGCTCGCGAGTTCGGGTCCGATCGTCCGGTTCGAATCGCTCGAGGAACCGAACGCGGTTCGGGGCTCGAGCCGAGCGATGATCACGGATAGTTGGACGGTTCTGCCAGAAGCGCCTTTATACACCGCTCCGATCCGTCGAGTGCATGAATCGAATCACAGCTGTCGTACTCGCCATTCTCGTCACGACGGCGGCCCTCCCGCTTGCCGTCGCTGGCGTGGGTGCGAGCGCAGCATCGTCCTCCCAACAGAACGACGCGACCGACGCGAGCGCCTACGCCGGCACGCACGTCGCGTTCGACACCTCGAGCAACGCCATCCTCGACTACCGCGTCGACGGCGAGCGGGTGTTCGAGAACGTGAGCGTCGCGTCCCAGAGCGACCACCAGAGTCGAACCGGGTTCGGCTCGAACGCCGAGCTCGACGCCGTGGTGAACCTCTCCGGGATCGGCCTCGAGATCGCCGCCCAGTCCGAGACGCGCGCCGATATCGCGACCGACGGCTCCGCGTCACTGTCGGCCCACGACAGCAATCGCGGGATCCTGACCGTCGATGCCGGCGACGAGGCCCAGTACGTCAAAGCGGACCTCGCGGCCGACGCGACGGCCGAGACCGAGAGCGACGACCGCGTCGTCGTCGATAGCGGCGAACGCACCGGCGCGTTCGTCGTCGTCGGCGACGGCGACGTGACCGTCAACGAGGACGGCGACGTCGTCGCCGACCTCGAGAGCGACTCGACGCTCGTCTTCCGCTCGTACGCCGAGGGCGAGCGCGACGAGGCCGCGAAGGAACAGGAATCGCTGATCGCCGACGGCACGGCGACGGCCGAGGTCTACGCCGAGGAACGCGACGGCGAGCGCGTTGCGGACGTCGCGACCTACGGCCAGGACATCACCGTCGAGACCGCCGCCGAGAGCCAGGACCGCCTCGAGATGACCGTCGAACGCGCGCAGAGCGACGGGACGGTCGTCATCACGAGCGTCTCCGAGGCCGCCGTCGCGGGGGCCGAGAGCGCCGACGACCTCGCGGTGACCGTCGACGGCGAGGCCGCCGCAGAGGCGTCGTCGTACAGCGAACTCGCGGGCGGCATCGGGAGCGACGAGTCCCGCTACACGGTGACCCAGTCCAGCGACGCCTCGGCGACGGCCGACGTGCTCGTGGCGGTCAACCACTTCTCGGAGCGAGACGTCGCGATCCAGAGCGCCGACGGTGACAATTCGGACGGTGACGGTTCCGACGGTAACGATTCGGACGGTGACGACGGCGGCAGCGACGACGGCGACGACAGCGTCCCCGGATTCGGTGCCGGAGCCGCGCTGATCGCCCTGCTGACCGGGACCGCCGCCCGGATTCGACGGTAACGAGCCGCTCCGGTCTTCCGCGTTTTCGATCCGCCAGAACGGACAATCCGAACAAACGTCTTTTTGCGTCGGCCCCGAACGACCGCTATGGTACACGTTGCGATCGTCGGTACATACGGCAGTGCTGGCGTCGCCGTCGCCGACGAACTCCGCGAGCGACGCGACGAATTCACCGACGATCTCGAGCTGACGCTGATCGACGACGGCGATCCCGGCGGCGGACTCTGCATTCTCCGCGGCTGCATGCCGTCGAAGGACGTCCTCTCGGCCGGCGAGCATCGGTATCTGGCGCGTCACGACGACCGGCTCGAGGGCGTCCCCGAGGCCGATCCCGAGCGAATCGTCGCCCGCAAGGACGAGCACGTCTCGAACTTCGCCGAACACCGCCGGAGCCACGTCCACGACCTCGCCGATCGAGACGGCGTCGAACTCCTCCGCGATACCGCCCGCTTCGTCGACGACCGCGTGCTCGACGTGGGGGGACGGCGGCTCGAGCCCGATTACGTCGTCGTCGCGACCGGCTCCGTGCCAAACATTCCCGATCTGCCGGGGATCGACGAGGTCCCCACTCGGACCAGTACGGACGTCCTCGACGCGACCGCGTTTCCGGACTCGGGGATCGTGCTGGGCAACGGCTACATCAGCCTCGAACTCGGCCCGTACCTCAGCGAGATCGGCGACGTCGACCTCACCGTGATCGAGCACGACGAGCGCCCGCTCGAGGAGATGGAAGACGCGTACGGCGAGACGGTTCTCGACATCTACCGCGATCAGTTCGGTATCGAGGTCCTGACGAACACGGACGAAAAACGACTCGAATCGACCGCCGACGGCGGCGTCCGGCTGATCGCCGAACAGACGGACAGTGTCGAACGGGAGGGCGGCGGCGACGGCGAAGGCGATGGCGAGCGTGCGGGCGATGTCGAGGAGATAACCGTCGAAGCCGACGAACTCTACTGCTTTACCGGCCGTCGGCCGAATCTCGACGGGCTGGGACTGGAGAACACCCAACTTGAACCCGGCGACGGCTGGGTCACGTCGACGATGCAGGCCCGCGACGACGAGCGCGTGTTCGTCGTCGGTGACGCCAACGGCCGCGAGCCGATCCTGCACGTCGCCAAGGAACAGGGGTTCGCGGCCGGCGAAAATATCGTCCACCACCGGCGAGGTGAGGCGTGCGAGCCCTACGCGAACGTCCCGCATCACGTGATTTTCTCGGGGCTGGGCGTCTATCCGTTCGCCCGCATCGGGCACACGCCGGCGACCGCCGCGGCGACGCACATGGACGAAATCGTCGTCACCCGCGAGGCCTCGTCGGACGGCGTCTTCGCGACGAAAGGCCATCCCGAGGGCCGGGCGACGCTGATCGTCAGCGCCGACGACGGCACCGTGTTGGGGTATCAGGGGCTGCACCGTCACGCGGACGTGATGGCCAAGACGATGCAGGTCGTCGTCGAGATGGGACTGGACGTCCGCGAGGTACCCAAGCGGGCCTACCACCCGACGACGCCCGAAATCCTCGACGGCCTCTTCCGAGCGGCGTGTGCCGAATTGGCGGATCGCGAGGATTGCGTCGCCGAGACCGATTCGGCGAATATGATTCCCTAAGCTCGTCGTACTCCCTCGAGGGGAAGCGGCAACTCGTTCGGGTCGTCCCCTCGGATTCGTCGCGTCCGGCGACGGTAACGGATCGATGGCGGTCGGGTACCGCTTTTTACCGGCTGCCGTGATAGCCGTTTCCGTGACTCGAGTCGTTCGACGGGCGACGATCGACGACGTCTGGGCCGTTCACGAGATCGCGCGGGAGAGCTGGCACGCCGCCTACGACGACGTTCTCGGCCCCGAGACGGTCGACGAGGTCGTCGACGACTGGTACGCGATCGGCGATCTCGAGTCCGCGATTACGGACATCAGCGGCCGCGAGGACGCCGCGTTTCTCGTCGCCGAACGAGCGCCGGGGCAGTCGTCCCCTGCCGGAACCGAGCGCCGATCCGAGCCTCGCGGCTTCGCCCACGCCGTCCCGTGGCCGGAAGATACAGCTGTGGCGTTTCTCGCGCGCCTGTACGTCCGACCCGAACACTGGAACGAAGGGATCGGAACCGCGTTGATCGAGCGCCTCGAGGCCGCTCTCTCGCCGGCGTTCGATCGGATTCGGTTGGCCGTCCTCACCGCCAACGAGGTCGGCATCTCCTTCTACGAATCCCGCGGCTTCGACCGTGTCGCGACCCGCCCGTCCGATCTGGCGGCGGGGCTCGAGGAGCACGTCTACGAACGGCAGCTATCGACCGCGGACGAGTGAACGCGTCACCGTCGCCGAGCGGGCCGCCGCCGCTCGATCGACGCGATCGGCGTTCCCGCGAACCGGTCCAAACTGTTACGTATCCGATGCGTGTATTGGCATCCCATGCCAACTGGAGCGACGTTCGATTCTGACGGCGTTCGTCTCGCATACGACGACCTGATCCCCGAGGGAGACCGCGGGGCCGCCGAACCGATCGTTCTCGTCCACGGCTTCGCCTCGAGCCGGCACGAGAACTGGCGCGACCGCGAGTGGTACGACACGTTGCTCGAGGCGGGGCGTCGCGTGATCGCACTGGACTGTCGGGGTCACGGCGAAAGCGAGAAACCCCACGACCCGGCGGCCTACGAGACGGACATCATGGCGGCGGACCTGGTCCGGCTGCTCGATCACCTCGAGATCGACCGGGCTGATTTCCTCGGCTATTCGATGGGCGGTCGGATAGGCACCGAAGCGCTGTACCGCCATCCGGAGCGGTTCAACGCCGGCGTCTTGGCCGGCATCGGGGCGGCGACGATCGAGCCGAGCGACGCCGGTGACCGGATCGCCAATGGGTTGCTGGCCGACGACCCGGACGACATCACGGACCCGCTCGGCAAGCGGTTTCGGGTCTTCGCCGAGACGACCGACAACGATCTCGAGGCGCTGGCGGCCTGCGCCCGGACGCGAACGGCACCCGCGGACTGGGACGAGATCGCGCAGGTCGAGCACCCGGTGGTGATCGTGGCTGGCGAGCACGACGATATTACGGGCGACCCCGAACCGCTCGCGGAGGGATTTCCCAACGGCGAGGCGGTCGTCGTCGACGACGCCGACCACCTGACGACCGTCCCCGACGAGCGGTTTACGGCGGCCGTGCTCGAGTTCCTCGAGCGGGATGGATTGTAGTTCGACCGAGGTTCCGCTCGTTCTCTCACGAGCGGCTGTCCCACCCTCGTTTTTGCAGCGATTATCGGTATCTCGAGGGCGTTTCTTGGTGGCCCGAGGGCGTTTCTTGATAACTCGAGGACGCTGCTCTCGTGGCAACGGGGAATCGCCACGCCCTCCCCAACCGATTTCTCCTCACGGGTGCAATGCACCCGTTCGGATGGTCCGCGGGACCGCAGGTCCCGCGCTAACGTTCGCGCCTCGCGGCGCTCACTCATCCACCGGAAGGCGCGACGCGCCTTCCGAGCCATTCGTTCGCTTCTCACGAAGACCTCGCACGGCTTCGAGCCGCGGCTCACCGGTGGTTCGCGGCTCCCTCCGGTCACCGCTCACACCATCGAGGCCTTCACTTCGTTCAGGCCTCGCGATTCGCCGCGGCCCAGCGCGCGCCACAGCATGCCGGATAGTCGGTCTGGAGCGATACGTCGCTCCCCTGCTCTGGGCAGACGTACAGATCGAACTACTGGAGACTCAGTACGTCGGGCGGTACCAGTACCAGTAGAGTACCACCGCGAGCAGGACGACGAGCCCGCCGAGGAAGAAGAGCAATCCGGGCGGCACGGTTTGGAACACCGCCTCCGCCGCCTCCACACCGCCGTCGGATGCGTTCTGGGCCGTCTCGTTGCCGCTGTCGACCGCCGAACCGGACGTGCCCGCATCGCCGCTATCGGACCCCTCAGTTCCGTTAACGGAGGAGGTTCCGATGTCCCCACCGCTCGAGCCGTTTTCCGCCCCGGTAGTCGTCTCCCCGTTCCCCGTCGGCTGCGATCCGCCGTTACTCGCCGGTTGCGATCCGCTGTTGCCCGTTCCGGTCGGCCCGAGCCAGCGCGTGAGAGCGTGCTGCACCAGCAGACTCCCGCCCGCGAGCACGGCAACGCCGCCGATTAGCCGCGAGAGCGCCTCCTTGAGCTTCGTCGCCGTCGACTCGTCGCTCGTCACGATCAGCGGTCCGTCCGTCGTCGCGTAGACGCTCATCTCGTTGCCGCGCGAGGAGTACCAGGTGTCGACCACCTCGACGAGACCCGCGCCCTCGAGGTTTTCGAGGTGGTAGCGAACGTTCTGGATCGACGAGTCGACCGCGTCGGCGACGTCGCTGGGCGTCCCGGGTTCCTCGTCGAGACGCGCGTAGATCCGCCGGGCCGTCGTGGAGGAAAGGGCGCTGAAGACCGCGTCGGCGTCCTCGCCCTCGAGGTCGACGACGCGAGGCTGGCCCTCTTCGGCGGCCGTCTCGGAGCGAAAGGGGAACAACCGGGCCATATCGAGTTCGATCTCTACTCTCTGTCAAACTCATATACCCTTTTTCCTCGGTGAAAGATCGATTTTAGCTAGTGGAAACCGATGGACGTGACCGCGATCCGGAACTGATGAACAATTCTCTTCGATATCGTCGATCGAACAGTAAGAACTACCCACGTCGGGACGAACCCTCGCGTATGCGCCGAACCGAACTGGGGAGCTGGATCGCGGTCGCGGTCGTCCTCGCCGGACTGGCGGTACCGTGGTTCCTGTGGGGATCGGCGACCGTCGTCGCCGGCCTGCCGGTGTGGCTCTGGTGGCACGTCGGCTGGATGGGGCTCACGTCGGTCGTCTTCTGGATATTCGCCCAACGGGCGTGGGGGATCGGCATCGAAACGGCGGGGGACTCGAGCGAGTCCCAACCGGAACGGGCCGATCCCGGACGGCGAACGAACGCCGGGGGCGATCCGCCGTGAGGGCGATCACAATCCAACTGACGATCATCGTGGGCTACCTCCTGATCGCGCTCGCGGTCGGATTGGTCGCCTACCGGCTGACCGACCGCACCGCCGAGGACTTCTATCTCGCGAGCAGAACGCTCGGGACGGTCGTTCTGCTGTTTACGACGTTCGCGACGCTACTGTCGGCCTTTACCTTCTTCGCCGGGCCGAACATCGCCTACGCGCAGGGGCCCGAGTGGATCCTGGTCATGGGGCTGATGGACGGCATCATCTTCGCCGTCCTCTGGTACGTGATCGGCTACAAGCAGTGGCTGCTCGGCCGGCGCTACGGCTACGTCACCCTCGGGGAGATGCTGGGCGACCGCTTCGGCTCGCGGCGACTCCGCGGCCTCGTCGCCGGCGTCAGTCTCCTGTGGCTCTTCCCCTACGTCATGCTCCAGCAGGTCGGGGCCGGCACCGCGCTCGAGGCGCTGACCGATGGCGCGGTCTCCTACGCCGCGGGTGCCGGGCTGATCACCGCGTTCATGATCCTCTACGTCGTCGCCGCCGGGATGCGCGGGATCGCCTGGACCGACACGCTGCAGGGTGCGTTCATGCTGATCACGACCTGGGTCGCGTTGCTGTGGGTCCTCGCGGCCGTCGGCGGCCCCGGCGCTGCGACCGAGGCCCTCGCGTCGAACCCGGACACCGGCGGATTCCTCTCGCTGGGCGGCGATTATTACACGGTTCCGTGGATCCTCTCGACGGCGATCACGATCGGCTTCGGCGTCGCGATGTTCCCGCAGGTCAACCAGCGTTTCTTCGCCGCGGGCTCGAAAACGGTTCTCAAACGCACCTTCGCCCTCTGGCCGATTCTCTGCGTCCTCCTCTTCGTCCCCTCGTTCATGCTCGGCGCGTGGGCCGCCGGCCTCGAGGTCGCGGTCCCGGAGGGCGCGAACGTCCTGCCGCTGGTCCTCGCGGAGTACACGCCGACGTGGTTCGCCGCGCTGGTCATCGCCGGCGCGATGGCCGCGATGATGTCCTCCTCGGACTCGATGCTGCTCTCGGGGTCGTCGTACTTCACGCGGGACCTCTATCGCCCGTTCGTCGAGCGTGATCTCTCCGACCGCCGGGAGGACCTGCTGGCCCGCGGCGGCGTCGTGATCTTCGCGACCGCGGCGTTCGTCGGTAGTCTACTCGAGCCGGCGGGGCTGTTCGAACTCGGTGAGGCGGCCTTCAGCGGCTTCGCCCAGCTCGCACTCCCGGTCCTGCTCGCGCTCTACTGGCGGAAGATCACGCGAGCCGGCATCACCGCCGGCGTCGTCGTCAGTCAGCTCTTCTACATCTCGAGTCTCTTCCTCGCGTTCGTGCCGGGTACCTACGCGGGCTGGACGGCCGGCATCGTCGGGATGGGGCTCGGGCTGGTCGTCACCGTCGTCGTCTCGCTGCTCACGTCGCCGGCGGCCGACGAACGGCGCGCGATTTACTTCGACGGGTTGAGCGCGGACTGATCGGATAGGAGGCCGTCACGCGGAACCGATCGAGCGCGGAACCGCCACGCCGAAAGGCCCGACCGACGTACGCGCCGTCAATGGCTATCGACCTGCCGTCCGCCGTCGCCGACGACTGGCGTCGCCTCGGCGACCGAACCGACGAACGCAGCCTCTCGCTCGCGACGGTCACCGCCGAGACGACCGTTTTCGAACACCGGCCGACCGCCGACGCCCTCGAGCGGCTCCGTTCCGGCGGCGACATCCCGGCTCGATCGCTGTTCACCGTCGATCTGCAGATCAGCCCCTCGCTGTCGGCTATCGGCCTCGAGCCGGCTGCCGCCCTCGAGATGGCGGCTCCGAAAGCCCGCGATCAGTTCGTCGATACGATCGAAGACGACGGCATCGCGGTCGGCGCGGAACGCGCGAGCGAGTACATCGACCGGCCCGACGGGGCCGTCGGCCATCTCACCGTGCTCGAGGTCGCGTATCCGACTGATTCGGGCGCGGCGACTGACGGCGGAGAAGGAAACCCCGAAACGACATCGCTCAACGCCGAGGCCCACGTCGCCGTCTGGCCCGCCGCCGACGCGTACGTGATGGCCGGCGGGATCCTCCCGCTCGAGGCCCCCGACGGCGCGGACCTGCTCGGGGCCGCCCTCGACGTGGACCCGGCTCGAGATCGGGAGGCGATCGTAGATCTGTTTCGGGGGCTCGAACTCGAGGACGCGGGAGACGACTGATCGTCCCGCCATCGAAATTAGTAACGCGGACGTCGACTCGGAGCTTTTGTAACGGCTCCGCCTAACTGTCGATTATGCAAACCCACATCGTCCCGGTCGGCTTCGACTACGACCGGCTGATCGCGCCGCTGGTGCGCGATCAGATCGACGTCGACAGCGTCATCCTCCTCGAGGGAGCCGTCGGCAGCGAGGCTAACGTCGAGTACTCCCGACACCTCTCGAAGAAACTCGAGACGGACTTCGAGAACCTGCTGGGTGCCCGAACGGAGCGGTTCGTCCTCGAGGACGTCTACAACTACGACGACGCCTTCGAGCAGGCTTACGAGCTCATCACGGCGGAGCTCGATTCGGGCAACGAGGTCTGGGTCAACGTCGCCGCGATGCCCCGGACCGTGAGCTTCGCGTTCGCCAACGCGGCCCACTCCCTCATGGTCGAACGCCAGGAGGACCGCGAGGGGATCCACACCTACTACACCGCCCCCGAGAAGTATCTCGAGACCGAACTCGCCGAGGAGCTTCGCGAACAGATCTCGCTGCTCGAGGATCTCCGCGACGAGGACGACCGGACCGACGACGACCGCCTCGCGGAGCGCCTCGAGAGCGCTCGCAACCTGCTAGCCGAGTTCGACGAACGCGGGACGACCATCGGCGCGAAGGAGATCGACGGCAAGCACATCGTCGAGTTACCGGTCGCCTCCTTCTCGAACGTCAAACCCTTCGAGGAACTCATTCTCTACAAACTCGGCGAGGACGGCGAGTTCGACTCCGTTTCCGAACTCGCCGAATCGCTGGCCCGCGAGTTGAACGAGGAGTACACCGACAGCTTCCGATCGAAGGTCATCTACAACGTCGATCGGCTGGGCCCCGGCGGGAAGGGCTACATCGAGCGCGAGGAACACGGCAAATCGTACCGGACCCGACTGTCGCGGATCGGCGAACTGTGGGTGCGGGCTCACTCCGACGGCACCGAGGAGTGAGCGCCCGACGCCGACGACTCGAGACGCTGCCCGAGCGGCCGGTCGCGGACACTGCCGGTCTCATCCTTACAACCGACCGCCGTGTACCGACACGCGAGCGATGAATGTGCTGGTCGTTCTCGGCCATCCCCGGACCGATAGCTTCTGTGCCGCGTTAGCCGACTCCTACGTCGACGGCGCACGCGAGGCCGGCGTCGACGTCCGTCGGCTCGACCTCGCCGCACTCGAGTTCGATCCCGACGTCCGAACCGAAAGTCCCGAGGACCAACCACTCGAGGACGACCTCGAGATGGCCCAGCGCCAGATCGAGTGGGCGGACCACCTCGCGTTCGTCTATCCGAACTGGTGGGGGACGATGCCAGCGCTGTTGAAGGGGTTTTTCGACCGCGTCTTCACGCCGGGCTTCGCGTTCTCGCACTACGACGAGGGTGAGGGTGCGGGCCACCGGAAGTTGCTGAACGACAAAACCGCGGAACTGCTCGTGACGATGGACACGCCGAAGTGGGTGTACCGCTGGATCCTCCGACAACCGGGCACCAACGCCGTCAAGCGCGCCACGCTGGGATACGCCGGCGTTCGAACCACGCGCGTCACGAACATCGGCCCCGTCGAGGACTCGAGTCCGGCGGAGCGCGACGAGTGGCTCGAGCAGGCGACGCGGCTGGGCCGACAGTCGGCCGACGGCCCGGAGTCACCGACGACGCGAACGAAACGTCGCGTCACGACGTGGCTCAAAGCGCTGCGACTCCAGTTCTACCCGATGGCGTGGATCGCCTACACCGTCGGTGCGCTGGCCGCGACCGGTTCGGACGGAATCTTCACGTCGGCGATCTACTGGGCGGGATTTTGTTTCCTCTTCTTCCTCGAGGCATCGACCGTGCTGAGCAACGAGTACTTCGACTACGAGACGGATCGGCAGAATACGTTCGCGGGACCGTTTACGGGCGGCTCTCGAGTCCTGGTCGACGGTGAACTCGATCGATCGTCGCTTCGGGCCGGGATTCGGAACGCCATCGTCCTCACCGCGATTGCCGCACTCGCCGCCCTCGCGTTCGGCGTCGGCTCGTCCCTCACGATGGCCGCCGTAATGGGGATCCTGGCAGTGCTAGCGCTCGGCTACACGGTGCCGCCGTTACAGCTGTCGTATCGCACGCTCGGCGAACTCGACGTCGCCGCGACCCACAGCGTCGGCGTCCTGCTCCTGGGGTTCGTCGCGTTCGGCGGCTCCTGGCGCGATCCGCTCCCGTGGCTGCTCGGCTTGCCGTTTTTCCTATCGATTCTGCCGTCGATCACCCTCGCGGGAGTGCCGGATTACGAGGCCGACCGCGCCGCCGGCAAGGAGACGCTCGCCGTCCGACTCGGTATCGACGGGGCGACGACGGTCGCGGCCGCGACGGCACTGTTCGCTGCGACGGCGGGAGTGGTACTGCTCGTGCTCGAGGCGTTCCCCCGCGCGTACGGTCCGCTCGTCGCCCTCAGCGTTCCTCACGCGCTCGTGATCGGCTGGCTGGTACGGGATCGGCTCGAGGCGTCGGCGATGCCGGACCGGATCGACGGAGCGATGGCCGCCTCGCTGTCCTATATCGTCTGGTTCGGTATCGTCCCGCTGGTCGAACTGCTCTGATCGCGCTCGTTCCGCGTATGAGAATCCGTCTGCAGCCCGATCACGATTTCCGAGACGCGAAACAGCTAACACGATCGCCGCTCGAACTCGCACGTATGGCTGCGCCCGCCGCAGTTGCATCCGATCCGTTCGACGGCCCGCGCAGTGTCGGTTTCGTAGGGGCTCCGTAGCCCCACATTTCCACCCCGTTTCGACGGATGTATTGTCGCCGACCAGCATTCACAGCACAACGGCCGCTTTATGGACGATAGCCAACTTCACAGCCGGACGACGCACCGACGACGCCCGCAACGGGCGGTGAGAGCATGAGCATGGACGCGCCGGAACAGGACGATGAACCCACCCTCGAGGGCGGCTACGATCCCGACGCAGTCGAATCCCGCTGGCAACGGCGCTGGATCGACGAGGACGTCTACGCCTACGAGGCCGACGAGGAGCGGGACCCGAACACGGTCTACGCGATCGACACGCCGCCGCCGACGGTTTCGGGCAGCCTGCACATGGGCCACCTCTACGGCTCGACCCTGCAGGATTTCGCGGCGCGCTTCCAGCGGATGCACGACGGCGACGTGCTCTTTCCCTTCGGCTACGACGATAACGGGATCGCGAGCGAGCGCCTGACCGAATCGGAACTGGACATCCGCCATCAGGACTACGAGCGCCGCGAGTTTCAGGAACTTTGCCGCGAGGTCTGTGCGGAGTACGAGGCCGAGTTTACGGAGAAGATGCAGGATCTCGGGACCTCGATCGACTGGAACAACACCTACAAGACGATCGAACCGCGCGTTCAACGCATCTCGCAGCTGTCCTTCCTCGACCTCTACGAGAAGGGGCGCGAGTACCGCAAGAAGGCGCCCGCGATCTGGTGTCCGGAGTGCGAAACGGCCATCTCGCAGGTCGAGATGGAAGACGAGGAGCGCGCCTCGCACTTCAACGACATCGCGTTCGAACTAGTTGGCGACGACGCACCGCGAGAGGAGTTCGTCATCTCGACGACGCGTCCGGAGCTCATCCCGGCCTGCGTCTCCGTCTTCGTCCACCCCGACGACGAGGAGAATCGAGACCTCATCGGAGAGACCGCCCGGATTCCCCTGTTCGACCACGAAGTGCCGATCATCGAGGACGAGCGCGTCGACATGGAGAAAGGCAGCGGCGTCGTGATGTGCTGTACCTTCGGCGACCAGAACGATATCGAGTGGTACCAGGCCCACGACCTCCCGCTCCGGGTGGCCATCGACGAGTCCGCGACGATGACCGACCTCGCCGGTCCCTACGAGGGCATGTCCACCGAGGAAGCCCGCGAGGCCATCGTCGAAGACCTCGAGGACGAGGGCTCCCTTCGCGATCGCTGGGAGATTTCCCACGCGGTCCAGGTCCACGAACGCTGTGACACCGCCGTCGAGTACCGCGTCTCCAAGCAGTGGTACGTCGAGATCCTGGACCACAAGGAGGAGTACCTCGAGGCCGGTCGGGAGATGGACTGGTACCCCGAGAAGATGTTCACCCGCTACGAGCACTGGATCGAGGGCCTCGAGTGGGACTGGCTCATCTCGCGCCAGCGCGACTCGGGCATTCCGTTCCCGGTCTGGTACTGCGCGGACTGCGATCACGAGATCATGGCCGAGCGGGCGGACCTGCCAGTCGACCCGCTGAGCGACGAACCACCGGTCTCGGCCTGTCCCGAGTGCGGGGGCGACGAGTTCGAGGCCGAGGAGGACGTCTTCGACACGTGGGCGACCTCCTCGCTGACGCCGCTGATCAACGCCGGCTGGGACTGGAACGCCGACAGCGAGGAGTTCACGATGGACAACCCCGAGCTCTACCCGTTCGATCTGCGCCCGCAGGGCCACGACATCATCTCCTTCTGGCTGTTCCACACCGTCGTCAAGTGCTACGAGCACACCGGCGAGGTGCCCTTCGACGCGACGATGATCAACGGCCACGTCCTCGACGAGAACCGCGAGAAGATGTCCAAATCGCGGGGGAACGTCGTCGAACCCGACGAAGTGCTCTCGGAGTACCCAGTCGACGCCGTCCGGTTCTGGGCCGCCAGCGCCGCCGTCGGCGACGACTTCCCGTACCAGGAGAAGGACCTCACCGCGGGCGAGAAGCTTCTGCGAAAGCTCTGGAACGCCTCGAAGCTCGTCGACACGCTCGCACCCGCCGATCCCGACGAGCCCGCCGAGCTCGAGGCGATCGATCGCTGGCTCCTCGCGGAACTCGACGACGCCGTCGCGGATCTGACCGCACACCTCGAAGAGTACGAGTTCGCGAAGGCCCGCGACCGCCTGCGGACGTTCTTCTGGAACACCTTCTGCGACGACTACCTCGAGATCGCCAAGACGCGCGAAGACAATCCGTCGACGCAGTACGCGCTGCGGACCGCGCATCGGACGTTCCTCGAGCTGTGGGCCCCGTTCTTGCCCCACGCGACGGAGGAGATCTGGCAGGCCGTCTACAGCGACGGTGGCGAGAATCTCGACAGGAGCAGCATCCACACCCGCGAGTGGCCCAGTCCGCAGGGGTACGAGGCGGACCTCGCGGCCGGCGAGACCGCCATGGAGGTCATCTCCGCGCTGCGACGCTACAAGAGCGAGCACCAGTTGCCGCTGAACGAAGACCTCGAGTCCGTTTCCGTCTACGGCCCGATCGACGGCTTCGAAGACGCGATCCAGCACGTGATGCACGTACAGGATCTCGCGGTGCTCGAGGAACCGCCGGAGATCACGACCGAAGTCGCGTCGATCGATCTCGACTACTCGTCGGTCGGCCCGAAGTTCGGGTCGAAGGTCGGCGAGATCGACGCCGGAATCGAGAGCGGCGAGTACGAGATCGACGACGACGAGGGCGTGCTTCGGGTCGCCGGCGAAGAACTCGAAGACGACCTCTTCGAGGTCGAACTCGAGCGGACCTACTCGGGCGAGGGCGAGATGATCGAGACCGAGTCGGCGGTTCTCATCCTCGAGTAGGAATTCGCCGTCGTCCGTTCGCGACCGTCTCGCCGTCGGCTACGGCTGATTCCGGGCGGCTTCGCACTTTTTGACCCGGATGGCGAGCGCGAGAAACAGCGCCAGGAGGACGAACGTGACTTCGCCGGCGGCGATCACGCCCAGCGCGTCGGCCTCGAGAAACACGGCCGCGTCGCGCTCGACGGGGATGATCGTGTGGTGGGGCTCGCCGACGATGGGGACGAAGTAGTCGACGACCAGGTTGCTCCAGTACCAGAGGGCGGCGACGGCGACGGCCCACACCGGAAAGTCGCTGATCCGGTAGAGGACGAAGGCCTGCACGACCATCGCGAGGTGACTCCAGAATAGGAACTGGTACATCACCGGGGAGAGGTACGCGTAGGAGTCGGCGAACGCGAGCAGCGTGTAGGGCGTCCACAGTCCGAGGACGATATTACCGAAGAAGGCCAGCGCGGTGAGCCACGGCTGCTCGCGACCCAGCTTCCAGCAGGCGATCGCCAGCGCGATGAACAGCGTCGCGAGCGGGCTGTCCGGAACCCAGGGCCAGAGCACGGCCGCGGTCTCGGTGAACTGTCCCGAGTAATACCAGAAGCCGAATGCCGTCCCCGCGAGGTTGATCGCCACGACGAGCCACGCGAATCGCAATCCGAGGTCCTCGAGCGTGCGCGGAACGGGCGCGAGATACGCCGGAAGGGACGTATCGTCGTCGCGCTCGCGATCCGACAACCGGCCGCTCGAGGTCGACGCAGTCATTGTCCGGCGCGACGGACGGAGTCCGCAAAACAGTAGCGGTCCTCGTCGCCGACGGCCGAGATCCGTACTACTACGACCGGTCCCGTCGTACCGTCGGCCATGACTACCGGCGACGAACGGACGCGACGACGGCTTTCGACCGGCCACGTGGTTGACCTCCCGCTCGAGCTATCGTTCGCGATGGGTGGCGTGACGGTCCCCGCGCGTCGCAGTCGGCTCGAGGCAGTCCTCCCGGAGGGGCTTTCGTCGCTCGCGATCGCCCCCGGCGTCGGCTGCGTCGCACTCATCGGGATTCAGTACCACCAGGTCGGTGGCGGGGATCGAGGCGAGACGGGCCTCGAGCCCTACGACGAGTTCGCCGTCATCATCCCGGCGGTCCGCGGGAGTCGAACGACCCTCCCCCTCGCACAGCTCGCGGACGGCGAGATCGGCGGCTACGTGCACTGGCTCCCGGTCACGACCGATCCCTCGGTCGCGCTCGGCCGCGAGTGCTGGGGCTATCCCAAGGAACGGGCCGACATCACGGTGACCGACGGCCCGAACGGGGTTCGAGCCGTCGTCGACGGCGGCCGCTACGGCGGGCGCGAGACCGTCCGACTCGAGGTCTCCCGGCCCCGACTCAGTCCGCAGGCGCGCGACTGGACGATGGCCAGTTTCACGCGCAAAGACGGCGCTCTCCTGCGGACGAACGCCCAGATTCGGGGTGAGGTGGCGATCGGGATCGGACCGTCGGTCGGGACGCGTCTCGAGGTCACGGGGGAGCTGGCACGGGAGCTCGGACTGTGGCGACGGCCGCTCACCCGGCTGTACGGGTCGGACGTTCGAGCGCGTCTGTTCGAGGGCGAACGGGTCCTCGAGTGACGGATACAGGGGGTGTCGGCCGAATCGATCACAAAGAACACGCGTAAGTGCAGCGGCTCCAAACCGGGTAGTATGACCGAGGAAACCGATCTCGAGGACCTCAGGCGCGGCACCGATCTCGTCAAGCGCGGCTTCGCCCGGATGCAGAAGGGCGGCGTCATCATGGACGTCGTCGACCCCGAACAGGCCCGCATCGCCGAGGAGGCCGGCGCCGTCGCGGTGATGGCGCTGGAAGCCGTCCCCGCGGACATCCGCAAGCGCGGCGGCGTCGCGCGGATGGCGGATCCCGGTGACGTCGAGGAGATCGTCAACTCGGTCTCGATCCCCGTCATGGGGAAGGCCCGCATCGGCCACACGAAGGAGGCCCAGATCCTCGAGGCCGTCGGCGTGGACATGATCGACGAGAGCGAAGTGCTCACGCCGGCGGACGACGCCTACCACATCGACAAGCGCGACTTTACCGCGCCGTTCGTCTGCGGCGCGCGCGACCTCGGCGAGGCGCTGCGCCGGATCGACGAGGGCGCAGCGATGATCCGGACCAAGGGCGAGGCCGGCACCGGCGACGTCAATCAGGCCGTCCACCACCAGCGGACGATCAAGGGTGCCATCCGGAAACTCGAGGGCATGAGCCACGAGGAACGGGAGGCCTTCGCCCGCGATATCGAAGCGCCGGCGGAACTGGTCCACGAGACCGCCGAGATGGGGCGGCTGCCGGTCGTCAACTTCGCGGCGGGCGGGATCGCGACGCCCGCCGACGCCGCGCTCATGATGCATCACGAGTGCGACGGCATCTTCGTGGGCAGCGGAATCTTCGGCGCGGAGAACCCGCCCGAAATGGCCGACGCGATCGTTCAGGCGACGAACAACTGGGACGAACCCGAGACGCTCGCCGAGATCTCGAAGCACCTCGGCAAGGGGATGAAAGGCGACGCGAACGTCGACCTCCCCGAGGAAGAGAAGCTGCAGGGCCGCGGCGTTTAGCTGACTGACGACTGATCCGTGTTCGCGTACTGACGCTCCGGAATCGGAACTGGAATCGATCAGCAAGCACGCTCGTTTTATCCGTCTCCCGCGTCCCGACCGCATGAGCCAGACAACGTCCCCGACCGGCGTCGAGCAACTCGCCGACCGGATCACGGCGGGAACCGAGCGATTGCTCCGGGAAACCGCAACCGACGGTTCGGACGACGCGCTGGCGGCGACGGCGGCCGAACTCTGGGACGTCGTCGCGGAAGTCGACGACCTCCTCGAGACGATCGATTTCGAGAATTTGCCGGACACCGTCGACATGTCGGCGCTGCCGGATCTCGTCGAGCCGGATCAGCTCCCGAACGCAATCCGCGAGACGGATCTGGACCAGATACTGGATCTCAGCTCGATTCGGGACGCCATCGAACTGCGCGAACTCTGGAATACCGTCGATCTCGTTGATTTCCGGACGGAGCTGCAACAATTGCGGAGCGAACTCGAGGACGTGGTCGGCTCCGACGCGTTCGAGTCCTCGGGCGACTCCGAGGCGGCGGCCAAAGTCAGAGAGTTCGTCGACGACGTGAAACCCGACGCGACGAACGCGGCCCTGCAGCAAGAAGCGAAAAAGGCCGCGAAGGCGGCTCGCAACGGCGTCATCGACGGCCATTCGAAATTCGAGAAACTATACGAGTCGACGCAGCGCGGTCCCGGCTACGCCGGCCGGAAACCGATCTCGAACAACCCGACTGCGGTCTCGTCGGTGCCGTACGGCCCGCTCCCGGCGAGCGTTTCCACGAGAGTCTCGACCGTGCCGACGAACGTCCGACAGGCACCCGTCGATGCCTTGCCCCGTATCTACGGTCGCCGCTGGAAGACGGCCGCTCGCCCGAGGTGAGGCCACCGTCACGAGTCCGACCCCCACCACGTCTCCAACGGCGGGAGAACCCCCATCCAGAGGAGCGCGAGAAAGACGAGATAGGTCACCGTCGCGCCACAGCACAGCGACAGCGCTATTTCCGGTGCGATTCGGGCACCGATGGCGGCCCCGCCGATCGCCACCGCGAGCGACGCGAACTGGACGGGGCGGCGTTCCCAGTAGTCGCGGACGGGCGCGGGGTCCCGAGCGGCGAGCAGTTCGAAACAAATCGTCGCGGTACCGCCGACGAGCAGGAAGCCTATTGAGAGCGATGCGTCGACGAGGACGACGAGGCCCGCGAACGCGGCGAGTGCGACCAGCGCGAGCGCGCCGTCGGTTCTCGTCCCCATCCGTGACTACGAGTCGTCCCGGTACAGCGTCGCCCCCTCGCTGATCGCGGTCTGATAGGCCCGACTCTCGACGCCGGCCGCGTCGAAGGCGTCGACCATGGCCGACGCGATCGCGCGTCGATCCCCGCGGTGACAGACCGCCAGAATCCCGGGGCCGGCACCGCTGACCGTCACGCCGGTCGCGCCCGCCTCGAGGGCGGCCTCGCGAACGTCCTCGTAGCCCGTGATGAGCTTGGTCCGTTCGGGCGTAACGATATCGTCGTTCATCCCTCGGCCGACGAGCTCGGGGTCGTCTCGAGTCATGCCGACGGTCAGCGTCGCCGCGTTGCCGACCGTGGTGACGACCTCGTCCATGGTAGCCGACTCGGGGACGACGCCGCGTGCGTCTCGCGTCGAGACGGATATCTCGGGGAGACAGGCGACGACCGGGACGGACGCGTCGACCTGCGTGACGCCGTCGTCGGTGACGACGGTGAAGCCGCCGAGCAGGGAGGGAGCGACGTTGTCCGCGTGGGCCTCGCCGGAGACGACCTCCTCGCCCTTGGCGGCGACGCTGACGAGGTCCTCGCGGGTGCGGCCGCGGTCGTAGAGGGCGTTGAGCGCGACGGCGGCGGCGGCCGCGCTCGCGGCCGACGAGCCCAACCCCGAGGAGGGGCGGACGCCCTTGTCGATTCGAATGCGGGCCGGAGCGTTCAGGGCCTCGGCGACCGCACCGACGGTGTTCTTGGCCGGGTCTTCGGGGATGTACTCGCTACCGGCTCCGGTAACCGTAATCGTCGTCTCCGGGGCGCGCTCGACCCGAACGATGTCGGCGGGCGTTCCGAGAGCGAGGCCGAAGACGTCGAAGCCACTCCCGAGGTTCGCACTCGTCGCCGGTGCCCGCACGGTGAGCATGCCGATTCCTTCCGAGACGGCAGTCAAAAAGGTAGCGAACGAGACCGACGCCGATTACTCGTCGTCTTCGTCACTCGCCGTGCCGAACGTGAACACGTCGTCGCTTTCGGTCGGCTCGTCATCGTCATCCGCGCTCTCGGCCGCGTCGTCGTCGGCCGGCGATCCGTCGGCGGTCGTCGATTCGTCTGGTTCGGTGTCACCGTCGTCTCCGGCAGTCGATCCCTGCTCGAGGTCGGGAGCCGAGTCGCCCGCCGGTTCGAATCCGGCGCTCGTGTCGACATCGTCATCTCCGGACGCTGCCGTCGTGTCGCGCTCGTCCTCGAGCGGCGCACTCGCGTCACTATCGTCCGCAAGTGGCTCTGCGGCCTCCGTCTCCTCCGCGAGCGGATCGGCCGTTTCCGTGGCATCTGCAAGTGGATCCATCGTCTCCTCCGCGAGCGGATCGGTCGAGCCGGGCGATCCATCGGTCGTGTCCGACGCGCCGATGTCAGTCGCACCGTCGTCACGCTCTTCGATCCCGAGGATCTCTTCCGCGCCGATCTCGCCGGCACCGCCGTCGCGTTGCCCGTCCGCGGCTGACTCGTCGGCGGCCGCCTGCTCAGGCTCGTTACCCGCTGGCTCGACGGGCTCGTCGCCCGGATCGCTCTCGAGTACATCCGCGGCCAACTGGTCACCATCGGTTGTCTCGGCGGCCGAATCGGTCGGCTCGGCCTCGAGCGTGTCATCCGCTCCGTCGTCGAACGTGAGGAGGTCGTCCGAGTCGGGGCCGGGGTCGCTCGGATCGTCGGCCGTATCGAACGTGATCCCTCGATTCTCGTCGTCCGGTTCGTCGGTCGCCTCTGTGTCGACCTCGAACGTCGACTCGGCCGCCGCCGGCTCCGCGTCGGTGTCGATCATCGACTCGAGTTCCACGTCGTCGCGGTCGACCTCGGTATCGAACCGGTCGAGCGCTTCGGAGAGCTGTGCGGCCTGCTGGGAGAGGTTCGAGGCGGACTGCGTGACCTCGGTCAGTGCCGTGGTCTGCTCTTCGGCTGCGGCGGCGACGTTTTCGGCTTCGGAGGTGGTCTCCTCCGAGATCGTCGCGGCGTCGTCGACCATCGCGACGACCTCCTGGGTCGAGGCGGCCTGCTCTTCGGTCGCCGCGGAGATTTCCTGGACCCCCACGTTGGTCTGCTGGGCGAGGTCGGCGATCTGCTCGAGTGCGTGAACGGCCTCCTCGACCTGCTCACTGGCGTCCTCGATGTCGTCGCTCGTGCCCTCGACCTCGACGGCGGACTGCTCGGTGCGTTCTCGAATCGCCTCGAGCCGGTCTTCTGCCTCGTCGGCCGCCTCGGCGACGTCCTCGGAGAGCGCCTTGACCTCCTTCGCGACGACGGAGAACCCTTCGTCGTCGCTGCCGCCCGCGGATCGGGAGGCCTCGATGTTGGCGTTCAGCGCCAGCATGTTGGTCTGGCGGGCGATCTCCGAAATCGTATTGATGAGTTCGTCGATCTGCTGGACTTCCTCCTCGAGTCGGCGGATCTCGCTGACGGCGCTGCCGGCTTCGCCCTCGATCTCGTCCATCGCGGTGATCGCCGCCTGCGCGGCTTCCTGTCCGTCTCGCCCGGTGTCAACGGTCCGTTCGGCGATATCGGCCACTTCGTTCGAGGAGGCGGCGATCTCCTCGGTCGTCGTCGAGAGCCCGCTCATCTCCTGATTGACCGACTGGAGCGACTCGTTCTGACGGTCCGCGCCGTCCGAAATCTCCTGAATCGACCCGGTAACCTGCTGGGACGCGGAGCGAACTTCCTCGCTCGAGGCGGTCACCTGCTCGGAGGCGGTCGCGACGTCGGTCGCGAACCGATTGAGTTCGGCGACCGTTCGCTCGATCTCCTCGAGCATCTCGTTGAAGTCCGCGGCGATCTCGGCCATCGCCTCGTTCTCGCCGTCGGCTTCCATCCGCGCGGTCAGGTCGCCGTCTGCGGCCGCTTCCATCACGTCGCTGTATTCGGCGGCCTTCTCCTCGAGGTGGCCGTTGATCTCTTGGACGCGCTCGCGTTCGCGTTCGGCCTCCTCCCGGGCGGCTTCGGCTTCCTCGATCTGCTCGCGCAAGGCGACGCGCATCGAGTCGAAGCCGTCGTAGAGCCGGCCGATGTTGTCGATCCGCTTGGTCTCGAGGTCGACGTCGAGATTGCCCTCCTCCATCTGACCGGCCTTGTCGGTGAGCCGGTCGATCGAGACGGCGGTGTTCCGACCGAGGACGGCACCGACCATGCCGATCATGAGGACGCCGAGGATCGTCGCGTAGACACCGTACTGGTTAATCGAGGTGACGTACCCGAGCGCCTGACTGGCCGGTTCATGGGTCACGACGACCCAGTCCGTCCCGAACACGCGCGCTGAACTGGTGACGTACTTGCTCTCGTCGAAGTCGTAGGCGGTAGTCTCGAGCGAGCCGAAGTCGAAGTCGGCGCCCGAAACCTGTCGCGTGGACGCGCCTTCGGTTCGCGCGTCGCTCAGAACGGCGCTGTCGCCGCCGTACGCGAGCCCGAACGTTTCGTGGTTCTCGCCGTACCCCTGATTGTCGAGCATGACCTCGTC
This sequence comes from Natrinema sp. DC36, assembly GCF_020405225.1. Lineage (NCBI taxonomy): Archaea > Methanobacteriati > Methanobacteriota > Halobacteria > Halobacteriales > Natrialbaceae > Natrinema > Natrinema sp. DC36. The sequence continues at coordinate 2,688,109 of NZ_CP084472.1, forward strand.
GTCACCGTCGACGACCATCGTCGTGACGCCCTCGTCCTGTTGCAACTGGTTCGCGTACGCCTCGATGTTGGCCGTGTAGACGACCGCGCGATTCTCGCTTTCGGCGGAGAGCTGGACGTAGGTGATGACGGTGGTGTTCTGTCCGAACTCGCCCTGCGCGGTGTAAGCGTCGGAGACCCAGGGGACATTCGTCGTCGCCTCCGAGTAGGCCTCGCTCGGGACGTTGTTCAGTTCGCTGGTGGGTACACCACGGTAGGCTCCGTTGGTGCTTGCCGTCACCGTCTCGTTGGTGAGGTCGACATAGGAGATATCGAACGTGTCGGTATCGAGGTGCTCCTGCCAGTCGAGGAATCGCTGTTGGATCGCCTGCGGATCGTCACTGGCGACGACGTCCGATCTGACGATCGTCCCGACCGTATGTTCGTTCTGCTCGTTCCACATCTGCAGACTCTGTGCTTCCTGACTGGCCGAAGACGCGTGATCGGTCTGTACGCGATCCTCGACTTGGTTAGTGATCCCTGCAGTTGCCCCGTATCCGATCAGGCCGACCGACAGCCCGAGAATAAGCAGCGCGATCCCGAACTTGACCGCGTACCTGCGTCGGATAGCTGTCGGTACCAATCGTCTAACGATATCCATCGATAGAACACGCGTGATGTTGTCACTACATAAATGATGTTCCGAAGTTATCGGTGCTGATAATCGGGAGAGGAGAGTTCGTAGTGTCTAAACGACCACTCTATTCCGCCACCCACCCACGTTACGAGGGTAATATACATAATTTAACGCTGGAATGGATCTCTCCCGCTAAAAGATGAAAAATCAGCTACTGATGGTACTTCACACACATTCGTAACTCTCCGATGATATTCTTCGCAAACGTTAAGAAAGATAGGTCGAAACGACTGGCCAATATGACCGACTCTCACGCCCATCGTGAGGCCGCAGACAACACCGTCGGCTCGAGCCGACGGCGCGGCTTCGATCGCCGGCACGTCCTCAAAACGACCGCGGGTAGCGCTGCCGGACTCTCCCTTGCAGGGTGTCTCGAGACCGCCGGATCGATCCTCGGGAGCGACGACGTTGAACCGGTGACGATCGGGGTTCTCGCACCGAATCCGGACAGCGACTCCACCGGGCGCTCGATCGTTCAGGGCGCACGGACCGCCGTCGACGAACTGAAGAAAGCCGGCGGGATCAACGGCCGCGACGTGGAGATGGCCGTCGGCGACACGAACTCGAGCCCGCAGGAGGCTCGTCGTCAGTACCAGCGGCTCGTCCTCGAGGAGGGTGCCGACGTCACGGTTGGCATCTCCACGAGCGAGGCGCTCGTCCCGCTGATGGACGACATCGCCGAGCAGGAGACGCTCCACCTCACGGCCGGTTCGGCGACGACAACGGCCAGCCAGAAGGTCAACGAGGAGTACGAGAAGTACAAGCACCACTTTCGCGTCGGCCCGGTCAACGGTTCGAACCTCGCGCAGGCCCAGATCGAGTTTCTGACCGAGAAGGGGGGCGATATCGGCTGGAACTCCATCGCCGTGCTCGCCGAAGACTACGACTGGACCGAGGGGCTGTGGTCGTTCTATCAGAGCCGCTTCAGTGATCTCGACATCGATGTGACGATGTGGAACCGGTATCCGCCGGCAACCGACGATTTCTCGTCGATTTACGACGATGTCGAGGCGTCGGATGCTGATGCGGCGTTCATCTCGACGGCTCACACCGGTACCAAGGCCATACGCGACTGGGGACCGGCGCAGCGGGAGTTCGCCTTCGGCGGCATTCACGTTCCGATGCAGCTCCCGTCGTACTACCGGCTGACCGACGGCGCGTGCCGGTTTGCCGTGGGCTACGCCAGCGCCACGGCGACGAGCGAACTCACCGACAAGACGCAGCCGTTCGTCAAGATGTACCAGAACAGGTACGGTGGGCAGAGTCCCGTCTATACGGGCTTCATCTCCTACGACGCGGTCAAGCTATTCGCGGACGCCGCCGGACGGGCCGGGACGGTCGACTCCGAGACGCTGGTCGGCACGCTCGAGGATACCAGCTTCACCGGGACGACCGGCACGCTCGAGTTCCACGGGCCGGACCACCAGTTCGCCCACGACGTTATCTACGGGGAGGAGAACGTCCAACCCATCTACTTCCAGTGGCAGGAAACCGACGACGGTGAGGGCGTCCAGGAAGTCATCTGGCCCGATGAGCATGCGTCCGCCGAGTACGTCGATCCGACCTGGTTCTAGGGGAATCGGCGTCCCCGGAGCACTCGTGGGGACCGTCGGTTCCGCGATGGCTCTCGCCGAGAACTGCGTTGACTTTCGTTACGCACGGTCGCTTGAGCGGCGGCGTCACCGTTTCCGATCGGTTTCCAACTGGTGGGCAGGTATCTCTGGTGTGCCGATTGCTACCACCCACTCTTTGATAAGTTGCCACAATTGTTAAGAGACTGAGGTCAAAATGACTGGTCGAGATGCATGAATGTGGTGGGGCTGATAACGAACCAAGCCTCGCGACCGATCAACGTACTCGACGAAGCGGTCTCCAGCGGCGACACGTCCTCGCGACGGCCGGCAGTGCGGTCAGCCTTTCGACCGCTGGGTGTGTAGGGACGCTCGGGTCGATCACCGGGGGATCCGGAAGCGAGGACCCGATCACGATCGGTGTTCTCGCACCGAATCCGGACAGCGACTTCATCGGCCGATCGATAGTGCGCGGTGCACAGGTTGCCGTCAACGAACTGCAGGAGGCGGACGGAATCGGTGGTCGAGACGTCGAGATGGTCGTCGGCGACACGAACTCGAGCCCGCTCGAGGCGCGTCGCCAGTATCAGCGGCTCATCCTCGAAGAAGATGCGGACGTTACGGTCGGCGTCTTCGCCAGTGAATCGCTGATGGCTCTCATGGACGACATCGCGGAGCAGCAGACGATTCATCTCACGTCCGGCGCGGCGACGGCGGAGGCGAGTCGGCTGGTCAGCGAGCAGTACGACAAGTACAAGTATCACTTCCGCGCGGGGCCGACGAACAACTACGACCTCGGCAGGACGCAGGTCGACTTTATCGACGCGATGGGATCCGACATCGGCTGGAACTCCCTCGCCGTGCTCGTCGAGGACTACCAGTGGACCTCCGAGCCGTGGACGGTCTACCAGAACCAACTCGCGGACACGGGCGCCGATGTCGTGATGCAAGAGCGGTATCCGCCGGCGACCGACGACTTCTCGGGAATTTACGACGAGGTCCAGGCGGCAGGGGCGGACGTGGCTTTTATTACGACGGCCCACACCGGGACTGCCGCGCTGCTCGACTGGGTGACGCCCCAACCACGTCCGTTCGCGTTCGGCGGGATCCACGTCCCGATGCAGTTGCCGGGCTACTACGACATGGTCGGCGGTGCCTGCCGCTTCGGCGTGGGGCAGTCCAGCGCGACGGCAACCAGCACGCTCACCGACAAGACGCAGCCGTTCGTGCAAGCGTATCAGAACCAGTTCAACGGGAACAAACCCGTCTACACGGGCTACCACACGCACGACGCGATCGCTCTGTTCGCCAACGCCGTCGAGAACACCGGCTCGCTCGATTCGGACACGCTGATCCCGGAGCTGGAGGCCGCGTCGTTTACCGGAACCACTGGCACGGTCGAGTTCTACGACAAGGATCACGAGTTCGCTCACGACCTCAAGTACATGCGAGACGAGACCGTCTACTTCCAGTGGCAGGAAAACGACGAGGGCGAGGGTGTACAGGAGATCATCTACCCGGAGAAGCACGCGACCTCGGAGTACATCACGCCGCCCTGGCTCTGACTCCCGCAGCGGGGCACCTTTTCTCCAGTCGTACTCCGTCCGTCCTCCGACGCCGTCAGTCGTCCGCGTTCGCCTCGAGCGTCTCCGCCGTCCCCGCGAACCGATCGCCGCCGACCAGCAGCGCGCCCGCGAACAGGCCGCCGATACCCGCGAACGCGGCGATCATCGCGAAAAACACCGTCTGAGAGAACTCGCCGAGGACGAACCCGCCGAGAGCGATGCTCGCCGAGCCGAACCCGAACTCGGCGAGATAGGTGTAGCCGTAGGAGAGCCCGCGAGCGTCCGGCGGCGTGAAGACCGCGACGGCGTTCTGGTAGAACGGCTGGATGGCGAAGAGGAAAAAGCCCAACAGCCCGCAGAGCGCGACGATCGGGGCGAGTCCGACCCCCGACGCCGTCACCGGCACGAACGCGAGCGCGAGGACCGCGAGGACGGCGAAAATTGCCGCGAGTCCGCGCGCCGGTGCGATGCGGTTCGTCAGTTTCCCGCCAGCGTACTGCCCCGCCATCCCGACGACCAGCAGGCCGACGTAGATGTAGTCGGCCGGCTGGATCCCCTCGAGGCCGGCCGGCAGCGCGAGGGACTCGATCGCCGGCAGGCCGTGGAGGATCTCGGGGAGATACGTGAGGGTTCCGCGGTAGTAGAGCCCCTCGAACGTGACGAGGACGAAGACGACGGCGAAGGCGCTGGCGAACAGCGTTCGCGAGTCGCTGAAGAGAGCCGCCGGCGACAGCGCCTCGTCGGGGCCGGCGTCGGCGTCGTCCGCCACGGCCGCGGTCGGATCGAACTCCGCGCCGAGGCCGTAGAGAACCGCGAGGACGCCCGGGACGGCGAGTACCGCCGCGACGACGGACCACTCGAGGAAGATCAACAGGGTAGCGGCGACGAACGGGCCGAGCGCGATGCCGGCGTTGCCGGCGATCCCGTGCCAGGCGAAGACGGTGCCCCGGTCCTCGACGCCGGTGCTGATGAGCGCGAGTCCGGCAGGGTGGTAGACGCTGGCGGCGATCCCCCACAGGATCAGGCCGGCCGCGATAGCGTAGATCGAACTCGCGGCAGCGAGGACGAGAAAGGCGAGGCTCATCCCGCCGAGACACGCCAACACGAGGGGGCGAGTACCGTAGCGATCCGCGAGGATCCCCCCCGGGAGCGCCCCCAGCCCGAACGGGGCGTAGCCGAGCGCGACGACGACGCCGAACAGGGCGACGCCCACGTCGAACTCGGCCAGCCAGACGACCAGAAAGATCGGAATCGAAGTTTCGAACCAGTGGACGAGGGCGTGGCCCGCCATCGTAAACGCCGCGATCGACCGATCGTTCGCGTTCAGAGACATACGGTCGTTGCTCGAACTCGAGTCGTCCGCCCACTTAGCGGCTTGGGAACCGGTGTACCCGAACGACAGTGTTCGCGTCGCAGACCGCTACCGGAAAAACTCCCGCTCGAGGCCGGACGGCAGGCTCACGTCGAGCTCGCCGGCGCACTCGAGGCTCGTGCTCGGCGCACCTCGGACGGACTCCCGTCATCCGGTCTCAGCACACCCGCGATCGCGATGCGGGTGCGTCGGGACACAGTGACAGCAGATCGTTGCAGAGGGAGTATCGGACACGTTCAGAGCGTCGGAATACAGGACCGAGAGACGCGACCGAGACGTGAATCACGAACCGTCCGGGTGGCTCCGATACTCCCTCTCAGTCGTCCTCGTTCTCGACCGCCTGCGAGACGTCGACGTCCGCCGCTTCGCGACCGCCGACGACGAGCTCGCCGTCGTCCGTCTCGACGTAGACGTCGTCGGCGAAGCCGCCCTCGGCGTGGGGGTGCTCGGGGTCCTCGAGGCGTTCGGGCGTCGACGGTGCTTCGGGAAGGCCCTCGGGCGGAGCGAACTGGCCCAGCGGCTCGTCGATCGTCACGTCCCACCGGTCGAAGAACTCGCGGTAGCGGTCGTAGTGGGCCTCGAGTTCGTCCGCGGGGAACTCCATCATCTCCGTCCAGCCGTGATTGTAGAAGTCGAAGTTGGCCTGAATGTGCGTGATCTCGCGGGCCTCGGCCTCGGAGTAGCCCTCCTGGAGCGCCCGCAGGTAGGCGTCCATCGTCGCGTCGAAGAGCCCCTCGAGGTGAGCCCGCCGCTCCTCGGCGCGGTCGGGATCGGCCTTACCGGTGAAGATTTTGGTGTGGAGTTTGACCAGCCCCGCGTTCGCGATCGAGCGGATGCCCGGCGTCTCGAGCGATTTCCGATAGGCGAAGTGTTTCGCGTTCTGTCGGAGTTTCATGCCGTCCTGTTCGGACGGGATAGTGAAGAACGGTTCGGACGACACCGTTCTGGATAACCGTCCGGCGGGGCATCGCCGCTCGAGGTCGCCCGTGTTTCCCGATTCGGTCGCTCGACGAGAGCCGAAGTTGTTCGTCAGAGATACCAGCAATCCTTGCTCTTCCAAAATATGGTGTCCGAATAGGGGCCGAGGAGTTATTCTGGTAGGGAGATTCGCCACAGAGTTTACGTCCGTTGGATCCTCCCGGCCGGTCTGGCAAAATAGACGAGATAGCAACCCACTTTAACCCGCATTACGAACGTTCGGGATATGACTCAGTACGTCATCATCGGTGACGGGATCTCGGGTAGTTCGGCCGCCGAGACCCTCCGGGAGGAAGACCCGGACGCGAAGATTACCGTCATCACCGATGAGGGGGAGCCGCTGTATAATCGGATTCTTATCAAAGAACACGCGAAAGGCAAACTCCCCGAAGCCCCCATCTCGATCCACGACGAAGAGTGGTACGAGGACCGCGACATCGAACTCTCGCTGAACACGTACGTGACGAGCGTCGACACGGACGCGAACGTCGTTCACACGCACGACAGCGGCGAGCTCTCCTACGACAAGCTGCTCGTCGCGACCGGCGGGACGCCGACGCAGTTGCCCGTCGAACACAGCGATGCCGACGGCGTCCATCACTTCTGGACGTTTCAGGACGCCCGCGCCATCCGCGAGCACGCCGAACGGGCAGACACGGGCGTCATCGTCGGTGCCGGCCTGCTGGGTATCGACTTCGCGGCCGTCTGCGGGGCGCAGGGAATCGACGCCGACTTCCTGATGCGCGGCGACCGCTGGTGGCGGTACGCGCTCTCGGCCGACGGGGCCGAGATCATGCACGAGGGCATGCGCGGGGTCGGCGTCGACCCCGTCTTCGACAGCGGCGTCGATCGCTTCGAGACGGACGACGACGGCCACGTCACCGCCGCCGTCGACCCCAACGGCGACCGCTACGAGTGCGACTTCGTCGGGGCCGCCATCGGGCTGACCTTCAACACCGAGTTCCTCCGCGGGGCCGACCTCGAGGAGGACAACGGGATCGTCGTCGACGAGTACATGCAGACGTCCGTCGACGACATCTACGCGGCCGGCGACCTCACCCGCTTCTACGACGTCTTGCTGGGCGAGCAGGCCCAGAACGGCTCGTGGGGCTCGGCCAAGGAACAGGGGCGGGTCGCGGCGATCAACATGGCCGCCGACGAGGAGTCCGAGGAGTTCCAGTGGGTCTCCTCGTACTCCATTACACACTTCGACTTCCCGTTCCTCTCCTTCGGCCACCCGACGCTGGGCGACGAACACGCCGAACGACGCTACAGCGACACCGAGTGGCGACGCGTCGCCTTCAAGGACGGGAAGATCGTCGGCGGCGTCCTCATCGGTGACCTCTCGCCCCAGAGCAAGTTCAAACAGCTGATGCGCGAACAACGCGTCGTCGCCGATCAGGCCGACGTGCTCATGGAACCCTCCGTCGACCTCGACGACCTCGCACCGGCACAGGAACAGTAGCCCCTCGTCTCGAGCCCTCGTTTTCGTTGGAATCACCGTTCTCACTGCGATCACTGTTTCCAGTAGTCTCGTCATTCCCGCCGTTCTCGGCGGAACCGTGAGTACTCGTGATCGATCGCTCGACGAGCCAGGGAAACGGTTAAGTCCATGAATGACATTCGGTACCAATAATCATGGCCGCCAGTACACTCCGGTCCCGTTCACTGACGCTCGAGCGCGTCGAGTCCGTCGAACGGAACGCGACCGTTCGACACGTCGACCAACTCGACTCGGAGACGCTGGCGGCGTTTTATGGGGCCGTCACGGGCGACCGGGCCGTCCCGGTCACAGCGACGGATCTCGAGCCGGGAGAGGTGATCGTCTTCACGGAGTACTACCGCGTCGAACGCGTCTGAACGGTCCCCCATCGCGTCGGGTCCGCCGAGTGCGACGCTACACGTATCGAAGTCGTTTTCCCGCGTGCCGGCGTTCGGACACGCATGAACGGCGACAGCGACATGACCCTGGCCTTCGAACTCGAGGCGCTCAAAGAGGTCGCCTCGCCCGAGCGCGTGTTCGAAGACGCAAGAGGCTGGACCGAGTACATCGGCGTCGTCTCGGAGAAGCCGACCTACGTCGTGACGAACTTCACGCGGAAGAACCGCATCCGACAGGACTTCTTCTCCGGCCCCCGGGGGAAAGCGGAGAGTCTCGAGGGCGTCAAAGATCAGTTCGACACCGACCGCTACGTCTACGTCGGTGCCGACGAGGCGGACGAGCAGTTAGCAGACGAAGTCGGCTGGGAGTATCTCGCCGTCGAGGACGCCGCCGAGGCGGCCGACTGGATTCTGGCGACCCACGCCGAGGACGAAGAGGACGACGCGGAGCAGGTCCGCGACGACTGGCCCTGAAACGCGGCGCGATGCATCCGCGGCGAATCGATCGTCGAACGTGACCGTTTTCGCGGGGTCGAGAATCTCCCCCGTTGCTCGAGACAGGTGAAGGCGTTACCGCTGCGGAGGGATCGCAATCGTAGCACCCGCGAACGAGCGAAGCGAGTGAGCGGCCTTTTTGGCGTAGATTTTTGCGCCCAACGAGGGACGCGAGACGTCCCTCGAGCCGTGCGAGCGGGTCTCCGGCCCGCGAGCAGAGAGAGGTGAGCGAGCAACGCGAGCGAACCCGAAGTGGAAAAAGGTACTTCTACAGTTCTACCGAACGCGGATTTTATCCGAATCCGCCTGGGGAACAGATGTTGGGCGGAGCCACCGACCAGCGTCTCGCACCTACGTATTAGAGCAGTAGCCCGAGTCGTCGCCCTTATGGCCGACCCACACGAAGCGATAGCAATGGCAGACACCCCCGTTCCGGGTGCCGACGGCGACGGGCTCGAGCTTCCCTGCGGGGAGACCGTCGACCCCCACGAGATCGATCTGGGCATGCGCGAGTACACCTGTTCCTGCGGCGACGTCCACGCCGTCGTGACTGACGTCCATCCGCCCTCGCGATTCTTCCCGGAATCGCTCGTGGCCGTGCTCGAGGAGACGATCGACACCGACGACGAGTTCGAGTCGTTCGGGACGCCGCACCTGCTGGGGATCGTCCTCGAGGAGTTTCCCGAGAAAGTTTCCGTCCACGACGCGAGCGACGACGGTGCCGTCGGCTACACGCTGTTGTGGATGACCGACTTCGACGCCCGGCGGCTCCACGAGATCGTCGTCGAACTCGTCGTCGAACTCATGGAACACGCCGTCAGTCACGCCGACGACGACGCCGCGATCACCGAGTTCGAGTCCCAGATGCTCGAGTTCGACGTGGGCGAGTTCGTCGACCAGTACCGGCGACAGCGCGAGTTCGAGAGCGAACACGACCAGCCGCTCTGACTCGGTATCCGGTCCCGCGCCGTTCCGTTCTCTCCGCTCGTCGTTCGAGCGGCGAGTTCGGCCGTCAGTGGTGTTTCGCTCCCTTTTCAGCGTGGCGTTCGGTCCAGTCGACGTCGTTGATATCGGCCACCCACTCGCGACCGCTCGCCCCCTCGTCGTCCTTGACGTCCTCGAGGTGGAACGTCTCATCGTCTATCCTCACCTCGGCGCGGTTTCCGAACTGAACCGCGTTGAAATCCGCTCGAGAAATACCGGTGTTCCGACAGCCGAAATCGTCGTCCGAATCGAACTCGTCGCCACAGAATCCGACGACGTACTCGACGGTCTCGAACTCCCGTTCCAACTCGTCGTGGACGTCCACCGAGACGGTGATTTCGGCGGGGTTCGAAGCCAGTCGCGAGTACTCGCGCACGACGCTGCCGGATATCTCGCTGTCCCCGTCGGAGTGGAGTTGAAGGAGTTAGTCCCTGTAGGAGCGCCCGTCGTGAGTCCGCGTGACTGTGATCGCTTTCAGTTGGAGTAACTCGGCCGAGAGGGTGTCCGTCGTCGAGAGGCAGCCGCCGGTCGCGGTCGCTGAAAGGACGGTACTCGACGTCGCGAGCAACGCTCGTCTGGAGGGCATCGGGTTCCACGTTGGTGTCGGGGATAATATGTGTTTCCTGAACGGTCTGTGATACCTGCCATTCGTTCGCCTGCACGTCACCCCGCGAGCAAAACGGCCAACCGAAGGTCGCCGGCATCACTCTCGCCGTCGGCTGTGGATGGGAGAGGATCACACGCAGTCGGGAGAATCGGCTGCTGGTCTGGGAATCGATGCGTCTCGGGGCGAGTGGACCGCTTCAGGTTCGAATTTCGAAAAGCCATTTCGAGATTCGTACTGTATCGTGGGGCTTATTACGATGTGCGAACTCCACTCCGACAAGACAAATGAGTACGGACACCGCCGCAGACGGCGAGACGGGTGACGGACGCACGATCCTGTTGATCGGGAGCGGCCCGATCCAGATCGGACAGGCCGCCGAGTTCGACTACTCGGGCGCACAGGCCTGCCGGGCGCTTCGAGAGGAAGGTGCCCGCGTCGTCCTGGTCAACTCGAACCCCGCGACGATCATGACGGATCCGGAGATGGCCGACGAGGTCTACATCGAGCCGATCACGACCGACGCCATCGCCGAGATCATCCGCAAGGAGCGACCCGACGGCGTCATCGCCGGCCTGGGCGGCCAGACCGGGCTGAACGTCACCGCCGAACTCGCCGAGGAGGGCGTCCTCGAGGAGTACGACGTCGAGATCATGGGCACGCCGCTGGACACGATCTACGCGACGGAGGACCGCGACCTCTTCCGCCAGCGCATGGAGAAGATCGGCCAGCCGGTTCCCGCCTCGACCACGATTTCGCTCGAGGAGGGCGAGGAGGTCTCGGAACTGACCGAAGCGGACCTGAAAGAGCGCGTCCAGGCCGCCGTCGACGAGGTCGGCGGACTGCCGGTCATCGCCCGGACGACCTACACGCTGGGCGGGTCCGGTTCTGGCGTCGTCGGCGAGATGGACGAACTCCTCCGCCGCGTCCGCAAGGGACTGCGCCTCTCCCGGAACAGCGAGGTCCTCATCACCGAGTCGATCGCCGGCTGGGTCGAGTACGAGTACGAAGTGATGCGCGACGCCGACGACTCGTGTATCATCATCTGCAACATGGAGAACATCGACCCGATGGGGATCCACACGGGCGAGTCGACGGTCGTCACGCCCTCCCAGATCGTCCCCGACGAGGGGCACCAGGAGATGCGCACCGCCGCGCTCGACGTCATCCGCGAACTCGGCATTCAGGGCGGGTGTAACATCCAGTTCGCCTGGCGCGACGACGGCACCCCCGGCGGCGAGTACAGAGTGGTTGAGGTCAACCCGCGCGTCTCGCGTTCCTCCGCGCTCGCCTCCAAGGCGACCGGGTATCCGATCGCCCGCGTGACCGCGAAGGTCGCGCTGGGCAAGCGCCTTCACGAGATCACGAACGAGATTACGGGCGAGACGACCGCCGCCTTCGAGCCCGCCATCGACTACGTGGTGACGAAGGTTCCCCGCTGGCCCATCGACAAGTTCGACGACGTCGACTTCGAACTGACGACGGCCATGAAGTCGACCGGCGAAGCGATGGCTATCGGTCGCACCTTCGAGGAGAGCCTGTTGAAGGCGCTTCGCTCGAGCGAGTACGAACCCGACGTCGACTGGGCCGAACTCAGCGACGCGGAACTCGAGGAGCAGTACCTCGAGCGGCCGTCGCCGGACCGTCCCTACGCGATGTTCGAGGCCTTCGAACGCGGCTACACCGTCGACGAAGTCGTCGAACTGACCGGTATCTTCGAGTGGTACACCGAGCGCTACAAGAACATCGCGGACTCGACGCTCGCCGCCCAGGAAGGCGACTTCACCGAGGCCGCGATCGCCGGGCACACCAACGCGACGATCGCCGCCGCCGCCGGCGCGGAGGTCGACACCGTCGAGACGGACGTCCCCGGTCGCACCTACAAGCAGGTCGACACCTGTGCGGGCGAGTTCGAGGCCGAAACGCCGTACTATTACTCCTCGCGCAAGTCCGAGTTCGAATCCGGCCCGCTACTGGGCGACGCCGCCGCGGGCGAACTCGAGGTCGATCGCGACATCGAAAGCGTGATCGTCGTCGGCGGCGGTCCGATCCGCATCGGACAGGGCGTCGAGTTCGACTACTGTTCGGTCCACGCGGTCCGCGCGCTGCGCGAACTCGGCATCGACGCCTACGTCGTCAACAACAACCCCGAGACCGTCTCGACGGACTACGACACCTCCGACGGCCTGTTCTTCGAACCGATCACCGCCGAGGAGGTCGCCGACGTCGCAGAGGCGACCGGTGCCGACGGCGTGATGGTCCAGTTCGGCGGCCAGACCTCCGTCAACATCGGCGAACCGCTCGAGGACGAACTAAAGCGCCGCGGGCTCGACTGCGAGGTCATGGGAACGAGCGTCGAGGCGATGGACCTCGCGGAGGACCGCGACCGCTTCAACGCCCTGATGGACGAACTGGGCATCGCCCAGCCCGAGGGCGGCACCGCCTTCTCGAAGGAAGAGGCGCTGGAACTCGCCCACGACATCGGCTACCCCGTCCTCGTCCGCCCCTCCTACGTGCTGGGCGGGCGCGCGATGGACGTCGTCTACGACGACGACGAACTCGAGACCTACATCGAGGAGGCCGTCCGCGTCAGTCCCGAGAAACCGATCCTGGTCGACGACTTCCTCGAGGACGCGATCGAACTCGACGTGGACGCGGTCTCGGACGGCCGCAACGTCATCATCGGCGGCATCATGGAACACGTCGAGACCGCGGGCGTCCACTCCGGCGACTCCGCCTGCATGATCCCGCCGCGCTCGCTGGACGAGGAGACGCTCGAGCGCGTCCGCGAGGTCACCGAGGACATCGCGTCGGCGCTGAAGACGAAGGGGCTGCTGAACGTCCAGCTGGCCGTTCGTGACGGGGAGGTCTACGTCCTCGAGGCCAACCCGCGCTCCTCGCGGACCGTCCCGTTCGTCTCGAAGGCGACCGGCGTCCCGATCGCCAAACTCGCCGCGAAGGTCATGGCCGGCGAGACCCTCGAGAGTCTCGAGGTCGACGAACAGATCCCCGATCACACCTCGATCAAGGAGGTCGTCCTGCCCTTCGACCGCCTGCCGGGATCGGATCCCCGCCTCGGCCCGGAAATGAAGTCCACGGGCGAGGTCATGGGGACCGCCAGCGAGTTCGGCACGGCCTACTGGAAGGCCCAGCAGGCCGCCGGCAACGCCGTCAGCGAGGGGACCGCCGTCGTCGACCTTGACGTCGACGGCTTCGAGAACCACTTCGAAGTGACCGAGTTCGACGACGTCCCGCAGGCCATCCGCGAAAGCGAGGTCGACTTCATCGTCAGCCGCGACCGCGACTCCCTCGAGATGGCCGTCGAGGAGGAGATTCCGTATCTGTCGACCGAAGCCAGCGCGAAAGCGTACGTCGAAGCGCTCGATACGTTCGATGGTAACCTCGAGGTCGAATCGGTGTCCGACCGTCCGAAGCGCGTGGCCGACTGGGGCAAGTCCGAATAGATCGCGGTCGTCGGCTCGAGATCGATTTCCTCGAGTGCGGATCGTCCTATTTCTGAACCGTTTCCGCCGTTTCACCGGTACACGCGAGTATCAACTGCGTCGCCTCCTCGGGTGCGTCCCAGTGAGGATAGTGTCCGGCACCCTCGAACCAGTACAATCTCGCGTTCGGGAACCGTTTCGCGGCGCGTTTCGCCTGCCGCGGAAGGGTGACTCGATCCTTGCGGCCCCAGCCGAACACGACCGGTCCCGGAGTGTCCGCCGCGCCTTCTTGACCGGGTCCGAAGGCCAATCGACGTAGCAGTTCGTCGAACGAGGGCGAGTCCGCGAAGGTTCGCATCTCCTCGAGCGCGACGTCGGCGGACAGCTCCCAGGGACGCGCCGAGAGCTGGGCCAGGAGCAGCGTGCGACCGACGGCACTTCCCATGAGCCGCCCCATCACTGGCTGGAGCAGGCGAACGAGGCGGATCGACGGGGCAAGCGTTGCGTAAAAGAAGTACCGCTCCCATCCTTTCCAAAACCCGCCGGGATCGAGCGCAACGGTCGCGCCGACATCGCCCCGCCGTGCCAGTTCGAGCACGAGGCGCCCTCCCATCGAGTTCCCGACCACGTCGATCCCCTCGAGGTCGTTCGCCGTCAGAAACGAGGCGACGTCGTCGGCGAGGGTGTCGACGGACGCCTCGCCGGACGACGGCGGCGTTCCACCGTGACCGGGGAGGTCCACGGCGATCACCTCGCGCTCGGCAGCCAGCGACTCGAGCACGGGTCGCCACGTTCGCCAGCTACCGCCCAGTCCGTGAACGAGGAGCAACGGCTCGCCGGTTCCACGACGGACGTGATTCAGTTCCATAGTCGACACACGGACGCGGAGCGTGTAGGCCCTCTGCATCGATTTTGATACGTTCGCCCGCGAGTAGTTGCGAAGCGTGATCGACTCATCCGTGGCCGTCTCGATCGAACTTCGATCTACTCTCCGTCGTAGGTCAGCGGGTCCCGATCCGTGGCGACACCGGACTCCCAGTCGATAGCGCTGTCGGCGGCCGGCGGCGTCTCGTTCTCGTCGATCGACCGGACGCCGCTCGCCGAGTCCAACTTCCGGAGGGTGTCGGGACGACCGATCGCAAACAGCTGCTCGCCCGCCCGAATCACCCGGTCGCGCTTCGGAATCGTGCCCACGTCGTCACCGGAGGACCGAATCGCGATGATCGTGGCGTCGAGGGCAGCGACGGACACGCCCACGAGTGCACTCTCCGAGCTGATTTCGACGATACTCATGGTTTCGTCCCCACGCCGGAGCATCGCTGCGAACTCCCGATCGGCGTGTGAAACGCCGGAAATATGCCCGCGAGGAGGCCGAGATACACCCCGACGAGGATCTCCGAGACGGGTATCGAAGTCATGACGAATAATCTGTGATCCCGGTTGTATAGAAATACAGGTTTCGAGCTTCCCGCCGGAGTAGCCGTGGTTTTCACGTCTGCAGGTCTATCACCGGTCGGAACGCGGCTTCTGCGTGGTGGCGATGGTCTCCCTCTCCGACTCACTCGAGTGCGTACCAGTCGAACCGTTCAACAGCGTAGTAATAAGCGACGACCGGCGCGATCAGTCCCGAGATCAGGACGATCCAGGCGCCGACGGTGATGGCGCGGGCGGAGATCGAAACGTCGGGAAGCGGCGTCCACGCGGAAACCGACGAAACGAAGCCGGCGATCAGTTCGGGGGCCTCGAGATACAACACGACGGCGGCGACCGTCGGGAGCGCGATCGCGAACGTGTAGACGACGAACGACGTCTTGCTCGGCATCACCGCCTCGCGCTTGTTGGTGAGTTTGACGCTGCCAAAGCGGGGAAACGCCGAGCCGACCCCGGCGGCCAGCGCCGGCGTGACGACCGCGCCGACGACGGTGCCGGCGGTCAGCGCGGCGGTGTGCTCGAGCGAGAGCGGGCTGACGATTCCGAATGCGAGCGACACGAAAAGGGCGAGCGGAACGGCGACGAGCGCACCGGCGAGCATGCGGCCGCGGATCGCCTGCCGGCCGGTGAGCGTCGACGTGACGACGGCGGGCAGGGCCGGTCCGAGGTCGCCGAGCGGGTTGAGCGTGAACAGGACGCCGGCCGCCCAGACCACGTACAGACAGAACATGACGGCCATGAACGAGGGCACCGTGCCGGTCTCGATAATCTGCTGGATGAAGCCGAGCGCGCCGAGCAGCGGGTAGCCGGCGTACGCCAACTGGATCGGTGCTCGCTTCGTCCGACGAACCGCCGTCACCGCCACCGTCCGGACCGGTTGCGAGACGATTCCCGAGAGGAGCCCGGCGAGTCGATCGGACGACGTCTCTTCGTCGATCTCGTCGTCATCCGTGCGGGCCGGATCCGCGAACCAGTGGCGCTGTGCGGAGGGGACGGCGGCGAGGAAGGCGAGTCCGACGAGGAGGGCGGATCCGGCGACCGTACCGGCGATGCCGACCGTCGACGGATCGATACCGGGGACCCCGACCAGCAGCAGATGGCCGGGCCACCCGAGCGGGCTGGTCTGTAACGTCGTGAACAGCGACCACATGACCACGTTCAGTCCGCCGGTCGCGATCGCGCCGAAGTAGACGACCCAGAACGCGGCGAACAGCAACGTTCGATACCGGGCGACCGGCTCGTAGACGGTGATCAGGTGACGGACCCAGATGCCGACGACGAATCCGACGGGGATGGCGGTGACCAGGAGGAGGGCGACCAGCAACGGTGCGACGAGTACCGGAAGCACCGTCCCCGCGCCGGACGCGAACGCGGCGGCGAAAAGCACCGTAAAAGGGAGCAGAACGGCCGCGTAGAGTGCGGTTTCTGCGGCGACGATACCGACAACGGTGTTCCGAACCGCCGTCGACAGCAGGAGAAAGGCCGGTTTGTCCACGTCGGCGACGGTCGTCACGGTCCGCATGATCGACATCATCATCAGGAACACCCACAGAACCGCAACGCCGCCGGTCACGTACTCGGTCACTGTTACGGCGGTCTCCGCGGTGAGGGATGCGGCGGCGGCCTGCTCGCCCAGTTCCGGCAACAGGAATAGTCCGACGGCCGTCATCGGGCCGAGCACGACCAGCGCGACCACTGCGATCGTGAGCAGTTTCGTCCGACTGCTGACGACCGCTCGGACGGTCCGTCGGAGCTCGATTCCAGCGACGGTAGCGGACGCGTGAGCCATCAGGGCCCACCTCGACTCGAGCGGTCGACAGACGATATGGCGGCGTGCATAGTCGAATCCGCGTCGTGCTGCCAGTAAACCCTTTGGATTTCTGTCATCCGATTCCGCCGGTCGGCTCGGCCGAGTCGTCGTCCCGCTTCGGACGGCCGTCGAGTCGGACGCTCTCCCGCCCGCCACAGCGGTCGCCGACGGCGATCAAACATGACACACCTTTAATTATACGCCGACGAAAAGACGCGTATGAGCCCTGTCGACGCCCTCGCCATCGAAACCGACGGACTGACGAAACGGTACGGCGAGACGACCGCCGTCGACGATCTCACGATGGACGTCGAGCGAGGATCAGTCTACGGCTTCCTTGGTCCGAACGGCGCGGGGAAGACGACCACGATGCGTATGCTGACGACGCTGACCAAACCGACGGCGGGGACGGCCCGCGTCGCCGGCCACTCGATCGGAGAGCGCGAATCCGTCACCCCACACATCGGCTACCTGCCGGAGGAACCCCCGGTCTACGACGAACTCACCGGCCGGGAACAGCTCGAGTACGCCGCCGGCCTCCGCGATATGCCCGAATCGGAGGCGAACGAGCGCATCGAGTCGCTGCTCCAGCGCTTCGACCTCCTCGAGGACGCGAACAAGCGCATCGAGGACTATTCGAAGGGGATGCGCCAGAAGGTCGGCGTCATTCAGGCGGTGTTGCACGAACCCGACGTCGCCTTCCTCGACGAACCGACCAGCGGACTCGATCCGCGCGCGGCCCGGACCATGCGAGACACGATCGCCGACCTCGCCGATCGAGAGATGACGATCTTCCTCTCGACGCACATCCTCCCTGTCGTCGACGAACTGGCCGACGAGATCGGCGTCCTCCACGACGGGAAACTCGTCGCCGAGGGCGACCCAGAGACGCTCAAGACCCGCGCCGAGACCGGCGACGCCCGGAGTCTCGAGGACGCATTCCTCGAGATCACCCGTGAGCACGGCGAAGACGGTCTCGCGAGGGAGCGACCCGCCGAGTGACGCCGAGCCATCGGTCGACGAGTTCGCCCGAATCGGATCCGATCGACGCGGAGCGGTGACGGAACGGATGCCTTCGTTCACTTAGACCCGATAAGATTGTCGGAGATGGGCACAGATGCGTTCTGAGTCGTTCGATGCCGAATGGTTTTAGTGGACCGCAGTCGTACGGCCGTCCGGAGGTGAGAACGAATGGTGCGGAGAGAGATCACTGGCATCGGCAGCGTCGCTCGGCTCGCCGAATACGTCTCGGCGATCGACCGATACGATCTCTTGCTCGGACTGATTCCGATCGCGTTCGCGGTCGCCGGCCTCGCCGGTCACGTCCTCGGTCTCCCCCTCGAGGCGACCCTGCTCGGCGGCGTCGCCATCGCCTCGCTCGCCCTGTTCAACGGGCTGTTCTTCCGCCCGCCAAACGGGCTGCAAGGTGCGTGATTCTCGTTCGTCGCGTCCGGATGGCTCGCGACCGAGCGGTCGGTGACTCTCGGGTGACAGACCTGCCGCTCCCGAACTTCCGATAGCGACGCGTATTTTCGTTCGACGAATTACGGATCGAAGACTCCGCGCTCGAGCCCCTCCCGGACGGGCTCGTGCTCGGCGTCGGTCGGCGGCGGACTCGTGACGAGCAGCGCCTCGAGTCGGCCGTCCTCGTCGGCTCGAACGCCCCGGTCGACGTTCGCCTCGACGACGACCACGTCGTCGGGACCGACGACGTGTTCCGTCTCGTCCTCGCGGACGACGCCGGTGCCGGATCGGACGCAGATCGTCACGTCGCTGCCGGGGGCGTGAACCGGGATGAACTGACCCGGTTCGAAGTAGCCGAGGACGACCTTCATCCGGTCGCTCCGAAAGACGGACCGTGCGCTGAATCGATCATCGTCGTACGTCCGTTCGGCGTCGAAGTCGGTTACTGGCATCCGCGACCACCGCCGACTGGGCTTCGTGGCTCGTCTCGAGACATATTCGAACGGATGATTCCGGTCGGGGTCGGTCTTCTCCCGAACATATCGGGTCTCGTCGACGGTCGAGTCGCGAATCCGGCGATCGGCTCCGAACCGCTGCGAGTCGCGGTGACTGTCTCCGAACAGAATACTCAAAAACGATCGGATACTCTGGTCCCTATATGGAGTATCACGAGGCGGCGGACTTCTTATTCGATCTGCGGCGCTTCCGCCCGAAGCCGGGCACCGAGTCGACGGCCCGGCTGCTGGCCCACCTCGAGGACCCCCACGAAACCGTCGATTTCGTTCAGATCGCCGGCTCCAACGGGAAGGGGAGCACGGCTCGAATGCTCGAGCGAACCCTGCGAGAGGCGGGCCACTCCGCCGGCCTCTACACCTCGCCGCACCTCGAGGACCTCCGCGAGCGGGTCCGCGTCGACGGCCGAAAGATCCCCCGGTCGGCCGTCTGCGAGTACGTCGAGGCGGTTCGCGAGTACGCCACCGAACGAGCCGCCGACGGCGAGTCGCCCACCTTCTTCGAGGCGATGACCGCGATGGCGCTGTGGCACTTCGGCCGCGAGGACGTCGATATCGCCGTCCTCGAGGTCGGCATCGGCGGCAAGTACGACGCCACGAGCGTCGTCGATCCCGTCGCGAGCGCGGTCACGAGCGTGACCTTAGAGCACACGGGAATCCTCGGTGACACCGTCGAAGAGATCGCCCACGACAAGGCCCACGTCGTCCCCGAAAACGTACCGCTCGTGACGGGCGTCACCGGGAGCGCGCTCGAGGCGGTCCGCGACATCGCCGGCGACGTCGTGACCGTCGGCACGGAGCCGGCGGGCGACGCGAGCGACGGCGACGATTGCAGACCGGACGTCCGCGTCGCGTACGGCGGTCGAACGAACCACACGGAAGCGGCCGTCTCGATCGACGCCGGCGACTGGGATCTCGAGACGCGAATCCCGCTGCTGGGCGAACATCAGGCCAAAAACGCCGGCATTGCCGCCACCCTCGCCCGGCAGGTCGGCGTCGGAGACGTCGCCGACCTCGAGCGCGGGCTGCGAAGCGCCCACTGGCCGGGCCGGTTCGAAGTGATGGATACCGGACCGCTAGTCGTTCTGGACGGTGCGCACAATCCGGGTGCCTGCGAGGGACTCGCGGAGACGCTCGAGACGTACGAGTACGACGAGCTCCACGTCGTCTTCGGGGCGATGCACGACAAGGACCACCGCGCGATGGCCGACGCGCTGCCGACGCCCGACACCGTCGTCGCGACCGAACCGATGCTCGATCGCGCCGAAGACCGGGCGGTCCTCGCGGAAGTGTTCGCCGACGCCGGTGCCGGAACGGTCGGGACCGAGACGGCGGTTCAGGACGCCCTCGCGACGGCGCTCGGGGCCGCCGGATCCGACGACTGCGTGCTCGTCACCGGCTCGCTGTTCGCGGTCGCGGAGGCCCGTTCTCGGTGGACCCGGACCGACGTTCCCAAACGCGTCCGAAACCTCGCCGACGCCCGCGACGCGCTCGAGGGAGCGAACGTCGCCCCGGGCGAGGTCGAGCGGCTGGACGGTGACGCCGTCCACCGTGTCGTCAGGACGGCGCTGCGGGACGGACAGGCGACCGTCCTCAAGGAGGAACTCCTCCGACTCGGGGGGGAGTGTGCCCTCTCCGGGCTCGAGCGGGACGACGAAACCGTCGACGCCGTGCTGATGGGGACGCTCGCTCAGTTCGAGGCGCTCGTCGAGGCGCTCGAGGATCGCTCCCGGCCCCACGGGCTGGCCGACGTCGCGCGGGAACTGCGGGACACCCTCGCGCTCGAGGCCGACGCCGATATCGGTGCCGAGGGTGCGGCGACCGACGCCGAGGACGGGGACGAATCGACGCAGCCGGCGAGTCGGACGGCGGGACGATCCAGATCGTCCGTCGACTCGGCCGCCGACGCGGGCGAGTATCCCTGGGCCGACCGGACGGCCGTGATGGGAATCCTGAACGTCACCCCCGACAGCTTCCACGACGGCGGAGAGTACGACGCCCTCGAGGACGCCGTCGATCGGGCCGAAGCGATGATCGACGCGGGCGTAGACGTGATCGACGTCGGCGGGGAGTCCACCCGACCGGGTGCGGATCCCGTCTCGGTCGAGGAGGAACTGGACCGGGTCGTCCCCGTCGTCGAGCGGATCGCCGACCTCGACGCGCACGTCTCGGTCGACACCCGACGGGCCGCGGTCGCCGACGCGGCGCTCGAGGCCGGCGCGGACATCATCAACGACGTCTCGGGGCTCGAGGACCCCGAGATGCGCTTCGTCGCCGCCGAGCACGACGCGGGGCTCGTGGTGATGCACAGCATCGACGCGCCGGTCGTGCCCGACCGCGACGTCGAGTACGACGACGTGGTCGCGGACGTGATCGATCACCTCTCCGAACGGGTGTTGCTGGCCGAGAAGGCGGGGCTCGATCGGGAGCAGATCATCGTCGATCCCGGCATCGGTTTCGGCAAGTCCGCCGCCGAGAACTTCGAACTCCTCGACCGGATCGACGAGTTCCACGCGCTCGGCTGTCCGGTGTTGTTCGGCCACTCCCACAAGTCCATGTTCGCACGGATCGGCCGCGACCGCGACGAGCGGCTCGAGGCGACCGTCGCTGCCACGGCGCTGGCGTCCGACCGCGGGGCCGACATCGTCCGCGTCCACGACGTCCGCGAGAACGTCGCCGCCGTCCGGACGGCGCTGGCGGCACGCGATCCGCAGCGATTCGAGTGGGACTCGTAACCGGCGCGCCGCGAGTTGTACTCGAAGACCGTCTTCCAGCACCGAGGAGACGAGAATCTCGGTATCGTGAGCCCGGTTGTAGCCCTGATTCTCGATTTCCGGGTCCGACTCAGTCGTCCCCCGCTAGGTCGATCTCGGGCGCGTACTCCGCCGGCCCACAGCCCAGCGACCGGTGCGGACAGTGCCGACAGTGCTCGCCGGGCGACGTCTCCGCGAACGACGGCTCGTCGACCGTCTCGAGCGTCTCCCGGACCGCCTCCCACGGCGGAAGATCAGCGGGCTCGAGGAGATCCACGCGGGGATCGTCGTCTCCGTCGAGGGCGCCGACGTACACGTAGCCCGCCGCCGCGATCGGTTCGTCGAACCGGTCCTCGCAGGCCCGGCGGTAGAGCGACAGCTGCACGGCGTCGTCGGGTGCGATCCGCTCGGCGGTGGCCTTGTAGTCGAGGACGGCGAGGCCGCCGTCGGGCAGCCGCCGGATCGAGTCGACGTAGCCCACTACGTCACCCGTCACGCCAGAGACGTCCTCGAGCGAGAAGGAGAGTTCCGCGGCCAGCGGTTCCCACTCGGCGATCGGGCGGTCGAAGGCGGGTGCGCTCGCCGCGAAGTAGCGGTCGACGCACGCGAGGACGGCCTCGCGGTGCTCGATCAGATCCCGCGCGGTGAGCTGTCGGACGGCGGCGTCGCGCCACGCCTCTCGGGTTCGGTACTCGCGGTGAAAGGCCTCCTCCGCGACGTCGTGGAAGACGGTGCCGACGAGCCGCGACGCCGAGTCGTCGGTCGCTGCGGGCGTTCCGCCGTTGGTCTCGGTCGGCGAGGTGACCTCGCCGTCGGTCTCCGACGATCCCTCATCACTGCGACCGGCTACCGTGAGCGGATCGTCGAACGCACGAACCGCGTGATCGAGGTAGTGTTTCCGGGGACAGGTCTCGTGGGTGTCCATCGCGGAGTAGCTGTGGCGCATCGCGACCGGCAGTTCGGTCGCCGACGCGAGCGTCTCGACCGGGAAGCGGACGGTGTCGGTCGTCAGCGCGGACGGCCGGCGACCGCTGGGCACGCGGAGATTCGACCCCTCATCTGCCACATCTTCGCCGAGATCGCCGCCGTGGCTCGCCGCGTCGGCTGCCGGCAACAGCGTGCCGTCGCGGAGCTGCCGGCCCAGTCGATGGACGGTCTCGATCGCCGCTCGAGTCTCGAGCGGTTCGACGGGTCGGTCGTCGTAGTCGGCGTAGTACGTGATCGTCCCCGGACTCTCGCCGGCCGAGGCAGCGATCTCGTCGGTTCGGTCGACCACGGTTTCGGGGTAGGTCTCCCGAACCCGCTCGAAGCTCTCGATCAGCGACGACCAGAGGTCCATTCGCTGTCCGGTCACCGACCACTCGACGTCGCTCGCGAGACAGGCCTCGGCCGTCGACGCGGCGAGTTCGTCCTCGTCGCCGTCGTACTCGTACTCCGACCCGAACAGGAACAGGTGGTTCTCGGCTCGGGTGAGCGCGACGTGGAGCACGCGCCACTCCTCGCCGACCCGCTCGGCGGCGAGATCCGCGAGCAAGGGGGAATCGATATCGGCGTCGAGCGCAGCAGCCAGCAGCCGGTATCGGGCCCGCTCGACGTAGTCGCCGTCGACGCACCACTCCTCGTCCGTGAGGTAGGGGGCGAGGACGGTATCGAACTCGAGGCCCTTGGCCTGATGAACCGTCATCACGTCGACGCTGTCGGCGGATCTCGTCCCGCGGGTTCGATCGCTCCCGCCGCCCCGAAGCGTCGCCGCGAGCGCGTCGACGAACTCGGTCGACAGCGACTGGACGACGCCATCGGAGTCGTAGGCCTCGACGAACCGCTCGAGGCGGTCGAATTCGGATCGCTCCTCGCTCGCACAGAACCACTCGATTCGGGTCAACTCCCGGAACCGGCGGACGAATCCGGAGAGGGGGTAGACGTCCCGGAAGCGCTCGAGCGCCTCGAGGTGGTTTCGCACTCGCTCGAGTTGGTCGGGTCCCTCGAGATCGAGCGCGTCCGGATCGGGGTCCATCACGGCGTCGTACAGCGACCCGTCGCGCCGTTGCAGCGTCGCGAGATCGGCCTCCGTGAGCCGGTACCGGTAGAGGAGCACGCGCCGGAGGTGGGCGTCCGCCTCCGGCTCCACGAGGACCCGGAGGTACGAGAGCACCGTCTCGATGCCGGGCGAGACCTCGCCGCGGGGCGAACCGGAGATTTCGTATGGGATCCGCAGCTCCCGAAGCTCGTCCGCGACCGCCTGCGCGTGACGGTTGGTCCGGACGATGACCGCGATATCGCCCAGCGAGCGCTGGGGGACGTTCGCAGCCTCGCCGTTGAGCAGCCGCGAGACCGTCGTCGCGACCTGTTCCGGCGTCGACCCCGGCACGTCGTCGCTCTCGACTTTGACGACGCGGTCCGGCGGTTCGTCCTCGTCGTACGCGCCGGCCGTTCGGCCGTCCTCCCGCAGCGTCTTCGAGGATTGCGGCCCGTACTCGCAGGCGTTGGTCAGGTCGAGGATTTCCTGTCTCGAGCGGAAGTTGAGTTCGAGTTCGATCGCCTCGTGGTCGTCGTAGGCGTCGGCCAGCCGGTCGAGTCCCTCGCGGTCGGTGCCGCGCCAGCCGTAGATCGCCTGATCCTTGTCGCCGATCGCGAGCAGGTCCGGCCGGTCCGGGCCGTCCGTGAGTTCGGTGAGCAGCGAGAACTGAGTCGCGTCGGTGTCCTGGAACTCGTCGCAGTAGACCTGCGTCCACTGGTCGGTGATTTCGTCGGCGATTGACGAATCCTCCAGTAAGCCGGTCGCCGTCCGCACCAACTCGTCGAAATCCAGCGCCCGCTCGGCCTCGAGGGCGTCGTGATAATCCGTGTAGACGTCGGTATAGTGGCGGGCCAGCCGGAGGAACTCGACGTAGTGTTTCAGCCGACCGAAGGGCGTCTGTTCGATCCGGCTCGTGGCCGTCCCCCAGATCCGGTTACCGAACAGCGCCCGCGGAAGGTGTTTCGTCGTCGCGTCGTCCAGCGAGAGCGCCTCGATCGTGTTCGTCACGCACTGCTGAAGGACCCGGAGGTAGCGATCGACGTCGCGAACGAACTCGTCGTCGCGGAAGGCCGCCGGCGCTTCCGCGATCTTCTCACGGCAGTACGAGACGAGTTTCCCGTAGTCGATCAGCGACTCTCGGGCCGCCTCGCAGTGCTCGTCCCGATTGAAGTAACGCAGCGCCTCGTTGTCGAAGGACAGCTCCTCGCCGGCGGTCCGCTCGAGCCAGAGGACGAACTCGTTGCACAGCTCGAGGGTACGCACCGGCGGCAGTCCCGACTGAAGCTGTTCGGGTGTGATGTTCTCCTGGCTCATGGACTGGATGAACCGGTCGACCGCGTCCGTGAGGTCGGTCGGCGACCCGTCGTTGCGTCCCGAATCGGCCGCGAAGCCGTAGTCGGTTTCGGCGAGCAGTCGACCGATGAGCCGCCGGCGCGTGCGTTCGGTGACGACGTCGAACTCGGGCGAGTAGCCCAGGTAGTAGGCGTACTCGCGGACGAGCCGGTAGCAAAACGAGTGGTAGGTGTAGACGTCGATCGCCGCCGCGGCGTCCGGCTCGAGTCGCTCGGAGACCGCCGCCCGGATGCTCGCGGCGGCCTCGTTCGCGAAGGTCAACACGAGCACGTCGTCGGGATCGACGTCACCTCGATCGATGGCGCGCTCGATCCGAACGAGCATCGTCGTCGTCTTCCCGGTGCCGGCTCCCGCGTCGACGGAGGTACAGGCCGCCTGGCTGTCGATGACCGCCTCCTGATTTCCCTTGGGCTCGATGTCGGCGGCGGACGCGAGGCCGGAGATATCCGCAGTCTCGAGATCGTCGTCAGTCGGGCCGGCTCTCGGATCGAGGGTCCGTTCTTCTCCGCCGTCCCGCGGTGATCCGTTATCCATCGAAGCGCACCTCCGCTGAAATGTACTCCTGGCAGCAGACGGTGTACTCACAATCCGGACAGGAGTTGTCCGCGATCCGGTCCCATCGATCGGACGGGTCGAACGGTCCCGACAGCAGGCTCGCGGCGACCGCCGCGAGTCGGTCGTCGACGGTCCCGTTTCGGTGCTCGTGAGTCATTCCGAAGGTGTGGTGGTCGACGTAGACGTCGGTCAGATCGACGATCTCGAGGCTCGCTTCGACGGTATCACGGACCCAGTTCACCGCCGTTCCCGACCGATCGGCCAGCGGGATCTGGACGTATCGGCAGGTTCGGTCGCCCAGCTCGAGTCGATCGCGAAGGTCGCGAAGCCCGTCGAGGACGACGGCGGTCTCGAGGAGCGCGCCGACGGGATCCGGTTCGAACGTCGTCGAATCGGCGTCGAAGTGCTCGGTGAAGAGGTCCTCGACGTCTCCTTCCCAGTCGGAGCGGTAGCGCAGGAGACCTAGGGGTGCGAGCGTCGGGACGAACCGGACGCCGACGATCGACGAGCCGTCGCCGTAGACGTAGTCAACCGCGGTGTCGATCGTCACCGCGTCCGGTTCGACCGCCTGCGGAGGTAGCTCGATCGTACTCGAGAGCGGCAGCCCCGGCCCGATCAGTTCACCGCGGGCGGCTTCGGCGTCCAGTCGCGCGATCCCAGCGGCGTGATCGACCCCGACTCGCTCGAGGTACGCCGAAAGCGTCGCCTCGAGCACCCGCCGTTCGTGACGGCGCTGGGCAACGGAATGAAAGCGCTCGTCGTACTCGTTCCAGCGAGCCGAGAGTCGATCGCGGGCGGCGCTCTCGACCGCCTCCCGTTCCGTCTCGCCGCTTCGGAGCGCGTCGCAGAGAGCGCTCCGCAGGAGGGAAACGCGGTCCTCGACGGTGCGATCGTCGTCGCTGCCCTCGAGACCGTGGACGTGTGCGAACTCGTACCGGCGGGGGCAGTGCAGGGCGGTTCGGAGGCCGTCGACCGATAGCGAGGGAGGGGCTGTAGCGGCGTCGGCATTGGCGTCAGCCTTGGCGTCATCGTCGGCGTTGCCGCCGATATCAGTCATTTCGGACCACCTCGCCCGCGGCGAACTCGAACTGCGAACGGACCGCTTCGGCGAGTTCGGGATCGATATCCACCTCCTCGAGCACCACCGCGATCTCCTCGAACAGCGCCTCGGTCTCGCCGAGGTCGGCCTCGCCGCCGGTGCTGGCCTCCCGGAGCACGCGCTCGAGTTCGCCGCGGGGTTGGACGAGCAGCGCCTCGAGGGCGTTCGTCTCGCCGTGGATCGCCGCGTCGGCGGCGGCGTCGACGTCCTCGAGTTCGAGCCCGGGCGTCGCGTCGATCAGTTGCAGGTAGCGCGACTCGTCGTAGCTCTGGCGCAGGCCGCCGGCTCCCCGTTCGTACGAACAGCAGTAGAGGGCGCAGTCGGCAGCGCGGGCACCGAGCGCGAGCCGCCGGCGGGACCGCTGGGCGTGGTAGGTCTCGAATGGATCGCCGATGTCGGCAGCGTCCGCAGAACGCTTTGCGTTCTGCTGGGCTGCGGAAGACGACTCTGTCGTCTTCCGAACGTCGACCGTCGCGAACGTGTCCACGATCGATTCGGGCGACGGATTCGTCACCGCGGGATAGGCCGGCATTTCCCGGAGCCACGCCGTCGGAAAGAGCTGCGTGAGGAACTGCTCGCCCGGGTACGTCTCGTCGATCAGATCCAGGAGGAAGACCGCCTTGCGCGAGTCGTACTTCAGGTCGTCGACGGCACAGACCGTGACGCCGCCGGTCGGCGGCCGCGTCTCGACCGCGTGGACGTAGGGCGCGTCGTACTGGATCGTCCGCCGGAGCATCCGGCGCAGCCCCTGCCAGTCCGGCCCGACGAGGTCCGTCTCCTCGACGAAGCTGGCGATCTCGAGCACCCGACGAACCCCCTCGTACTGCTCCCGGGCATCGACCCACGCCTCCTCGCGGGCGATCCGTCCCTTGAGGTCGGTGCGGCGGATCCATCGCTCGAGCGAGCGACGGACGCTCGCACCGGCGGTTTCCGCGAGCAGCTCGGTCGAAAAATCGGGGGTCCGGGCCCGGAGACGGTCCAGGGAGACCGCTCGCGGATCGCTCGAGTCCCGCGTCGGCTCGGCGGGATCGATCCGCTCGAGTCCGTTGCCATCGCGCTCCCGTTCGCACTGGCAGGTGACGACCGCGTAGAGTTCGTTCACCGCGGGATCATCCGCGAGCGAAGGGGTGCCGATCGTCGCGGTCGGGACGCCGGCGTCGCGGAGCCGCCGTCTGGTCTCGGGGACCCGTTCGATCCGCGGGACGGCAACGGCGAACTCGTCGTACGACCAGTCGTGGCGGTCGCACAGCGACTGGATCTCGGTCGCGACCGCTCGGAGCTGCTCGCGGGCGGTTCCGGTACGAATGCGTCTCGCTCGGCCTCTCGAGTCCGTCTCCGACGAGTGCGCGCCCGCCGAGTCCGCGTCCGTCGAGTCTGCGTCCGGCGACTCCGCTCCGTCGCCGACGGCGGCAGATCGATCCGGAGAGTCGCCCGTGGCCAGAAACCGTGCTATCGGCTGGTGTGGCGGCTCGGTGTCGGTATCTCCGTTACGGATTGCTCCGGGAGCAATCGTCTCGACCGCGAGTCCCGCGTCGGTCGCGATATCGTCGATGCGGCCCGGCTCGACGCGCGTCCGTTCGACGCTGGCGTGTCGTTCGCCGACACAGACGAGCTCCGCATCGCGCGTGAGTGCCGCGAGGTACCGACGGTCGAGTCGGCGGTACTCCTCGAATTCGACGGCGAGAACGGCGTCGAACGAACTGGTGACCCGCGTTCGGAGTCCGTCCGCGTTCGCCTCGAGTCGCTCGACGGCCTGCGGGATCACGTCGGCCCGTTCGACGTACCCCCGGTCGTCGATCTCGGCGTGGAATCGGTCGTTCATCGCGTACAGAAAGGCGAGACAGTCGTGGGGATCGTCGAGGCCGTCGAGTCGGATACGTTGGCGAGTCGCCTCGAGCAACAGTTGGCCGACGTCGCGGGGGAAGCTCTCGTGGGCGGCGGCGCGCTGGAGGTAGTCGGGAACCGATCGGCTCGCGCCGTCGATCACCAGCGAGATGAGTTCGATCCGCTCCTCGTACTCGAGGCGAGACAGCGTCGGATCGTACTCCTCGATGGTCTTCGAGGCGTGTTCCGGCAGCGACTCGATTCGGGGTGTGCGAGGGGCGTCGTGCGTCCGCTCGAGGTCGGCATCGGTCAGCGCGTCGGTCAGGGACTCAAGACCCGCCGGATGCCGTTTCAGGACCAGCACGTTTCGCGGGCCGTATTCCGCGGCGAGGGTCGCGAATTCGGCAGTGATGGCCGCGAACACGTCGTCGCTGGGGACGGGAGCGGGGAGGAGCTTGCAGCGGCCGTCGAGCGCGGGCGGGGAAGACGCCATCGGTTGTACGTCACCGAGTATGTTCGAATTGGTATTTAAATGTGGGCACGATTCGATTCGAGCCGTCACGCTGAGTCGACGCGTACCGATCGGGCTCGAGTACCGCTACCGTCGGCCGTCCGATCCGAATTCGATACGGGGAGTGCGTCGCTTCCTCGAGCCGATAGTATCTGAATTCAAAGATAGTAAGGATAAATATGTTAGTATTCCTGTACTGAACATGAATAGCCGCACCAAACAGCGTATGCCGGACCAATATGGGGTTTAAAGTAGAAAGACTCGGAAAGAGGCGAAATCGAGAGATCGATCTGACATTTTCTTCTAGGCGGATCATATGTGGGTATCACGGACAATGAACCGATTCTACGCCCCACTACAGTTCTATAAGAAAAGGGTTGTAAAAATATATATTTCCAATACTGTTCGAGTGTTTATCATTCACACCAACTGCGTTCGGGACCGAAGAGAGACGGTCAATCGGCTGCAGATCGAGGTTCGTGACGTCGGAACCGGTCGGTTTTCAGAGGACCGTAACGGGGCGGTCGGTCTCGAGGATCACTTCCTGCGTGACGCTGCCGAAGATCGCTTTGCCGACCGGTGATCGCTCGCGGGTCGGGACGACGAGCACGTCCGCGTTCCGCGAGTCGGCGCAGTCGACGATTTCCGCGGCCGCGTCGCCGTGGCGGCGAACGACCTCGACATCGAGCCCGGCGGCCTCGAGCGCCTCGTGGACCGTGACGACAGCGTCGGGCAGGTTGTCGGGGTCGAACAGTTCGTCGGAGGATACACGACCACCGTCGTCGACGGCCGTGAACTCCTCGAAGACGTTACAGATCGTCACGGCGACCTCGTCGGGGTTCTCGATCAGTCCGTCGTCGACTAGCCCGGTTACGTAGTCGACGGCCTGCATCGCGCGCTCCTCGTCGGTATCGACGGCGATAACGATCCGGTACATGTGTTTGTGACGGGCTGGAACCCACTTAGTAGTACGTGCCGCTCGCGCTTCGATCGGCGTGAACGCCCGCGATCGAAACCGCTTTTCGGGCCGTCGGCGAACGGTCCGACAGTGAACTGGTCATACAGAAATACGGTTCTCGTTCTCTGTACGTTCGCCTTCTTCGTGACGGTGACCGCGCGGCTGGTGATCAGTCCGGTCGTCCCCGATATCGTCGACACGTTCGCCGTCAGCACCGGCGCGGTCGGGCTGGCGCTATCGGGCATGTGGGCCGCCTACGCGCTCTCGCAGTTTCCGAGCGGGCTGCTCGGGGATCGCTTCGGCGAGCGGCGGATCATTCTGACCGCGATCGGCGGCACGGCGGTCGCGAGCGCACTGCTCGCGCTGTCGCCGACGTACGTCGCCTTCCTGCTGTTCGCGATCGTCCTCGGCGCGGCGGCCGGCCTTCATTACAGCGTCGCGACGACGCTGCTCACCCGGCTGTTCGATCGAACGGGTCGCGCGATCGGGATCCACGTCTCCGGGGCCCCGATCGCCGGCCTCGCCGCACCGGTCCTCGCGGCCCTCGCCGCCGAACGGTACGGGTGGCGCGCGGCGATCGCCGTCGGGACCGCCGTCGCGATTCCGATCGTCGTCCTCTTTTTCCTCCGGACGCGACCGACCGAGCCGCGATACCCGGATCGACGGATGCGAGACCAGATCGAGCCCGCGCTCCTCTCGCAGTTGCTGACCCGGCCCAGCGTCGCCTACACGACCGTCCTCTGTGCGATGGGTGCCTTCACCTGGCAGGCCACCGCCTCGTTTCTGCCCACGTTCCTCGAGGTCGGCTACGGGCTCTCTCGGACGACGGCCGGATTGCTGTTCTCGCTGTACTTCCTCGTCAACGGCGGCATCCAGCCGTTGATTGGGTCGCTGTCCGACCGTTACTCGCGCGACGCCGCGGCCGCAACGACGATGACGGCGGGAGTGGTCGGCTTCGCGGTGTTGGTCACCGGCGACGGACTGGTCGAAGCGGTCGCCGGCGTCGCCTGCGTCGGCGTCGCGATGACGTGGGGTGCGCCGCTGCAGTCGCGGTTCATGGACGTCCTCTCGTCATCCGAACGCGGTCTTGGCTTCGGCCTCGTTCGAACCGCCTACATGACCCTCGGTGCGACCGGAAGCGTCGCGGTCGGATCGGCCGCGGACCTGTTCGGCTGGACGGTCGCGTTCGGCCTCCTCTCGGGAATCATGGCCCTCGCGCTGCTCACGATCGTCGCGAACAACGCGCTCTCGCTGGGCTACTGACCGCTGTGAGGAGGCGAGACGACACCGGTATCGCGTCGAGCGGACCCTCTAGTCGCTCATCCAGTCGCTCGCCTGCGGCTCGCCCGGATCGGTCGGTACCTCGACGAGCACCGGTTCGTCCGCGTCGATTACGGACTCGAGCGTCGATCGAATCGCGGACGGCGTCTCCGCGCGCTCGGCTCGCAGCCCGAGACTCGCCGCGAGGGTCGCGAAGTCGATCGGCGCGTTCGTCCAGTTGTACTCGCCGGTCTCGAGATCGTAGTTCCGCTCGGCGTCGTCGCTGATGATGGCGTAATCCTCGTTGGTAAAGACGACGACGGTGATCGGCAAGTCCTCGGCGACGATCGTGTGGAGCTCGTGGACACACATCATGAGCCCGCCGTCGCCGGTCAACACGAGGACGTCGTCCTCGGGATTGGCCAACTGCGCGCCGATCCCCGACGGGAGACCGGTCCCCATCGTCGCCCACGAGCCCGGATTGACGTACGATCGCGGGCCAGCGGCCTCGAAGACGTTCAGGCCCCAGACCCGGAACCCGCCGGCGTCGGCTGCGACGATCGCTTCCCGCGGGACCGCGTCTCGGATCGCCTCGAGCGCGCTGACGGACGTCAGAGGTGCCGACGAGACGCGAAGGTCCTCGACCCGCTCGCTCGTGGCCGTCCTGACGACACTCGCGCGTTCGATGGCGTCGCCGGTCGAGACCGCTCGATCGGAGAGCGCTTCCTCGAGCGCCGACAGCGCGTTCCGGGCGTCGGCGACGATGCCGACGGACGGCGCGTAGCCGGTCCCGAGGTCGTCGGGGTCGAGCGTGACGTGGACGAGGGTCTCCGGCACGTCCACGGACCAGGCCCGAGTCGCGACCGCGTCGAAGTCCGTACCGACCGCGAGCGCCGCGTCCGCGTTCGCGAGGAGGGAGAACAGTTCGGGTGACGCGCTGCCCGACAGCGTTCCGGCGACGTATCCGTCGGAACCGTCGGGGAGGACGCCTTTCCCCTTGTAGGTGGTGACGACGGGCGCCCCGAGGCGGTCGGCGACGCGACGGAGCTCGTCGCTCGCGTTCGCGGCTCGGATGCCGCCGCCGGCGACGATCACCGGGTTATCGGCCCCGGCGAGCCGATCGGCAGCGGCCTCGACGTCGCTGTCCGCAACGCCCGAGACGGCGTTGCGACTGTAGTCCGCCGGCGTCGCGAGCGCCACGTCCATCGCCAGGAAGTTCTTCGGAATTCCAACGCGGACGGGTCCCTTCGGTGCTGTCTCCGCAGCTGCGATCCCCTCCTCGAGGACGGCGATCGTGCTCCCGGGCCGCTCGACGAGCAGGTTTTCTTTGACGACGTTGTCGTAGGTGTCCGGCGGGGTCTCGTGGATACCGTCGCCGCCCCGAATCGCGGGCTCGGTCTCGACGGCGATGTGGACGAGCGGCGTGCAGTCGTTGAGCGCGTTCTTCAGCCCGTTCATCGCGTTCATGTCTCCCGGTCCGGGAACGACGGCCGTCGCCGCGAGCTCGCCGCTGGTTTCCGCGTATCCCCACGCCTGATGGGTGACGGCGGTCTCGTGACGCGCCACGACGAACCGAATGTCGTCTCGCGCCCCGATCGCCTCGTTCAGCGGAAGCGTCTGTTTCCCGGGAATACCGAACACGGTGTCGATCCCATCGCCCGCCAGTCGCTCGATGACTGCTCGGCCAACATTCATACGCACACCTCGTAAACCAGCTATTTATTCCCTCCCTTCGGATCAGTCCCGATCGCTGGTCGGTCCGTGCGATCCCCGCCCGTTCCACTTCGATCACCGATCCCGTCCAAACGACGCGTGATCTCCAGCTGCACGACCGATTTACATGGTATGGTTTCTCATATCGAAACAGAGTCGAATTCGTGACACTGTTCGAGCGGGCCGAACGGAACGAAACCGATCGTTCGAGACGATTGTTTCGCGGGCGTCGCTGTGATTGTATCCCGTTCGCCCGCCGCCTTCAGTCGAAATCGACTGTTCGGACCCGATAGCGACAGCGACGACCGGCTGGGAACCGTCCGATTTTGATGTTTCGGTAGTTGAAACGCCCGTCCTCGAGCACACAATACCTGGATTTGTTGCGTGTTACTTCCCCATGGTATTCGGTATCACTCTACTACCATTCGATTCGGATTACAATCATATTTGTGTAAATCGATTCTCGCCCCATCGCTCGACCTTCATCGCTCCGGCGTGCGGTTAGCGGGTCGAACGAACTCACAGACGCGTTACAATCTGCAACGTGTGTATGATTCCGGCAGGTCGCGGTTCTCACGTACACCGTCGCCCGGAAGACCCGGTCGAATCAACTGGTTTCCGTACTCGCCGCTCGATTCGATCGTCGGTTCGACCGACCTGCCGGCCGCCTATCGCAAGTATTGCCACCCGACCGCCGTTCGTTTCGAATAACGAAACAATGCTCGGCTACCGTTCTCCAACAGAAACCATGCGCGAGATGGGCTCTCCCTCGGCGGGCTCGTCCCGCTGCTGCCTCTCTGCGGTATCGCGGTAAGCAGTCGATACCGATCGCGACGCGAACCGTCGAGAGAACGTGCAGACCGATCGAAACAACGGCTGGCCGGTCCTCCGATCAAACGATGTCGTCTGACTCGAGGGCCGCGATCTCGTCCGCCGAGTAGCCGAGCTCGTCGAGGATCTCGCGCGAGTGTTGGCCGAGATCAGGCGGTGCTCCCTCGTGAGTGGTTTCGAGCGAGGAGAAGTTGACCGGGTTCGCGGGCGATTTCAGCGTCCCGTGTTCGGGATGTTCCATCTCGGCGATCATGTCGTGGGACTCTATGTGTGGGTCGTTAACGACGTCTTCGACGTCGTTGACGGGCGTACAAGGGACATCGAACTCCCGGAGGTGCTCGACCCACTCGTCGGTCGTCAGTTCGGCGAAGATCTCCTCGAGGCGGGTATCGAGTTCGTCTCGGTTCTCGACCCGAGTCTCGAACGTGTCGAACCGCTCGTCGTCGATCCACTCCTCCCGATCGAGCGCGTGACAGAGGTTCGGCCAGATGCCCTCGCTGATCACGCCGACGACGACGTGCGAGTCGGCCGTCTCGATCGCCTGATAGGGCGCGAGGTTGGGATGTTTGGTCCCCATTCGGCGCGGGACGTCGCCGGAGGCGAAGTAATTGGTCACGTGATAGAGCAGCCACTGGAAACTCGTATCGTACAGCGCGAGCTCGATGTGTTGCCCCTCGCCCGTCCGCTCGCGATGATAGAGCGAGGTCAGGATGGCGTACGTCGCCGTCATGGCACCGGAGACGTCACAGATGGAGATTCCGACCCGCGCCGGTTCGTCTTCGCTTCCGGTAATACTCATCATACCGGCTTCGCCCTGTAACACGATGTCGAAGGACTTGCGCCCGCTGTAGGGGCTGTTCGTCCCGTACCCGGAGACGTCGCAGTAGATCAGGTCGTCGCTCAGTGCCGAGAGCGTCTCGTGGTCGGCCCCGAACTCCTCGGCCTTCCCGGGGCTGAAGTTCTGCATAAAGACGTCGGCGTCCTCGATCAGGTCGTGGAGAACAGCTTGCCCTTCCTCGCTGGTCAGGTCGAGCGTGAGGCTTCGCTTGTTTCGATTCAGACTGACGAAGTACGCCGACAGCCCCTCGTACTCCGGCTGGTAGGCGCGCGTGAGGTCACCGTGACCCGGTCGTTCGATCTTGATGACGTCGGCACCGAGGTCGCCGAACGTTTGCGTTGCCATCGGTCCGACGAGCGCCTGTGTCGCGTCGATAACGGTAATGTCCTCTAGAGGCCGCATACCACCGTCCTAGACACACCTCCGTTTATACGTTCCGCTCACAGCAGTCCGATCACGGGGACCGGAGTGCGTCGTTCCTGTCATTCGTCAGTAATGTGAGGCTGTTTGCTCACCCCTATCTACAATACTTAATCATTCCTTTCATACAGATAGCATGTTCCCAAAGATTTAATTGGTACGGATACACGGTTAGGCTGTATGAGTCTCAATAGACGTCGGGACGTTCTGAAAGCAGTTGGTGGACTCGGTGCAGTCGGACTGGCCGGCTGCCTCGGTGGTGGCGGCGATACGACATCCCTCAGCGTCGGAATTCCGAGCTCGGCCACGACGACCGGACAGGCAAGCAACTCCTTCCAGCGGGTCGTTCAAGAGCAATCGGGTGACACCGAACCGGCCGGCGAGATCCGCTGGCAGAATCAGGAGACCGGCGGCGACCCGCCGAGCCTCCGCCAGCACGCTCGCGGCAACCTGCAGGGGCTGACGGCCGGGAACTTCATCGTCGCGTCGGCACAGCAAGACCTGCCGCCGTTCGAGGAGGAGCCCCTCGACGCGCTTCCCCAGCAGATGTTCTCGATCACCCCGCTGCACATGCACGTCCTCTCGTTAACGGGGTCGGGCATCGAGACGACCGACGACCTCGTCGGGAGCAACTTCTGGCCGCTCCCGCCGGAGTGGGGCCTCCGCCAGCAGGCCCAGTCCGTCTTCACGAACGCCGGTCTCTGGAGCGATCTCGAGGACAGCGACTCCATCGTCAACGCCGGTACCGGCGAAGTGGCCGGCCGTATCGAGGAAGGTGACGTCGACGCGCTGGTCGCCTACGGCGCGGGATTCGCGAACCTCGCGGGCTGGGCGACGGAGGTCGACGCCCGCGCGGACCTGCAGCTCGTCGAATTCACCGACAGCTTCATCGAGGGCGTCAACAGCACGCGCGGTACCAGTCACAGCCAGATCGACACGTACGGCTGGGAGCAACAGAGCTTCGGCCAGGACCAGATGGACGTCTACGGCGCGGACTTCCAGTTCTGGCTCAACAGCGAGGTCTCGCGCGACGTCGGCTACGAGCTCGCGCGGATCAGCCACGAGAACACGGAGTCGATTCAGGAGGGACAGCCGGCCTATCTCGACCACAGCGACGCGGAGACCATGGCGTCGCTTTACCTCGATGACGTCCCGATCCACCCCGGCCCGTACGACTTCCTCGAGGAGCAAGACGTCGACATGAGCGCCTATACGCGCGGCGAGACCAGCGAATAGACCGAGCATGAGCGAGACCCAGAGCGAACCGCCCGTCTGGTCGCCACTGGATTTCCAGCGCGAGCACCTGCTGAACAATCTCGTCCTGGTCGTGTCTCTCCTGTTCTGGCTGCGGATCTTGCTGTATGCGGTGATACAGGACGCCCCGCGAGCGAAGTACGGGGCCGTCTTCCTCGCCGGTGGGATACTGGTGTACGTCATCAAAGAGCTCCACGACCTCGACGGGGCCAAACGCCTCGAGCGGGTGGGACTGTGGCTCTGCGGGCTCGTCGGCGTCGCCGTCCCGAGCTACGTGTGGCTGAACTACGAGGTGCTCGAGACGACCCGCGTCGGCTACGCATTAGACCACGAGTACCTGATCGGGGGGCTGTTCGCGCTCGTGATCCTCTATCTGACCTACCGGGCGTTCGGGGCTGCCTTCGCGGCCGTGATGATTCTGGCGGTACTCTACGCCCATTACGGGAACCTCATTACCGGACTGTTGGGCCACGGTGGGATCGGAGTCGAACAGATCATCAACGTCCTGACGATGGAGTTCGACGGCTTCTTCGGCTCGATCACCCAGGTCGTCGCCGTCAAAGTCGCGCTGTTTCTCCTGTACGCGGGCCTGATGCGCGGCTACGGGGCCTTCGAACTCATCATGCGACTCTCCTTCCAGACGGCGAAGTATCTCCGTTCGGGAGTCGCCCAGTCGGCGGTGACCTCGAGTCTGATCGTCGGCTCGATCAACGGCGCGCAGACGGCCAACGCCGCGATGACCGGCTCCTTTACCATTCCGCTGATGAAAGAGAGCGGGATGCGGTCCGAATCGGCGGGCGGCATCGAGGCAGTCGCCTCGTCGGGCGGACAGATCATGCCGCCGGTCATGGGCGCGGCCGCGTTCGTGATGGCATCGCTCATTCCCGGTATCGGCTACGTCGACGTCCTCGTCGCGGGCATCATCCCGGCGCTGGTATTCTACATCTCGGTCGCCGTCGGCGTCCACTACATGGCGATCAAGCAACTGCCGGACAGCGGCATCGACATCGAAAGCCGCATCGGCGACATTCCGGAGGGGTACCATCCCGCGATCGAGGCGATCCGGTTCGGCGTTCCGTTCGCCGTGCTCCTCTACACGCTCGGTATCGCGCAGTGGACGGTCCTCACGTCCGCACTGTACACCTGCGTCGCGATGATCGCGACCGGTGCCGGCGTTCCCCTGATCCTCAGCCTCGTCCGCAGCGACGTCGGTTTCGCCGAGACCGGTTGGGAGGCCCTGACGAACACGGTCTCCGGGTTCAAGTTCGGCGCGGTCTCGATCGCTCCGATCGTCATCATCATCGCGGCCGTCAACGGCATCGTCGACCTGCTGAACGCGACCGGCCTCCCCGGCAAACTCTCGCTGGCGATGGTCAGCGTCGCCGGGGGTGTGTTACTGTTCACGGTCATCCTCGCGATGGCGGTCTGTCTCGTCCTCGGGCTCGGCATGCCCACGGTCGCGGCCTACACCATCGTCGCGCTGCTCATCGCACCGACCCTGACCGGCGAGTTCGGCATCGACCCCCTCGCAGCACACTTCTTCGTGCTCTACGCGGCCATCCTCTCGGGAATCACCCCCCCGATCGCAATCGCGGTCGTGGTGACGACCGGCATCGCGGAGTCGAACTTCTGGAAAACGGCGCTCGAGGCGCTGAAGCTCGGGCTACCGCTGTTCATCCTGCCCTTTACGTTCGTCTACAATCCCGAGATCGTGACGGACGGGTTCAGTCTCGCGACCGCGGGCTCCGGGCTGGTCGTCCTCCTCGGTGCGATCGCCATCACTCACGGACTCAACTGTGCACCCCGTCCGTTCGGCATTCCGTCGCCAATCGGCTACGGGGCGCGGGCAGTGTACGTCGCACTCGGGATCTTCGCGATGGTCTGGCCGACGCTGATGCCGCGGCTCGGTGCCGTGGTCGTCGCGCTCGTCCTCATGGCGCTCCAGACGGTCGTTCCCCGAGAAGCCACCGTCGACACCGTCGCACAGGGCGACTGAGAGCCCCGACTATCGACGGACCGCCGTCTCGCCCCGTCGGTTTCGCAGCTCCGTCGGCGGCCCGATTTCCGTTCACGTCCGGTTCTGTTTCTCGACCGATTTGACGAACGACCGGAAGCGGACACCGACAGTCACTCGGACAAAAAAGCGCGATGGTCGCTCCGATCAGTCGTCGAGGTAGACGCCGTCGGGGTCGAGCTCCTCACGAATGAGTCGGATCTCGTCGTCGGTCGGTGTCCGCGTCCGCTCGAGGTCGTCGGCGAACTGGATGTCCCAGCCGACCAACGCCCGCACCTCGTCGGCCGTCACGCCCGGGTGGAGGCTCTCGACGATCAGCTCGCCGTCGTCATCGAACCCCATGAGCGCCTTGTCGGTGATGACGGTCTCGGGCCCGCCGCGCAGCCCCAGCTCCTCGCGATCCGTCTCGGCGTCGAGATAGCCCGGGCTCGTGACGAAGTCGACTTCCTCGGGGAACCGCCGTTCCTCGAGCGGCGAGACGATAATCGTCCGGTGGGCGTTGCTGGCGATCTCGCAGGCCCCGCCGCTGCCGGGCAGCCGCACCGCGGGATCGTCGTAGTCGCCGATCACGGTGGAGTTGATGTTGCCGTAGCGGTCGACCTGCGCACCGCCGAGGAAGCCGACGTCGATCCGGCCGCCCTGCAGGTAGTACGAAAAGCCGTTCAGCATCGATTCGACGCTCGTCGCCCCCGACGCCAGCACCGGATCGCCGATCGACAGCGGGAGCGAACTCGGGTTCGACCCGATCGTCCCCGACTCGTAGATCATCTCGAGGTCCGGCGCGTGACTTCGCTTGGCGAGGTTACAGGCCAGATTCGGCACGCCAATCCCGACCAGTACCGAGTCGTCGTCTTCGAGCTGTTCCGCCGCCGCGGTCACCATGAGCTCCGTGTCCGTGTACTCCATCAGTAGTCACCCATATCGATCGCCGTCGCGTACTGCGAGTCGACCCCGAGATCGAGCAGCCGCTTCGCGCCGAGCTTCTCGAGGTACTCCCGTCGGTTCTCGACGCCGTAGACCCACTCGTCGAGCCAGTCTTGGATGTCTTCGTGGCGCTTCGAGATCTCTTCCCACTCGATGTACGCATCGTTGTCCCGCTGGTAGTATCCCTGGGCGTACGACGGATGAGCGCCGTAGGGCTCCCTGACGACGTAGTCGACGGCGTCGGCCGTGAACAGCGTCCGGTTGGGGTCGCTCCGGATCGTCTCGGTCGAGCACAGCTCTTCGACGCAGCAGACGACCGTATCGGCCGCGAGCGCAGCTTCCTTCTGTTCGCCGGGGATCCCCCAGAGGTGGGCGTTTCCGTCCTCGTCGCTTCGCTGTGCGGACACGATCGCGACGTCCGGATTGATCGGCGGCACGACCGGGATCTCGTCGTCACCGTACGGGCTCTCGACGGACCTGATCGCGTCGTTGTGTTCGACGAGGTCCGACCCGGCGAACGTCCGCACGGGCATGAACGGCAGGTTCGCCGCGCCGGCGTGGAGCGCCGCGACCATCCCGTAGTGGGTGTACTCCTCGAGTTTGATCGGGTTCGGGACCCCGTCCTCGACTGCTCGTCTGAACGCCCGGAGGCTGCCGACGCCCGGATTCCCGGCCCACGAGAAGACGACCTTCGAGACGCAGCCCGCAGCGATCAGCTGGTCGTAGACCAGATCCGGCGTCGCCCGAATCAGCTCGAGGTCGCTGTATCCGCCGCGGATGATCTCGTGTCCCGCCGCGAATGGAATGAGATGGGTAAATCCCGCGAGATACAGACTGTCTCCGTCGTCAACGGCGTCCTCGATCGCTGACGCCATCGTCGTCACTTGTGCCATCGGTTCTAGACGCACCCACCGCGGGCAATCGTATAAGCGCACCTCTTTCCGAGCGCCGTCGACGGAGCGATCCTCGAACCGATACCGACAGCCGCCCCTATCGGACAGCGAAATCGTTCGCCGATTCGTTTCTCATCGGTGAACCTTTTAAGGCTTCGTGCGCTATACAGTACGTCATGTCCCGAAACGACGCCGGGAATCAGGACCGCGGACCGGGCTCCCCGACCATCAAGAGCGTCGAAACCTCGCTCGCGATCGTCGACGAGTTGCAGGCTCGAGACGGGGGCGGGGTTTCGGAGTTGGCCGACGCGACGGGGAAATCGAAGGGGACGGTCCACAAACACCTGATCACCCTTCTCAAACACGATTACGTCGTCAAGGAGGGCGACACCTATCGGATCGGCCTGCGATTCCTTGACGTTGGCGGGTACGCTCTCCATCAGATCGAGGGGCTGCAGTACATCGAGCCGAAGATCCGGGAGCTGGCCGATCTCACGGGGGAAACGGTTCAGTTCTCGATCGAGCAGCGCGGCCGATCCGTCGTCCTCGACCGAAAGGCCGGGCAGAAAGGCGTCTTCAGCCGCGCTCGGATCGGCAAGCGGTTCTATATGCATCAGGTCGCCGGGGGCAAGGTAATTCTGGCGAACCTACCCGACGAGCGCGTCCGCGAGATCGTCGCCCGCCACGGGCTGCCGCCCGCGACCGACGAGACGATCACGACCGAAGCCGACCTGTTCGACGAACTCGAGGCGGTCCGCGAACGTGGATACGCGTTCAACATCGACGAGAGCACGCAGGGATTACACGCCGTCGCCGTCCCGCTGACGAGTCCCGAGGGCGGGGTCCTCGGTGCGTTCGCCGTCGCCGGCCCGAGCCACCGGATGCGCGGCGAGCGGTTCGAAGACGAGATTCCGGATATGACTCGCAGTATCGTGAACGAGCTCGAGCTGAACCTCGCCCACTCTTGAGACCGGTCCCGTGACCGCCGTTCAAGGAGGAGTTGACCCGTTCTGGGACCAGCTACCGAGTACAGTGACGGCCGCTGACGGACTCCTCTGACTGCGCGACTCTCCGGAGGTCCGCTGCGTCGCGACCGTTTTCCGAAGACCAACCAATAAGACATTATACCAGTTAGAAATACATTTTTTAGCCATCATGTTCGACACGGATCCTCTTTCTGGAAACGTATCGGGGGCAAATATGCGTTTTTACGGGCTGAAAGGAGCTAATTCTGGCACCACTCTCTCCTAGTTGGACGTGCACCGCCGAGATCGACACCGGTTCGAACCACGTTCTAATTAATTCCGATATCGCCTCTTAGAGGGTGCAATAGCGGCACTGATACCGTTTTTCGATAAGCGAGGCTGTATCCAACGGTTTAGACGCTACTCTGACTATATCGACAATACATATATTTTCAAATGATTTTTATCGGCGCTCGAGCCGACCCGGACTCGAGCACCGCGCGGATCGAAGATTCGCCGTGCCGACTGCGTCGGTCCCACGACTGATCCCCCGGTCCGTCGGCTCCGACTCGGAATGCGCTCTCGAGCGGA
Organism: Natrinema sp. DC36; assembly: GCF_020405225.1. Classification (NCBI taxonomy): domain Archaea; kingdom Methanobacteriati; phylum Methanobacteriota; class Halobacteria; order Halobacteriales; family Natrialbaceae; genus Natrinema; species Natrinema sp. DC36. Next base: position 2,729,667 of record NZ_CP084472.1, read on the forward strand.
TTCGGTTCGACAATTCTTATAGTGGTTCCCGCGTACGATTATGGTATGGAGGATATTTTCGTCGCTCGAGTCATGTCCACGGCGGTACGAACGGTGGCTCCGGACACGCTCGTCGAGGATGCCGCCAACACGATGCTCGAGAACGGAATCGGATCGGTCGTCGTCGTCGACGACGAGAACCAACTCGAGGGGATCCTGACGACCACGGACTTCGTTCGAATCGTCGCCGAGCGGCAGCCGAAGGATCGGACGCCGGTCTCGGAGTACATGAGCACGGACGTCGTCACGGCATCGGCCCAGGACAGTATCCGCGACGCCGCGGACGTGATGGTCGAGCACGACTTCCACCACATCCCCGTCATCGACGAGGACGAAGGCGTCATCGGCATGGTCACGACGACGGACCTGGCGGGGTACGTCTCGCGCGTGCAGTCGCCCAGTCCGGAGTGATCGACTGCCCCCGCCTGAACGGGTACTCTTGCTATCGATAGCTCGAGAGATCAACGCCTCGAGACCGAAAGGATCGGCCAGCGTCGGCCGAGTCCGGCCCGAACTGCCACGTTTTCGGCCGAATGGAAACCTGTAACCGACTAGTTGTCGGCGTTACTGTGAGTGCTCCCGGCTTCTTCGTGGGTGTGTAGCAGCGACATCTCCTTGCGGAGATCGACCCCGTTCGTGGCCGCCGATCGGACCCGATAGCGGTACCCGACCGAGGTGACGATCAGGAGGACGAACATGACGAGCAGTGCCGATGGCGCACTCGCCGCGACGAGCAGCATGAACACGAAGGAAACGACGACGTTCCCCACCGCGACCGCCTTGAGCACCGGCAACGGGAGCTTGTAGATCGAGTCCGCGTAGCGCTGTGGGAACACCGATGGGAGGTTCCACAGCGCGACGCCGCCGATCATAAAGGAAAGGAAGATGCCGGTGACGATGAGGACGACCAGCCAGTCGAGGAACGCGGCCCCGGTCAGCTCGTCGAAAACGTCGACGAACGGCGCCGCGATCAGGGGCGGAACGCCCATAAAGATCACCGCTCGGTGGGGGGTGTCGAATCGGTCGTGGATCCCCGCGAAGAACCCGGGGAGGAGTTTGTCGCGCGAGGCACGCATGACCGTCCGGGAGTAGGACGTGTACAGCGTGTTGATAGTCGTCGCGGCCGCAATCAGCGCCGCGACGGCGATGAACGCGAGCGCCGCATCCGGCAGCGTGCCGAACTCACCCGCGACGGCCGCGAGCGCGCCGTCGACCGCCTCGCCGTCCTCGCCAACGGCCGCCCGCCACGAGGCCCCGCCGACGAGCGCGACGACGATGCCGACCGAGAGCACCGCGACGAACGACATCCCGATCGCGAGCACGCGCGGGATGTTCTTGACGGGATTCTCGAGTTCCGTCCGGATAGTCCCGCGGCGGGCCGATCTCGAGGTCGGTTTCCCCGCGCGTAACGCCCACTCGGACGCGCTCGGAGTGCTCGAGGTCGAACGAGTCCGTTCGGGCCTCCTCGATCGGCGTCGGTTCCTCGCGAGGTGTGGGTTCCTCTGGCATAGGTGACGGTTGGCCGGCGGTCGCCTTGGTTGTACTCGAAGCCAATTCCATCGGGGCACGGTATCAGACGGGCTGCTCTCCGTCAGTTCCGGTGCACCCGCGACCCGCCAGACGGGTGCGCCGATACACCGATACAGTAGGCCGTCTCAGTCGACGACGAACGTCTCGTCGTCGATGGACGCGCCACCGACCCAGCACTCGCGGGCGAACCACGCGAAGTAGCCGACCACGCCGACCGTGAGGACGACCTCGAGCGAGCCGAGCCCGGTGATGGTCTCGCCCGCGAGGAGGCCCGCGACGCTGACCGCGGCCCAGCCGATCGCCAGCAGCGCGATGGCGATCGCGGCGACGCGAGGCCAGCCGAGGGTGGTCGATCCGATCGACACCCGTTCTCGGCGTCCGGCGACGATCATCGCACTCCCGACGACGCCGAGCCACGAGACGAGCAGGAGTAGCGAGGGGGTCGTCGGCACGCCTAACACGGCGACGAAACTGGCGGCCAGGAGGAGCGTCGCGACGCCGCCGCCGGTCAGTCCGCGACGGATAATCGCCTTTCGCCTGTTCATGCGACGATAGTCGCCGGCTCCCGCCGTTAACGATTCGGATCGCGCGCGGTACCGGCCGACGGTTTTCGCCGTCGACGCGAGACGCGATTCGGCCCGCCGATCAGTCGTCGTCCATCGGCGCGCTCACGGGTTCGACGCGCTCGCCGCGCGGACCGTCGAGGTCCACTTTCGGCAGCAGGTCCCGCAGGTAGCGACCGGTGTGGGAGTCCTCGAGGCGAGCCACGTCCTCCGGCGTCCCGGTCGCGACGATTTCGCCGCCGTTCTCACCGCCCTCGGGGCCGAGGTCGATGACGTGATCGGCGTTTTTGACGAGGTCGAGTTCGTGCTCGATGACGGCGACGGTGTTGCCGTTGTCGGTCAGCCGGTGGAGCACGTCGATGAGTTTGCGCTCGTCCGCCGAGTGGAGGCCGGTCGTCGGCTCGTCCAGCAGGTACAGGGTTTCGCCCGAGTCCTTCTTCCCTAACTCTTCGGCGAGCTTGACCCGCTGGGCCTCGCCGCCCGAGAGGGTGGTGGACGGCTGACCGAGCGTCATGTAGCCGAGGCCGACGTCCTGCAGCAGTTCGAGTCGCCGGCGGATCTGGGAGTTGGACTCGAAGAAGTCGGCGGCCTCCTCGACTTCCATCTCGAGGACGTCGGCGATGGTCTTCCCCTTGTAGGTGACGTCGAGCGTGGCGTCGTTGTAGCGCGCGCCGTCACACTCCTCGCAGGGGACGTAGACGTCACTCAGGAAGTTCATCTCGATTTTCACCGTTCCTTGCCCGCCACACTCCTCGCAGCGGCCGCCCTTGACGTTGAAGGAGAAGCGCCCCTTCTCGTAGCCCCGCTGTTTCGAGAGCGACGTCGAGGCGAACAGCTCCCGGACGTAGTCGAAGACGCCGGTGTACGTCGCGGGATTGGAACGGGGCGTGCGGCCGATCGGTGACTGATCGATCAGGCGCACGGTTTCGATCTCCTCGAGCCCCTCGAGGGCGTCGTGGTCGCCGGGAATCACGCTCGTGTTGTCGTTCATCTGGCGAGCGAGCCCCTTGTAGAACACGTCGTGCATCAGGGTGGACTTTCCGGAGCCCGAAACGCCCGTAATGGCGGTAAAGCACCCGATCGGGATGTCCACGTCGAGATCCTTGAGGTTGTGCTGGCGCGCGCCGCGGATCGTCAGCGCACCGTCGGGATCCCGGCGCTCGTCCGGGACCGGGATCTGCTTGCGACCGGAGAGGTAGTCGCCGGTGATCGATCCCTCGGTCGCTTTGACTTCGTCGACGGACCCGTTGGCGACGACCTCGCCGCCGCGCTTGCCGGGGCCGGGACCCATATCGATGACGGCGTCCGCCCGCCGCATCGTCTCCTCGTCGTGTTCGACCACGAGCAGGGTGTTGCCGAGGTCGCGCAGTTCTTCTAGGGTGTCCAGCAGCCGGTCGTTGTCCCGCTGGTGGAGCCCGATCGAGGGCTCGTCGAGCACGTAGAGGACCCCGACGAGACCGGAGCCGATCTGCGTGGCCAGCCGGATGCGCTGGCTCTCACCGCCGGAAAGCGTCGAGGCCTCGCGGTCGAGCGTGATGTAGTCGAGGCCGACCTCGCACATGAATCCGAGCCGCGCCCGGATCTCTTTGAGGATCTCCTCGGCGATCACCTTCTCGCGCTCGGTGAGGTCGGCTTCCATCGACTCGAAGTGCTCGCGGGCGTCGCCGATGCTCATCGCGTTGATCTCGGTGATCGAACTGTCGTCGACCAGCACGGCGCGACTCGCGGGCTTCAGCCGAGTGCCGTCACAGGCCGGACACGCCGTTGCCGACATGTAGTCCTCGATGTGCTCCCGCGTCGAGTCGGAGTCGGTCTCGAGGTAGCGCCGCTCGAGGTTGGGGATGACGCCCTCGAAGCGCTTTTTCTTCCGGCGGGTGCCGTTCTTGGTACGACGCTTGAACAGCACCTCGTCGTCGGTACCGTAGAGGAACGCCTGCTGGATATCCGTCTCGAGGTCCTCGAACGGCGTCGACAGCGAGAGGCCGAAGTGCTCCGCGACGGCGTCGAGGCGGGTCTGGTAGTACGACCGGTTGTAGCTCCAGGGCTCGAAAACGTGCTTGAGCGGCTTGGACTCGTCCTGCAGGACGAGGTCCTCGTCGATCTCCTTGGTCTCGCCTAAGCCCTCGCACTCGGGACAGGCACCGTGGGGCGAGTTGAAGGAGAACGAACGGGTCTCGATCTCGGGAATGTCGATCCCGCAGTGCGTGCAGGCGAGATCTTTCGAGAACTCGACGACGAAGCGGTCGTTCTCCTCGGTTTCCTCGCCGAGCGCGCCGGTCCGGCGGGCCTCTTCGCCGAGATCCGCGGCGACTTCCGCGGACGCGTCCGGCAGGATCACCTTCAGGACGCCCTCGGCCTCATCGAGCGCCGTCTCGACGCTGTCGATGATCCGCGGCCGGCCCTCGGCGCTGACCTTCACGCGGTCGACGATCACGTCGACGGTGTGATCGAAGTTCTCGTCGAGGTCGGGGTCGTCCGTCGTGAGGTCGTACTCCTCGCCGTCGATCTCGACGCGGGCGTACCCCTCCGAGACGAGTTCCTCGAAGAGGTCCTCGAAGGCTCCCTTCTGGTCGCGAACCACCGGCGCCGCGAGTTTGACCCTGGTTCCCTCGGGGAGCTCGAGGATGCGCTCGACCATGTTCTGGGCCGACTGCTCGCCGACTTCGCGACCGCAGTCGGGACAGTGGGGCGTGCCGACGCGGGCGTAGAGCAGTCGCAGGTAGTCGTGGAGTTCCGTGACCGTTCCCACCGTGGAACGGGGGTTGTTCGCGGCGTTCTTCTGATCGATCGAGATGGCCGGCGAGAGGCCCTCGACAGTCTCGACCTGGGGCTTGTCCATCTGGCCGAGGAAATTTCGAGCGTAGGCCGAGAGGCTCTCGATGTATCGGCGCTGCCCTTCGGCGTAGACCGTCTGGAACGCGAGCGAGGACTTGCCCGAGCCCGAGAGACCGGTGACGACGGTAAAGGCCTCGCGCGGGATCGAGACATCGATGTCCTTGAGGTTGTGCTCCTCCGCACCGCGTACTTCGATGGTGTCCTTGCTCATCGTTCGATCGCAGAGAGGGACTGTCTGTCCTGTCGATACGGTTCCAGATTCATTGTATCTGAGTCAGTAGCCGGAAGGCCTTAACGAGTCTGAAAGCCCAATGCCGTGCTACTAATTGGCAAGACGTGTTCGGCCGTTTCGGAATCATCGTCAATCGATCGCAATCAGCATGCGATACGTAACGGGAACCGGGTCCCGCTTCTCTCCTATTTTTATGAACACTGAGCCAGAAGGGGACGTATGGACGACGTCGACTTCGACGAACTCGTGGCCTCGGTAACGCTTCGTGAGGAAAACCAGGCGATCAAGAGCTATCAGAACACGGTGGCGATCTCCTGCCCGGCCTGTGGCTCCCAGTTCGACGACCTCATCGTTTGCAAGGAAAACCCGACGAGCCTCAACCTCTCGAAACAGCTGGATTTGTGCGTGGGATCGGCGGACGATCAGGCGGTCATCTTCACGCACAAGAGATAGCGTTCCGGTTCCGTTGAAACCTTTTTTCAGTTATTTTCGATCAATAGTTCGTTCGCTACAGATGCAGAAGTACCTTTTTCCGCCTCGGGATTCCTCGTGGTTCGAGAAACCGTAGGTTTCTCGTAGCAAACTGCTCACTTCGTTCGCAGATGCTCGTCGCGGTAACTCCTTCCCCTGTACTGAACGATGGCTACGTGTGCATGCGTATCAAACCCGAAAAGCTGTTCTAGATCAGTGAGACCACGATAACGACACTGCCGCTAATACCAGCAAGAGTACCGACCCCACGTGCCAGTCGCTCACCCCACGCAACCGTCCGTTCGAGCGAGAGCACAACCGCGATGAGTGCCATCCAGACGATATTCATCGAACCCACGATCACCATAAATGCGAACAGCGCCCAACAACACCCGACACAGAAGACGCTGAACTGCCAGCTCATCCGGACGGCACCACGCACACCCGGCCGGTAGTGGCCCAGAAGGAAACCGAGCGGTGACCGACAATACCGCAGACATCGGTATTTGTAGGGTGAGAGCTGGTACCCCGATAAGAGTAGCAACGACCCACCCACCAAGAGCCCGCCGTGGGCGTTCGCAAGAGTGACGATCGGCACCAGCGCATTGACAACAAGCGGGACAACTCCTGTTAACGTCCAAACGAGTGCGTACGTCCCGATAAACGCCCCGACTCGCGTTGCTTTGCCTGCGGCCGTCGTCCCCTCAAGCGTCTCGGCGTATAGCCGAAAGAGCGGGACCGACGACGGGTACATCATGGCGACCATCATCACCCCCCACATGAGCAGGTACAGGCTGATACCAGTCACCCCGTTCGAGAGCGCCATCGCCTCCGGTGCTCCCGGGTCGGACATGTGCATTTGCATACCCATCTGTCCGCCAGGCATCGGGAGCCAGCGACCAATGACTGCTGCCCACGCGAGCAGCGCGATTGCGTAGGTAATGAGCACGACAATCGGGATGCGCCGGTGGGTGATTCGATCCCGGAATGAGTCATGAGTCCCCATGATCGTTTGACTATATCGCTGTCCGACCGCCCTCAGGAGTTCGCCAATTCGAAGTCGCCGAGGTAGGCGTTGTTTCCGGAGACGTCCCACGTGAACTGGTCATCGTAGGAGACCGTGGCCGTGGTTGACTTCCCGGTCTGTACCTCCGTACTCTTCGTCAGTGGGTGGGGTGAGATCGTACCGACTTCCTCGTTGAACCCGACCGCACCGCTCGCGTCCATTTCGATGGCATCCCCGATCTCAACGGAGAAGTCCGCCCCGTCCCGCGAGAAGCTGATCGGAACGGTTGTCACGTCGGCGGATCGGACGTGTGTGTCAGCGACGGGCGCCCAGATGCCACCGGCGCGCCCGGAGTAGATGTCCTCGAGTGCCTCACGCTGATCGTCGTTGGCTGTCTCGTCGATGAGTAACACGATGTCCCACTCCGTCTCGGGAGCGAACATGACCCCCTCATCGGTCGAAATGAGCATGCCGACATCTACCCCACTTAGGTCGACATCGCCGTAGCTTCCCTCCTCGATATGCCACGCCAGTGAGACGGTACAGACGTCATCGTCCGGTGATTCCATCCATACGCACTGGCATGCAACATCGCAGTTGCAGGCTTCAACGTAGTCTCCCTCGATGGTCCATTCTTGTGCCATTGATGAACACCGTGCGATACGCCAGCAAGCACCACGATAAAGCTATCTAGTGAAAAGATACCACCTGATGAAACCGTTGGGGTGACCTTCCTATTCACCTGTAAATGCATCTTAGTAGTAAACAGCCGCGCACGTTATCTCGTCGTCCCGTAGTGAGCGATTCGGCCCACCCAATGATGGAAGAGAGACCGTGCTGCATTCGCGCCCTGTATCCAGCAGACGACTGTTGATAGATGTCAGAGAAGTCAATAGCCGATCTGGGAACTGGTTCGCCTTTACCGACCGAATCGGTCCGTTCCGAGTACAAACTCGCCGTCAAGTGATAGCTAGCGAAGAGCAACGTTGGCACTCATCTCCGAATTATCCGCTTTGCGTCTCGACTCTCGTGATACCGAATCGACTGTCCGCCGCCCGACCCGTAATCGGCGCGGCCCGACCTCGAGTCCGGGAGTCAGTACCCGGACCAAAGTGACTTCGGCCGGCAGCCCCAAGGGAGCCCATGAGCGACGACGCCGGGGACGCACTCGCGGTCGACGAGTTCGTCGAGTACTGCCGGACCCAGGCCGGCCTGCTCTCGGGACGCGTCGAGACGATGGGCGAAGAGGCCGACAAACTGCTCGATGAGATCGACCGCGAGATGGCCGAAATCCGATCGCGGCTCGAGGCCTTGCCGGACGAGGTACCCGCGACCGAAACGCCGTCGACGGCGGACGTCCCGGTCACGAACGAGGTCGACGTCGCGGCGATCGAGGAGTTACAGGAGAAACTCGAGGAGAAGCAGCTCCTCGTCGAGGCCAAACAGGCTCGAATGCAGGCGTTCCAGGAGCTGGCCGCCGACTACACCGAACTGGCGGAAACGCTCCCTTCCGAGGCGGCGGACGGGCAGGAAGCCCTGACCAGTATCGTCGAATTCGAGGCCGACGCCGACGCGCCGGCGTACTTCGACGAGCGGGAGACGATGGTCGAAGCAGCGGCTTCGTCGGCCGATTCGGAGACCGAATAGTCGGCTCGATCGCACGGACACGGAACGGATCGATCGCCGTGCTACCGCTCGTTCGTGACTGGTCACACGTGATACCCATCCGAACGTTCATCTGTCGTTGTAATGTGGTGTCAACACATGCCAATCGACTACAGCGAGCGCGAGAAGTCCTACGAACTCTATCGAAAGGGCAAACGGGAGGGGACGTGGGACCCCGACGACTACGACCTCGAGGGGGACCGGGCCGACTGGAACCGATTCTCCGAGTCCGAACAGCATCGATTTCTCGCGACGTGCTCGGGATTTTACGACGGCGAAGAGGACGTCACGCGAACGCTCGCGCCGTACATGATGGCGCTGGACGCGCTGCCGAACGACGAGATGTCCTTCAACACCGTTCAGGAGGAGATGTTCCTGGCCCAGCAGGTCTACGAGGAAGCCAAACACACCGACTTCTTCAGCCGCTACTTCGAGGAGGTCTTCGACACGCAGGAGACGGCGCCGTACCGCGAGGGCGGCTATCAGGAGCAGGGGTACAGCACGGACGATCTCTACGACACCGCGGACGACCTGCTGGCGGCGGTCAACGGCGGCGATCGCACCGAACTCGTCTACGCGCTCGGCGAGGCCTACCTGAACTACATGGGCATCGTCGAGGCGCAACTCGCCCGCGGCGGCTACCTCAGCTTCGACCAGATGATCGAACTGAAAGCCGAGGAAATGGGGCGTGACGTCGTCCTCGAATCGTTCCAGACGGCCATCGGCAAGGTCCGCCAGGACGAGACCCGACACATCGAGAACGGGCGCTGGGTCATGAAGCGATTGGCCGAGACAGAACCCGACATCGTCGCGGACGTCTACGAGCCGCGCATCGAGGAGTACGTCGAAAATCGATTGCTTGGAGACCCGCTCTACGACGAACAGCCGTTCGAGGGCTACGACCAGCGCAAGATCGGCAAACGGGTTACCCAGTACCTGCAGGACACGATCGACTACATCGGTGCCGACCGATTCGGACAGTACGGCGACGTTCGAGCCGTCCTCGAGCAGCGCCGGGCCGCCGACTGAAGCAGACCCGACGACCGTCAGAACTCGGCCTCGAGCGCCTCGAGCAGCGCATCCACGTCGGCTCGGCTGTTGAACGCGTGGATGGACGCGCGAATCGCGTCCGGTTTCGGGAGGGACCTGACGACGAGTTCTCGGTCGGCGAGTCGCTCGACGGTCCGCTCGGGGTCGTCGACGGCGATCGTCACCAGTCCGGACTCGTAGGAGCGGGGACTCAGTAGTCGGTCGTTCGGAACGCCCGCTTTGAGTCGATCGGTGAGGCGTTCGATTCGCCGTTGGATCGTTTCGAGTCCGATCTCCGTCAAGACCGTGATCGCCTCCGTCAGTCCGGCGTACGGTGCGGGGCTCGCAGTGCCGACCTCGAAGCGCCGCGCTCCCGCCGCGTACCGATAGTCGGTCG